>NZ_JBAVTT010000059.1:0-44209 GCF_049696395.1 Erwinia sp.
GAGTTGATAAGTAAAGCATCTGCGACATGGACGTCGCAGCTGAGCCCCCACGGATGGGTTCACGGCGTCTTTATGTTCAACTCTCTCTCCCTGACCTGCCACCAGAGCAGCCAGCCAACTTACGATCATACAGCGCCCACTTCACTCTAACTTGGTCACCAGAGCAGCCAGCCAACTTACGATCCTACAGCGCTTACTTCACTCTAACTTGGCCGCCAGGCCATTCAGTCAACTTACGATCCCGCAGCAGCAATCTCCTAAACTCAGGCAAGCAGCTCGCATGATGGCGGCAGGCGGCAGGCGATGGCGTTTGGGATCACTTCAATGTGGAATGAGGTGCCGGTTAGCGGTTCGCCGTCCAGATTGAAGGTCATCTCGTGCGGGGCGGTGATTTCCAGCCACGGCAGGGACGCGCGGATGATGTTAGGATTGTCATCATCACCCCCAATAACAGAATTCAGTAATGTTGGCAGGATCTCTTTAGAGGTGACAATGCTCAGCTCAATTTTGCCGTCATTGATCAGCGCTGTCGGGCAAAGTCGTTGACCGCCGCCAGCCTGACGCCCATTGCCAATGCCGATCACCAGCGCATCACCTTGCCAACGGAAGTCCGGGCCGCTCAGTTCACAGCTGTCTGCTTTAAGCGTGTCCATGCGCATCAGCCCATGAATAAAGTAGGAGACACCGCCAAGGGCTGACTTCAGCTTTTCCGGGGTTTCTGTGGTGATCCGGGTGCCAAAACCGCCGGTTGCCATATTAATGAAGTAATGCGTCTGGTTAACACGCGCCAGATCGATGGCGGTCGCTTTGCCCACAATCGCCAGCCGTAATGCATTCTCCATCTCCAGCGGAATACCGGCTGAAGTGGCAAAGTCATTGGCCGTGCCCAGTGGAATAATGCCCAGAACCGGGCGCTTTGAGGCTTCAATATTCGCCAACGCAGTGGCAATCTCATTGATGGTGCCGTCGCCGCCGCCCGCCACTACGGTTTCAGCCTGAATCTCTACCGCTTCCTTGACGTAACGCTCGCCGTCTCCGTGCTCCCAGGTGACGCGAACCTCAATGGAATAACCTTCCTCGCGCAGCGCAAAAATGGCTTCACGCAGGTCTTCAGTGCCGGCGCCTTTACCGTTCAAAATCACCAGCGTAATAGGGTGTTTTTCCATGTCTGTCTTCCCGTCAGTACTGACCCGTTCAGGCCCAAAAGTGCTTCAGTTATAGCACATATTGCACCTTCGACGAAAAGCGTGGGACGCAGAGGCAAAAGAAAAGCCCGTCCGGGGGAGCCGGACGGGCCAAGGAGGTGGTTCCTGATAAAGACTGCCGTTTCGAATTCTCGTTTTTGACAAGGCGCATTCTAGCCAGGAAAGGCTTCAGGTTATGTGATCAAATTCTAATAAAAGTAACCTGAAGTTACTTAAGTGTACAGACTGTGCATTAAACCAAAATTATCAAAATAGTAGCGGATGCAGCAGGCCGTGCCGCAGGATGCGTGATCTAAGGCCTGCCGGTTTACTCCTGCTCCGCTAATTTCCTTCGCCATTCACCCGGCGAGCTGGCTGGCTGGGGCTTGCGGAAAATTACGCATTAACAGCGCGAAGGTGAGGTCGATCTCTTCCGGCACGCTGATCCAGACGAAATGGCCGTTACCTGGTGCCACTTCGGTTGGCTGCAGTTTGGTATTTTCCATCGCTGGCAGATCGAAGTTGATATTCCCTTCCGGGGTCATCAGCTCCAGGTTGTCGCCGACGCTGAACTTGTTCTTTACTTCAACCAGCACTTTATCCCCGCGGCGCTCACCGGTAAATTCCCCGACAAACTGCTGACGATCGGAAGCTGAATGTCCGTAGTCATAGTTTTGGTAGCTGTCGTGCGTGTGGCGGCGCAGGAAACCTTCGGTATACCCGCGATGCGCCAGACCTTCCAGCGTGTCCAGCAGCGATTCGTCAAACGGTTTGCCAGCGGCGGCATCATCAATCGCACGGCGGTATACCTGCGCAGTGCGTGCGCAATAGTAATGCGATTTGGTGCGGCCTTCGATTTTCAGCGAGTGAACGCCCATTTGCGTCAGGCGACCCACATGCGCCACGGCGCGCAGGTCTTTCGAATTCATGATGTAAGTGCCGTGCTCATCCTCAAAGGCGGTCATGTACTCGCCAGGACGCTTAGCTTCTTCAATCAGATAAACCTGGTCGGTTGGCTGACCTTCACCGAGCGTTGGCTCAACGGTCTTCACCGGGATCGGCTGATGCTGATGCACGATCTGCCCAACCTCGTCCTGCTTGCCTTCCTGCACCTTGTACTCCCAGCGGCAGGCGTTGGTGCAGGTTCCCTGATTCGGATCGCGTTTGTTGATGTAGCCGGAAAGCAGGCAGCGGCCGGAGTAGGCCATGCACAATGCGCCGTGGACGAAAATCTCCAGCTCCATTTCTGGCACTTGCTCACGGATCTCGGCTATTTCTTCCAGCGACAGTTCACGCGAGAGGATCACCCTTGTCAGCCCCATCTGCTGCCAGAATTTCACCGTCGCCCAGTTCACCGCGTTGGCCTGCACCGAGAGATGCACGTCCATCTGCGGAAACGCTTCCCGCACCAGCATAATCAAACCGGGATCGGACATGATTAGCGCGTCCGGCCCCATTTCAATCACCGGACGCAGATCGCGAATAAAGGTTTTCAACTTGGCGTTGTGCGGGGCGATGTTGACCACCACATAAAATTTCTTGCCCAGCATATGGGCTTCGTTGATCCCCAGCGCCAGATTCTCGTGGTTGAATTCGTTATTACGCACCCGCAGGCTGTAACGCGGCTGACCCGCATAGACGGCATCTGCTCCGTAAGCGAAGGCGAAGCGCATGTTCTTGAGCGTACCAGCAGGCGACAAAAGCTCAGGTTTCACTGTTGAGTTTCTCTTTAAGTTTCCCAATGTCTTCCGAGCTGCAACTGTGTTGGCTGCTCACCTCCCCCCCAGTCACTGACTAAAGCAAGCTCCTGAAGATGAAGGTGCTTGCCGCCTTGTTGCCACTCGACATCCAAATGGGAAAGAGTGTGAAGGAGGCAGAGAACATCGGATTATTGGTTTCGGATGAGAAATAACAAAGGCCGTCAGAGACGGCCTTACAAAATATGCGGGAATTGTAAAAGGTTGGGCGGGGAATGTAAATTGACCTAGATCAATCGGCAGACATCTGCTTCCCAGCGGTAGCCCATGCCGTACACCGCGCGGATAAAGGGCTGGTCAGAATCGAGCAGTTCCAGCTTGCGGCGCAGGTTTTTAATGTGGCTGTCGATGGTCCGGTCAGTGACCACGCGGTAGTCATCATAAAGATGATTGAGCAGCATCTCCCTGGAGAAGACCTTGCCAGGCTCCTGAGCGAGGGTTTTCAACAGGCGGAATTCCGCAGGGGTAAGATCCAGTGGACCTTTATCCCAACTGGCCTGGAAGCGATTTTCATCGATCACCAGCAGCGAGGCTTTTTGTGCCTCTTCCAGCGTGCGTTTACAGCGCTTGAGGATGGTCTTCACTCGGGCAACCACTTCACGCGGGCTGAACGGTTTGCAGATGTAATCATCCGCCCCGATTTCCAGCCCAAGCAGGCGATCAATTTCTTCCGTTTTGGCGGTGACCATCATGATTGGCAGGTCGGAGAAGCGGCGGATTTCCCGGCACAGCGTCAGGCCATCCATGCCTGGCAGCATCAGGTCCAGCAGGATCATGTCCGGCGGCGTCTGTTTTACCCACTCCAGCACTTCATCTCCACGCAGAAGATGGTGGGTGCGGTAATTGGCAGCCTGCAGATAATCCACCATCAGCTGGCCAAGTTTGGGTTCGTCTTCAACCACTAAAATCAGCGGGGCAAGCGTTTCCTGTTCCATAACACTCATCTGCTTAACAAGAGGTGACACACCTCTTTAGTTAGTCTTGCAGGGTAAGTGTACCGTAATTTTCAGTCCTCCGGCATCGGAGTGATCCGCAACAATGGTGCCATCGTGGGCTTCAACAATGTTCAGGCAAATGGCCAGGCCAAGCCCGGAGCCGCCGCTGGCGCGATTACGTGAGCTTTCAGCCCGGAAGAATCGCTCGAAAATTTGCTGACGTTGCTCGTCGGTAATCCCCGGACTGGTATCCTCAAAATGCAGGATCTGCTGGTCCGGTTGTGACACCACCGTCACGGTCAGGCCGCCACCTGCATCGGTATAGCGCAGGCTGTTTTCCATCAGATTGGTGAACAGCTGCATTAAACGATCCGGATCGCCAAACAGCGGAGCCTCCTCTGGCAGGCGAAGATCCAGTGACAGCTTGCGGCTTTGATAACGGCCAGTGAAATTACTGGCGACCAGCTCAACCAGCGGCACCAAATCCGTTTTGCATTTGCGGTAGGCGAGGGCTCCTTCATCAGACAGGGAAAGCTGGTGCACATCATCTACCAGTTTGGTCAGCGTGCTGACTTCACCCTGCAACGACACAATCGACTCTGGCGTCAGTTTCCGTACGCCATCCTGAATCGCTTCCAGCTCCCCGCGCAGGATCGCCAGCGGCGTGCGCAGTTCATGGGAAATATCGGCCATGAAGGCGCGGCGCATGCTTTCATTTTTCTCCAGCGTGCTGGCCAGCCGGTTAAAGTCCTGGCCCAGACGGCCCAGCTCATCCCGGCTATTGGCCTGAACCCGGCTGGTGAAGTCCCCGGCAGCCAGTTGATGAGTGCCTTCCACCAGACGCTTGACCGGCGCAAGCAACCCACGAGACATCAACCAGGTCACCAGCGCGGCCAGCAGCATCGCCAGTCCGGATATTATCCAGCTGGTACGCTTTTGCTGTTGATCAAAGTTGATGTCCGCGCTGCGGGTCAGCCGCTCCGGCGGTGAACCTATCACCCAGCCGACAATATGTCCGTCGCTGGTGGTGATGTTACGGCGGGAACCTTCTGGTGGCACCGGGCCGCGGGGGCCGATCATCACATGGTATTGCTGGTCGATAATCCAGAACTGCGTACGCCAGCCGTGCGGAGGAAGCTGAGAGCTGGAGTCCGGATTCTGTTCCAGCGAATGCAGGATCTGGAACACCAGCTTGTTGTTATGGCGCAGGAAGTCCCAGTTACCGTGCTGTTCATACTGATCGGACAGCGCGTCACTGAGCATCACCAGCCGCTGCTCGTTACCTTTCTTGATGTAGTCAATAAAACCGTGTTCAAAACTAAGCCGCACGCCCCAGTGCATGGTTATCAGCACCAGCAGACAGGTAGAAAAAATAGCGGCGAACAGCTTGGCGGTGATGCCGATACGCAATTTTGCAAACATTAAGACTTCCTCTTGCGGCTCAACACCACGTTTTTACTGACATCCAGCGGCACGCGCCAGAACACCAGGGCGGGCAGAACAATCACTACCGCCATGCACAGATAGGTATAGATAAAGGCCTGATGCACCGCAGCGCTGTCCGCTACGGCCTGATGGCCGAAGGTGCCCAGCATCAGCCCGGCCACCGTTACGCCAATACTCATCGACAGCTGCATAATCATCGACAGCAGGCTGTTGCCGCTGCTGGCGAGATCGTCCGGCAGCTCTTTCAGCGTGAGGGTATTCATGGAGGAGAAACGGATGGCGTTAACCATTCCCTGCAAGAACAACACCACAGGCAGCAGGTAATCCCAGCCCATCAGCGCCACCGCGGGGAACAGCAGCACCACCAGCGCCAGACCGAGGGTGGCCCCTACCAGCACGTTGCGGTAGCCAAACCGGTTAACGATCTGCACCACAATGCGCTTCATGCCCATATTGCCGAGCACCATTGGGATCATCATCAGCCCCGCATGCAGCGGCGAATAGCCCATGCCAACCTGCAGGAAGATCGGCGTCATAAAGGGCAGCATGCCGCTGCCGATGCGTCCGGTAAAACTGCCCAGCAATCCAATCGAATAAATGCGGTTATCAAACAGCTTCAGGCTGAAGAGTGCGCGCTCATTTCCCCTGGCATGCATCAGGTAGAACAGCAGGGAAAACACGCCGATCAGGATAAACAAGCAGAGTAAAAGCGGAGAAACGCCCAAACCTCGTTGTCCATCCAATGCCAGGGTTAAAGTGGCCATTCCCGCCGCCAGCAGAATAAAGCCCACAAAATCGAATTTTCGCGGTGGCAGGCTCAGATTAGGCATTAATTTTAGGGTGGCAATGGCACCAATGAGGCCGACCGGGATATTGATCAGGAAGATCCAGTGCCAGCTGGCGTATTGCACCAGCACGCCGCCCAGCGCCGGACCCAGCAGCGGACCCACCTGGCCTGGCAGAGTGACGAAGGTCATCGCCGCCATATATTCGGCTCGTGGAACCAGCTTCATTACCGTTAACCGACCCACCGGCACCATCATTGCGCCGCCAATACCCTGCACCACGCGCGCCATAATCAGCTGGTCCAGCGAGGTGGCCAGTGAACAGAACAATGAGCCGACGCTGAACAGCACGATGGCGCTGAAGAACACGTTTCTGACCCCGAAACGGTCGGCCAGCCAACCGCTAACCGGCAACATCACCGCGACTGTCAGCACATAAGAGACGATAACCGAATGCATATTCAGCGGGTTTTCGTTCAGGCTGATCGCCATCGAGGGCAGGGCCGTGTTAACGATGGTGGTATCCAGCGCCTGCATAAAGAAGCCAAAGGCAACGATCCACAGTTGCCAGCGCACGGTGGAAGGCAGCGTATTCATGACTGAACCAGTTCCTGACGCGGTCTGCGTCGCAGTTTATCCATATACAGATAGACCACCGGCGTGGTGTATAGCGTTAACAGCTGGCTCATTACCAGCCCGCCGACAATGGTAATGCCCAGCGGCTGGCGCAGTTCTGCACCGTCACCCGAGGTTAACACCAGCGGCAGCGCACCTAATAACGCCGCCAGCGTGGTCATCATGATCGGCCTGAAACGCAGCAGGCTGGCCTGGAAGATGGCTTCACGCGCGGTCAGGTCGCCGTTGCGTTGCGCCTCCAGCGCAAAATCGACCATCATGATGGCGTTCTTCTTCACGATACCGATCAGCAGCAGAATGCCAATTAACGCAATCAGGCTGAACGGCGCACTGAACAGTTCCAGCGCCAGCAGCGCGCCGACGCCAGCAGAAGGCAGCGTGGAGAGGATGGTCAGCGGATGCACGTAGCTCTCATACAAAATGCCCAGCACGATATACACCGTGGCGATGGCGGCAAGAATTAACCACAGCTGGCTGTTCTGGCTTTGCTCAAAGGCCTGCGCGGTGCCGGCAAAACTTCCGCGTACCGTGGTTGGTACGCCCAGCGATGTCATGCTGCGGTCAATGGCCTCGGAAGCCTGAGACAGCGACACCCCTTCCGGCAGGTTAAAGGAGAGGGTTGAGGCGGCAGAAAGCCCCTGATGATTCACCGACAACGGCGCGTTAGCCGGTAACCATTTAGCGAAATAAGAGAGCGGAATCGCTTTGCCCTCGTTGTTGATCACGTACATCAAATCCAGTGAGCTGATGTCCTGCGTGTAGCGCGGGTCCACTTCCATCACCACCTTGTACTGATTCAGCGGCTGGTAAATGGTGGAAATCTGCCGCTGACCGAAGGCGTTATTCAGCAGGTCATTGGCATCCGCTACATCAATTCCCAGCCTTGCCATGCTCTCACGATCGTAAGTCAGCGCCATTTCTGAGCCTTTGTCCTGCTGATCGGAGCTGACGTCGGCCAGCTCTGGCAGCGCCTCAAAAGCCTGGCGGATTTTAGGAGCCCAGATCCGCAGGTCGTCCAGGCTGTCTGACAATAGCGTGTACTGATAGCCGGCGTTAGATTCTCGTCCGCCAACCCTGAGGTCCTGCACCGCCATCAGATAGAGGTTCGCGCCAGGCTCTTTAGCCAGCTTGATGCGCAGCCGGGCAATCACTTGCTGGGCATTTTCACTGCGCTCGCTCAGCGGTTTAAGGGAGATAAACATCGAGCCGCTGTTGCTGCGTGAACCGCCGGTGAAACCCACCACGGTATCTACAGCCGGATCTTCACGGACAATCTTCATAAAGGCTTCGAGCTTACCGCGCATCGCCTGGAACGAGATGCTCTGATCCGCCTGAATAAAGCCCATCACGCGGCCAGTGTCCTGCTCGGGCATAAAGGTTTTCGGGATGGAGATATACAGATAGACCGTCAGGCCGATGGTGGCGAAGAACACCAGTAGCGTCCAGCGGGAGTGATTCAACACCCAGTTTAACGATCGGCCATAGCCTTGCTGAATACCGTTCAGCACTCTGCCAAAGCCACGAATCCGCGATTGGTCACGTTGTGGATGTGCCCGTAACAGCCTGGCGCACATCATCGGCGTTAGCGTCAGGGAAATGACCAGCGAGATGGCTATCGACACCGACAGCGTGACGGCGAATTCTTTGAAGAAGCGACCCACTAAGCCGCCCAGCATCAGCAGCGGCAGGAAAACGGCAATCAACGACAGACTCATCGACAGCACGGTAAATCCCACTTCCCGCACGCCCTGTAACGAGGCTTGAAGCGGCTTCATCCCGGCCTCTACGTGACGGGAAATGTTCTCCAGCACCACGATGGCATCATCCACCACAAATCCGGTGGCGACAGTCAGCGCCATTAACGACAGGTTATTCAGGCTGAAGCCGCAAAGGTACATCGCGGCAAAGGTGCCAATCAGCGAAACCGGCACGGCTACCGCCGGGATAAGCGTCGCGCGGCCTGAGCGTAAAAAGGCAAACACCACCAGAATCACCAGCCCGACAGAGATAGCCAAAGACTGCTCAACTTCAGCCAGTGAAGCGCGGATGGTCGGAGAGCGGTCCTGGGCAATTTCCAGATGGATTGAGGCCGGAATACTATTTTTGAGTTCAGGGACTTCAGCGCGAATACGATCAACCGTATCAATAATGTTCGCTTCGGGCAGCTTGCGGATCAGCAGCAGAATGGCGGGTTTGGCTTTCGACATCCCGGCGTTGCGCACGTCCTGGACGGAGTCCGTTACGTTAGCCACATCCTGCAGCCGCACTGCTGCGCCCGCGTTGTAATGCACCACCAGCGGCTGGTAATCCGCCGCCTTTTGCAGTTCGTCATTGGTTTTCAGCTGCCAGCGTTGCTGATGATCTTCAATCGCGCCCTGAGGTCTGCGCTGGTTAGCATTAGAAATGGCTTCACGCACGGCATCCAGCGAAACACCCTGATTAAACAGCGCCTGGGGATTAAGATCGACACGCACGGCAGGCAGCGAGCTCCCGCCAACAGTGACATCGCCCACACCGTCGATTTGCGACAGCTTTTGCGCTAACTGGGTGGAGGCATAGTCATAAAGCTGGCCCTGCGAATAGGTCTCCGAGGTCAGCGCCATGATCATAATTGGCGCGTCTGAGGGATTGATCTTACGGTAGGTTGGCCGGCTTGGCATCCCGGTTGGTAACAGGCTCTGCGCAGCGTTTATCGCGCCCTGAACATCTCTTGCCGCGCCGTTGATATCGCGGTCGTAATCGAATACCAGAATGATACGCGTACTGCCTAACGAGCTGGTGGAGGTCATTTCGCTGACGCCAGCAATACGACCCAGCGAGCGCTCAAGCGGCGTAGCTACCGATGAAGCCATGGTTTCCGGTGAGGCGCCAGGCAGCGAAGCGCTGATCATGATCACCGGGAAATCAACCTGCGGCAGCGGGGCGACAGGCAGTAGCCTGAAACCCAATACGCCTGCCAGCAGGATGGCGATGGTCAGTAAAATCGTCGCTACCGGGCGATGGATAAACAGCGCGAAAAACCTCACTGCGCCTCCTCCTGGCTGAAGCGGCGGCGGGTGGCATGGGCCAGGCGGTCAAACAGCAGATAAATTACTGGCGTGGTGAACAGCGTCAGAACCTGGCTGACCACCAGGCCGCCAACCATCGCCACGCCCAGCGGACGGCGTAACTCTGCGCCTACGCCGGTACTGAGCATTAACGGTAGCGCGCCCAGCAGAGCAGCGAGGGTGGTCATCAGAATAGGGCGGAAACGCAGTAAACAGGCCTGATAAATTGCTTCATACGGGGCCATTCCCTGTTCACGCTCGGCGGCCAGCGCAAAGTCGATCATCATGATGGCGTTTTTCTTGACGATACCGATCAACAGAATAATCCCGATGATGGCTATCACATCCAACTCATGGCCGGTAAGCATTAACGCCAGCAGCGCGCCTACGCCTGCCGTTGGCAGGGTAGAGAGAATGGTAATCGGGTGGATAAAGCTCTCATACAGCACGCCAAGCACGATATACATCGCCACGACCGCCGCCACAATCAGCCAGATGGTGCTGGACAGCGCGGCCTGGAAGGCCAGCGTGCTGCCCTGAAACTCGGTCATGATCTCCGCCGGCATCGCCAGATCCTGCTCGGTTTTGCTGATTGCATTGACCGCCTGTTCAAGCGAATAACCTTTGCTGACGTTGAACGAGAAGGTGGTGGACGGGAACTGATCCAGATGGTTAATGCTCAACGCACCATGGCGCTGCTCAATCGTGGCGATGGCGCTTAACGGCACCATGCCGCCAGAAGTGCTGTTGAGGCGAATGCCATCCAGCGCCGCAAGACCCGGCGTGGCGGACGTATCATGCTCCAGCACCACTCGATACTGATTTGCCTGAGTATAAATGGTGGAGATCAGACGCTGACCAAAGGCGTTATACAGCGCGTTATCCACGTCGGCCATGGTAATGCCCAGGCGGCTGGCGTTATCGCGGTCCACTTTGATATAGGCTTCCAGCCCCTGATCCTGCCAGTCGCTGCTGACATCTTTCAGCTCAGGCAGCGTTGAAAGCGCGTTAATCAGCTTCGGCACCCACAGGCTCAGGGACTCCAGCGAACCGGTCTGCAAGGTAAACTGGTACTGCGTGCGGCTGACCGTGGTATCAATCGTTAAATCCTGCACCGGTTGAAGGTAGAGATTCACGCCAGGCAATTTCGCTATTTCAGCCTGCAGCCGGTCGATAACCACGGGAATTCGATCGTCACGTTGATCCAGCGGTTTCAGATTGATTTGCAGTCGTCCGCTGTTCAGCGCCGGATTGGTGCCGTCGACGCCAACGAAAGAGGTCAGGCTTTGTACCGCCGGATCTTTCATGATGATCGAAGCCACCTGCTGCTGCCGCTCCGCCATATTGGCGTAGGAGACGGATTGCGGAGCCTGCAAAGTTCCCTGAATAATGCCGTTGTCCTGCACCGGGAAGAAGCCTTTCGGGATGGTGATCCACAGCAGTACGGTGATCGCCAGCGTGCCAAACGCCACGCCTAAGGTTATCCACGGATGATTGAGTACCCGGCGTAATAAATGCCCGTAACCGGCAATGATCCGGTCAAACATCGCTTCACTGGCGCGCGAGAAACGGTTCTGTTTCCGCAACGATTCCACGCTCAGCATTCTTGCGCACATCATTGGCGTCAACGTCAGCGAGACTACGGCGGATATCAGGATTGATATGGCAAGGGTGACGGCAAATTCCCGGAACAGACGACCGACGATATCGCCCATAAACAGCAACGGGATCAGCACCGCAATCAGGGAGAAGGTCAGGGAAATGATGGTAAAGCCAATTTCACCTGCGCCCTTGAGCGCGGCAGCCATCGGCTTTTCGCCTTTCTCGATATAGCGGGAGATATTCTCAATCACCACGATCGCATCATCCACCACGAATCCGGTGGCGATGGTCAGCGCCATCAGCGTCAGGTTGTTGATGGAAAAATCGAGGAAATAGATCACCGCAAAGGTGCCAACCAGCGAAAGAGGAACGGCAACGGCGGGAATGATGGTCGCCGGAACGTTACGCAGGAACAGGTAGATGATCATCACCACCAGCGCAATCGCCAGCATCAGTTCAAACTGCACGTCATGTACCGAGGCGCGGATGTTGGTGGTGCGATCGGTCAGAACTTTCACTTCAACCGATTTCGGCAGCGAGGCGGTCAGCCCTGGCAGCATCTGGCGAATGCTGTCCGCCGTGGTGATGATGTTTGCCCCCGGCTGGCGCTGGATATTCAGGACTATGGCGGGCTGGCGATTGGCCCATGCGCCAAGCCAGCTGTTCTCCGCACCTTGTTCAACCGTGGCCACGTCGCGCAGGCGCACCGGCGAACCGTTCTGATAAGAGACGATCAGCTGGCGGTAATCCTCAGCGGATTTCATCTGGTCATTGGCCGACAGCGTGACAGAACGCTCGGGGCCGTCCAGGCTGCCTTTGGCCGAGTTGACGTTGGCATTGCTGATGGCAGTCCGTACGGTTTCACTGTCCAGATTCAGCGCAGCCAGCGCCTGAGCGTTCAGTTTCACTCGCACCGCAGGGCGTTGGCCGCCAGCAAGGGTGACCAGACCCACGCCAGAAACCTGAGAAATTTTCTGCGCTACCCGCGTTTCCACCATGTCTTGAACCTGAGTCATTGGCATGCTGGTGGTGGTAACGGCAAGCGTCATGATCGGCGGATCGGCTGGGTTGACCTTGCTGTAAACAGGCGGGTTAGGCAGATCGGAAGGGAGCAGGTTAGTGGCGGCGTTGATGGCGGCTTGCACTTCCTGCTCGGCCACGTCCAACGGCAGCGTTAACTGAAACTGTAGGGTCACCACGGATGCACCGCCGGAACTCTGCGACGACATCTGCTTCAGCCCGGACATTTGCCCAAACTGGCGTTCAAGAGGGGCGGTGATGGAAGAGGTCACCACATCCGGGCTGGCGCCAGGATACAGCGTCACTACCTGAATGGTCGGGTAATCGACCTCCGGCAGGGCTGAAACGGGCAGGGCGCGGTAGCCCAAAATACCGGCCAGCAGGATCGCTACCATCATCAGCGTGGTAGCAACCGGACGGAGAATAAACTGGCGGGACGGGCCGCCGGTGGAATTTGGAGGCATGACCTGCATCAGGAGCTGGCTCCTTTAGACGGCAGCGCGCTTTTGCCGGAGGTCAGCGGCGTGGCCTGCGGGGCTACCACTTCTACCTGCGCGCCATCGGTCAGGCGATCGATTCCATCGGTGACGACCCGCTCGCCTGCGTCCAGTCCGGCGGTGACCACCACTTTCTGGCTGTCCTGCAGCCCGGTAGTGATCAGCTTTTTGCTGACTTTATTTTCTGCGTTGACTACCCAGACAAAGTTACCTTCATTGCCCATTTGCAGCGCGGCAGAAGGGATCACTATCGCATCCTGCAGGGTGTTGACCTTCAGGCGGGCATTAACAAACTGATTCGGGAACAGCATGTCGTCGGTATTCACAAAGCGCGCTTTCAGCTTCACCGTGCCGGTGGTGGCATCGATCTGGTTATCCATACTCAGCAGCGTGCCGCTGGTAAGCCGTTTTTTATTGCTGCGATCCCAGGCTTCAACCGGGATCGGCTGGCCGCCTTTTTGCGCCGTCAGGATTGTGCTGATGTCATTTTCCGGCAGGCTGAACACCAGATCGATCGGGTGCGTTTGGGTGATGATCACAATGCCGGTGGTGTCGCCGCTGGTGATGTAGTTGCCAACATCGACTTGTTTAAGGCCCACGCGGCCAGAAATAGGGGAGGTTACGCGGCTGTAAGTTAAATTCAGCTGTGCGCTGGCAACGCTGCCCTCATCGGCTTTAATCGTTCCCAGGGATTCATTGACCAACGAGCGCTGAGTGTCCATTTCCTGTTGGGAGACCAGATTGGTTTTAGCCAGCTTCTCGTAGCGGGCCAGGTCTCGACGGGCATTCGCCAGCGTCGCCTGGTCTTTTGCCAACTGTCCCTGAGCCTGCGTTAAAGCAACCTGATAAGGACGAGGATCGATTTCGGCAATCAGCTGTCCGGCTTTCACTTCCTGACCTTCGGTAAAGTGCAGCGCTATCAGCTCGCCATCAACACGACTGCGGAGTGTGACGGTGTTGGCTGCGGTAACCGTGCCCAAACCGGAAAGGTACTGCGGCACGCTCTGCCGTACGGCTTCTGCTGCCTGAACCGGCGATAACGCTGCCATTGCGCCACGACGCCCACCGCCTTTACCTGCACCGCTTTTCTGTTCCTCGCTGGTGGTTTTTTCCGTTGCGGCGCTGCTGTGGCTGGTGTGCCACCAGTACCAACCGCCAGCGGCGATCGCAACGAGAATCAGGATCGGCAAGATTTTGGGGGAACGACGTTGTGCAGTCATCTTGGTTGCAGCTCTCCGGTAGCAAAAGGTAGTCCACAAGGGCCAAAAAAAGAGGCCCAGAATTTTTCTATTTTAGCGGGTTTATCAACCGCAAAAGTGAAGGAATTAAGGATAACCGTTCAGCTGGTGTAAGTATTCCTGTCGTGCACATCTTTTGCCACAAATCATCGAAGCGCAGCCGGAGATGTTTGCTACGCTAAAAGTCACGCGAGAAACACTTCATATTCAGGAGAGTAATGATGAGTCAATCAGAGCACCGTTCACTGGGCCGTACCGGCATTCAGGTTCCCACTTTGACCTTTGGTGGCAACGTGTTTGGCTGGACAGTAGACCAGAAAACCTCTTTCTCCCTGCTGGATGCGCTGGTGGAAAAAGGGCTGTATTTCATTGATACCGCTGATGTGTATTCCCGTTGGGCGCCGGGTAATGAAGGCGGCGAGTCGGAAACCATCATGGGTAACTGGCTGAAGCAGAGCGGTAAACGCGACAAAATTGTGCTGGCGACCAAAGTCGGCATTGAGATGGGGCCGGGCAAAACGGGCTTGTCACCAAAATACATCCGCCAGGCGATTGAAGACTCTTTGCGTCGTCTGCAAACCGACAGTATTGACCTTTATCAGGCACACCGTGATGACAGCGATACGCCGCTACAGGAAACGCTGGCGACCTTTGATGCACTAATTAAAGAAGGGAAAGTGCGGGCAATTGGGGCTTCGAACTATTCGGCAGAACGGTTGAGCGAAGCGCTGAAAGTCAGTGAGGATCACGGTTATGCCCGTTATGAAACGCTGCAGCCTGAATATAATCTTTACGATCGTCAGGAATATGAAAGTGGTCTGGAGCAGGTAGCCAAAGATAATGGCCTGTCGGTGATCAACTATTACTCTCTTGCCAGCGGGTTCCTGAGCGGGAAATACCGCAAGCCGGAAGATGCCAGTAAAAGTCAGCGTGGGGAAGGGGTTGTTGAGAAGTACCTGAACGAGCGAGGCTTGCGCATCATCAAGGCGCTGGATCAGGTGGCTGAAGCTACCCGCTCAACACCGACTCAGGTTGCTCTGGCCTGGCAGATTGCCCGCCCGAGTATCACCGCACCTATCGTCAGCGTCACTTCACTGGCTCAGCTTGATGAGTTAACGAAAGCCGCCGCGCTCAAACTGAGCGACGACGACATTCGTGAACTGTCAGAAGCCAGCAGCTACTGAGACTAGCGGAACATCACCTGCGCCCAACGGGCCAGACCGGCGGTGACGGAACCAAAGTCATCGCCGCTCGCCAGAGGAATGTCCGGCAGCTGCTGTTGCAGAGCCTGACGCAGCACCGGTGAACGGGCGCTGCCGCCAGTCAGATAGATCACATCAGGACGGGTGCCGCTGGCATCCAACGCCAGTTTCACCTGTTCCTGAATCCGCTCCAGCGGCTGTGCAATAGCCGTTTCCAGCCCCTGAACACCGATCGTCCTGTCCAGCGTCTGCTCAATAAAGGCCAGCGGCGTGGTAACTTCGGCCTGCTCAGAAAGCGCAATTTTGCTCTCTTCCGCCGCGCGAACCAGACGATATCCCAGGCGTTGCTGCCATACCTTCAACAGGCGCTTCACTTTTTCCGGCTCACGCGCATCGCGGATCAGATCCAGCAGCAGCTTTTTGCTGGCAGTGGCGTAGAAATCACTCTGTGCAGGAACATCGTTGATCGCCACGGCATTCCACCACGGCAGGGCAGGCAGGGCGATGCCTTTCTCTGTCGCGCCACCTAATCCCAACAGCGGCATCAGCTCTTTAAAGGCCAGCATAATATCCAGATCGTTTCCGCCTACGCGGCAACCGCTGTGGCCCAACAGGCTGGCATTACGATCGGATTTATCATGCCATTCCGGGCCCATCAGCAGCATCGAGCAGTCCGTGGTTCCGCCGCCGATATCGACGACCAGTACGCGGGTTTCCTGCTTAAGCGTTGCTTCAAACTCCAGACCTGCCGCTACCGGCTCAAACTGGAATTCCACCTCTCTGAAACCGGCACGGCTGGCTGCGCGGCTAAGAATACCCTGTGCCTGACGGTTGGCTTCATCACCCCCAAGACCCTGGAAGTTGATCGGACGACCAATCACCGCCTGAGTGATGCTCTGTTCCAGGCTCTGTTCCGCTTTCTGGCGGATATGCAGCATCATCGCGCAGACCAGATCTTCAAAGAAAGCCACCTGCTGCGGCTTAAGTCCGCTAGCACCAAGGAAAGACTTCGGTGATTTAACGAACCAGACGTCTTCCGGATCGGCCATGTACTGGGCGAGAGAAGCCAGGCCGAACTGCACGCTGGCCGGAGTAACTTCAATATCTTCTTCGCGGTTGAATGCCAGAGCGCGGCGCAGAATGGCCTGATTATCCGCATCCGGCGTGGGAACCTGATGATGGCGGAATAACCACTCGCTGACCGAGTCGCGGGTTGGGGCACAAAGCATGGAGGGCAATAAGGTCGAACCTTGCTCCAGCGGCAACAGTGCAGGCACGCCGTCTTTCATAATGGCGACCGAGCAATTTGCTGTCCCGTAATCAAAGCCAATAAACATTTATCCCCCTCAGCTGGAAAAAAGGGGGCGACTTTAGCCCAGGCCCGCAGGGAGAGCAAGAACCCTTGATCATTTTTCGCAAAGTGGCGGCACTACGGCTGGTCATCGTGGTGGCTAAGTAGCCACTGATTCAATGTTCGCAGTCTTTCCGGGTCATACACCGCAAGCTGGCCTCGCCCGTTATGTTTGGCGTTATAGCAGGCTAAATCCGCCTGAGCCAGCACATCGCTGAAGATATGATTCTCTTTGTTGATCAGGGCAATACCGGCGCTGGCACCGATATGATGCAGCCGGCCTTCCCACATGAAGGGGTAATCGTTCACGGCGTTGACTATCCGCGCAACCACTTCCTGCGCTTTATCCAGCGGGCAATCCTGCAGCAGAATGCCAAATTCATCCCCGCCCAACCTCGCCAGGAAATCATTGCTGCGCAGATGGCGCTGCATCACGCCGGAGATTTCACGCAGCAGTGCATCGCCAGCGGCATGGCCTGACGTATCGTTGACCGCTTTAAACCGATCCAGATCGACAAACACCAGCGCATGCTCTTTTTGCAGCACGGGTGCAGACAGTAATAAGGCATTGAGCCGCTGCTCAAAGCTGGCGCGATTAGGCAGGCTGGTCAGCATATCGTGCGAAGCGCTGTAGGTCAGGCGGCGCATCATTTCACGCGATGCGCTGACGTCCCGCATCACCATCACGCTGCCAATATTGTCACCTTCCAGCGTTTTCAGCGGGGTAATACTGTAGTGAATATCATACTCACGGCCTGCGCTGTTATGCAGCACCAGTTCCTGGTCCAGATCCGGCGTTGATTTGGTCTGTGGCAGCTCACACAGCAGCAGACTCTCTAGCTGCGGCCCGTTCCTGCCCTGGGTGATGCGCAGAATATCGTTCAGACCTTTGCCTGCTGCATTTTCCTGCGTCCAGCCGGTCAAGCTTTCCGCGACCGGGTTCATAAAGATCACCCGCATCTCTTCATCGGTGCTGATCACGGCTTCGCCAATCGCATCCAGCGTGATATGCATCCGCTCTTTTTCCTCATAGAGCGCGTTGTTCAGCTGGCGAACCGTAGTCACATCGTGATTAATGCCAAGCATGCGTTCGACGTCACCTTTTTCATCCAGCACCATGCTGGCCTGGCTGCGGATATGACGAATGCCGGTGTCGGTTTCAATGCGGAATTCGATATCAATAGGCGTGGAGGTTTTTACCGCTGTATCAAAAGCATCTATCGCCATCTGCCGATCTGCTGCCAGCAGGCTGTTTGCCCAGGTCAGATAGTTTGCCTGGCCATTTTCCGGTAGGTCATACAGGCGGAACATGCGTTTGTCCCAGCTCATTTTTCCGGTGATCAGGCTCCATTCCCACACCCCAATCCCGCCGGCTTCATTCGCCAGCGTGATGCGCTCCATCAGGCGCTGGTTGACCTCTTCGGTCTTTTTCAGATCGGTAACATCTTCAATCTGCGAGATAAAATAGAGCGGCAGCTGTTCGCTGTCCCGAACCAGTGACACGGTAAGCCGTGCCCAGACAATTTGCTGATCCTTACGCAGATAGCGCTTGGCCATACTGAAAGTTTCAATATCGCCCAGCAGCAGGGCATTGACCTGTACCAGGTCCGCATGCAGATCGTCAGGATGGGTGATCTGCTGGAAATCCATTCTTTTCAGTTCGTTTTCCTGATAATCCAACAGCTTACACAGCGATTTATTGACCTTCAGCCATTTGCCTTCGGGCGAGACCAGCGCCATGCCAATGGCGGAGAACTCCATCGCATGGCGGAAACGGGTTTCACTCTCCGAAATATGCTTTTTCTCTTCACGGAAAGAGTGCATCACCAGCGCCATCATATGGCTGGGGATTAACGCCATCAGGAACGGCAGCCAGACCGCACTGGCCAACGGCCATCGGGTAGTGAGTTGCCCATCCAGCAGGCCAAGTGCCAGCATCACGGTCATCATCGACAGCGTGGCAAGAAACACCACAAACGCCTCGAAACGGGGCAGGCGCACCGCACTGTAAAACAGCACCACGATAACAAAGGTGAACGGCCACGGCAGATAGCGCAGAGAGCAGTAACATAAAAGCAGGGTGATAATCAGCGTCAGCAGCGTTTCAAACAGGGCATTTTGATGCCGGGCGCGTTGGAAGTAATCGTTTTTCCACAGCAGGCAAACCGGACCGAGGGCCAGCATGCCGATCATTTCAGACACTACCCAGGTAGAGAAGAAGCGGAAGCTGCCATGCCCGGACAGACTAAGCACCCAGGAGGCCAGCAGGCCACCAATCAGCGGGGTGAACACGCAGACGGTCACCACCAGTTTGCTCCAGCTTAACAGGGAGTCGAGCGGTGACTGGCGATCGAGCATTACGCGCAGCAGGAAACCGCCAATGATTGCCTGTGTCAGGTTAATCAGCGGAAACTTCACATTGGAGAGATCGGGACCAATCACTAAGGCGTTGGCCACAGCGACGCCAAGGAAACAGCTCAGTAGCGTTAAAGGTAAGGAAGAGAAAGGCAGGCGAAAGATAACGATGGTCATCAGCGCCGTGGAGAACCACAGCGGAGAAATCTGACCGCTGACTTTAATCAGCTCTAAGCAGAAGAGTGTTAACGCAAAACTCAGGCCGCCAAGCATGAATGCCTGAGGCCAGAGGTGAGTGGTGCGCTTTAGAGAAAAAAGGGTGTCAGTCGTCATTCAAAAATCCAGCATGGCGCCGGAGGTTTAGCTTAACCGAAGGCGCAATCCACGTTACATCAGCGATGCTAACATAACCGTTTATGAATGCTTGTGGTAATTCAAAACATGGCTGTATTCGGGCGATTGACCGACAGTTTCTCGCCCTTTTCGGGTGATTAATGGCGTTACTGCCGCAGTTTTAGCAATTCTTCGCGGGTCCAGGCGTGATCGACACCGGCAATCTGTACGGAAAGACGCTGCAGAAATTGCTGAGTAGTGGCGATACGCCCGTGGCTCATTAGCAATAAAGGCAGTAACAGCGCCAGACACAACTGCGCGGTTGAAAATCCCTGTAGCTCTGAACGGCGCTGGCTGACAAGGAAAGCCGTACTTAAGGTGAAGCCCAGAATCAAACCGGCAATCACTTCGCTGGTGGAGTGATAATTTAACACCAGGCGGGAGGCACCCACCATCAGCGGGATCAGGTAACCCACCACCACCGCACAAGTTCGCCAGGCTGGCTTAAAACGGCCGCTGAGCAGCCAGAGCATCACCGGCCAGAGCGTAGCGGACATGGCGCTGTGGCCACTGAACCCGGTGAAATTGTACCTTGCGCTGCCAATGCCGTAGCCCAGGAAGGCGATTTTAGACAGGCTGACGATCGCACCAGCGGCACAAAAAGCCAGCGCCCAGTACCAGACAGCACGACGATCGCTGTTTTTCCAGGTGATCAGAATGGCCATGATGACTGCCGTTGGGATCAACAACATGCTGTCACCGAAATAGGTCAAAATATGCACAATATGCCAGAACACCTTGTTTCCTTCTTGCTGTGTAACCGAGCCGGGCCGCGCTTAACAGGGTGAAGAAACAGATAATCTGGTGATCATCCACTTCACCCCAGGCGCTAGCTTCCCGGCTCAAAATGTGAGGTTGGTCTCATTATTACCAGTTTAACCAGCATTGCCAGGCGCGGCTAACGGGAAAGTCCTAAAAGCAATTGCGCGCTTTTTTCTGGCATCAACTGCCCGAAATCCTTATAATTACGCGCGAAATCGTCCTCTCCTTTGTCTCAGACAACCAGTAATCAGGTCTTTAATTTTATGACTGACAAGTCGCACCAGTGCGTCATCGTAGGTATCGCCGGCGCATCCGCCTCGGGAAAAAGTCTCATAGCCAGTACTCTGTATCGCGAAGTGCGCGAGCGGGTAGGCGATGAAAATATTGGCGTTATCCCCGAGGATGCGTATTACAAAGACCAGAGTCATCTGACCATGGATGAGCGGGTTAAAACTAACTACGATCACCCCAGCGCGATGGATCATAGCCTGTTGCTGCAACATTTGCAGAAACTGAAGGCCGGTGAAGCTATCGACCTGCCAGTCTACAGCTATGTGGATCATACCCGCACTGCGCAGACTGTTCAGCTAAAGCCGAAAAAAGTCATTATCCTGGAAGGCATCTTGTTGCTGACCGATGCCCGTCTGCGCCAGGAGATGAACTTCTCCATCTTCGTTGATACGCCGCTGGATATCTGTCTGATGCGCCGTATGAAGCGTGATGTGAATGAACGTGGCCGCTCGATGGATTCGGTCATGGCGCAGTATCAGAAAACCGTTCGTCCGATGTTCCTGCAGTTCATTGAACCGTCCAAACAGTACGCTGACATTATCGTGCCTCGCGGCGGAAAAAACCGCATCGCCATCGATATTCTGAAGGCCAAGATCAATCAATTCTTCGAATAGCCGACAGGGATCCACGCCATGAGATTATGCGACCGCGATATTGAAGCCTGGCTGGACAATGGCCAGCTCGACATTACGCCACGCCCACCCGTTGAACGCATCAATGGCGCTACCGTTGATGTCCGTTTGGGCAATCAGTTCAGAACCTTTAGTGGGCACACCGCTGCCTTCATCGACCTTAGTGGCCCGAAGGACGAAGTCAGCGCCGCGCTCGACCGCGTGATGAGTGATGAGATTGTGCTGCCAGAAGGCGAGGCGTTCTTCCTGCACCCTGGCGAGCTGGCGCTGGCCGTTACGCTGGAGTCCGTCACTCTGCCGGATAATCTGGTAGGCTGGCTGGATGGGCGCTCCTCGCTGGCGCGTCTTGGGCTGATGGTTCACGTTACGGCTCACCGCATCGATCCCGGCTGGCAGGGCCGAATTGTGCTGGAGTTCTATAATTCAGGTAAGCTGCCTCTGGCACTGCGTCCTGGCATGTTGATCGGTGCCCTGAGTTTTGAGCCGCTTTCCGGTCCCGCTGCACGGCCTTATAACCGTCGTGTCGATGCCAAATACAAAGGGCAGCAGGGCGCGGACGCCAGCAGGATAGACAAAGATTAGAACAATCTGGCTCGTCAGCGTCTTGCCGCCGGGTGATCGTGACGGGAATAAGGGGAAGGCATGAGACGATTTATTACCACGCTGGCCATTTTGCTGGTGGTAATTGTGGCCGGAATGACCGCGCTGGTGTTATTGGTTAATCCCAACGATTTTCGCGGTTACATGGCTCAGCAGGTTGAGCAGCGCAGCGGTTACCGTTTAGCGCTGAAGGGCGATCTGCGCTGGCATGTCTGGCCGCAGCTCAGCATCCTTTCTGGCCAGATGACCCTGACCGCACCGGGAGCCAAACAGCCGGTGGTCTCTGCCAGCAATATGCGTCTTGATGTCAGTCTTCTTCCTCTTATTTCCCACCAGTTGTCGGTTAAGCAAGTGATGCTGAAAGGGGCGGTGTTCAACCTGACTCCGGACAGTGAAGCACAGCGACCGGCGAATGCGCCTGTCGGCCCGGGCGGCAGTAACCCGGACGAAGGCGTAACCAAAGGGTGGAAGTTTGATATCGCCGAGCTGCGGATTGCCGACAGTTTGCTGATCTGGCAACAAATTAATGGCGAGCAGCTTAATCTTCGTGACTTCAATCTTCAGCTTTCACAGGATAAAAAGCGTCTGGCGCACATTGAACTGAGCAGCCGTATCAACCGCGATCAGCGCGAATTGTTACTCAACCTCAATAGCGATGTAGACGTCAGCCGTTATCCTCAGCATCTTTCAGCCGCTATCAATCAGCTCGATTATCAGATGACCGGTGCGGACTTGCCGAAAGAAGGGCTGAAAGGGCAGATGAAAATGCAGGCCGACTGGGCTGCAAACACTCAGGCGTTCAGCCTGAAAAATCTCTCGCTGAGCGCCAATGACAGCCAGCTCGATGGCAGCGCCAGCGGCATGCTGGGCATGCGGCCAACGTTGAATGTCGATTTGCATTCGCCGTTACTGAATATGGATTCGTTATTGGGTCTCGAACCTGATACTGCCGATGGCGGTCAGACGGTTCAGGCACAACGCTCTGCGCCAGGCCCGGTGATTTCGCATCCTGTTGAGCGGGATAATGCCGATTCTCCGCTCAATGCGATGGACGGTAATATTGCGCTGACGGTGGATAAAATGCGCTGGCGGGGGATGGATTTTGACAAGGTCAATCTTCGTGCTTCCAGCAACGGAGGGTTGCTGACGCTTGCGGCATTAAACGGCAAAGCCGGCAACGGTGAATTCTCGCTCCCCGGCAGTGTAGATGTCCGCTCAGCTGAGACGATTGTTAAGTTGCAGCCTGAGTTAAAGAACATTGCCCTTACGCCGTTGCTTAAAGCTTTCGCACTACCGGCTTCCCTGAGCGGCGATCTTTCTCTGGCCGGGAACTTTACCGGTTCAGGCCTGACGGTTCCTTCCTTTAAGCAGTCCTGGCAGGGTAAGGCTGAGCTGAACCTGGCGAATGCCCAGATGGCCGGGTTGAACTTCCAGCAGATGATCCAGCGTGCGGTGGAAAGAAACAGCAATCGGGTGCGGGGATCGGCGGATGCCGCTAAAGGCAGTAATCTGCAGCAGATCAAAGGTAACGCTTCACTCAATAATGGCTTGCTGACCTTCCCTGGATTAGAAGGCAGCTCCTCAATGCTGGATTACAGTGGCAAAGGTCAAATCAACCTGGCTAACCAGCAGGCGGATCTGACCTTCGGTGTAACGGTCACTCGCGGCTGGCAGGGTGATGATGAGCTGGTAAAACGCCTGCAAAATACCCCGGTTCCATTGCGTATTTACGGGCCATGGTCCGCACTGAATTATTCGCTGCAGGTTGATCAGGTGCTGCGCCAGCAGTTGCAGGATGAAGCGAAAAAACGGTTGCAAGAGTGGTCGGATCGCAACAAGAGCAGCGATAAAAACAGTTCAGTGCAGAAATTGCTGAAAGACATGTAGGCCAGGCCGGGAAGTGCATCACACTTCGTAATCCGGCTCTTCAGCCACCGCTAACGGAATGATTTGCACTTTCTGGATGCGGTGGCTTTCTACTTGTAAGGTACGGAACAGGAAGTCACCCACCTGAATCTCTTCCCCTTGCTGCGGCACCCGCTGCATATGCTCCATCAGTAAACCCGCCAGCGTGTGATATTCCCGCTTCTCATTCAGCGGCAACTCCACATACATCACCAGGTCATCCAGCGGCATATGTCCATTGGCTGTCCAGCTACCATCGGTATTTTGCTGAATGTCGTAGCGGGGATCGATGGCTTCCCCTTCATTCGGCAGATTACCGGCGATAGTTTCCATCACGTCACTCAGTGTCACCACACCTTCGACCGACCCAAACTCATCCACCACAAAGGCAAAGTGGGTGCGTGCGCTGCGGAACTGCTCCAGTGCTGGCAGCAGGGTTAATTGTTCCGGGAACACCAGCGGCTGGCGAATCAACGCCCTGAGATCCAGACTGTTACCGTGCAGAGACTGTTTCAGCAGATCGATAACGTGCACCACGCCTAACGGGTCGTCACTGTTATCGGTCACCACGATGCGGGTATGTTGATTCTGGTCGAGCAACGAGAGGATTTTTTCGGCTGGCTCACTGAGATCGACATGTTCCACATCATGCCGGGAAGTCATGATGCTGCTGACCGTACGTTGCCCCATGCCGAGCACTCGCGCAATCATCATGCGCTCCTGCTTATTGAAAATGGCCTGACTCTCAATATTGTCGGCGACCAGAGCCGAAGTCTGTGCATCCAGCTCGGCCTGTTCGTGGTGCCCGCGCAATAAACGTAACACGGCTTCTGCCGTTCTCTTCCTTAATGGAGAGCTGGAAGAGAGGAAGCGGCGACGATTAAATTGCGCCAGCTGATTCAGTGCTTCAATGATGATTGAGAAGCCAATCGCCGCATAAAGGTAGCCTTTTGGAATGTTATAACCAAAACCGTCGGCCACCAGGCTGAAACCAATCATTAGCAGGAAGCTAAGACAGAGGATCACAATAGTCGGATGTCCATTAACAAATCTTGTTAATGGTTTGCTGGCCAGCAGCATCAGGAAGATAGCAATTATCACTGCTGCCATCATCACCGGCAGGTGATCCACCATGCCAACCGCAGTGATGACCGAGTCCAGCGAGAACACCGCGTCCAGGACCACTATTTGCGCGACAACGGGCCAAAATTTAGCGCCACGCTTTTGTGGGTTTTCATCCTCATCTTTTCCTTCAAGCCGCTCATTCAGTTCCATGGTGGCTTTGAACAATAAGAAGATCCCGCCTGTCAGCATGATCAGGTCACGTGCACTGAAAGGGTGCCCGATAAGGGTGAAAAGGGGCGAAGTCAGGGAGGAGAGCCAGGAGATAGAGGCAAGCAGCAGCAAACGCATCACCAGCGCCAGCAGCAGGCCGGTAACACGAGCCCGATCGCGCAGGGCAGGGGGGAGTTTCTCTGCCAGGATAGCGATAAAGACAAGATTATCAATCCCCAGAACCAGTTCTAAAACGATAAGGGTGACCAGTCCAGCCCAGATAGAGGGATCGGCGATCAATTCGAACATGACACAAGCACCTGCAAAGGTTGAAACATGGAAGTTGATGATAGTGAATTCGCAGCGATTCAACAAATAATCGGAAGAGTCAGTCGAGGTGAAAGCTCAGTTTATCGTCACTGGCGGGATAATCATCAAATGAATTTACTAAGATAAATCCGGAGTATTTCCGGGCCGGAGTTTTCAAGACTATTCGCATAGGTTGCACTCAGGAATTCGAGGATACTTATCGGCTGACACATTCTGGTCAGGATTAATCTTAATCGATCGAATAAATCTGAATTTTATCCAGAGGGGAGAGAGAGCATGCAAGGTATAGACTGGAACGAAAGGTAGTCTTAATCCTAAAAGACAGTGCGGGCGGGGACAGCCTCTTGTAAACAGGCCAGTAATAACTAGTATAGCAACGTGTTAGTAAATGTCTGCGTTAATGACGCAATTTGCGCGGTAACGGCGTCTTAATCTCTTTTTTTGTGAACAGCAACACGTTAAGACGGCAAACACGTTAGCCTGAGCCCGGAGAGGACAGGATAAAAACAACAAGGTAAAGCAGCGTTACAGCGCATTGGCAGCTACAAGCCAGGGGCGGTAGCGTGCCAGACCAGTAACGGGATGGCAAGCCAGGGTAACACTACCGTTGTTGTTGATTTTACATGTCAATTCTCTTGCCGCTCTGCCAGTTACGATGACCTTTAACACGACTCCCAAATACGTTTCCTGTGTAATAAATGACGTGAGTAAAAAACACGCAATTATTTTCAGTGGTGGAAATTAATAAATCACAGGCTTCCGAAGAAAAAATAAGAGTTAACTATGCGCGATATAGAGTTCACCTTTAAAGGGTTGTTAATTAAACTATCACTGGCTCTTTCAGATTTAGTCTTCTTTAATGCCTCTTTATTCATTGCAATCTTGTTGATTAATGCATTACCAGGAAATCTGCTGGATGATATTTCTCTGCAAGCCCTGCAGCTTAAAATAGCGACACATATTATTCTGTCTGTGGTCTGTATCTTTTGGTTCTGGGTTCGCCAGCGCCACTATACTTACCGCAAGCCTTTCTGGTTTGAGTTAAAAGAGATCTTCAGAACTATCCTGATATTCTCGGTCATTGATTTGTCGATTACCGCGTTGTCAAAATGGGAAATGTCCCGTTGGATTTGGGTCACAACCTGGATTCTGGCGTTAATCTTAATTCCAGTTGGCCGTGCCATTGTGAAGCGTGTTCTCCACCACTACGGTATGTGGAAACGCCAGACGATTATTATCGGTAGCGGCAAAAACGCGGAAGAGGCTTATCTGGCGCTGCAAAGCGAAGAGGTGATGGGTTTTGATGTTGTTGCCTTCTACGATGTTGATGGTACTACGCCAGCACCAGCCTTGTTTGGTATCCCTGTTGTTCGCGAAGAGAATTCGTTGTGGCAGATGGTGAACGGCGATACCCAGTTCATTGTTGCTGTTGAGTACGAGCAGAGTCAGTACCGCGATGTGTGGTTAAAAAATCTGGCGAAACACAATTGCCGTTCCGTTTCCGTGATACCTTCTTTACGTGGCGTTCCACTTTATGGCACGGATATGGCATATATCTTCAGCCATGAGGTGATGATCCTGCGAGTCAGTAATAATCTGGCGAAACGTACTTCACGCATCGTTAAACGCATGTTCGACATCGTGGGTGCGCTGAGCATCATCACCCTGTTGATGCCAGCCCTCGCTACGCTGATCTTTATGGTAGCCCGTGATGGTGGCAACCCAATCTATGGTCATGAACGCGTAGGGATGAACGGCCGTAAATTTAAATGCCTTAAATTCCGCTCTATGTGCGTCAACTCCAAAGAAGTGCTGGAGGAAGTCCTGCGCACCGACCCCATTGCCAGGGCTGAGTGGGATAAAGATTTCAAACTGAAAAATGATCCGCGTATTACTCGAATTGGTCACTTTATTCGTAAAACCAGTCTGGATGAATTGCCGCAGTTGTGGAACGTGGTGCGTGGCGAGATGAGTCTGGTTGGACCGCGTCCGGTAATTGAAGATGAGCTGGAGCGCTACGCGGGTGATGTGGATTACTACTTTATGGCTAAACCTGGTATGACCGGTTTGTGGCAGGTAAGTGGCCGTAATGATGTCGATTACGAAACTCGTGTTTACTTTGACTCCTGGTATGTAAAGAACTGGTCACTGTGGAACGATATCGCCATTCTTTTCAAAACGGTTGGTGTTGTTTTGAAACGCGATGGGGCTTATTGACAGGGGCGTTGTCCCGTCAAAAACGGGGCGAGATTTGTCGGCTCGCCCCGGTATTCAAAAGTGTCTTTTGACTGCTAACTGTCATTGACTTGCGAGCTAAACAAACTTTTTTTTGATGAATGTTAAGCGTCGGCTTTAATCAATCCGGCAAGACATAAAAAAGGATAGGGAGTTAAAGATAATGACTGACAGTTACAGTGTTTGAACAGTTGCTTCACCTTATTCATTTTGCATGACGCTACACAGCGGCGGACTCGCCACTATCAATCAATTTACTGATAGCGAAGAACCAGATGATCACAATCAAAACGAAATTGATACCCCTGTTGGTATCTGCAGCACTCCTTTCCGGATGTACCGTCGTTCCGGGTAATTCACTTTCCACCAGCGGCAAAGATGTCATTAAGCAGCAGGACAGCGACTTCGATATTGATAAATACGTCAACGTCTTTCCTATGACGCCTGGTCTGGTTGAGCAAATGCGACCAAAACCGGTCGTAGCGCAACCTAATCCAGCGTTGCAGAATGAATTACAAAGTTATGACTACCGTATTGGTGTGGGCGACGTACTGACGGTTACCGTCTGGGACCACCCAGAGTTGACCACGCCTGCTGGCCAGTATCGTAGCGCCAGCGACACCGGTAACTGGGTTCACTCTGATGGCACCATCTTCTATCCTTATATCGGACGCGTTCGTGTAACGGGTCGTACGGTTCAGGAAGTGCGTAATGAAGTGGCTAATCGGTTGGCGCAGTACATCGAAAGTCCGCAGGTTGATGTCAGCATCGCTTCGTTCAAATCACAGAAAACGTATGTGACCGGTGAAGTGACCACATCAGGTCAGCAGCCGATCACCAACGTTCCTCTGACTATCCTTGATGCCATTAACGCGGCCGGCGGCCTGACCGCTAACGCTGACTGGCGTAACGTTGTGCTGACGCACAATGGCAAGGAAATCCCTATTTCTCTGCAGGCGCTGATGCAAAATGGCGACCTGTCCCAGAACCATCTGCTTTATCCGGGCGATATTCTCTACGTTCCGCGCAACGACGATCTGAAAGTCTTTGTGATGGGCGAAGTGAAGCAGCCAGCTACCCTGAAAATGGATCGTAGCGGCATGACGCTGGCTGAAGCGCTGGGTAATGCGCAGGGAATGGATCAGACAACCTCAGATGCTACCGGAGTCTTCGTTATCCGTAAGATCTCAGGAACGAATCGTAAAAAGATTGCCAACATTTATCAGCTAAATACCAAAGATGCTTCGGCGATGGTGATGGGCTCAGAATTCCAGCTGCAACCTTATGACATCGTTTACGTGACCTCTACGCCACTGACTCGTTGGAACCGCGTTATTTCGCAGTTGGTCCCAACTATCAACGGCCTCTACGATGCAACACGTAACGTACAAACCATTCATAACTGGTAATGGCCGGGGAACATTATGATTAATTCAATCTTAGTGGTCTGTGTCGGAAACATCTGCCGCTCTCCCACCGGGGAGCGGTTACTCAAATCGTCACTGCCAGATAAAAAAATCGCTTCAGCCGGGCTTGGTGCCATGGTGGGCGAGGCGGCCGATGGGACAGCAAGCAGCGTTGCCGATCAACACGGGGTCTCTCTGGATGGGCACGTTGCCCAACAGCTGACCTCGGGCATGTGCCGGGATTATGATCTGATCCTGGTGATGGAAAAGAAACATGTTGATTTGGTCAACCGCATCAACCCTTCCGTACGTGGCAAGACCATGTTATTTGGCCACTGGCTTAACCAACAGGAAATAGCGGATCCCTATAAGAAAAGCCGCGAAGCCTTTGAAGCCGTGTACGGAATACTCGAAAACGCTGCCCAGAAATGGGTCAACGCATTAAGCCGATAGCTGAGAATATCAATGAATATGAAAAGTAAGTCACCTTCAGCGCTCAAAGAGGATTCCAATGGATGGGATCTGGCGCATCTCATGGGGCAACTGATTGACCATCGTTGGGCTATTGTAGCCGTTACGTCTTTCTTCCTGCTGTTGGGCGTGCTTTACAGCTTGTTCGCCACACCGATTTACAGTGCTGATGCGTTGGTTCAGGTTGAGCAAAAAAGCCCGAACACCGTATTGAATCAGCTGGCTGAATTGCCTAGTCAACCGGCTTCGGCAACGGAAGTTGAGATTATTCAGTCCCGTATGGTGGTGGGTAAGACCGTCGATGATTTAGGTCTGGACGTGTTGGTTCAGCAGGACTTCCTGCCCGTTATTGGTCAGGGTCTGTCGCGCCTGATGGGGAATAAGCCGGAGCATGTGGCGGTTTCCCGCCTGACCCTGCCGACGGCCTGGGACGAAAAATCTCTGACTATCACTATCGATGGTCCGGACAGTTACACCGTTTCTAAAGACGGTGATGACCTGTTCAAGGGGAAAACTGGTCAGTTTGAGCAGCAGAAGGACGTCTCAATTCTGGTTAGCGGAGTGGATGCTGAGCCTGGCACGACCTTCACCGTGACTAAGTTGTCTGAACTGGCAGCCATTAAAATGGTTGTGGATAACCTGGCCGTGGCGGATAAGGGCAAAGATACTGGCGTAATGGGGCTGGCCTATACCGGCGAAGACCCGGTGCTGATCAGCCAGATTCTGGATTCCGTGGTCAACAACTATCTTCTGCAGAACGTGCAGAACAAGTCCCAGGAAGCAGAAAAGAGCCTTGAGTTCCTGAAGCACCAACTGCCAATGGTTCGTGGCAAGCTGGATGAAGCCGAAGATAAGCTCAACACCTACCGCCGCGCGAATGACTCTGTTGATATGTCGCTGGAGGCCAAGTCTGCACTGGACTCTTCCGTCAACATTCAGAGCCAGTTAAACGAACTGACGTTCCGCGAAGCTGAAGTGTCTCAGCTCTTCACCAAAGATCACCCTACTTACCGCGCGCTGTTAGAAAAACGCCAGACGCTGCTGGATGAGCAGAAAAAGCTGAACCAGAAAATTGGCGGCATGCCGCAGACCCAACAGGATATCGTGCGTCTGACGCGTGATGTTCAGGCAGGTCAGGAAATCTACATGCAGTTGCTGAACCGCCAGCAGGAGCTGAGCATCAGCAAAGCCAGTACGGTTGGTGATGTGCGTATTGTTGACCATGCGGCTACGGCTTCAAAACCTGTTGCGCCTAAGAAATCGCTGATCATTCTGGCCAGCATGGTTCTTGGCCTGCTGGTATCGGTTGGTTTCGTTCTGCTGAAAGCGTTGTTCCACCACGGCATTTCAAGCCCGGACCAGTTGGAAGAGATGGGCATGAACGTGTATGCGAGCGTGCCGCTTTCCGAATGGCAGCGTAAGAAAGATGCTGAAGCGTTGGCGAAGGGCGGGTTGAAGACCAAGGCCGATCCACGCAATACCTTGCTGGCATTGGGTAACCCGACCGACCTTTCTATCGAAGCCATTCGTAGCCTGCGTACCAGCCTGCACTTTGCGATGATGGAAGCGAAAAACAACATTCTGATGATCACCGGTGCAAGCCCTGGAATCGGTAAGACCTTTATCTGTTCTAACCTGGCAACGCTGCTGGCGAATGCCGGTCAGAAAGTTCTGTTTATCGATGGAGACATGCGTCGTGGCTATACCCACGAGTTGCTTGGTGTGCACAGCAAAACGGGTCTGTCCGATGTCCTGTCAGGTAAAACACCGTTCTCCGACCAGCTTATTCACCGCGGTGAGTTTGGCTTTGATTTCCTTCCACGTGGTCAGGTACCGCCAAACCCGTCTGAGTTGCTGATGCATGACCGCATGAATGTCTTGCTTGAGTGGGCGAGTAAAAACTATGACCTGGTGTTGATCGATACCCCACCGGTGTTGGCAGTAACCGACGCAACCATTATTGGTAAGCTTGCCGGAACCTCGCTGATGGTGGCTCGTTTTGAAACCAACACCACGAAAGAGCTGGATATCAGCTACAAGCGATTCGCGCAGAACGGGATTGATATTAAAGGCGTGATCCTCAACGCCGTGGTGCGTAAAGCCGCTAATGCTTATGGTTATGGGTATGACTACTATAACTACAGCTATAAAGGCGACAGCAAAAGTTAATGTCTAAAAAGAGGAACTTTCAGCCAAAAGCTGCGAGTTCCTCTGCATTTAAAGCTTCCACTATTTCAGGCTGTTTTGTGAAACGTTTAAAAGGTGCCTTGCAATGAAGGATATTTTCTTCTCTATCGTCATTCCTGCTTATAATGCATCAGAATCTATCGTCACTACGCTGGACTGTGTGAAAGCGCAGAGCCATAAAAACTTTGAAGTAATCATTGTTGATGATAAATCTGCTGATGCTGAAAAGCTTGCTGAAGTGGTAAACAGCGAGCGATACAGTGAACTGGCAATAAATTTGGTTTTATCACAGATCAAATTGAACGGAGCAGGGGCCAGAAACAAAGGTATCGATCTCGCTACCGGCGACTATGTGTGCTTTCTTGATGCAGATGATGAATGGCATCAGGACAAGCTGCTTGAAAGCGCTAAAAAAATTACGCAGTTACTGTCCCAGGGTAAAGACCGGTTTGTACTTTACAGCCAGGTGAATATCATTCAGGACGGTACCTTCTTAAAAGTGATGCCGCTGAATCTGCCTTCAACTAAAGAAAGCATTGCTGAATATTTGTTTGGTTGCTACGGATTCATTCAGACCAGCACCATTGTGTTGAAGCGTGAACATGCTGCGGAAGTGAAGTTCGATGACCGCTTTATTCGTCATCAGGATTATGATTTTTGTATTCGCGCCGATAAAAATGGGTTTGAGTTCATTATGATCGATCAGCCGTTGGCTAACTATCATATGACCAGTTCGTTCAACTCAAGTCACAAAGGTGAATCGGTCAAATATTCTACATTCTGGCTGGAAAGCATGAGTCCTTATCTGAGTAAGCGTGATGTCTACACTTACAAAGCTTATAAGCTGCCACTGCGATATAAAATGGATGGCAAAGTACTCCATGCAAGCCTGAGTTTTGCACAATACTTCTTCCTGACAAACAAAGGCAATCGCGATTATTTCATTGGTCGAATAAAACAAAAGCTCTCAGAGCGAATTTCAAAAAAACAGACCAATTAGAATAATAAAACTGGCGGAATAAGATGGAAATATATTGGATAATAAGTTACAGCATTATGGCATGCTGTATTTTTGAATTAGCAGCAATTAATCAACTGAATGACACCCGGATCAGACGCTTTACGGTCTTCTTATTCTTCATTTGTACGATGTTGTTGATCTTCTTTGGCGGCATACGCGGTTTCAACTCCGGTATGGATGATCATCAATACCTCGGTTTTTATCATGACTTTTACTCTCAGTTACAGGTGACGCATTACGACGCCATCACTGATATCTATCGTTATGAAAAGCTGTTTATGGTGCTTGCCTGGGCCTTCCAGTTAATCACCAAAGAAAGCTACTACTTCCTGTTCCTGATTTGTTTGATTGCGGTCACAACAAATGCCTGGATTTATAAAAAATATTCACCGCTTCTGCTCGTTTCTCTTTGTTTATACTCTGCTCACCTGTTTATCAACAAGGATATGAACCAAATAAGGTTCGGGTTATCCAGTGCGTTTGCCGTTGCGTTTGTCTGTACGCTCGCTACGCGAAAGTATTGGGCTGCCGCGCTGTTCTTCCTTTTGAGCACACAGTCGCACGCCACGGGATATACCATTATTCTGGTGTTACCTTTCCTGTTTTTGCGGGAAAGAAAGTATCTTCCGCTGTTCATGCTGTGCTGCTCCATCCCGCTGGGTCTGATTGGTGGTAAGAAGTTGTTCCTCGATTCATTGGGTATCGTACCGGGATTGGGTGAACGAGCAACCAGCTATAGCGGAACAAACTTTGATGCTGCGGCGCCGGTCTTTGGGCTGGCCAACCTGAAAAATATAGCCTTTATCTTCGCGTTCACGATTTACTACTTCCGTGACGGGATAAAGAAAGAAGATCATCTGGTCTATATCTTGCTGATTACCTATACGTTAGGCGCAGCAATCCGTATTACCTTCTCCGACTTTACTATTTTCGGCGGCAGGGTAGGGAATCTTTTCTTGCATACGGAGCCATTATTGCTTGCCTATACCATGGTCAGAATACGAAATATATTGATTAACTTCGCGCTGCTGTTTGGCCTGACATCCTATTACTTATATTACAATACGCTTCTCTCTGTGCAGTCCATTCAGGGGTATAGCGTTGCACCGGTCTTTAGAATTTTTGGCTAAAGTCGGAAAGGTAAAGAGTGATATAAACCCTGGTGCTCTGGGCTGAATTTATTAACAGGATGATTTAAATGTACAAGTTATTAATTCTCATCGACGGCATTGCGAACAGTGGGGGTACCGACCGGGTGGCCAGTACGCTTTCCAGCCTCATGAGCAACAATAATTATGATGTGACTTTGTTCTCACTGAAAAAGGGCGCGCCATATTATCCAACCGACGCCAAAGTGAAAATTCGGTATGCTGAATCATCCGTCCGTGTTTTGAAGCTCCTTGAGTTTGTCCGCTATGCCAAAAAAGTCAGGCACGACGGCATTATGATCATCTCAATGGGTAAGCTCTCGGTACAGTCTCTGTTGCCATTGAAGCTCTTTGGGGTTAAATCGAAGCTCATTTGCTGTGACCACGTTTCAATTGAAACTTTTGGTTCATCCTTACGTAAACTAAAAGTGTTTTGCTACCGACTGGCAGATAAAGTTGCGGTATTGACCGAGCATGATAAACAGTATCTCGAGAGTCAGTACGGGGTTAAAAATGTGCATGTAATGCGCAATATTTCGCCGTTCCACAGTGAAAATAACGGCATTAGCTTCGATGAAATGTTCGACCAAAAGCAGAATAAGGTTCTCGCTGTAGGCCGACTGACCTATCAAAAAAATTTCGATCGTATGCTCGACGTCTGGCAGAAGGTTAATAAGCAGGGTTGGAAACTTCAGATCGTCGGCGATGGTGAAGAAAAGGCCGACCTGCTGCAAAAAATTAAACGCTATCAACTTGAAGACAGCACTGAAATCGTCAGTCCGAGCAAACAGATCAATGAATATTACCGTTCGGCTGGCCTGATTATCATGACTTCACGCTACGAAGGTTTGCCGATGGTGTTAATCGAAGCGAAGAATTTTGCCTTACCCGCAGTGGCTTTCGATTGTAAAACCGGGCCTGCCGAAGTCATTAAAGACGATGGCTACGTCATCGATTATCAAAATAATGACGATTTTGTTGTTCAGCTTAACGGGCTTATTGGCGATGAAGTGAAGAGAAAAGCCTTCGCGCAGGCGGCCTGGCGTAATTCAGAAAATTACGGGCCGCAGCTGATCCTGCAAAAGTGGAATGACATCCTGAACTAAGAAGAAGAAAAAACTATGTTTTCAGTCCTTATTTCGCTCTATAACCGAGAAAAAGCAGAAAATCTGGAGCAGTGCCTGCAAAGTCTTCAGCAGCAGACCCTGCTGGCTGATGAAATTGTGTTGGTCTACGACGGCCCTGTCGGGGATGACCTGAAAGCCGTTGTGGAAAAATGGGCGCAGACGCTGCCGATTATTGTTCTCCCCCTGGCTAAAAATATCGGATTAGGCAAGGCGCTGAACGCCGGACTAGAGCGCTGTACCCACAATATCGTTGCCCGCATGGATACGGACGATATCTGCCTGCCAGAGCGCTTTGCAAAGCAAATTCCCTATATGGAGGCGCATCCTGACGTCACGTTGTTAGGCGCGGCAGTGATTGAATTTGATGAACATGGCAATGAAAGACTGAAGCGACTCCCCCTTGGCAATGACGAAATCCGTCATTTCGCCAGAATGAAAAACCCCTTCAATCATATGTGTGTCGTCTTCCGTAAGGATAAAGTGATTGAGGCTGGAAGCTACCAGCATCACCTGTTTATGGAAGACTATAACCTGTGGTTGAGAATGCTTTCACTGGGTTACCCGGTGGCTAACCTGCATGACATCCTGATGAAGGTCAGAGCGGGTAGCGACATGGTCGATAAGCGTCGCGGAATGACCTATATCAAAAGTGAAATCCAACTTTACAGCCTCAAAATGAAACTTAAGCAGACCAGTCTCATCAATGGCACGCTTTATTTTCTGATCCGTACCTCGACACGCGTCATGCCAGTAAAAGTGATGAGATTTCTCTACGAAAAAGACCGTAAAGGATAAGTTAATACTAGCTAATCCGTGTGTATCTGAATTGGCAAATACTTCTGGATGTTCAGTACAAATACATTCACTTAATCACGGAAATATGTATGAAACGCAGAGAATTAATCCGAACCGCATTTTCATCTATCGTAGCAACCGCGGCTTTAAGCTCCTTACCCCTCAGCGCGCGTAGCGAAGAGCTGGATCAGGTAAAGCTGAAGAAAGTACCGGCAGATGCCATACCCAAAAGTGACGTTCCGATTTTTTCGCCTGATGATGTGTTTACCATGCCTGAGCAGTTCTGGCGTGACTTCAACGGAAAGTTGTATATCGGCAAAGCGGGCACCGACCCGACCAAGCCACAGAATCTGGTTGACGTTTTCTTTAAAAATGCCAACGGCGACGTTGGGCTGATCCAGCAGCCTATCTCCCTGAACAGCGCGACACTGAAAAAGTTTATAGCCCAGAAGGGCGCCTTATGGTCCGACAGCGAATATTCTATGGCGCTGCATAACGACAGTGATGAGCAGCTCTTCTATGTTCCCGACGTCAAGAATGATGGCGGGGCTGAATTCAGCCGACGGCTTGCGCAGCCTGCAGGCTATCAGCTGATTGGTGAAATTGAATCATTCGACGCGTTGCGTCAGACTCGCCCGCTTTTTGAAGGGGCAAAAGTGCGTCTTAAGGGCTGGCATAACGGTGCTGAAACCGGTGGCGGCGCGTTCGTCGGCTCTTTGACTGCGGCAAGCGATGACAGTGGCTATATTGCCTCGTCTGATAAAGGTTTCCACTGGCGTCGTGTCAGCGACGATCTTAACCGCATTACCCTGTTCGATTTCGGGGCCATAGCGGATGGAAAAACAGACAGTTTGCCAGCCGTTGTTGCTATGTATAACTGGGCACAAAATAACAATCAAAGACTGACAATCCAGTTCCCGGCCGGGACTTTCTTTATCTCCTCTTTTGATATCGCCGATAAATATATCCGCTTCTTCCGTCTTGCCGGTGCTCCAGTCAACTTTGGCTATTTCCCGGCAACGACACTCGTTTCTGATGGAAAATCTGAGTCGCTGTTCAAAATAAATGCCCGTTGGGTTGAGATCAGTAACATCAGTTTCGATGGCCAGTGTGACGATCGTCCAAACACGCAGGGCTTTTTCCATAACACTTGTCCTGCCGGACAATACTTCCGCGGTTCATCTCTGCGCTTTATCAATGTCGGGGGCGTTTCACTGAGCCTGATTGACACCCTCGATTGTAAAATTGACCAGTGGTACGCCAGCAAATGTACCGGTGACGTGATCAAAGCCACCTGGTCATTAACCAAAAAAGGCAACTGGGATCACAGTACTGCCATCGAACTGTCAAACTTCAATGTTCAACATTGTAAGCAGGGTAAGGTGCTGAATTTACCCCGCTGTACGCAATCAATCATTCATAATGGCTGGATCGAACATTGCGACTACCCTGGCGATATTTCTAATGGCCAGTGGATCGTCGATGCGCTAAGTATTGAAGGGTGTAAAAATCCGCTGATTGCCCACTTCTGCCGGTTCAATATGCGTCAGACTAACCTTCAGTCAGGCAGCTGGATTGATAATTCTCAGGTGGGCGACGAATGGCTTAATACCTTCGAGCGCGGCTCCACTCGTGTTGAATCTTACGGCATCGCTGTCGACGGCAGCATGAAGTACACCTACCTGACTTCCCGTTTCCGCCTTGAAAATCACAGCAATCAGGAAAAATGGGTTCAGCTAGGAAATATTCACACGCCGGACGTGGGTGATAGCTGGGAAATAGAAGTGTTCGGCCAGTCTCAGTTCAGTAACGGCACCACTAAAGATCCGCTGAAAGACGTCGTCAACGATCGAAATACCGGGGGCAGTGCTTTCATCACTCTCCAGCGTAAAGTGCATGGATTTGAAGCGAGTTGGCACGCCGAGGGCAGCAGCCCGATTTCGGATGTGATGTACACCACCGCCCAAGATGCGAATACCAAAGTCTTCGTAAAACTGAAAGGCTGGCTGGGTGCGGCGGGTGTGCTGATCAAAACCACCGCTAAAGACCGTTTTGCCACCGGACAGTGCGCCCGCTTCGACAGCCATATGGGGGCAGATAACCCACCGCAAGGCGATACGACGCAGCGCGCGGCAAATCGTTTTTCCCTGCATAACGGTAAGGCAGGCATTGGCGCCAATGAGCAGGGTGATTTACTGGTTAAATCCCGGCATTTGGCGGCAGATCAGGTTGAGACGTCTCAACCGCAAGGCTATATCTCAATGGTGGTGAACGGGCAACAGGTCGCGGTGCCTTACTTCGCTTTGAAGGGATAATGTGTTGTTTTTAGGATAAGTACGCTTAATTGTTAACGCAGATTAGTTAATAATAAATTGTAAAATTACAAAAAAACTTGTGGGGTTTTATGAAGATTTTGTTGGTTGGCAATCACACCTGCGGGAACCGTGGTGATGGTGCTATTTTACGTGGGATTATTGATTCGCTTAACCTCGCAAGGAACGACATTCAGATTGATGTAATCAGCCGTTATCCCACCAGTTCGGGCTATTTGTTGCAACAAGAGATTCAGCCTGATGAGCTGTTCCTCGAAGCACAAAAAACCAACAAGCTGAGTGACAAAGTTAAACGCCGCTTGATGCCGAAGATCATGATGGCGCACATCAGCGGTAAAGGCATTTTCAAGTCATTTGCCGTGCCTAAATATCTTCAGGAATTTACTAATAAGCTGAAGCAGTACGACGCGATTATTCAGGTTGGCGGTTCTTTCTTCGTCGATTTATATGGTCCGTTGCAGTTTGAGCATTCGCTCTGTGCTTTGCTGGCAAAGAAACCGATCTATCTGATTGGTCACAGTGTTGGGCCTTTCCAGAAAGAAAGATTCAATGAGATTGCTAACTTTGTCTTTGCCCGGGTCGATAGCCTGGTGCTGCGTGAAAGCGTCAGCCTGAAGATGATGAAAGAAAGCAATATCACCACTGAAAAGGTTCAGTCAGGTGCGGATACGGCATTTCTTGTGCGCGCGCGTGAAATTGAACAGCCAAGCCATAACCTGATTCACTGGAAAAACCTGGTCGCGTCCAGCAAAACGGTGGCGATCACCGTTCGTGAATTAGCGCCTTTTGATAAACGCCTTGGTGTAACGCAGCAAGAGTATGAAATCGCCTTTGCTAAAGTGATTAATGCTGTTATTGAAAGGGGCTATCAGGTCGTTGCGCTGTCAACCTGTACCGGTATTGACAGCTACCATAAGGATGACCGTATGGTAGCGATGACGCTCAGCGATCACGTCATTCAAAAAGATAAATATCATGTCATCATGGATGAGTTTAACGATCTTGAATTAGGGATCCTTTTGGGACAAAGCCATTTAACCATTGGCACTCGTCTACACTCTGCAATCATTTCCATGAACTTTGGTACTCCAGCCGTAGCGATTAACTATGAACACAAATCGCTCGGTGTTATGAATCAGCTTGGCCTGCCAGAAATGGCAACGGACGTGAAAAGTCTGATGGATGGCAGCATCATTGCAAAAGTTAACGCTATTCTCGACAACTATGATGAAGTCAAACAGCAGGTAAATAATGCCGTTGAGCAGGAGCGGATCCTGGGGAACAAAATTACCGAAGACGTCGTCAAGATTTTAGGGTGAATCGATGAAACTAACCTTTTTCACAATGCGATTTCCGGTGTCTTCAGAAACCTTCGTTCTGAACCAGGTCACGCATTTTATTGACAGTGGCTATGATGTTGAAATCATCTCGGTGTTTCCTGGCGATTTGGTAAACCGGCATGGTGCGTTTGACCGCTACAATCTGGCAGAAAAAACGCACTATCTGTTGCCTGAGGAAAAGACCAATAATGCGGAGAAGCTGAAGCAGCGACTGCAGATTGTTCTGCCTAAAATCCTCAGCGCTAAGACGTTTAAATCGTTCAATATTGGGCGCTACGGTGCCCAGTCCAGCAAGCTGTTGCTGCCGGCGATTGTTGCCAACGCTAAGCAAGTTTTTACCGCTGACATTTTCCTGGTGCACTTCGGCTATGCCGGTGCACTGGCGAACAAGCTCCGCGAGCTGGGTGTATTTCGTGGCAAGCAGGTGACCGTGTTCCATGGAGCGGATATTTCACGCCGCCATATTCTGGAAGAGCACAAGCAGGACTATAAAAATCTCTTTAATCATACCGAGATGCTGCTGCCAATCAGCCATCTCTGGGAGAAGAAGCTGATTTCAATGGGCTGCCCGCCGGAAAAAATTCACGTCATTCGTATGGGCATTGAACCTGAACTGTTCAACCTGCAGGTTCGCACTGCGCTTCATACTCCTCTGCGTATCCTTTCCGTTGCTCGTCTTACTGAGAAGAAAGGCCTGGGCATAGCCGTTGACGCCTGTAAGTACCTTAAGGCGGCAGGGGCTGACTTCAAATACACCATTATTGGCTATGGTGATATGGAAGAAGAGCTGCGCAATACCATTCGCACCTCTAATCTGGAAGACTGCGTGGAGCTGGTCGGCTTTAAGCCTCAGGAAGAGATCAAACGCTACCTGGATGAGTCCGATATCTTCCTGCTGCCTTCGTTGACGGCAGCAGATGGCGATATGGAAGGGATCCCCGTTGCGCTGATGGAAGCTATGGCGGTAGGTCTGCCGGTGGTCTCTACGCTTCACAGCGGTATCCCCGAGCTGATTGAAAACAACGTCTCGGGCTGGCTTGCTCCGGAAGGGGATGCCAAAGCGCTCAGTGAGATCCTTCTGAAGCTGGCGAAAGGCGATGTGGACGTAGCGCCGGTCGTTGCGGCAGCCAGGGCGAAAGTTGAAAAAGAATTTAACCAGCATATTGCCTATCAGCAACTGGCTAAATTATTGGAGCAACTTGCGTGAGCGGTTTAAAAAATCAGGCAGCGTGGCTTTTTGGCGGTACCTGTTTTGCTGCGGTATTGCAGGTCGTTCAGCTTGGCGTGCTTGCCCGAAAGTTGGAAACGCATGAGCTGGGCATCCTTGCAATCATCAACGCCATTTTAGCCGTCGCGATGGTGCTGCAGGATATGGGCATGAGCAGTTATATTGTGCACCGGCAGAATATAACCCGCAAAGAACAGAGCACGATATATTGGGTAAACGTATTACTGAGTTTGCTCACTGGCCTGCTGTTAATTGCTATAGCCTGGCCGATTGCGCATTTTTATCATATCCCGCAGTTGACGGGACTGATTATGCTGACAAGTATTAACTTTCTTATACTGGGTTCGCTTTCGCAGTATCAGGCGCACTTTATTAAAGCTAAGCGGATGGTCCTGCTGGCTAAAATAGAGATGGTGACCAAACTGTTTGCCTTCCTGTTTACTGTCGGGCTGATCTACTACACCACACTTAACGTGTCTGCCGTGATTTTGGGGCTGTTTGCCAATGCCGCGATGCGCGTAGCCTGCATGATTTGGTTTGGTGAGAAATCCTGGCGCCCAACGTTTGAGTTTGATAAGCCAACTTTCTTCAGTTCATTGAAGTACGGCGTTTATCAGCTGGGTTCTCAAACCATCAACCAGCTTCGTACCCAGGCCGACTCCCTGATTGTCGGTAAAGTGATGGGGGCGGATATGCTCGGTGTCTACTCGCTGGCTAAAGAGTTGGTGCTGCAGCCGCTTAAACTGGTTACGCCGGTAATCAATCGCCTTGCGCTGCCGCGCTTTGCTGAGAAGCAGCATGACCCTGAGCAGCTGAAGAAGTTGTTCCTGAAGGGAACGCTGGCGATTATGCTGTTTAGCAGCCTGATTTACTTAGGTATCGGCATCCTTTCCCCAGTCATTGTTCGGGTTCTTTACGGCTCGTCCCATGAGGCGGTAGCGCATCTGATCCCTCTGATGCTGCTGTTCGGCATGCTGCGCCCTATGGGGGGATTGACCGGATCTATCTCGCAGGCAAACGGCCGGACTAACGTCGAGTTCTACTGGAACATCGTGGCGAGTCTGATTGTGGTGGCGGTACTGGCGACGACGTGGATCTATCCAAACGTGTGGTATGTAGCGCTGACGTTGTCGATTTCACAGGTGCTGATTTCTGCCTTTGCTCATCCGTTCTTTATCAAACCGGTGATAGGCATCCCATTCTTACCTTATGCCCGTCAGTGGATGTCGGTGGCGGTGGTGTTTGTCGGGATTATGGCGCTAGTGAGCTACTTCAATCTATTTGTCCGACCTGAATGGTTTGTCGGTTGGCTTTAATCCTAAAAGAGGCATTTTGATAACAAGGCGACCGCTTCGGCAGTCGCCTTTTTTATTTTAAAAGCTCAGCAGGTTCAGCAAGATGCGCTCTAAAAAAGGCTGGCAGATTTATTGACCCGCCGCTGCTAAATTTTCAGATTAAGATTATACTTGTGAATCATCTCTTTAATGCATAATCGTTGAACGTTTTTTACTTCATTTATATGGAAAAAATATGACCAAGCTTAAAGCAGTTATCCCCGTTGCGGGTCTGGGTATGCACATGCTCCCTGCTACAAAAGCCATTCCAAAAGAAATGTTGCCGATCGTCGACAAGCCGATGATTCAGTACATCATCGATGAGTGCGTTGCAGCAGGGATCAAGGAAATTGTTCTGGTCACCCACGCGTCCAAGAATGCGGTTGAAAACCATTTTGACACTTCCTATGAACTGGAAGCGCTGCTGGAAGCCCGCGTTAAGCGTTCGCTTCTGAGCGAAGTAAAATCGATCTGTCCTCCGGGCGTGACGATTATGAACGTGCGCCAGCCGCAGCCGCTGGGCCTGGCAAACTCCATCCTGTGCGCGCGTCCTATGCTGCACGATGAAGCTTTCGTGGTTGTGCTGCCAGACATCCTGCTGGATGACTCTACAGCTGACCCACTGCGTTACAACCTGGCCGCAATGGTTGCTCGTTATGAAGAGACCAAGCGCAGCCAGGTGCTGGTGCACCATATGCCAGAAGCCGATCTGTCTGAGTACTCGGTTATCAAAACCAAAGAGACACTGGATCACCCAGGCCAGGTCAGCCAGATTGTGGACTTCGTAGAAAAACCAGAACAGCCACAGAAGCTGGATTCCGACCTGGCTGCGGTAGGCCGTTATGTGCTGTCTGCAGATATCTGGAATGAGCTGGAAAACCTTGAGCCAGGCGCCTGGGGACGTTACCAGCTGACGGATGCCATCGCCAACCTCGCCAAGAAACAACCCGTTGATGCGCACCAACTTTCCGGCACAAGCTTTGACTGCGGCCGTAAACTGGGATATATGAAAGCCTTCGTATCCTGGGGTCTGAGAAACAACGCGCAGGGTCGTGATTTCCGCGAGTCGATCAAAGCAATCCTGGCTAAATAATCCGCATCTGAACGTAGCCACGCTCTGCGTGGTTGCAAGGAGTCAACATGGCTATTTTAGTAACGGGCGGAGCTGGTTACATTGGTTCCCACACGGTGCTTACGCTGTTACAGCGTGGCGACGACGTTGTAGTACTGGATAACCTGAGCAATGCTTCACGTGAATCTGTCAACCGGGTCGAGAAACTGGCAGGGAAGACGGCAACATTTTGCGAAGGTGATATCCTGGATCGTGCCTGTTTACGCGATCTGTTTGCCCAGCACGATATTTCTGCGGTCATTCACTTTGCCGGTCTGAAAGCCGTAGGCGAATCCACACGTATGCCGCTGGAGTATTACCAGAACAACGTCACCGGAACGCTGGTTCTGCTGGAAGAGATGCGTGCAGCTGGCGTAAACCAGTTCATTTTCAGCTCTTCTGCGACAGTCTACGGTGCCGATGCGCCTGTACCTTACGTAGAGACCACGCCAATCGGCGGCACGACCAGCCCTTACGGCACGTCGAAGCTGATGGTGGAATTCATTCTGCGGGACTACGCGAAAGCAAATCCAGATTTCAAAACCATCGCACTGCGTTACTTCAACCCAGTGGGTGCGCATGAGTCTGGTCAGATTGGCGAAGATCCAAACGGTATTCCAAATAACCTGCTGCCTTACATCGCGCAGGTTGCTATTGGGCGTCTGGAAAAGCTCGGTATCTTTGGCGGTGATTACCCAACCAAAGATGGCACCGGTGAACGCGACTACATCCACGTGATGGATTTGGCCGAAGGTCACCTGAAAGCGCTGGATCATATTGGTCAGGTTGAAGGTTACAAAGCCTATAACCTGGGTGCCGGAGTAGGGTATTCAGTGCTGGAAATGGTGAAGGCGTTTGAGAAAGCTGCCGACCGTGAGATCCCTTACCAGATCTCGCCACGCCGTGCTGGTGACCTTGCTGCGTTCTGGGCCGATGCTTCACTGGCTGACAAAGAGCTGAACTGGCGTGTCTCCCGTGGTATCGATGCAATGATGCGCGATACCTGGAACTGGCAGAGCAAGAACCCTAACGGCTACCGTTAATCCCTTCATGCCGACGGTTTTCAACTAAACTCCCTAACGGGAGTTTTTTGCTTTTGACTGACGCATAAAAAGTGAGCGACAGACAGAAAATCAGCAGATTTCTCGGCAAAAAATGGGGTTTTGGTGACAGGTTAGTATGAGATCCGCGGCGGATTTTGATATCCTGCTACGCGCTAAACTAAGAATA
>NZ_JBAVTT010000060.1:0-37644 GCF_049696395.1 Erwinia sp.
AGGATGAGAAGCTTCGACCTCGAAGGTTTGACCCGGAGGGTGAGTCGCAAAGCGACGAAAAATCCTTCCCATTCCAGAGCTCCACTAGAAACTCAACCCTCTCATATCACTCCAGCGCCTCTATGCAGAGTACAGTTTTGCATGTTCCCCACGGGGGAGGATGAGAAGCTTCGACCTCGAAGGTTTGACCCGGAGGGTGAGTCGCAAAGCGACGAAAAATCCTTCCCATTCCAGAGCTCCACTAGAAACTCAACCATCTCATATCACTCCAGCGCCTCTATGCAGAGTACAGTTTTGCATGTTCCCCACGGGGGAGGATGAGAACCTTCGACCTCGAAGGTTTGACCCGGAGGGTGAGTCGCAAAGCGACGAAAAATCCTTCCCATTTCATAGCCCCAGAACGAATTACCTACTGCATGTCTCTTCAAGCCCTAACCTAACCCTGCCCTTACCAAAGACCTGTTCCTTGCCCCTTTCCCATCCGCCTAAAGAGGTTTTTAACCAGCCGTTTTTTTGCTACCATCCGAACCCTGTTTCCTTCGACATATGGTCAGCACAATGAAATTTGTTTCTTTTAATATCAATGGGCTGCGCGCCCGCCCGCATCAGCTTGCCGCCATCATTGAGCAGCATCAGCCAGACGTGATTGGCCTGCAGGAAACCAAAGTGCATGACGATATGTTCCCGTTGGAAGAAGTGTCTAAACTCGGTTATCACGTCTTCTATCACGGTCAGAAAGGCCACTATGGTGTCGCCCTGTTGACCAAAGCCGAGCCCCTTGCCGTGCGTCGTGGCTTCCCTGGCGATGATGAAGAAGCTCAGCGTCGTATGATTATGGCGGACATCGCTACGCCAATGGGCACGTTAACTGTGCTGAATGGCTACTTCCCGCAGGGTGAAAGCCGCGACCATCCCACCAAGTTCCCAGCTAAAGATAAGTTTTACCGCGATCTGCAAAGCTACCTCGAGAACGATCAAAAGCCGACCAATCCGGTGGTGATTATGGGCGACATGAACATCAGCTCAACTGATCTGGATATAGGCATTGGTGAAGACAGCCGCAAACGCTGGCTGCGCACCGGTAAATGTTCGTTCCTGCCGGAAGAGCGTGAATGGATGGATCGCCTGATGAGCTGGGGCCTGGTGGATACCTGGCGCGCAGAGAATGCGGAAGTTAACGATCGCTTCTCGTGGTTTGATTACCGTTCAAAAGGGTTTGATGACAATCGGGGGCTGCGTATCGATCTGGTGCTGGCGAGTCAGCCACTTGCTGAACGCTGTGTGGCAACCGGCATTGATTACGCTATTCGCGGGATGGAAAAACCTTCAGACCATGCGCCAATCTGGGCACAATTCAATCTGGAAGAAGCAAAGTAGTCACGCAGTGACACAGCTAAGCGGCCGCTAAGACAGAGGTCGTAAGACATAAATAGAAAAGAACCACAGAGAAACTGGCTGGCTTCTGTGGTTCTTATTTCAGAAAGGTTGGACGATAAGTTACTTGAGGGTTTTCCAGATCAGGTTATTTGTCCCGTAAGACTTCTCATCACGCGAGCACTGCAGTAACACCCCTTCCATTTTCACTACAGACCCTTCGGTATAGCTGCGGTTTTCATAAGTACAGCAAGTATTACAAGGCGGCTGATTGTTGTTCTGTCCTTGTGTCCAGACCTCTGGTGGCATATCGACCACCACATCAGCATTGGGGCTGCTAGTGTTGCTGTTCCCCTGATTGCCCTGATGGTTACCGTTATGATTACCGCCAGCGTTGCCGTGCCCGGTGCCAAGATTCCAGCCCTGACCTTCGGCATACAGTGAGCTGCTGACCAGCAACAGTCCTGTCAGCATGATTGCGCCTGTTAATTTCATCACTCAGTTTCCTTCGCTTTTGTCGCCTTGCGGCGCGGCTTTTTCGGTTCAGCCGCCGGAAGCCCACGGAACGCATGTGCAGCAGGTTGCTGCCGGGCCTGATAAATCAGATTATGCAGCGTTTCGACCAGGGGCAACATAAAGTCCTGATAGCGACACTGCTTTTCACTGATTTTAGTCAGCGTGGATTCCCAATGGGCGGTCATATCTGGACGCGCCGCCATTTCTGGCAGCGAGTGGATCAGCGCCCGCCCGGCGGGACTGGAGTGAATATAGCGCCCTTTCTTAAACAAAAAGGCTCGCTTGAACAGCAATTCAATAATCCCGGCGCGCGTGGCTTCTGTTCCTAAACCATCGGTCGCACGCAGTACTTTCTTTAGATCTTTATCCTGAACAAATCGCGCGATGCCCGTCATTGCTGAAAGCAAGGTCGCATCAGTGAACGGTCGCGGTGGTTGAGTTTGCTTCTCAACGACTTCGCCCCGTTCACATAACAACTCATCGCCTTTGGCAACCACAGGCAGCGGAGTACCGTCATTTTCCTCATCGCGCTCTTTGCTTCCCAGCAATGAACGCCAGCCGGCCTCAGCCAGGAAGCGGGCTTTGGCCACAAATTTGCCCCCGGCGATATCCAGTTCAATCACGCATTTGCGGTACACCGCATCGGGACAGAACTGCATCAGGTACTGCGTGGCAATAAGACGATAAATGGTGCTTTCGTTTTCAGTCAGCCTGACCTGAGAACTTCTGGCTGTCGGGACGATGGCATGGTGAGCATCGACCTTTTTGTCATCCCAGCAGCGGTTACGGCGATCGCTGTCAAAATCCGCAGGAGGTTTCAGGTCAGGTTGGTGTGCATTGATGGCATTGAGAACGGCGTGACGACCGGCAAAGTGCTCATCCGGCAGATAACGGCTGTCCGAGCGGGGATAGGTAATCAGCTTGTGGGTTTCATACAGCTTCTGGCAGGTATCCAGTACCGTTTGCGCACTCATCCCATAGCGCTTACCGGCTTCAATCTGCAAACTCGAGAGCGAAAACGGCAAAGGCGCAGTGTCGTTCTCTCTTTTATCGTTATAACTGGTGACATTGGCCGGTTGCCCACCAATCCTCGCCAACACATGGTCAGCCAGTGGACGGTGCAATAAGCGCCCTTCTTCATCCTGATAAGGCTCGCAAGAGTCGCTCGGCTGCCAGAGCGCAACAAAGCGTTCGTCTTTTGGCGTGACGATATGGGCTTTCACTTCGAAGAAGTCTTTCGCCACGAAGTTTTCAATTTCTTCATCACGGCGAACCACAAGACCCAGCACAGGAGTCTGTACGCGTCCTACAGACAACAAACCATCATAGCCTGCGTTGCGACCCAACAAAGTGTAGGCACGCGTCATGTTGATGCCATAGAGCCAGTCTGCCCTTGCTCTCGCCAGAGCAGACACACACAACGGGACAAATTCTTTATTCGCGCGCAGGCGGCCAACCGCACGCTCTACAGCGGATGGATTGAGATCGTTAATCAGGCAGCGCTGAACATTGGCGCGTTTTTCTGGCGGCAGCGACAGATAGTCCAACACTTCATCCACCAGCAGCTGACCTTCACGGTCCGGGTCACCTGCGTGCACCACTTCAGTAGCCTGCTCGAGCAAGCCCTTGATGACATTGAGCTGTTTGGCCACCGATGGACGGGGCTTTAGCTGCCATTTTTCCGGCACTATAGGCAAGTCAGCCAGCGACCAGCGGGCAAAACGGCTGTTATAGCTGTCTGGCTGAGCCTGTTCCAGAAGGTGACCTACGCACCAGGTGACCATCTGATCCTGGCCACAGGCAATAAAGCCATCGCCCCGGCGATGAGGCTTGGGTAAAACATCCGCAATGGCGCGGGCAAGACTGGGTTTTTCGGCAATAAACAAACGCATCCGGCAGTGACTTCCTTCAGGAAACTATTTCAATTAACGCACGTCCGGCAGTTGCCGGCAGCAGTTCCCCGATAGCAGTGAGGGTGATCCCCATCGCCCCGGCGCTTTCGATAACGATTTTTTCCGCTTCTGGTTTTACGGCTAACAGCAGGCCACCAGAGGTTTGCGGATCGCACAACAGTTTACGCTGTTCATCACTCATTGCGCCCAGTAAATGGCCGTAGCTGGCAAAATTACGATCTGTGCCGCCGGGCACGCAGCCCTGAGCAATGTATTCTGCCACGCCTGGCAAGGCCGGAACCTGATCAAACCAGACATTGGCCTGCAGACTGGAGCCTGTGCAAATTTCGCTAAGGTGCCCCATCAGGCCAAAACCGGTGACATCAGTCATCGCGGTCACGCCTTCGATTTCGGAGAAGCCCGCGCCAGCGTTATTCAGCTGGCACATGACTTTAGTGGCCAGCCCCTGATGTTCCGGTTTCAGTTTTGCGCGCTTTTCGGCGGTAGCCAGCACGCCAATGCCAAGCGGTTTAGTGAGGAAGAGTTTGCAGCCAGGCTGAGCAGAGCTGTTTTTCTTCACTTTATCAGGCGAAATTACCCCAGTAACGGCAAGACCAAAGATCGGCTCTGGGGCATCAATTGAGTGACCGCCAGCCAGCGAGATACCCGCGTCGGCGCAGACGCTGCGTCCCCCTTCAATCACTTTACGGGCAATTTCAGGCGCCAGCTTGTCCAGCGGCCAGCCGAGGATAGCAATCGCCATAATCGGCTTTCCGCCCATCGCGTAGATATCACTGATGGCATTGGTGGCGGCGATGCGGCCAAAATCGAAAGGATCGTCTACGATCGGCATAAAGAAGTCGGTGGTGCTGACGATCGCCGTTCCGTTACCCAGATCGTAGACCGCCGCATCATCGCGAGTTTCGTTACCCACCAGCAGATTGGGATCGCTGCGCAGCGGATGATCGCTGTGCAGTATGGTTTCCAACACGCTGGGTGAAATTTTACAGCCGCAGCCAGCACCATGGCTGTACTGCGTCAGGCGTATCGCGTTATCACTCATGGGCAACTTCCCTCCTGGTTTACCGGCATTATGGTAGCGCTTTCGTCCGACAGGAGTAAGCCTCAGCTTAGTGTTTCGGGACTGTTCGCTCATTATCCCGACAAAAATCAGGGCTGGCTATCACCCTGAAGGTTCAGAAGAGAGATGTCACTCAGAAATAACTAATAAACGGGGTTGTCTCTGGAGGAATGACAGTCGTGGAGGATTTTAATTGCGGCGTGCCGAGATAAAGGAAACCGACAATGACATCCTGGTCGCGGCAGTTGAATGCCTCACGCACGTCCTGATGCTCGGTCCAGGCTCCGCTGCGCCAGATGCCGTTAAAGCCCTGAGCGACGGCAGCCATCTGCATTGCCATCACCGCACAGCCCGCTGAAACAACTTGCTCCCAATGCGGGACTTTTGCGTTCTCTTCGCAATGTGCCACCACGGTGATGATCATCGGGGCACGGAATGGCGACTGTTTTGCTTTTTCGATCGCCTTTTCTTCCATCCGATCTTCGCGGGCGGCATTTTCCAGTAAGGCACTGAAACGCTCACGGCCTTCATTTTCAATGACGATAAAACGCCAGGGTTGCATTGTGCCGTGGTCAGGTGCCCGCATTCCTGCGCGCATAATGTTTTCCAGCGCTTCTCCGGCCGGTGCTGGCTCGCTTAAACGTGCCGCTGAACGGCGGTTAACCAGTAAATCCAGTGCGTCCATAATTCCTCCTGATAATGATTTTCATTTAGCTGAAACTAGCACAGGATGATGATTTGTTACAGCATTCCGCTTTTTCCTGCTGACAATTAGGCCCCTGCTATTTAGGATGTCAGCATTCCCACCCGGTTTGGGCCACTCCGCCCGCTGGCATCGCCCCTTTACCGGGCTTATTTATCGCGATTATGGAGTTGATATGCGCACTTTGTGGCGATTTATCGCTAAATTTTTCAAATGGACCTGGCGATTACTGAATTTCGTTCGGGAATTTATTCTCAACCTGTTCCTGGTGGTACTGATCCTGATCTGCGTTGGAATTTATTTCCAGTTCAGCGGATCTTCCACGCCTGTGGAACCGCAGAAAGGGGCGTTGATCGTAGATCTGAGTGGCGTGGTGGTTGATAAGCCTTCCGTCAGTAACAAGCTCAGCAAAATTGGTCGCCAGCTTCTGGGCTCCAGCAGCGACAAGCTGAAAGAGAACTCGCTGTTTGACGTAGTTGATGCGATACGCCAGGCAAAAGGCGATGCGAATATCACCGGTATGGTGTTAGATCTGCGTGACTTCGCGGGTGCCGATCAGCCGTCCCTGCAGTACATTGGCAAAGCGCTGCGCGAATTCCGTGACAGCGGCAAACAGATTTACGCCACCGGAGACAGCTACAGCCAGGCGCAATATTACCTCGCCAGCTTCGCCAACAAAATCTACCTTTCCCCGCAGGGTACCGTCGATTTGCATGGTTTTGCTACCAATGGCCTGTATTACAAATCGCTGTTGGATAAGCTGAAAGTCAGCTCACACGTGTTCCGTGTTGGCACCTATAAATCGGCAGTTGAGCCTTTCCTGCGCGACGATATGTCCCCTGCTGCGCGTGATGCTGACAGCCGCTGGATTGGTGAGCTGTGGCAGAACTACCTCAACACCGTTTCTGCTAACCGTCAGATTACCCCAGAACAGCTGTTCCCTGGCGCTCAGGGCGTGCTGGATGGTTTGCAGAAAGTCGGTGGCGATACGGCGGTCTATGCTAAAGACAGCAAACTGGTGGATGAACTGGCTTCCCGCTCGCTGGTCGATCAGCAATTGACCAAAGTCTTTGGCTGGGATAAGCAGGTAAAAGACTTCAAAGGCACCAGCATCTACGATTATCAGGTGAAGGATAACGGTTCAACGGAGGGCAACATTGCTGTCATTCTGGCCAACGGCGCCATTATGGATGGTGAAGAAACCGCTGGTAGCGTGGGTGGAGACACGACCGCCATGGAGATCCGCGAAGCACGCCTTGACCCTAAAATCAAAGCGATTGTCTTCCGCGTTAACAGCCCTGGCGGCAGCGTGACAGCCTCAGAAACCATCCGTGAAGAGCTGGCTGCCGCGAAAGAAGCCGGCAAACCAGTCGTTGTTTCAATGGGCGGCATGGCGGCTTCAGGAGGTTACTGGGTTTCTACGCCAGCTAACTACATCATCGCCAGCCCAAGCACCCTTACCGGTTCTATCGGTATCTTTGGCGTTATCAATACCGTTGAGAACACGCTGGATTCGATTGGTGTGCACACTGATGGCGTTTCCACTTCGCCGCTGGCTGATATCTCTACTACCAAGGCGTTACCGCCAGAAGTGCAGCAGATGATGCAGATGAGTATTGAGAACGGCTACAAGAACTTCCTTGGCCTGGTTGCCAAATCCCGTAACAAGACGCCAGAGCAGATCGACCAGATTGCTCAGGGCCACGTCTGGACAGGAACCGATGCCAAAGCCAACGGTCTGGTAGACGCGATGGGGGATTTTGACGATGCCGTAGCGAAAGCTGCCGAGCTGGCAAAATTGAAAGACGCCAGGCTTAACTGGTATCAGGATGCTCCCAACTTTATGGACTTGCTGTTCAGCCAGATGGACGTTTCTGCCCGTGCAGCGCTACCTGAAACGCTGAAGGCCTATCTGCCAGCCCCAATGGTCGACGTGATGGCTTCAATGAGAAACCAACCGGGTCTGTTTGATAACCTGAACGATCCGCAAAACCGCTACGCCATGTGTCTGACCTGTGCGCAGGTGAAATAAAACAGCCAGCCCGGCCATCTGGTCGGGCTGCTTTTCCTCTCCATTCCCCTTATACTTCGCCTTTTCGGCAAGCCTGAGTGAGTCATGCAAAAGAAATCTATTTACGTCGCCTACACTGGCGGAACCATTGGCATGCAGCGTTCCGAGCAGGGATTCATCCCCGTTTCCGGACATTTGCAGCAACAGCTGGCCAATATGCCAGAGTTCCATCGCGCCGAAATGCCCGATTTTACGATCCATGAGTATCAGCCGCTGATTGATTCGTCAGACATGACGCCGCTGGACTGGCAATCGATTGCGGACGACATCCGCACTCATTACGACCTCTATGATGGCTTCGTGATCCTGCATGGCACGGATACCATGGCGTTCACCGCTTCGGCGCTCTCTTTTATGTTAGAGAATCTGGCTAAACCGGTTATCGTGACAGGGTCACAAATCCCACTGGAACAGTTACGTTCCGATGGTCAGCAAAATCTGCTGAATGCGCTGTTCGTTGCAGCCAATTATCCGATCAATGAGGTGGCGCTGTTCTTCAACAACACGCTGTACCGTGGCAACCGCACCACCAAAGCCCATGCAGATGGTTTCAACGCTTTCGCTTCGCCTAATCTGCCTCCGCTGCTGGAAGCAGGGATCCATATTCGCCGCCTGAACACCCCACCTGCACCTACTGGTGATGGCGAGCTGATTGTGCATCCGATCACTCCGCAGCCAATTGGTGTGGTCACAATTTATCCGGGAATTTCTGCAGACGTGGTGAGTAACTTTCTGCTGCAGCCGGTGAAGGCGCTGATTTTGCGCTCTTACGGCGTTGGCAATGCACCACAAAACCCGGCTTTCCTGAAAGAGCTGAAAGAAGCTTCCGCCCGTGGCATTGTGGTGGTAAACCTGACGCAGTGTATGTCCGGTAAAGTGAATATGGGGGGTTACGCTACAGGCAACGCGCTGGCGCTGGCTGGCGTGGTGAGTGGCTATGATTTAACGGTGGAAGCGACGCTGACCAAGCTGCACTTCCTGCTAAGCCAGAACCTCTCAAGTGATGAGGTACGGCGACTGATGCAGGTCAATCTGCGCGGTGAACTGACTCCTGACGAGAAGTGATAAAAATGATGGCTACCCGGCAGGCTTTGCTTCTGATTGATTTACAGAATGACTTTTGCGGCGGTGGCGCGCTGGCAGTGAAGGAAGGTGAAGACACCGTAGCGATTGCCAATCTTTATGCTGCGGAGTTCAGCCAGCGTCAACAGCCGGTGATAGCCACCCTTGACTGGCATCCTGCCAGTCACGGCAGCTTTGCGTCGACTGCCGGGCAGCCAGCCTGGACTGAAGGCGAACTGGCAGGATTGCCTCAAGTCTGGTGGCCAGATCATTGTATCCAGCAGAGTTACGGTGCAGAGCTGCATCCTGCTCTTGAACAACGCTTTATCACTGACCGGGTTTACAAAGGCGAAGACCCGCAGATAGACAGCTACAGCGGGTTCTTTGATAACGGACATCGCAAGAAGACCAGGCTGGATTCCCTGTTAAAAGCACAAGGGGTCACCGCCTTAACGGTTATGGGGCTGGCTACAGATTACTGCGTCAAATACAGCGTGCTGGATGCCCTGACTTTGGGATACACGGTTACCGTGCTGTCCGCTGGCTGCAGAGGGGTAAATCTTGCAGCTAAAGACGCTGAGCGCGCTTTGGCGGAGATGGCGGCCAAAGGGGCCATCATTGTCTGAGCAAGGCAGGGAATGCAGTTGAAAGCGTTACAGGGGACTGGGATAAAAGCCCCTGTAACCGCAAATTATTCCTGCTGGAATAATTACTGGAGCTTGATGCGAGTGACGTGATCGTCAATGATGCCGAACTCGTCTTTCAGCTGTTTTTTGCTCTTCATCACCATCTCGCCGCCCTTCCCGACACTCATATGTTGCGGATTGTCGTTATGACGAGCCTGCCAGAGCATCACCAGCTGCAGGCTGTTCTCTTTCTGTTCGGGCGTAAGCGCCACGCCATCGGCCCATTTCCCGGTTTCAACGGCCGTAACCAGCCGCTGGTAGACTTCCGGGGTCATGGACGCAATCATCTCATCCAGTTCCATTGCCGTTATCCCTTAATGTTATTGCCATCTTCGTCGGAGAAACTTAATGACGCTGAGTTAACGCAATAGCGCTCGCCTGAAGGCTGCGGGCCATCCGGAAACACATGGCCCAGATGGGCATCACAGTTGCCGCAACGGATTTCAATGCGCTGCATACCGTGTGATTCATCTTCAATATATTTAATCGAATCATCATGATATGGCTGATAGAAACTTGGCCAGCCGCAGCCAGAATCATATTTTGATTCCGACAGGAACAGGGGCGAATTACACACGAGGCAGTGATAAATTCCTTCACCTTTGTTGTGTAACAACTTGCCTGAGAAAGGCGGTTCGGTGCCGCGCTGCTGGGTGACATAGCGCTGCATCTCGCTCAGGTCGGTCTCTGGGGTCAATTCGTTCGGGTCTTTAGCCATTTTAGGGGTCTCTGGCAGTGTGAATCTGAAAATATCGGCTAGTATTCTAACAAATACTTAACAACGTAAGGGCTTTTTTTCGTCTCAGGCGGAGTCTGAAAGTGATCCGAAGACGAAAATGTGACTTAGATCACCCTTTGAATTCATCACCCCTTTATATTCGGGCAAGACGACCCAACATGTAGCTTTAGTGGTGGTCAAGGAATGGGCTTTTTGACGAATATTCCTGTGCGAAGGTTTGATTTGTCTCAACTCTTGAAGCGATTCCGCTTGACGCCTGGTAAGGTTTTTGTAATTTTACAGCCAACCTTTTATTCACTAACAACAGCTGGTGGAATATATGACTATCAAAATTGGTATCAACGGTTTTGGCCGCATCGGTCGCATCGTTTTTCGTGCTGCTCAGCAGCGTTCTGATGTAGAAATCGTTGCTATCAACGATCTGCTGGACGCAGAGTACATGGCTTACATGCTGAAATATGACTCTACTCACGGTCGTTTCGACGGCACCGTAGAAGTGAAAGACGGCCAACTGGTTGTTAACGGCAAAACCATCCGTGTTACCGCTGAGCGTGATCCAGCTAACCTGAAATGGGGCGACGTGGGTGTTGATGTTGTTGCAGAAGCAACTGGTCTGTTCCTGACCGACGAAACTGCCCGTAAACACATCGCAGCAGGCGCGAAGAAAGTTGTGCTGACTGGTCCATCGAAAGATGACACCCCTATGTTCGTGATGGGCGTTAACCACAAATCTTACGCTGGCCAGGATATCGTTTCTAACGCATCTTGCACCACTAACTGCCTGGCACCACTGGCTAAAGTGATCAACGACAAGTTCGGTATCGTTGAAGCGCTGATGACCACTGTTCATGCCACTACCGCTACTCAGAAAACCGTTGATGGCCCGTCTCACAAAGACTGGCGCGGCGGCCGCGGCGCATCTCAGAACATCATCCCTTCTTCTACCGGTGCGGCTAAAGCTGTAGGTAAAGTGATCCCTGAGCTGAACGGCAAACTGACTGGTATGGCGTTCCGCGTTCCTACCCCTAACGTTTCCGTAGTTGACCTGACTGCACGTCTGGCTAAGCCTGCTTCTTACAAAGAAATTTGTGCAGCAATCAAAGAAGCCGCTGAAGGCGAAATGAAAGGCGTTCTGGGCTACACCGAAGACGAAGTGGTTTCTACCGATTTCAACGGTGAAACGCTGACTTCTATCTTCGATGCGAAAGCCGGTATCGCACTGAGCGACACTTTCGTGAAACTGGTTTCCTGGTACGATAACGAAACTGGTTACTCCAACAAGGTCCTGGACCTGGTTGCTCACATCGCTAAATAAGCGACGTGTACTGATGATGAGGGCGACTACGGTCGCCCTTTTTTTTTCGCTGAAGGTAAGGAATGCAGATGAACGAAAAGATTTTTTCGCTTCCCGTTATTGAACAGATAACACCGTATATTTCCCAGCGCAAAATCGGCGATTTGCCCGTAGTGGTGATCGTTCATCCCAAAGTCCGCGCGGCCGTCACATTACAAGGTGCCCAGCTGATTGCCTGGCAACCTGCTGACGAGAAGCCGGTCATCTGGCTGAGTGAGAAAACCGCATGGACAGCCGGGAAAGCAATTCGTGGCGGCGTGCCAATCTGTTGGCCATGGTTCGGCCCTGCGGGTGAACCTGCTCACGGTTTTGCTCGCTCTCTGCCGTGGACGCTTTCAGCGCACGATGAGAATGACGAGAGCGTGATGCTGACGCTGGTGCTGGAGAGCAACGAACAGACTAAAAAGCTGTGGCCACATGACTTCACGCTGTTCGCCCGTTTCCGCTTTGCAGACCGTTGTGAGATTGAACTGGAAGCGCACGGTGATTTTGAAGCTACCGCCGCCCTGCACAGCTATTTCTGCGTGGCAGACATCGACGGAGTGGAAGTTAGTGGGTTAGGCACCAGCTTTATCGATAAAGTCGCTAACGGCACTGAAGGCACTTCAGCGGATGGGAAGCAAACCTATCCAGACCGGGTTGACCGCATCCACACGCATCCCGAAGATTGCAGCATCATCAACGATAAAGCCGGTAAACGAGTGATTGAAGTCTATCATCACCACCATAGTGACGTTGTCACCTGGAACCCAGGGCCGGAACTTTCCTGCAGTATGGGAGATATGGCTAACGAAGGGTACAAGACGATGGTGTGTGTTGAGACGGCACATATTTCGCAGCCGATGATAAGCGCAGGGGAATCCCCTTCCCGCCTGGCGGCAACGTTACGGATTCGTAAGAGTAGCTGATAATCTGTGCAGGCTATGCCGGGGGAAATCAGTGTCTCCCCTGGCGTTGTTCAGACCACATCCAACGGCATTTTTTCTGTTGGCGGTGGGAAAGCCTGATTGATCAGTGCCAACTCTTCGCTGGTTAAAGTCACATCAAGCGCAGCGGCATTCTCAGCAACATGTGCAACAGAACTCGCTTTGGGTATCGCCATGACGCCCTCTTTGCGGATCACCCATGCCAGCAGTACCTGAGCCACGCTGATGCCCTTTTGTTGTGCAATCGCTTCAAGCACGGGATGCGTCAGCAGTTCATGCCGCAGACGTCCTGCCTGCGCCAGCGGACAGTAGGCCATAACCGGAATCTGTTGCTGCTGGCAGTCAGGGAGTAAATCGTATTCGATCCCTCTGGAGGCAAGATGGTACAAAACCTGATTTGCCGCACAGGCCGCACCGCCTTCCTCTGACAACAATTCGCTAAGGTCATCGCTGTCAAAATTTGAAACGCCCCAGCGAAGAATTTTGCCTTCATCCTGCAGAGACTCCATTGCACGAAGAGTTTCTTCCAGCGGCACATTGCCCCGCCAGTGCAGCAGATAGAGATCAAGGTAATCGGTCTTTAAACGCCTCAGACTTCTTTCACAGGCCTCTACCGCATCTTCACGACCGGCATTCCAGGGATAAACCTTTGACACCAGCCAGGCACTTTCCCTTCGACCTTGTAGCGCTTCGCCAACCACTTCCTCTGCCCCGCCTTCTGCGTACATCTCTGCGGTGTCGATAACCTTCAGTCCAAGCTCCAGTCCGGCCTGTAATGCCGCCACCTCTTGTTTGCGTTGGCTGACATTTTCGCCCATAAACCAGGTTCCCTGACCAATAGCCGGTAAAGGGGGATGACCTGAAAAGATAATGGATTTGCTCATTGGAGGCTCCTGCACGTTTTTTGGTCCCCACAATCGTGCAAAAGGGCGCAAAGCGCCCTTATTTAGTGCAACAGGTGAGGGTCAGAAGGTGTAACTGATTCCGGTCCAAAGAGTGACCTGAGAATTGTTGTCCACCATCGGGCTGTCTTTCACTTCATCACTAAGACGGGTGTAGCGACCGGACAAGGTGGCATTCCAGCTCTGGTTGATGCTGTAAGCCGCAGTCAGTTCCAGATACGGGTTCCAGCTCCCTTCTGCTTCATAGCTGTTCAGCCCGCTGCGACGCGATTCGCTCTTGGAGACACCATAATAGTAGTCATTCTGATTATCGCTGCTGTAAATCGCACCGATGCCCGGCGTCAGGCTCAGCGCGCCCATCTGGAACTTATAAAGGTAGGTCAGATCCCAGAGGAAGCCATCACTGTTGTCCAGCATATCGCCAGCCAGCACCGTACGCACAATGCCCCACTCCGCCGTGTGACGATATGTCACACCGCCCATCAGGGTCATATGACGTTTATCCAGCGCTTTCAGACGCTTGTCTTTAGTGTCATCCGGATCAAAGTTCTGCGGGGAACCGAGGATAGTCAGGGAAAGCTGATTCTGCTGGTCTTTCCACAGGTAGTAACCTGCTGTCAGACTGCGGATATAGAAGCTGTCACCTTCATAGTTAACGATCGGGAAAGGGTAATAACGGCCTTCGCCACCTTTATACGGGCTTTGGCTGTAAATCACCGAGGCACCAAGGGTTAACGGGTTGGCATTCGCCGTAAAGGCGGTAAAAGAACAAGGTAAAAGCACAGCAAGCGCGCTAACTTTGAAATAGTTCACAATTAATTCATTCCATAAATATAACAATCAAGTGGCTAGTTTAACAGTCAACCGGGTTTTGGTTAAAAATTTACACGTTCTGTAGCACGTAGAATCAATTTTGCGATGAGGGGACTCTCCCTGAGGGTTTTGGCTTATTTACAAAATTCTGTTAACCCGCATCCTGCAAGGTTATCGCTATCCCGGTTTCTGACTTTGTTATTGAAATCTCATCGAAAATAACTTGAGGTTCAGGAAATTTCTTAAATGCCAACTACGCTTTATTGAAAGAAGCTGAGTTTTACCGAGAAGAGTACCCCTGAGTTTTGTGTAACCCGATAAAAAAACGTCAGGTTGGCATAAGGGTTGCTGTACTCAATGATTAAGTTCCTTCAGGGGCTAACCTCACTTAGGCTCCTGGTACCTGTGCTAAAAAAGAAAGGACGGGCATCGCTATGAATATATTCGATCACTATCGTCAGCGTTACGAAGCTGCCAAGGACGAAGAGTTCACACTGCAGGAATTTCTTACCGTTTGTCGGCAGGATCGCAGTGCATACGTAAACGCGGCAGAAAGACTATTAATGGCTATTGGTGAGCCACAAATGGTGGATACTGCTCAGGAGCCACGCCTTTCCCGCCTGTTCTCTAACCGTGTCATTGCGCGTTACCCTGCTTTCGAAGAGTTTTACGGTATGGAAGAGGCGATTGAACAAATCGTTTCTTACCTGAAACATGCCGCTCAGGGGCTTGAGGAGAAGAAACAGATCCTCTATCTGCTGGGTCCGGTAGGTGGCGGTAAATCCTCACTGGCAGAGCGACTCAAATCGCTTATGCAGCGAGTGCCTATTTATGTCCTGAGTGCTGATGGCGAGCGCAGCCCGGTAAACGACCATCCACTCTGTCTTTTTAACCCACAGGAAGATGCCAATATTCTTGAGAAGGAATATGGTGTTCCTCGTCGCTACCTTGGCACCATCATGTCGCCTTGGGCAGCAAAACGCCTGAATGATTTTGGCGGGGATATTTCACGCTTTAAAGTGGTGAAAGTCTGGCCTTCTATTCTGGAACAGTTGGCCATTGCCAAAACGGAACCGGGCGATGAGAACAATCAGGATATCTCCGCGCTGGTCGGTAAAGTGGATATCCGCAAGCTGGAAAATCATGCGCAGAACGATCCTGATGCCTACGGTTACTCAGGCGCACTGTGCCGGGCCAACCAGGGGATCATGGAGTTCGTAGAGATGTTTAAAGCACCGATTAAAGTGCTGCATCCTCTGCTGACCGCCACACAGGAAGGTAACTATAACGGGACTGAGGGGATTTCAGCCCTGCCGTTTAACGGGATTATCCTTGCTCACTCGAACGAATCTGAGTGGGTCACCTTCCGTAATAACAAAAACAACGAAGCGTTCCTTGACCGTGTGTATATCGTCAAGGTGCCTTACTGCCTGCGGGTCTCTGAAGAGATCAAGATCTACACCAAACTGCTTGACCACAGTGAGCTGACTCATGCTCCTTGCGCGCCGGGCACGTTGGAAACCTTAGCCCGCTTCTCCATTCTTTCGCGTTTGAAAGAGCCAGAGAACTCGAGCACCTACTCTAAAATGCGGGTGTATGATGGCGAAAGCCTGAAAGATACCGATCCTAAGGCCAAGTCTTATCAGGAGTACCGTGATTACGCCGGTGTGGACGAGGGGATGAACGGTCTTTCGACCCGTTTTGCCTTTAAAATCCTCTCACGCGTGTTCAACTTCGATCATGCCGAGGTGGCAGCTAACCCGGTGCACCTGTTCTACGTACTGGAACAGCAGATTGAACGTGAGCAGTTCCCACAGGAGCAGTCAGAGAAGCTTCTTGAGCACCTGAAAGGCTACCTGATCCCGAAATATGCTGAGTTTATCGGCAAAGAGATCCAGACGGCTTATCTGGAATCCTACTCTGAGTACGGACAGAACATTTTCGATCGTTATGTCACCTACGCAGATTTCTGGATCCAGGATCAGGAATACCGTGACCCGGACACCGGCCAGCTATTCGATCGAGAATCGCTGAATGCGGAACTGGAAAAAATCGAAAAACCAGCAGGGATCAGTAATCCTAAAGACTTCCGTAATGAGATCGTCAACTTTGTGCTGCGTGCCCGTGCCCATAACAGTGGCCGCAACCCGAACTGGACCAGTTATGAAAAACTGCGGACGGTGATTGAGAAGAAAATGTTCTCTAATACCGAAGAGCTGTTGCCGGTCATTTCCTTTAACGCTAAAACGTCCACGGATGAACAGAAAAAACACGATGATTTCGTTGATCGCATGATGGAAAAAGGATACACCCGCAAACAGGTTCGCCTGCTGTGCGAATGGTATCTGCGAGTCAGAAAATCATCCTGATAGTTGCCTGAGAAGTCTTCTTAAGGGGTCGGGGAAACCCGACCCAGCTTGCAACGATGTTTGGGGGAGTTATGGCCTATTTTATCGATCGGCGTCTTAACGGCAAAAACAAGAGCGCGGTGAATCGTCAGCGTTTCTTGCGCCGCTATAAGTCGCAAATAAAACAGTCGATCTCCGAGGCCATCAATAAGCGTTCGGTTACTGACGTTGAAAGCGGCGAATCCGTCTCTATTCCCATTGATGACATTAACGAACCAAGTTTCCATCAGGGTCGCGGCGGCCAGCGCCACCGTGTTCACCCGGGTAACGATCATTTTGTGCAGAACGACCGTGTCGAGCGCCCTCAGGGTGGCGGCGGTGGCGGCGGAAGTGGTCAGGGTAATGCCAGCCAGGACGGTGAAGGCTCAGACGAATTTGTCTTTAACATTTCTAAAGATGAATATCTCGACCTGCTGTTTGAAGACCTGGCGCTGCCGAATCTGAAAAAAAATCAGCATCGTCAGCTTAATGAATACAAAGTGCACCGCGCTGGCTATACCGCTAACGGCGTGCCGGCCAACATCAGCGTAGTGAAGTCGCTGCAAAACTCGTTGGCTCGCCGCACCGCGATGACCGCGGGTAAACGTCGGATGCTTGGGGAACTGGAAACAGCGCTCAAGGAGATCGAGAACGCCGAACCAGCGCAACTGCTGGAAGAAGATCGTCTGCGTAAAGAGATTACTGAACTGCGTGCTCGTATTAAACGCGTGCCGTTTATCGACACCTTCGATTTACGCTACAAAAACTTTGAGAAACGTCCTGAGCCTTCCAGTCAGGCAGTGATGTTCTGTCTGATGGACGTTTCCGGCTCCATGGATCAAGCCACCAAAGATATGGCGAAGCGCTTCTACATTTTGCTGTATCTGTTCCTGAGCCGGACTTACAAGAATGTCGATGTGGTTTATATCCGTCACCATACTCAGGCGAAAGAGGTTGATGAACAGGAGTTCTTCTACTCGCAGGAGACTGGCGGCACTATCGTTTCCAGCGCTTTGAAGCTGATGGATGAAGTCGTGAAGGAGCGTTACGATCCGGCACAATGGAACATCTACGCGGCGCAGGCTTCCGATGGTGACAACTGGGCAGATGACTCGCCTCTTTGTCATGAGATCCTTGCCAAAAATATCCTGCCAGTGGTGCGTTATTACAGCTACATTGAGATTACCAGGCGCGCTCACCAGACTTTGTGGCGCGAGTATGAACATCTGCAGGCGATGTTCGATAACTTCGCCATTCAACACATTCGTGAGCCAGAAGATATCTATCCCGTCTTCCGTGAACTGTTCCATAAGCAGGCTGAAGAGAACTACTGATCCCCTTGGCCTTTCGCCTAAGCCAGTAAGACCTTTACTGGCTTAACTCACTATGCCTACCGTAAGTGTGTTAAAATCCCCCCTTGCCCGACATTTTTCAATCAATCCTGCAAATAACCCACATTTCATGCGCACTGAACGGCATTTGCCCCCCTTTCTTTTGCGTTATTCTCTATTATTAAGAAAAATGTCCACACGGGGTAAACGAAATGCACCGACGTTTTGACATTCACCAGGTTATTATAACAGACTGTTAAAGAAAGCCTTTACCACCTACAGGAGAGTGCCCCCTTGGAAGCCAGCGCAATTTACAGTTTGTTTATCATCGGTTCCGTGCTGGTTGCTGCGAGTATTTTGCTGAGTTCCTTCTCTTCAAAGCTTGGTATTCCAATTTTGGTCATTTTCCTTGCGCTGGGCATGCTGGCTGGCGTTGACGGTATCGGTGGCATTGTCTTCAATAACTACCCCGCCGCTTATCTGATCAGTAACCTGGCGTTGGCCGTTATCCTGCTTGATGGCGGGATGCGAACCCAGGCCAGCTCATTCAAAGTCGCGTTAGGCCCGGCGTTATCGCTGGCGACTATCGGCGTATTGATTACCGCCGGGCTGACAGGTATGGCTGCGGCCTGGTTGTTTAACCTGAATATGATTGATGGCTTCCTGGTCGGTGCCATTATTGGCTCCACCGATGCGGCGGCAGTGTTCTCTCTGCTGGGCGGTAAAGGCCTTAACGAACGTGTCAGCGCCACGCTGGAAATCGAATCTGGCAGTAACGACCCAATGGCCGTGTTCCTGACCATTACCCTCATTGAAATGATCCAGCAGGGCCGTACGGGCATTGACTGGATGTTTGTCGTCCATCTTATTCAACAATTTGGCCTGGGCATTGTGCTGGGGCTGGGCGGCGGTTTGGCACTGCAACAGCTGATAAACCGCATTTCGCTTGCCAGCGGCCTCTATCCTTTGCTGGCTGTCAGTGGCGGCATCCTGGTCTTTGCCCTGACAACCGTGCTGGAAGGTAGCGGCATCCTGGCCGTGTACCTTTGTGGCTTCCTGTTGGGTAACCGTCCGATTCGCAACCGTCACGGTATTTTGCAAACCTTTGACGGCATGGCCTGGCTGAGCCAGATTGGCATGTTTTTGGTGTTGGGACTGCTGGTCAATCCTAAAGACCTGTGGAACATTGCCCTGCCAGCGATGATGCTTTCGGCCTGGCTGATCCTATTTGCCCGCCCTCTGTCGGTCTATATTGGCCTGTTGCCGTTCCGGGGCTTCAGTACTCGCGAGCGATTTTTCATCAGCTGGGTGGGTCTGCGCGGAGCAGTTCCGATCATCCTTGCCGTATTCCCGATGATGGCTGGATTGCCGAATGCCCCCCTGTTCTTCAATATCGCATTCTTTGTGGTGCTGGTTTCCCTGATGGTGCAGGGAACCTCTCTGGGCTTTGCCGCCCGTAAGGCAAGAGTGATTATTCCTCCTACGGCTTCGCCAATTTCCCGCGTGGGTCTGGATATTCATCCAGAAAATCCCTGGGAGCAGTTTGTCTATCAACTGGGTGCGGACAAATGGTGCGTAGGCGCCGCTCTGCGCGATCTTAAGATGCCAAGGGAAACCCGAATTGCCGCTCTGTTTCGCGATAATCTTCTGCTCCATCCAACCGGTAATACCCGCCTGCGTGAAGGCGATGTGCTGTGCATCATTGGCCGTGAAAAGGACCTGCCGGAGTTAGGCAAACTGTTCAGCCAGTCGCCACCGGTTTCACTCGATCAACGTTTCTTCGGCGACTTTATCCTTCAGGCTGATGCCCGACTGCATGATGTCTCTGAAATCTATGGTATCGATCTGGACGAAGAGACTAACGTACAGCAGACGCTGGGCCATCTTATTGCTGGCATGATTGGTGGCGCACCGGTAGTGGGTGACCAGGTGGAATGGAAAAACATGATCTGGACCGTGGCAGAGAAAGAGGCCAACGAGATTGTGAAGATTGGTGTGAGAGTCGCTGAAGAGAAAGAGTAACGGCTGAGGACTAAGACAAGGACTATTCCTGGTCCTGTTGGCTCGCTCTCCTGCGGATAACGTCTACGCTTAAAGTTCGTGTCTGGACTAAAGAGGAGACTATCATGGGACATATCGTCAAGATTGGCCGTTATGAAATCATCGACGCAGAACTGGATGCGCAGAATGTGGAGACCGTCAGCATTCCTTGCCACACTAATCCGAGCCTGAGCTACCAGTTAGACGGGTGGGATGATGAAACCAGCGTTCCAGCATGGATTGACGGCAAGCCCGTCGAACTGGCCATCGGGCATTATGACAAACAGCAGGATCGCTGGATACTAAAAAAACCGGCTTGATCTTTTTTGCCCTCCTCACCGTGGCGATTTCTCGTGGCGGTGAACCCTTCATTAAAATACCCTCTCTTTGTTATTAAACCGTCACAGTGCAGGGATTTATCGCTATTAACCCGCTTCGTTTCCCCGGTATTAATCTTAATTTCATTTTGCTCACATAAGCAGCACTTTTAGGAATTTCCCGTATTAACTAACTCAAACAACTCCGGCATACTCGTCCTACTGCTTCATGATGAAACAGAGTGATATTTCCGCTGCTGTATGTTTCATTACTGTCTCATTTGTTCTTCTCGCACTGAATGCGGCGAGCTACCAAGAATAATTTATTGATCCTGTTGGAATTAGTATCAATATTTTTACGCCTGAACGCGTGCTTCAACCTCGTCAGGTTACTGATTCTTAAAGAAAAGAGAGCAGGCACTATGGCAAGTACTCTGGTACTGAATGACCGTCGCCGTGCGTTTAGCGGCACCCGAAAAAACATTATTGCCAAGATTACCTTAAGTCTTTCAGATTTAATCTCCATTAATCTGGCCCTGTTTTTATCCGCGGCTACCGTGCAAGGTATTTGGGGTGATTTAGATATATTCATCCCGCCTCAGGAAGTGAAGATCCGCTTCATTGCGCAATTCGTTATGTCTGTAGTCTGTACCGCCTGGTTCTGGATGCGGTTACGTCATTACACTTACCGCAAACCCTTCTGGTTTGAATTAAAAGAGATCATTAAAACCCTGGTGATTTTCTCTCTACTTGATCTGGCGCTGATTGCCTTTTCAAAATGGGACTTCTCCCGCATGTTGTGGAGTTTCACCTGGGCTTATGCGCTGATTCTGGTTCCTCTGCTGCGCTCAAGCGTAAAACACGCCATCATTAAGGCGGGTCAGTGGCAGAAGCAAACCATCATCATCGGTTCCGGAAAGAATGCCCGTGAAGCTTATGCCGCGCTGCAAAGCGAAGAGTTGCTGGGTTATGAAGTCACCGCCTTTGTCGCCTCTAACGGCCACACTGGTGCTGAAAGCATGAACGGTGTCCCGGTCATCACCTCCAAAGACATTGTCTGGGATACGGTTGACCTGGAAAACACCCAGTTTATCGTGGCAATGGAGTATGAACAGCAAGGTCTGCGTGATAAATGGCTGAAGCTGCTGTCGAAGAAAAAATGCCGCTCGGTCTCGGTGGTGCCTACACTGCGTGGTGTTCCGCTGTACGGTACCGATATGTCCTTTATCTTCAGCCATGAAGTGATGATCCTGCGGGTCAGTAACAATCTGGCAAAACGCTCTTCCCGCTTCCTCAAGCGGACCTTTGACATTGTAGTGGCTTCCCTGCTGCTGTTGCTGCTGGCCCCGGCATTTGGACTGATCTGCTGGATGGTGGGTCGTGATGGTGGCAATAAGATCTATGGTCATGAACGTGTAGGACAGGATGGGAAGAAGTTTAAATGCCTGAAGTTCCGCTCAATGGTCACCAACTCGAAAGAAGTATTGGAAGAATTGCTGGCGACCAGTGAAGAAGCCCGTATCGAGTGGGATAAAGACTTCAAACTCAAAAACGATCCGCGTGTCACCAAAATCGGGGCATTGCTGCGTAAAACCAGCCTGGATGAGCTACCTCAGTTATGGAACGTGATGCGTGGCGAGATGAGTCTGGTTGGCCCGCGTCCGGTTATTGAAGCCGAACTTGAGCGTTATGCGGGTGACGTTGACTATTATCTGATGGCCAAGCCGGGGATGACCGGGTTGTGGCAGGTCAGTGGTCGTAACGATATTGACTACGACACTCGCGTGTATTTTGACTCCTGGTATGTGAAGAATTGGGCCCTGTGGACTGACATTGCCATTTTGTTTAAAACGGCAGGTGTGGTGCTGCGTCGCGATGGGGCTTATTAAAACAGTAAGATAAGTGAGAGTCATGCCCGCACAGTGTGAGCATGACTCTCGCCTTTCCGCAAAATTCTTCCAACTCCTCTTTTCTTTTCCAGCCGTTATCTCTACCCTGTGCGGCTTGCTTTTAAACGGATGCCGTCACGCACGATGCAAAAATTCACCCTTCTTCTTCTCAGCCTGGTGCTTCTGGCTCCGCTGGGCATTGACCTTTATCTGCCTACTCTTCCCGATATCGCGCTGGGTCTGAATACGCCGGTTACCACCATCCAGACCACCATCCCGCTCTTTTTGCTGGTGATGGGATTAGGCCAGATTGTGGCAGGCCCGCTGGTCGATAACTTCGGCAGAAAGCCGATTGCCCTTGCTGGTCTGTTGCTTTATCTGCTGGGGAGTATTCTGGCAGCAACGGCCACCGGCTGGCCGCAGTTCCTTACTGCGCGTATCGTTCAGGGCTGTGCCGTTTGTTGTACGGCTGTGGTGGCCTTCAGCGGCGTCAGAGACCGCCTGGAAGGTGATGAAGCGGCAAGAGCCTATGGCTTCCTGAATGGGGCACTGAACATCGTTCCGGCACTGGCTCCCATGCTGGGTGGCTTCCTGGCGGATGCATTCGGCTGGCGTGCGCCGTTCTGGTTCCTGACGGCTTATGCGGTGGTGATTGGCCTGCTGATTTGGCGCTTCCTGCCGGAAACTCGTCCAGCGGGAACGCTGGCGGTAAAAAGCATTCCCGTACGCCAGTACGCAAAGATACTACGTGAGCCTCGCTTCCTTGCTTTTACCTTTGCTAACGCCGGTGCGATGGGCATGGTGCTGACCTATGTTTCGCTGGCCCCTCAGGTATTAATGACCGAAGGAAAGCTGACGGCACTGCAATTCTCGATCGCTTTTGGAGCCAATGGTTTCTGGATCATGCTGGTCAGCGTGCTGGTGAATAAAATGATCCGAAAGCTTGGGCGGCCAATCTGTCTGGCAATCGGCAGTATGGCGATGGCATTAGGTGCGCTGACGATGCTGGGCGGCATGGTAATTTTCCCGGCAGAGATGCAAACCAGTTGGGCGCTGTATATGTTCCCTGTGGCAATCTCGGTAGCCGGACTGGCATTTACCGTCGGCCCAGCCACCAGCTATGCGCTGGAGCCTTATCAGCAACAGGCTGGCGTAGCTTCGGCACTGGCTGGTTTTATTCAGATGGCGGGGGGGTCTTCGGCTGGCTTGCTGGCGATGGCCCTGCCGGTCAACGAGAAGCTTGCGCTCAGTGCCATGATGATCATTGGCGCAGTGCTGACGTCACTGGCCTGGTACAGCAGTAAAAAAGTGCGCGGCACGCTGACCGCGCTGAAAACTAGCTGACGTTAACCGGCACGCGTGGGGCCAGAGCGCACATCAGCTCATAGCCTACGGTGCCGGCTGCCTGAGCCACTTCGTCGATTTTGATGTTGTTACCCCAAAGCTCAACCTGACTACCAATCCCTGCCTGCAGGCAGGGGGTTAAATCCACGGTAATCATGTCCATTGAGATCGCCCCAACGGTATGCGTTTTCACTCCATCTACCCAGACCGGTGTCCCGGTAGGGGCATGACGCGGATAACCATCAGCATAACCACAAGCCACCACACCAATTCGCTGCTCGCCACTGGCGCGATAACGCGATCCGTACCCTACTCCCTCTCCAGCTTTTAAGTTCTGGATAGCGATGATCTCACTGCTCAGGGTCATTACCGGCCGCAGCCCGCTGCTGGCAATATCCTGCCACTGCCCGCTGGGTGAAGCCCCATAAAGAATAATGCCTGGACGCACCCAGTCATGATGAGTTTGCGGATGCCACAAGGTCGCGGCGGAGTTCGCCAGTGAGCGTGGGCAGTCCAGGCCTTCTGCAGCCTGCTCGATACGCCTGAGCGGCTCTTTAATCGCTTCGCTGTTCTCGGCTTCAGCGAAGTGCGCCATCAGCGTCATCTCACCGACATTGTCCAGACCACGCAGTTTGCTCCAGGCTTGCTGCACCTGCTCAGGCTGAAAACCGAGCCGGTTCATGCCGCTGTTCATTTTCACATAGATATCGAGCGGTGCGGAGAGCTTCGCCTTCGCCAGCGCCTGGATCTGCCAGTTGCTGTGCACGCTGGTTGTGAGGCGGTACCGATCGAGGATCGCCAGCTCATCGGCATGGAAGAAACCTTCCAGCAACAGGATCGGCTTTTTCCAGCCGCGATCACGCAGCAGGATAGCTTCTTCCAGGTTCAACAGGGCAAAGCCATCGGTTTCGGCAATGCTCTGCCACACGCGGTCAATACCGTGGCCATAAGCATTCGCTTTGACTACCGACCACAGACGGGAATGAGGTGCAACCTGGCGGGCAACCGCCAGGTTATGCCGCAACGCGCTGGTGTCGACAGTTGCGACAATCGGACGAGACATAACTTCTCCTGGTTCTCAATACGGGAAGATCAGCGGGCTGCGTGTAACAGGCCCGGTGTCGGGTAAAATCCCGGCAGATAACGCATTACCGACAGATCGTCTGCGGCAATGGCAGGGGTACGTCCGGAGATAATATCAGAAAGTAGCTGCCCCGAACCGCAGGCCATCGTCCAACCGAGCGTTCCGTGACCAGTGTTGAGGTAAAGATTTTTCAGTGGCGTCCGCCCAACGATTGGCGTGCCGTCCGGGGTCATTGGTCGTAGCCCAGTCCAGAACGTCGCCTGCTCAATATGCCCGCCTTCCGGATAGAGGTCACCTACCACCATTTCCAGCGTTTCCCGACGGGCTGGCAAGAGTTTGGTGTTATAGCCAACAATCTCTGCCATGCCGCCCACGCGGATCCGGTCGTCAAAGCGAGTGATAGCCACTTTGTACGTTTCATCGAGAACGGTGGAGACCGGGGAGGCCTGCTCATTTTTGATCGGGATGGTGAGCGAGTAGCCTTTCAGCGGGTAGACCGGGACGTTAACAATCTCGTTCAGCAGTGCGGTTGAGTAAGAGCCGAAGGCCACCACATAAGCATCCGCCGTCACTGTTTCAGCCCCACACTTGACGCCTGCAATCTGATTGCCTTCCTGCAGCAAAGCATCGACCGGAGTGTTGAAGCGGAAAGTCACCCCGGCGCCAGCGGCCATTTCAGCCAGGCGCTGAGTAAATAACTGACAATCGCCCGTTTCATCATTGGGCAGGCGCAGTCCGCCGGTTAATTTATGCTGAGTTGCCGCAAGCGCGGGCTCAGCCTGCGCCAGCTCAGAAGCTTCCAACAATTCATAAGGCACTCCGGCCTCTTTCAGAACGGCAATGTCCTTAGCGGCACTTTCAAACTGCTGGCTGGTACGGAAAAGTTGCAGTGTTCCGCCCTGTCGTCCTTCGTAAGCAATCCCCGTTTCCTGGCGCAAAGCTTTCAGACAGTCGCGGCTGTATTCGGCAATACGCACCATGCGGCTTTTGTTTTCCTGATAATGGTGCATATCGCAGTTACGCAGCATCTGCCACATCCACTCCAGCTGAAAACGGCTGCCATCAGGACGGATCGCCAAAGGCGCATGCCGCTGGAACATCCATTTAATGGCTTTTAACGGCACGCCAGGTGCAGCCCACGGCGCGGCATAACCTGGAGAAATCTGCCCGGCGTTAGCAGCACTGGTTTCCAGCGCCACGCCAGGTTGACGGTCGATAACCGTCACTTCATGCCCGGCCTGTGCCAGATACCAGGCGCTTGCCACGCCGACCACACCACTACCCAGAATGACAACTCGCATAACCGCACCACCGCCGTTTAAAAAAGAGGAATTGACTGGTTTATTGCGAACGCTGCGGTTTAAAACACTGCAACCACATAAGCAACATCGCACTGACATATTTCACATGCTTTTTACTCTAAAGGGTAATAAAAAGAAGAACGGTGGCGATATTCGGAATTTAATACTGCAAAATGGCGGTTAAAAGCAGCATATCAGTCCAGATAAGGCATTTTTCTCTTTTCTCAGCAGAAAGTGACCCGCTCAGATCTTTCACTTATATACAGTATATAATCCTGTTTTTCGGTGCATTTATCGCACTTCACCTTACGTAAAAATTATTTTTGTCTGGCGGCTCTATTTTCTGTCGAAGATTTCCATTGTATTCATCTGAGCAATCAGAGAGAGTGAACTATCATTGAGGTATTGGCTTTAATTCCAGGCTTGCCTTTGCGGTCGCAGTGCAGCGGCAGGCCAACATGAAAACGGACGTTTTGTCGCTACGTGTTGTAACGTCGAAAACCGGTTTTTAAAAAGGGGTGCGCTATGACGACTATCTTTGACGATCCCATAAAGGACAGCAAACGACTCAGTGATGGACCAGACTGGACCTTCGATCTGCTTGATGATTATCTTAAAGAGATTGACCGCGTCGCCAAGCTCTACCGGCTTGAAACCTATCCTCATCAGATTGAAGTGATCACCTCTGAGCAAATGATGGATGCCTACTCCAGCGTAGGGATGCCCATCAACTATGCGCACTGGTCCTTCGGCAAGAAATTCATTGAAACGGAACAGCGCTATAAGCATGGCCAGCAAGGCCTGGCGTATGAAATCGTTATCAACTCCAACCCTTGTATCGCTTATCTGATGGAAGAGAACACCATTACCATGCAGGCATTGGTGATGGCACACGCCTGTTATGGCCATAACTCTTTCTTCAGAAATAACTACCTGTTCCGTAGCTGGACGGATGCCAGTTCAATCGTCGATTACCTGATTTTCGCCCGTAATTACATCACCAAGTGCGAAGAACGTTACGGTCTTGAGGAAGTTGAGCGATTGCTGGACTCCTGCCACGCGCTGATGAATTACGGTGTTGATCGCTACAAGCGCCCGCAGAAAATTTCCCTGCAGGAAGAAACAGCGCGTCAGCAAAGCCGCGAAGAGTATCTGCAAAGCCAGGTGAACATGCTGTGGCGCACCTTGCCACGTCGCGAGAAAGAAACGTCACAGGCTGAAGCCGCTCGTTACCCTTCCGAGCCGCAGGAAAACCTGCTCTATTTTATGGAGAAAAATGCGCCGTTGCTGGAATCCTGGCAGCGCGAGATTTTACGTATCGTGCGTAAAGTCAGCCAGTATTTCTATCCGCAGAAGCAAACTCAGGTAATGAACGAAGGCTGGGCCACTTTCTGGCATTACACCATCCTCAATCACCTGTATGACGAAGGTAAAGTCTCCGAGCGCTTTATGCTTGAGTTCCTGCACAGTCACACGAATGTGGTGTTCCAGCCACCCTACAACAGCCAATGGTATAACGGCATCAACCCTTACGCGCTGGGCTTTGCCATGTTCCAGGATATTAAGCGTATCTGTCAGGAACCGACGGAGGAGGATCGTTACTGGTTCCCGGACATTGCAGGCAGTGACTGGCTGGAGACGATGCACTTTGCCATGCGCGAGTTTAAAGACGAGAGCTTTATCAGCCAGTTCCTGTCACCAAAAGTCATGCGCGATTTCCGCCTCTTTACGGTTATGGATGATGACCGCAATAACTTCCTGGAAATTGCCGCTATCCATGATGAAGCAGGTTACCGGGCGATCCGTCAGCAGCTGTCAGCGCAATATAACCTCAGCAACCTTGAACCTAATATTCAGGTCTATGACGTTGACCTGCGTGGAGATCGCTCACTGACGCTGCGCTATGTGCCAAACAGCCGCGCACCTCTGGACAAGAGCCGCAGAGAAGTGCTGAAGCATGTGCATCGCCTGTGGGGATTTGACATCCATCTCGAGCAGCAAAACGAAGATGGCAGCACTGAGTTACTGGATCGGTGCCCGCCCCGCACGTCTTCCCTGTAAATGATGTTTTGCCATAAAAAAAGCCGGTTCAACTGAACCGGTTTTTTTGTGCGTTGCGTTTAGCGACGCTGCGGAGGCAAATCTGTTGGCATCGTATTCTGCATACCGTGCCAGATTTCACCGCTACGGCGACCATAATCACGCACGGAATCGACAATCTTATCAAACTGCTCGTTCTGACAGATGGTCAGTAGCTGCTGATAGAAGTCACGCGCTAACTGGCGAGCTTCCGGATTGGAAAAGTAATGCCTTCCCACTCGGGTATACAGCCCTTTCAGCCCGTTAAGGATCAGCCCATAAATTGGGTTGCCTGAGGCAAATGCCAGCCCACGAAAGATGCTGTAATCGAGGTCAGTATAAGCCTCGGCCTTATCTTCAACATTCTGTGCCGTTAACAGCACCTCTTTGGCTTTCTCCGGATAGGTGCGGATAGCACGGCGGATAAAGATGGAAGAGATGTTGGTGCGCACTGAAAGCAGGTTATCAACCAACTGTGGCACACTGTCGTGATCAAGACGCGCCAGCGTTTCCAGAATGCTCAGACCGGACGTTTCCCAGAAGTTATTCACTTTAGTGGGTTTGCCGTGCTGAATGGTCAGCCAGCCATCACGAGCGAGACGCTGAAGGACTTCACGCAACGTGGTGCGGGTGACACCTATCAATTCAGAAAGCTCACGCTCTGCTGGCAAAATCGACCCCGGCGGGAAGCGACTGTTCCAGATGCTTTCAATAATGTACTCTTCAGCGAAACCCGCAGGGCTCTGCGCCTTAATGACCATAGCGTTTTGTTTCCGTTGCGTTCATGACTGCAAATATTGAGCTCATCATACCAGATGCCCAGACGTTGACATAGACCGCCAACGGGTTAAAACCACGCCCATCCCGCAAAAATCCCAAAAAAGCCCCGGTGAATTTTGGTCCAGTTTCCCGCCAAAATGTTGTCCTTTACCTTCAGCGCTAAGAAATCCAAGTTTATTGTCACGCTGCTTAACTTAAGTCATTTTATGCAATAAAATTTCTCCCCCTGTAGCTGGCACAGGGAGGCATTTAGTTTACACTGCCGTTTGTACGCCCTTCACATGGAATGAATATGTTGCGATATCTGAATAGCTGTTCCCGCGGCCGTGGTGCCTGGTTGCTGCTGGCCTTCACCGCATTTGCCCTGGAAATGGTCGCACTCTACTTTCAGCACGTCATGATGCTGAAACCCTGCGTAATGTGTATTTATGAGCGTTGCGCCCTGTTTGGTGTGATGGGCGCTGGCCTGGTCGGAGCCGTAGCCCCAAAAACACCTTTGCGCTGGGTGGCAATCCTGGTGTGGATCTACAGTGCCTGGGAAGGTGCCCGCCTCGCCTGGGAGCACACCATGATCCAGCTGCACCCAAATCCGTTTGTCACCTGTGATTTTGCAGCCCGTTTCCCAGGCTGGCTGCCTCTGGATAAATGGCTGCCTTCCGTGTTTGTGGCCACAGGCGATTGCGCTGAGAAAAGTTGGTCATTCCTGACGCTAGGGATGCCGCAATGGTTGGTGGGTATTTTCGCCGCGTTCCTGATCGTTGGCGTGCTGGTGTTGATTGCTCAACCCTTCAAGCCCAAGCGTCGGGATCTGTTCTCTCGCTAATACCCTGACCAACACAGCTCATACAAGGCCCGCCGGTTGCGGGCTTTTTTGTGGCTGCTATACCACCCGCGGCAGGCAAATTATTTGTCGGATGGTCATTACGCTACTAAGCTGAAATAACACAAGAAAAGTCTAAGGAGCGTTATGAAAAGAATCCTGTTTATGCTGGCATTGGCATGCTCTTTCGCCGTCCTTTCAGGTTGTGCACCAAGGGACAATTTGCATGCTCCACCCCCCGCTCCCCCTGGTGGTCATCAACTTCCTGGCGCCCCAGGCGGCAGCGATCCCTCCGGTCAGCCTAAGGCTTAATCCAGACGTTTTCAGACTCGATCAAAAAAGCCGCCCTGTTCAGAGGCGGCTTTTTTAGTCTCAGCGATGAGGCCGGTTGATAATGTGATCTTCCCAGTCCCGCACTTCACTTTCCCGCACGGCAATGTGGCGCACTGAAATACGTTCAGCATGCATCGCCGATTTAGAGCCGGTGCGTAAAGGATGCCAGACCGGTAAATTTTTGCCTTCAGCCAGAACCCGATAGGCACAGCTCGGCGGTAGCCAGGAGAAAGTCGGCAAATTATCGCGCGTTAACTTGATGCAATCTTCTTCATATTCGAAGCGACGCTCATAGTTGCGACACTGGCAGGTTTTAATATTGAGTTGGTTGCAAGCGACGTTGGTGAAGTAAATTTCATCCGTGTCAGCATCCTGCAGCTTGTTAAGACAGCACTGGCCACAACCGTCACATAAGGATTCCCATTCCTCATCACTCATTTGTTCCAGCGTTTTCCGCTGCCAGAAAGGGGTATCAGTCATGTTCGGTGTCCCGTTTAAGTAAAAGCCCGCACCTTATAAACAGTTCGGGCTTCAGATGCAAGCCTTACAGCACTCGGGTTGCCACGCCATGGCCGCCCAGAGACACTTCAAGCGTGTCGCCAGAGACCATCGGGCCAACGCCTTCAGGCGTGCCGGTCAAAATAACGTCACCGGCGCGCAGGGTAAAGAACTTGCTCATGTAAGCAATCAGCGGCAGGATTTTATGGATCATCTCTTCGGTATTGCCATGCTGACGCACTTCGCCATTAACCACCAGTTTCAGCTCGATATTCTGCGGATCGCCTTCGAATTCACTGACCGGGATAAAGCCTGAAATTGGGCAAGAATTATCAAACCCTTTGGCTTTTTCCCACGGCTGTCCGGCTTTTTTGCAGCCTGCCTGCACATCACGCAAGGTCAAATCCAGCGCAATCCCGTATCCGGCAATCGCCTTAGCCACATGCTCTTCTGTTGCATGCTTCAGGGTGGAGCCAATCAGCACTGCCAGCTCCACTTCATGGTGGACCGCGCCCAGATCTTTCGGGATAGACAGAGGCTGGCGAATATCACAAATCGCCGTCTCTGGTTTGATAAACAGCACAGGCTCAGAGGGCGTGGCGCTGCCCATCTCTTTAATGTGTTTGGCATAATTGCTGCCTACGCACACGACTTTGCTTACCGGATAATCCAACAAAGCGCCCTGCCAGTTATGATGCTGATACATACTGTTCCCCTGCCTGAGTTGTGAGTGGATGGCCCGGCCTGAGCCACCCGTCCGTTACGTTCTTAAGGCTATTGCGAAATAGCATCAGCCATCATGCCGATGCTGATAGCGAAATAATAAGACCGATTCCAGTGCATGATGGTTCGAAAATTGTCATAAACCATGAATGCACGGCCTGGCGTGTCGTCTGGCAGGATAATCCAGGCACGCTGGTGGGTATTCGGTAGCGCCTGGTCACTGGTCAATCGCACGCCCAGTTTTTCCCATTCCCCCACGGTTTTGGCCTGTGCCGTTTTGGTTCCTGCCTGATCGGTCACAAAGTCGACCGGGAGGATGACTTCCCTTCCCCAGCTCTCGCCTGCTTTCCAGCCCTCTTTCGACAGATAGTTTGCCGTAGAGGCAAACACATCGTCTATGTTGTTCCAGATATCAATTTTGCCATCGCCATCGCCATCTGCTCCGTACTGCATAAAGGAACTCGGCATAAACTGGTTCTGCCCCATCGCGCCTGCCCAGGAACCTTTCATCTCCTCAGGCGCAATGTGCTGCTGCTGAATAATTTTGAGCGCGGCAATCAGCTCTTTAGTGAAGAAGGCTTCGCGCCGCCCCTCAAATGCCAGCGTGGAGAGCGAAGAAATGACATCCTCTTTCCCCTGAATTTTACCAAAGCTACTCTCCATTGCCCAAAGCGCAACGATATATTGCGGCTGCACGCCGGTCTGCTGGCTGACAGGCATCAACTGCCCTTGATAAAGCTGCAGATTGTCGCGTCCCTGCTGAATCTTCTTGTCGGTCATCACTCGTGACAGGTAATCACTCAAGGTCACCTTCTTCTCAAGCTGATTACGATCTGAGGTGATCACGTGGTCGACAAAATGGACATTAGCGAACGCCGCATCAACGGTGGCCTGATCGATCCCTTGTTGAAGGGCCTGAGTTTTCAGTTGCTCTACATAGCCAGGGAATTCAGCCGGATCACGTCCTGACGCGGCCAGCGTGGTTTTGACTGGCTGTTGCAGAAAGCCGCCCTGAGAAGGTGCGGTAGCTGGCGATTTAGCGGGAACTGGGGCTTCTGGCGCAGGTGCTGCGCTGTTTTTACTTGCGCAACCGGCCAGTATCAGGGAGAAAATAATGCTACTGAGGGATGTAAGCTTCATGCGGGCATCCTTTTTTTGCCATCGCCGCCTCAATTTAAATCCAGAGGATTGCCCTTGAGCCGGCGATATATTTTGCAGAAAGTTCCTAATTGATCTTTTTTACTCTTTTTCCAGATGCATCTTAAGCAGACTTTCGATCGGAGGAGGCACCTGTAAATAAAATCCCTGCTCTTCGAGAGCGGCTTTCACTTTGCTGAGATCGGCGTTGGCTAGCTTCTTTGTGCCGTCCAACGGCAGCAGCATCGCCAGCTGCGGTTTACCAAAACCTTGCATCAGTTCTGCTGGCAGGCGAGAGAAATCGTCTTTTTTTTCGACATAGAGATAAGTCTGGTCACGCTTGGGGCTTCTGTAGATCACACAAAACATATTTTTTACTCGAATTAACCTGGATGGTGACTTGCCTGAATATAGCAGTAACTATAACATGCTTGCAGAACTTCGGAATATTGTCCCAACTCGATTAAATGCTCGTTTAACGACATAATTTAGCTGGGACCAGAATTAACAGGACTGAGCCGGGACAGATGTCACAAACGCCAATCGAGTTAAAGGGCAGCAGTTTTACTCTGTCTGTTGTGCACCTTCACCACGCTGACCCAGACGTGGTTCGTCAGGCGCTTCAGGATAAAGTCAATCAGGCTCCGGCCTTTCTGAAAAATGCTCCGGTGGTGTTGAACGTTGCCTCATTAACCAGTGAGGTTAACTGGCGACTGATGCAACAAGCCGTCACCTCTACTGGCCTGCATATCGTTGGTGTCAGTGGCTGCAAAGATGAACCGCTGAAGCGCATCATCAACCGCGCTGGTCTGCCGCTGTTGTCGGAAGGCAAAGAGCAGAAAAAAGCCGTCGAGGTGATTGAGCCGGTTAAATCTGTTGAACTCCCGCCTGTCAAAACCCGGGTTATCAATACCCCAGTCCGCTCCGGTCAGCAGATATATGCTAAAAACTGCGATCTGATCGTCACTAATAGCGTCAGCGCGGGTGCCGAACTGGTGGCCGACGGCAATATCCATATTTATGGCATGATGCGTGGCCGTGCACTGGCTGGTGCCAGCGGCGATCGCGACTGCCAGATTTTTTGTACCAGTTTGTCAGCTGAATTGGTCTCTATCGCCGGTGAATACTGGATGATGGACCACATTCCGGCTGAATTTTTTGGAAAAGCGTCACGTCTCTGCTTAAGAGACGGCGCCCTGACTATACAGACACTGAACTGAGCCAGGCTCACGAGCCCTTTCTTTTCTTAAGGAAATTATTATATGGCACGCATTATTGTAGTTACATCGGGTAAAGGGGGCGTTGGCAAGACCACGTCCAGCGCGGCCATCGCTACCGGTTTAGCCCAGAAGGGCAAGAAAACCGTGGTTATCGACTTCGACATCGGTCTGCGTAATCTCGATCTGATTATGGGTTGTGAGCGCCGCGTGGTGTATGACTTTGTCAACGTGATTCAGGGTGATGCCACGCTGAACCAGGCGCTGATCAAAGATAAGCGTACCGAAAACCTGTTCATTCTGCCTGCGTCACAGACTCGTGACAAAGATGCACTGACTCGTGAAGGCGTGGAAAAGATCCTGAATGACCTCGGCAAGATGGACTTTGAATTTATTGTCTGTGATTCACCAGCAGGGATCGAAACCGGCGCGCTGATGGCACTGTATTTCGCTGATGAAGCTATCATTACCACTAACCCGGAAGTGTCTTCAGTCCGCGATTCAGACCGCATCCTGGGTATCCTTTCGTCCAAATCCCGCCGTGCGGAAAATGGTCAGGATCCGATCAAAGAGCATCTGCTGCTGACGCGTTATAACCCGGGCCGTGTGAACCGTGGTGATATGCTGAGCATGGAAGACGTGCTGGAAATTTTACGTATCCCACTGGCCGGTGTGATCCCGGAAGACCAGTCGGTGCTGCGCGCGTCTAACCAGGGCGAGCCAGTGATTCTGGATGCTGAGTCTGATGCCGGCAAAGCCTATGCCGATACCGTTGACCGAATTCTCGGTGAAGAACGTCCCTTCCGCTTCATAGAAGAAGAGAAGAAGGGTTTCCTGAAACGCCTGTTTGGGGGATAAACCATGGCCTTACTCGATTTCTTTTTATCCCGTAAAAAGCCGACAGCCAATATAGCCAAGGAACGGCTGCAGATCATTGTGGCAGAACGCAGGAGGGGTGACAGTGAGCCCCACTATCTGCCACAGCTGAAAAGGGATATTTTGGAAGTTATCTGCAGATACGTGAAGATTGATCCAGAAATGCTCAGCGTTAAGCTGGATCAAAAGGATGATGACATTTCGATTCTGGAGCTCAATGTGACGCTTCCGGAGGCAGAAGAAGCACCGAAATGATCCTCTCCTGCTCCTGATTTTCCCCTGCTTTGAGGCAGGGGAAAACCTCGGTCAGTACGCCTTCAGGATCTCCGCGATCCCGTCGTGAAGCAGTTCGCCCCGCCATCCATCAATCAGCTCTGGTTTCCTGTCCCGTGGTTTTAATTTCCAGTGCCAGCTCAGCAGTTGGTTAATCTGACGACGTGACGCCAGCAGTTCCTGACTAACACCTTCTTTTTCGGCCACTGCAGCCATCAAAGCTTTCAGCTCTTTGAACACTTTTTTGTAGTCGGGATTATCAATCAGGTTCGCCACAGGCTCAGGGAGTTCATTCTCTTCCAGTGCATTCGCCTGCGCGACCATAGCCACCAGCGCTTTACCGTGGAAACGAATTTCCTGACCAGCCAGGCCCAGGTGATCCAACTCTCCCAACGAACCAGGCATATAACGAGCCACTTTCCACAAATTCTCTTCGCGCACCACGAAGTTCACCGCCATGTCTTTTTCACGGGCCAGTTCCAGACGCCAGGCCGCTAACAGGCGCAATGCTGCAAGCTGACGCGGGCGAAGTTGCCAGGCATTGGTGATATCGCGGTAGGCTTCTTCTGGGGCCACCACCATCTGACGGCGCTGGCACAGCAGGCTGCACTCGTTCAGCGCGGCTTTGATCTTGCCGGACTCTTCAGCTTCAGCCAGTAATTTGTGGGCAATCGGCAGCAGATAGAACACATCAGCGGCAGCATACTGGCACTGCTTTTCAGTCAGTGGACGGGCAAGCCAGTCCGTGCGGGATTCACTTTTATCCAGCGCGATGCCGGTAAAGGATTCAACAATGGTGGCGAAACCGCAGGATAGCGGTCGCCCGGTAAAGGCTGCCAGAATCTGCGTATCAATCATTGGCACCGGCAGCACGCCATACTCGTGCAGGAAGACTTCCAGATCTTCGCTACCGGCATGCAGGAACTTGATCACCTTCTCATCAAGCAGCAGATCGCGGAACGGTGCCCATTCGGTGATCGGTAAAGGATCGATTAGCGCGATTTGCTCGCCGTCATACATCTGGATCAAGCCAAGACCGGGATAATAGGTGCGGGTTCTGACAAATTCGGTATCCAGCGCCAACGCCGGAAATTGACGAGCAGCCAGGCAAAGTTCAGCCAGCGCTTCGTTGGTGGTTATCATGGTGTAGTTCAAAATGATCCTCTCGCTGTGGCCTTTCCGGCCTCAGTCTAATCACAATAAAAACGCCGGTATGACCGGCGTTTTAGTATTCTCAGAAAGCGTGGCAGCAATTAGCTGGGTTTAGCCGCTTTTATCGCTTCATCACGCAGTTCACGGCGCAGAATTTTGCCAACGTTAGTTTTCGGTAACTCATCCCGAAACTCAACGATTTTTGGCACTTTATAGCCCGTCAGGTTTTTCTTGCAGTGTGCAATCAGCTCTTCTTTGGTCAGTGAAGGATCTTTCTTCACCACGCAGATTTTCACCGTCTCCCCTGCTACATCGTTAGGCACGCCGATAGCAGCAGCTTCGCGCACTTTCGGATGCTGCATCAGGACATCTTCGATTTCATTAGGGTAGACGTTGAAACCAGAAACCAGAATCATGTCTTTTTTGCGATCGACAATGCGAATAAAACCTTCGGCATCAACGGTAACAATATCACCGCTTCGAAGCCATCCATTTTTTAACACTTCATCCGTTGCATCAGGGTGTTGCCAGTAACCGAGCATCACTTGTGGTCCTTTAATGCACAGTTCGCCTGGTTCTCCTTCAGGAACCTCGTTGCCTTCATCATCTACCAACATGATGTCAGTTGAAGGAACAGGCAAACCGATGCTACCGCTGTGGTAACGAATATCGTAAGGGTTGACGGAAACCAGCGGTGAGCACTCAGTCAGGCCATAACCTTCCAGCAGATAATGCCCGGTCAGCTTTTCCCAACGCTCGGCCACGGCTTTCTGCACTGACATGCCGCCACCAGCAGAAAGACTGAGGCTGGAGAAGTCGAGCTTCTGGAAATCGTCATCATTGAGCAACGCGTTGAACAGCGTATTAACACCGGTAATTGAAGTGAAGCGCACTTTGGACAGTTCTTTCACCAGGCCCGGAATATCGCGTGGGTTAGTGATCAGCAGGTTTGCTCCGCCCAAATCGATAAACAGCATGCAGTTCACGGTCAGCGCAAAGATATGGTACAGCGGCAACGCTGTGACTACCGTTTCTTTGCCCTCTTTCAGCAGTGAGCCATAGGTGGCTTTGGTCTGCTCAAGGTTCGCCTGCATATTGCGGTGAGTCAGCATGGCGCCTTTCGCAACGCCGGTCGTTCCGCCGGTATATTGCAGGAAGGCCAGATCATCATTAATGATCTCCGGTCGCACATATTGCATGCGATAGCCTTCATGCAGTGCGCTGCGGAAGGAAATAGCATCGGGCAGATGGTATTTAGGCACCATACGCTTGATGTATTTGACTACAAAATTGACCAGCGTGCCTTTTGCCGGCGCCAGTTGATCGCCCAGCCGCGTCAGGATCACGTGCTTAACCTGGGTTTTAGCAACGACTTTTTCCAGGGTGTGGGCAAAGTTAGAAACAATAACGATAGCACTGGCGCCGCTGTCGTTTAGCTGATGCTCCAGCTCGCGCGGGGTATAAAGAGGATTGACGTTTACCACAATCATCCCGGCGCGCAGAATGCCAAACAGGGCAATCGGATACTGCAACAGATTGGGCATCATCAGGGCCACACGATCGCCCTTTTTCAGCCCCAGACCTTGTTGCAGGTAAGCAGCAAAAGCACGACTGCGCTCTTCCAGCTTACGGTAAGTCATCGCCTGCCCCATATTGATGAAGGCGGGCTGGTCAGCGTAACGTTTGACTGCTTGTTCAAACAGATCGATGAGCGATGTGTAGCGATCGGCACTGATCTCTGCCGGAACATCTGCCGGATAGCGGTTTAACCAAACCTTGTTCAAGGAAACACCTCGGAAAGTCGTATTTGTTGTCATCGCAGCCTCAAACCGTCGCATCTTTTAACATTATTTTAACTCAGCGTACCAGTTTGCTCTGTTCTCTGTTTTGAGGTTGCGAAGCCCATCACTAAAATAATCTCATCCTGAGATCGCCAATAAAAAA
>NZ_JBAVTT010000061.1:0-84601 GCF_049696395.1 Erwinia sp.
ATGTGAAGTTCGAATTAGACACTACTGACGGGCGCGCGCGCCGTGGCCGTCTGATCTTTGATCGCGGCGTGGTGGAAACCCCGGCATTTATGCCTGTGGGCACCTACGGCACAGTAAAAGGCATGACGCCGGAAGAAGTTATCGACACCGGTGCCCAGATCATCCTCGGCAACACCTTCCATTTATGGCTGCGTCCTGGCCAGGAAGTGATGAAGCTGCACGGCGATCTGCATGACTTTATGAACTGGAAAGGGCCGATCCTGACCGATTCCGGCGGCTTCCAGGTCTTCAGCCTGGGCGATATTCGTAAGATCACCGAGGCTGGCGTCCATTTCCGTAACCCGATCAACGGCGATGCGATCTTCCTGGACCCGGAAAAATCCATGGAGATCCAGTACGATCTGGGCTCTGACATCGTGATGATCTTCGATGAATGCACGCCTTATCCTGCGGACTGGGATTACGCCAAGCGCTCGATGGAGATGTCACTGCGTTGGGCGCAGCGTAGTCGCGATCGCTTTGATTCTCTTGAGAATAAAAATGCGCTTTTCGGCATAATCCAGGGCGGGGTTTACGAAGATTTACGAGATGTCTCCGTAAAAGGACTGGTAGAGATTGGCTTTGATGGTTACGCTGTGGGCGGCCTGGCGGTCGGTGAGCCAAAAGAAGATATGCACCGTATTCTGGAGCATGTCTGCCCGCAGATCCCGGAAGACAAACCTCGTTACCTGATGGGCGTTGGCAAACCTCAGGATCTGGTGGAAGGCGTTCGTCGCGGTATCGATATGTTCGACTGCGTAATGCCAACCCGCAATGCGCGTAACGGCCACCTTTTTGTGACCGACGGCATCGTAAAAATCCGTAATGCCAGGTATAAAGATGACACCGCAACGCTGGATGCGGACTGTGATTGCTACACCTGTCGCAATTACACCCGTGCCTACTTGCATCATCTTGATCGTTGTAACGAAATACTGGGTGCGCGTCTGAACACAATTCATAACCTGCGCTACTACCAGCGTTTGATGGCTGGTTTACGTCAGGCGATTGAAGAAGGTAAATTAGAGCACTTTGTGACTGAATTTTACGACCGGACGGGTAACACGGCTCCGCCATTATCCGTTGATAATTAAACAATGAGGGAAATTTAATGAGCTTGTTCATTTCTGACGCAGTGGCAGCAGCTGGCGCGCCGTCTCAGGGAAGTCCTTATTCACTGGTTATTATGCTGGTGGTTTTTGGTCTGATTTTCTACTTCATGATCCTGCGCCCGCAGCAAAAACGCGGTAAAGAGCATAAGAAGCTGATGGACTCCATCTCCAAAGGTGATGAAGTGCTGACCACCGGAGGCCTGGTTGGCCGCGTCACTAAAGTGGCTGACACCGGTTATGTCGCTATCGCGCTGAACGAAACTACTGAAGTGGTAGTTAAACGTGATTTCGTGGCTGCCGTTCTGCCGAAAGGTACGATGAAGGCGCTTTAATTTTTTGTTTTCCCTAAGGGAACTGCCGTGTTAAACCGTTATCCTTTGTGGAAGTACATCATGCTGATCGTCGTGTTAATCGGCGGCCTGCTGTACGCACTTCCCAACCTGTATGGTGAGGATCCGGCTGTTCAGATCACTGGCGCGCGCGGAAGCGCCGCCAGTGAGCAGACGCTGGTTCAGATCCAAGAAGCCTTGAAGCAAGACAATATTCAGAGCAAATCTATCGCTCTGGAAAATGGCGCAATTCTGGCGCGTTTCGCAAACGGTGACGTGCAACTGCGTGCCCGTGATGCCATTACCAAAGTGCTGGGTGAAGACTACGTTGTAGCGCTTAACCTTGCCCCTGCTACGCCAACCTGGCTGAGCATGCTTGCCGCAGAGCCGATGAAACTCGGTCTTGATCTGCGCGGCGGCGTACACTTCCTGATGGAAGTCGATATGGATACCGCTCTGGGTAAACTCCAGGAGCAGAACATCGATAACCTCAGAAGCGATCTGCGCGACAAAAACATTCCTTATACCAACGTTCGCAAAACCGACAATTACGGTATGGAAATCCGTTTCCGTGATGCCGCTTCGCGTGATGCTGCCGTCAGCTATCTGTCGGACCGCCACCGCGATCTGGTGATCAGCGGAACCAGCGGTAATACCCTGCGAGCGGTGATGACTGACGATCGTCTGCGTGAAGCGCGTGAATATGCGGTTCAGCAGAACATCAATATCCTGCGTAACCGTGTAAACCAGCTTGGCGTTGCCGAACCTCTGGTTCAGCGTCAGGGTTCTGACCGCATCGTGGTTGAGCTGCCTGGTATCCAGGATACAGCCCGTGCGAAAGAAATCCTGGGGGCTACTGCCACGCTGGAATTCCGTCTGGTAAACACCACTGTTGATCCAACCGCTGCTGCTAATGGCCGCGTCCCTGGTGATTCAGAAGTGAAAAACACCCGTGAAGGCCAGCCAGTGACGCTGTACAAGCGCGTGATCCTGACCGGTGACCACATCACTGACTCTACGTCGAGCCAGGATGAGTACAACCAGGCCCAGGTGAACATCTCGCTGGACAGCGCGGGTGGCAACATCATGTCCAACTTCACCAAGGATAATATCGGTAAGCCGATGGCAACGCTGTTTGTTGAATACAAAGACAGCGGTAAGAAAGATGCTACTGGCCGTGCGATCCTGGCGAAGCAGGAAGAGGTGATTAACGTGGCGAATATCCAGTCTCGACTGGGTAACAGCTTCCGTATTACCGGTATCAGCAACCCGAATGAAGCCCGTCAGCTGTCACTGCTGCTGCGTGCCGGTGCGTTGATTGCGCCTATTCAGATTGTTGAAGAGCGCACCATCGGTCCAACTATGGGTGCGCAGAACATCACTCAGGGTCTGGAAGCCTGTCTGTGGGGCCTGATCGCTTCTATCGTGTTTATGGTGGTTTACTACCGTAAGTTCGGTGTGATCGCTACCTCAGCATTGGTCGCTAACCTGGTGTTGATTGTCGGTATCATGTCGCTGCTGCCTGGCGCCACGCTGACCATGCCTGGTATTGCGGGTATCGTGTTGACGCTGGCGGTTGCGGTGGATGCGAACGTACTGATTAACGAGCGTATCAAGGAAGAGCTGAAGAATGGGCGTTCCATTCAGCAGGCTATCCATGAGGGCTATAAAGGCGCGTTCTCCAGTATTATCGATGCCAACGTCACCACGCTGATCACCGCGATTATTCTGTATGCGGTGGGCACCGGGTCGATCAAAGGCTTTGCCATTACTACGGCCATTGGCGTAGTGACTTCGATGTTTACCGCCATTGTCGGTACCCGTGCCATCGTCAACCTGTTGTACGGCGGCAAACGCATCACCAAGCTGTCTATCTGAGGAGTGCGTTGTGGCACAGGACTATAGCGTTGAACAACTAAACTACGGGCGTAAAGTTCATGACTTTATGCGCTGGGATAAACTGGCCTTTACCCTTTCCGGCATCCTGCTGATCGCTTCTTTTGCGATCATGGGTCTGAAGGGGTTTAACTGGGGTCTGGATTTCACTGGCGGTACCGTTATTGAAATCAGCCTGGAGAAACCAGCGGATATTGACAGCCTGCGCGGTGCGCTGGAGAAGTCAGGTTTCGTGGATCCTCAGGTACAGAATTTCGGCAGCAGCCGTGACGTGCTGGTGCGTATGTCCCCTAACGAGGGCAATGCGGGCCAGGAGCTGGGAACTAAGGTGGTGAGCATCATCAACCAGTCCACCCAGCAGAATGCCACGGTTAAGCGTATCGAATTCGTTGGGCCTAGCGTGGGGAGCGATCTGGCGCAAGCCGGCGGCATGGCGCTGTTGATAGCGCTGATTGCGATCCTGATCTACGTCGGTTTCCGCTTTGAATGGCGACTGGCGTTAGGCGCCGTGCTGGCACTGGCACATGACGTGATCATCACCATGGGGATTCTCTCTCTGTTCCATATTGAGATTGATTTAACCATCGTGGCGTCACTGATGTCGGTTATCGGCTACTCGCTGAACGACAGCATCGTGGTATCGGACCGTATTCGTGAGAACTTCCGCAAAATCCGTCGCGGCACGCCTTACGATATCGTTAACGTCTCGCTGACGCAGACCTTGAGCCGTACCATCATGACCTCAGCCACTACGCTGATGGTGGTGCTGATGCTGTTCATCTTCGGCGGTGCGTTGCTGGAAGGCTTCTCGTTGACGATGCTGATCGGTGTTTCCATCGGTACGGTTTCCTCTATCTACGTTGCTTCAGCGCTGGCGCTGAAACTCGGCATGAAGCGTGAGCACATGCTGCAAACGAAAGTGGAAAAAGAGGGCGCAGATCAGCCTTCGATTATGCCGTAAGCTGAGAAACTGCTAAGAGAAAGGGCCGCGAAAGCGGCCCTTTTTTTATGGCGTGGTGGTCGGTTTGGGCGAGTTTTGCAGCACGATATCGTGAACCCTGATGTAGCCCAATTGCTCAGGCGTGATATTGCTCAGGCGCAAAGGCACGGTAATTTCACTGCGGGAAAGCAGCGAGTCCTTCACGTTCAGTGACTGACTCTGGCTGTCTACCGGCAACGGTTTCCCGGTGGTGGGATCCATTTCGCCCCACTCAACCTGAGCGGTAAAGGCTGGTATCGTGTTATCTGCAGCCGAACGGATGTGCAGTGTGGCGCGCGTGCCATTAGCATCACCTTCAATCTGACTCAGGGAAAGGCGGACTTCGCCAGCCTGGCTTTTCAGTGCCACAGCCGTTTTGGTGGCGGGCAGCAACCAGGCCCCCTGGTTTGAAGTACTGTTCAGCATATTTTGCTGTTCGAGACTGGAAGCCTGCTGAGTGAGCTGCTGCATTTCAATGTTGAGCTTACCCACCTGATTATGCAGTTTGTTCAGCTCCGGCTGCTGCTCAGGAGCTGCACAGCCTGCCAGCATCAACGCTGCAACCAGCAGCAGAGGTTTCTTCTTTCTGTCTTTCGCCATCACCGCTCAGAGCTCCTTGCCGTCATTTATTCTGGAATGCGCAATGTCTGCCCGGGATAAATTTTATTCACATCAGACAGCATCGGCTTGTTAGCTTCAAATATCTTATTGTATTTATTAGCATCGCCATAGACTTCTTTCGAAATGGCGCTCAGCGTATCGCCTTTTTTCACCGTGTAGAACGTCGCTTCCGGCGCGGGTTGATCGACTTTTACGTTGTCTTCAACCGCGGTGATCCCGGCGACGTTACCGACCGCGATCAACACTTTCTCTTTCAACTCCTGTGAAAGGGCATCGCCGCTGATACTGGCTTTGCCATCAACAACCTTCACGTCGATCTTGTCGCTGCCGGGCAGGTTAAGCTTGGTAATATGCTCCTGCAGCTTTTTGTTCTGGTCATCGCCTCCGGTTACGGAGTCCCACAATTTCTCACCTGCTTCTTTTACGAAGTTAAACAATCCCATATATCCTCCGGTTTATCCTTGATTAGAGAAGAAATAACGCTACACAACCCGCTTATTATAGTCGCTAAAGCGCCGGGACAGGGTATGAGCTGTGCTGGATCAAAGCAAGATCTCAATATTCGCCAAAGTCACGGAAAGGGCTAAGCCGTTATTTTGTTGGTAGCCACTTCGCGCTACACTGTGGGCCAATTTCCAGGATTATCAGGAATCATCATGCATTGCCCGTTCTGTTCTGCTGTGGATACCAAAGTGATCGACTCCCGTTTGGTTGGGGAAGGCACTTCGGTGCGCCGTCGTCGCCAGTGTCTGGTGTGCCATGAACGTTTCACCACTTTTGAAGTGGCTGAACTGGTGATGCCTCGGGTTGTTAAAAGTAATGATGTCCGCGAACCCTTCAATGAAGACAAGCTTGCCAGCGGCTTGATGAAAGCGCTGGAGAAGCGTCCGGTCAGCTCTGACGACGTGGAAAACGCCATCAGCCATATCAAAAGCCAGCTGCGCTCCACCGGCGAGCGTGAGGTGCCGAGCAAAATGATCGGCAACCTGGTGATGGACGAGCTGAAAAAACTGGATAAAGTCGCCTATATCCGCTTTGCTTCCGTTTATCGCAGCTTTGAAGATATCCGTGAGTTTGGTGAAGAGATTGCCCGTTTACAGGATTAAACCATGAGCGATGAAATCTGGATGGCGCGAGCCCTTGAGCTTGCGCGTCGTGGCCGGTTTACTACCACGCCCAATCCGAATGTAGGCTGCGTCATTGTCCGTGACGGCGTGATGGTTGGCGAAGGCTACCATTTTCGTGCCGGTGAACCTCATGCTGAAGTCCACGCGCTGCGCATGGCAGGCGACAAGGCGAAAGGGGCCACGGCTTATGTCACCCTCGAACCTTGCAGCCACCATGGTCGCACGCCACCTTGCTGTGATGCGTTGATTGCCGCTGGCGTGAGCCGGGTGATCGCTGCAATGCAGGATCCGAACCCTGAAGTCGCCGGTAGGGGATTATATCGGCTGCAGCAGGCGGGCATTGAAGTCAGCCACGGGCTGATGATGCAGGAAGCCGAAGCGCTTAACCGGGGTTTCCTGAAGCGAATGCGTACCGGTTTCCCCTGGGTGCAGCTGAAACTCGGCGCTTCTCTGGATGGTCGCACGGCAATGGCAAACGGTGAAAGCCAGTGGATTACCTCGCCAGAAGCCCGACGGGATGTTCAGCGCCTGCGTGCGCAAAGTTCGGCTATTCTCAGTACCAGCGCTACCGTGCTGGCTGATAACCCTTCGCTGACCGTTCGCTGGCAGGATTTTGCCGCTAATACTCAGGCCGCTTACGCTGAAGAGCACCTGCGCCAGCCGGTTCGCGTAGTGATCGACAGCCAGAATCAGGTGACGCCTGAACACCGTTTAATTTCTCAGCCCGGCGAGACCTGGCTGGCACGCCAGCAGGCAGACAGCCTGTGCTGGCCGGAGAATGTGGAGCAGTTCACCGTTCCCCGTCATAATGATCACACCGATTTGGTGTCGCTGATGATGCTGCTGGGCCGCCGACAGATCAATACGGTCTGGGTGGAAGCCGGGGCAAAACTGGCTGGTGCACTGCTTACCGCTGGCGTAGTGGATGAGTTGATTGTCTATCTGGCACCTAAATTGCTGGGCGATAATGCACGCGGTCTGTGCCATTTACCGGGTATAGCACAACTTGCTGACGCGCCAGCCTTTACCTTCAGCGATAGTCGTCAGGTTGGGCCAGATATTCGCCTGACGCTGACCCCTGCATCTTAGCTTTTAAAAGCGGAGCAGAGCGGTGAAGAGTATGATAGAATCCGCCCCCCTGCGGGGCCATAACTGAACCCTGAAAGGAAGATTATGAACGTTATTGAAGCTGCTGTTGCTACTCCTGACGCGCGCGTTGCCATTGTCATTGCGCGTTTCAACAACTTTATCAACGACAGCCTGCTGAGCGGTGCCCTTGATGCGTTAAAACGCATCGGCCAGGTGAAAGATGAAAACATCACCGTGGTGTGGGTACCAGGCGCTTATGAAATGCCAATGACCGCACGTGCGCTGGCGAAAGCCGGTAAGCACGACGCTATTGTCGCCCTCGGAACCGTTATTCGTGGCGGGACTGCCCACTTCGAATATGTCGCTGGTGAAGCCAGCTCTGGCCTGGCCAGCGTCGCGATGAACAGCGATATTCCGGTAGCATTTGGTGTCCTGACGACGGAAAACATCGAACAGGCCATTGAACGTGCCGGAACCAAAGCGGGTAACAAAGGCGCAGAAGCTGCCCTGACCGCACTTGAAATGATTAACGTATTGAAAGCCATCAAAGCCTGATTTTAAGGGGAATTTCGTGAAACCTGCTGCTCGTCGCCGCGCCCGTGAATGTGCTGTCCAGGCGCTTTACTCCTGGCAGTTGTCTAAAAACGACATCTCTGATGTCGAATATCAGTTTCTGGCGGAGCAAGACGTCAAAGACGTTGATATCAGCTATTTCCGTGAGCTGCTGATCGGCGTTGCAACCAACAGCGCATATCTGGATGGCCTGATGAAGCCGTACCTGTCGCGTCAGCTCGAAGAGCTGGGCCAGGTAGAAAAAGCCATCCTGCGTATTTCGCTGTTTGAGCTGAGCAAGCGTGCCGATGTTCCCTACAAGGTGGCCATCAATGAGGGCATTGAGCTGGCGAAAGTGTTCGGCGCCGAAGACAGCCATAAGTTTGTCAATGGCGTGCTGGATAAAGCCGCTCCTTACATCCGCCCCAATAAGAAGTAATCCTCCAAGGCCGGTTTCACCGGCCTTCTTCATTTTTCAAACTCGGAACGCATTGTATGGCATGTGGCGAATTTGAACTTATCGCGCGTTATTTTGATCGTGTGACAAGCTCCCGTCGCGATGTGGAAAAGGGCATCGGCGACGACTGCGCATTACTGACGCTGTCTGAAAAACAGACCCTCGCTATCAGCACCGATACGCTGGTAGAAGGCGTTCACTTCCTGCGTGATATCCATCCTGCCGATCTTGGCTATAAAGCACTGGCGGTTAACCTCAGTGATTTAGCGGCAATGGGAGCCGATCCAGCCTGGCTGACGCTGGCCTTAACGCTTCCTTCCGTTAACGAAGCCTGGTTGAAAGACTTCAGCGACAGCCTGTTCGAGCTGCTGGACTACTACGACATGCAGCTGATTGGCGGTGACACCACGCGTGGGCCGCTGAGCCTGACGCTGGGTATTCATGGTCTGGTGCCTAAGGGCAGGGCGCTGAAGCGTTCTGGTGCCCGTCCCGGAGACTGGATTTATGTCACCGGCAACCTGGGTGACAGTGCGGCCGGTCTGGCACTGCTGCAACATCGGGTGAAGATCAACGATCCTGTTGCCCATGAGCTCCTGCTTAAACGCCATCTGCGTCCGATGCCGCGTATTCTGCAAGGACAGGCGCTGCGCGATCTGGCCAGTTCGGCTATCGATCTTTCCGATGGATTGATCTCTGACCTGGGCCACATCCTGAAAGCCAGCGACTGCGGTGCGCGACTGTATCTGGAAACCCTGCCGCTCTCTGCAGTGATGAAACAGCATTTTGAGCCAGAGCAGGCGATCCGCTGGGCGTTAAGCGGCGGCGAAGATTACGAGCTGTGCTTTACCGTCCCTGAGATCAACCGTGGCGCATTAGACGTGGCGTTGGGGCATTATGGCGTGCCGTTTACCTGTATTGGTCAGATCGCGCCGCAATCCGAAGGATTGGTGCTGTTGCAGGATGGCAAGCCAGTCGAAAAAGATTTGAAAGGATTTGACCATTTTGACGCGCGATAAAGATGTGGCCAAAAGCCGCCTGAAAATGAGCAATCCCTGGCATTTGCTGGCCACCGGATTTGGCAGCGGACTCAGCCCTTATATGCCGGGTACCGTGGGGTCGGTGGCTGCCATCCCATTCTGGTATCTGATGACCTTTTTACCCCAGGATATTTATTCTCTGGTGGTGATGTTCGGCATCTGTATCGGGGTGTATCTTTGCCACAGAACGGCGAAAGATATGGGCGTTCACGACCACGGCAGCATTGTCTGGGATGAGTTTATCGGGATGTGGATCACGCTGATGGCCATCCCCGTTAACAGCTGGCAATGGGTACTAGCCGGATTTGTTATCTTCCGTATTCTGGATATCTGGAAGCCGTGGCCGATCCGCTGGTTCGATCGCAATGTGCATGGCGGCATGGGGATTATGGTCGACGATATTATCGCCGGGATCCTCTCAGCAGGCATTCTGTATTACGCCGGCCATCATTTTGTCTTTTGAGTCGGTGAAGTGAGAAAGGGCGACTGTTACCAACAGCCGCCCTTTTTTTATTTACTCGAAGCCCACCACATTGTGCGGAATTACTGTGCCAGCCAGTCGCTGATTTGTTGCTCAATCCCTTCAGCATCAAGCTGATAGTCATGGCGGATCTCGTCCTGGGTGCCCTGAGGAATAAACTCATCAGGCAGCCCGACAGTCAGGACCGGCACCAGCAGGCGCTTCGCCATCAGCAGTTCGATTACGCCACTGCCTGCACCGCCTTTAATGGCGCCTTCTTCCAGCGTAACCAGGGCTTCATGGCTCGCGGCCAGCTCAATGATTAATGCATCATCCAGCGGTTTCACAAAGCGCATATCAACCAGCGTGGCATTCAGCTTTTCAGCAACGGCAGTCGCTTCTTGCAACAGCGTGCCGAAGTTGAGGATGGCCAGTTTTTCGCCTTCACGCTTCACCAGACCTTTACCCAGCTGCAGAGATGCCAGAGGCTTCAGCTCTGCGCCGGTTCCTGTCCCGCGTGGGTAGCGAACTGCGCTTGGCCCGTGCGAGTAATGATAGCCGGTGTAAAGCATCTGACGGCATTCGTTTTCATCGCTCGGCGTCATGATCACCATGTTCGGGATGCAGCGCAGGAACGAGATATCAAACGCGCCCTGATGGGTCTGTCCGTCTGCCCCTACAATACCGCCACGGTCGATAGCGAACAGCACCGGCAGCTTCTGGATTGCCACGTCATGGATTAACTGATCGTAGGCGCGCTGCAGGAAGGTGGAGTAGATAGCCACAACCGGCTTATAGCCGCCAATTGCCAGCCCGGCAGCAAAGGTAACGGCATGCTGTTCCGCGATAGCAACATCGAAATACTGCCCAGGATAATCGCGTGAGAAGCTGACCATGCCTGACCCTTCACGCATTGCTGGCGTGACGGCCATCAATTTGCTGTCATCCGCTGCGGTTTCGCTTAACCACTGTCCGAACACTTTTGAGTAGCTTGGCAGCCCTTCAGCCGCTTTTGGCAACAGGCCACTGGCAGGATCGAACTTCGGCACCGCGTGCCAGGAGATCGGATCTTTTTCTGCCGGGGCGTAGCCTTTGCCCTTTTTGGTCATGATATGCAGGAACTGCGGGCCTTTCAGCTCACGCATGTTCTTCAGCGTCTGCACCAAAGCCAGCACATCGTGACCATCAACCGGACCGATGTAGTTAAAGCCAAGCTCTTCAAACAGCGTGCCGGGCACGACCATTCCTTTCAGATGCTCTTCAGTGCGCTTCACCAGTTCCTTGATCGGCGGCAGGCTTCCGAGCACTTTTTTGCCCCCTTCACGCAGGCGCGAATAGGTTTTGCCGGACAGGATCTGAGCAAGGCGATTGTTCAGTGCGCCGACATTTTCTGAAATCGACATTTCGTTGTCGTTCAACACCACCAGCAGATCGGTTTTGATGTCGCCCGCGTGGTTCATGGCTTCAAAAGCCATACCCGCAGTCAGTGCGCCATCACCAATCACACAAGCTGTCCGGCGATTTTTGCCTTCTTTCTCTGCGGCAACGGCCATGCCCAGACCGGCGCTGATCGAGGTGGAGGAGTGCCCAACGTTCAGCACGTCAAACTCACTCTCATCGCGCCACGGGAACGGGTGCAGGCCATTTTTCTGGCGAATGGTGCCAATGCGGTCGCGCCGTCCGGTGAGGATTTTATGCGGGTAAGCCTGATGGCCAACATCCCACACCAGATGATCAAAAGGCGTGTTATAGACATAATGCAGCGCGACGGTCAGCTCCACCACGCCCAGACCAGAGGCAAAGTGGCCGCTGGAGCGGCTTACGCTGTCGAGTAAATACTGACGTAGCTCATCACAAAGTTTTGGCAGGCTCTCTTTGGGGAGCGATCGTAATTCTTGTACCGTGCTGGCTAACGCCAGCGTCGGGTATTTTGCAGTATCAAAACTCATCAGAGACTCATTGTGGAAGTTATTTATTGCGTTCAATTACGTAACTTGCAAGCAGCTGTAGTGATGTTGTAGTAAAAGACTGCGCGGCAAGTGTTTCTAATGCGCTGAGTGACTCCTGATAGAGGTCCCACGCTTTGGCCCGTGCTCCTTCGAGTCCCATCAGGGCCGGGTAAGTACTTTTGCCTAAATGCTGATCGGCTCCCTGCCGTTTGCCGATAATGGCGGTATCGCCCACCACATCTAAAATATCGTCCTGCACCTGGAATGCCAGGCCAATAGCATTGGCATAACGATCCAGTGCGGGTAGGGCTTCACGCCCTCGTTCTCCGGCGGCTAAAGCGCCCAGGCGAACGGCGGAGCGAATTAACGCACCGGTTTTATGGCGATGAATCTGCTCAAGCGCAGCCAGGTCACCCTGCTGGCCTTCTGCCGCCAAATCCAATGCCTGTCCGCCACACATTCCCGCGACGCCACTCGCCTGAGCCAGCTCTGAAAGCATCGCTACGCGATAGTCAGCGCTAACACCTGGCATGGGGGTATCGGCCAGAATAGAGAACGCCAGCGTCTGCAATGCGTCACCGGCCAGGATTGCGGTATCCTCGCCAAACTTAATATGGCAGGTCGGTTGGCCGCGCCGGAGACTGTCATCATCCATTGCTGGCAGGTCGTCGTGAATTAATGAGTAGGCATGAATGCACTCAACGGCGGCCGCTGGCGCATCTAAGGCTTCGTTATCAGCGCCAAGCATTTCTCCGGTGGCATACACCAGGAAAGGTCGTAAGCGCTTACCCCCTAATAATGCCCCATATTCCATGGCATTAACCAGCGGGGAATTCTGAAACGGCAAAGGTTTGATAAAACGCTGTAGAGCCTGATTGACCCGCTTGTGATGCGCGGTAAGGAGATCGCTAAAATCCATTACTCATTTTCCGGCGTGAAGGGCTGCAGGTCAGCTTCTTTATCGTCGCTCAGCAGGATCTGCACGCGCTGCTCGGCAGCCTGCAGTTTCTGTTGGCCCGCACGGGCAAGCTGCACGCCGCGTTCAAATTCATTCAGCGCCTCTTCCAGCGGCAGGTCACCACTTTCAAGTCGGGATACAATCTGCTCCAGCTGCTGCAGGGAGGTTTCGAAGCTGGCTGGCTGTTCGGCTTTTTTAGGCATAATGGCGTTCTGCTCAGTCGTTTTTTTAGCGTGAAGCCGCCCATGGTAGCCGACTGGAAATGATTAGCAAAATAATGATGCTGATAACGGATGAAGAAGCAGTGAGCGGACAGGTGTGATACACTCGAGTACTGAATGTAAAGGGCTACAAGCTGCTTTGCAATACCCTCATTTTACCAGCTAAGTGCGTTCCATTTCAGCACTTAATTGCTCAACGAATCCATGCCGACATGAAGTTTATCATTAAGTTATTCCCCGAAATTACCATCAAAAGTCAGAGTGTTCGCCTGCGTTTTATCAAAATCCTGACGACGAATATCCGTAATGTGCTGAAAGACAGTGATGAAACGCTAGCCGTGGTTCGTCACTGGGACCATATCGAAGTCCGTTCAAAGGACGACAGCAAGCGTGCCGTGCTGATTGAAGGCTTACAGCGCATTCCTGGCATTCACCACGTGCTGGATGTTGAAGATCGTGCTTACACCGATATGCACGATATCTTTGAACAAACGCTGGAACTAAACCGCGATCGTATTGAAGGGAAAACCTTTGCTGTCCGCGTGAAGCGCCGTGGTAAGCATGATTTTAGCTCTCAGGATGTGGAACGTTACGTTGGCGGCGGGTTGAACCAGCACGTGGCCAGCGCCCAGGTGAAGCTTAACCATCCGCAAGTGACGGTCAATCTGGAAATTGATGACGACCGCATGCTGTTAGTGACGGGCCGTCATGAAGGCATCGGCGGCTTCCCGATCGGCACACAGGAAGATGTGCTGTCACTGATTTCGGGTGGTTTTGACTCCGGCGTCTCCAGCTATATGCTGATGCGTCGCGGCTGTCGCGTGCATTATTGCTTCTTCAACCTTGGCGGCGCGGCGCATGAAATCGGCGTTCGTCAGGTGGCGCATTATCTCTGGAACCGTTTTGGTCGTTCCCATAAAGTTCGTTTTGTGGCGATCAACTTCGAGCCGGTAGTGGGTGAGATCCTGGAGAAAGTCGAAGACGGTCAGATGGGCGTAGTGCTGAAGCGTATGATGGTGCGTGCAGCCTCCCAAATCGCCGAGCGCTATGACGTACAGGCGCTGGTGACCGGTGAAGCGCTGGGCCAGGTTTCCAGCCAGACGCTGACAAATCTGCGCTTGATCGACAACGCCAGCGATACGCTGATCCTGCGTCCTTTAATCTCCCATGATAAAGAGCACATCATTAATCTGGCGCGTCATATCGGGACGGAAGATTTTGCCCGTACCATGCCGGAATATTGCGGTGTGATCTCCAAGAGCCCAACCGTGAAAGCGGTTAAAGCCAAGATCGAAGCGGAAGAGCAGAACTTCGATTTTGCCATCCTTGACCAGATGGTGGCTGAAGCTACCAACGTCGATATCCGCCGGATTGCGGAAGACACTGAGCAGGAAGTGGTAGAAGTTGAAACGGTGGTGTCATTCGGCCCGGACGATATGGTGCTGGATATCCGTTCTGCGGATGAGCAGGACGATCGTCCGCTGGAGCTGGAAGGTGTGGAAGTGAAATGCCTGCCGTTCTACAAGCTCAGCACCCAGTTTGGTAACCTGGATCAGAGTAAAACCTGGTTACTGTACTGCGATCGCGGCGTAATGAGCCGACTGCAGGCACTTTACCTGCATGAGCAGGGCTTTAAAAATGTGAAGGTCTATCGCCCTTAAAGGGCAGGGATGAGCTGAGTCATCCTTTATTGCTTCACACTTGCCAGCAGGCACTTTCCCCGCCTGCTGGCCATTCACTCTTCCCTTCGCTTCGCCTACTCAATCCATTCGCGGTAATCGTAAATTCCGGCAGCCACAACCAGCTGTTTCGCCACTTCGTGGGCTTTGTCTCTGCCAACAATCAGATCAATTAACTTCAGCGCGAAGTCGATGGAGGTTCCCGGAGCCTGGCTGGTCAGTAAATTGACGCGAGGATCCCAGACCACCCGTTTATCCATCCACTTTTCGTCCGGGATACTCTCTTTCAGTCCTGGAAAGCCGGTCATATTGCCGACAGGGAACAGGTCATGCGGGATCAGCACGGTGCCAGCCGCGGCACAGATAGCCGCAACAATGCGGCCGGAGAGATGAAACTGGCGAACGGTTTCCACCAACAGCGGGCTGTCACGAAATGCTTCAGCGCCTTTCAGGCCGCCCGGCAGTACGATGGCGGCAAAATCATTATCCGCAACTTCTACTAATGGGGCATCGGCAATCAGCCTGACGCCGCGTGAGCAGAGAATTTCTCTGCTGCCATCGTCCGTTACGCTGGCGGTGGTGACGTTCAGCCCGGCACGCACCAACAGGTCGATGGTGGTGACCGCTTCTGTTTCTTCACTGCCAGGTGCCAGGCAAACCAGCACCGATGCGTTCACGCTCATAATCTTGTTCCTTTCGCTTAATCAATTCATAAAGTCGGCTATTTTCAGGCGTTGCCAGGCCTTGTGCCCGTGCTCGTCGGATGACGTAGCCGGTAATGTAATCTATCTCTGTGCGGCGTTCGGCGCGGATGTCCTGCAGCATCGAAGAAGTATTGGCAGCGGTAGAATTTATCACGTCCAGCACGTAATCGAGCAGCCCTTCCCGTGAGGTATGCTGGCCTTCGCGCTCCATCACCATTGCCACTTCATTGCACAGTGCCGACACTTCATCCAGATGATTCAGCAGATCCCCGTTTGGGCAGTCGTACTGCACGGTAAGCGGGTTGATCACGCAGTTTACGGCGAGTTTTTGCCACGCGGCGGAGGCGACATTGTTGTGCCAGGCAACGTCAGGAAGCGCCTGTTGTAGAACTTCGGCCAGTTCGCTCAATGCCGCAGCGTCTGCGGAGGTTGGGCCGATATGGGTTATCCCTGCTGCAACGTGAACAATCACCGTGCCGTCTCGTTTAGCGGCGTGCGTAGTGATGCCCCGCAGCAGCGGTTGCTGCAATGCTTTCAGCTCATCAAGCGTTCCCATGCCGTTATGCAGCAACAGAATCGGGCAGTCATCCCGGAGAATAAACTGCAAATTCTTCACCGCCTCAGAAACCTGCCAGGCTTTAAGGGTCACCAGCAGCAGGTCACTTTCCGCTAAGAACTTGGGATCATTGGCTATGTAGGTCTTGTTGATCGTTGTGCCAGTCAGATCGATGACGTTGACCGAGCAGTAAGGTTGCGGAACCCGCAGCCAGCCCTGCACATCATGGCCCTGAGCGTCGAGGGCAGCTAACCAGATTTGCCCTAATGCACCGCATCCCAGTACGGTAATCTTCATGCGTCCTCCCCGCGTGCGGGTTGCGTTAGTACCACCTTGCTGTCAGCCCGAAACAGACGCCGCGCAGGTTTGATATCCTTATTATAGCTTTCAACGCCGATGGTTTTTTTAACGGCGCTAAGTGGGTATTATGCACGTCACTTTAGATTCAGGAGAATACATCATGCCATCTTTCGATATCGTTTCAGAAATTGACATGCAGGAAGTCCGAAATGCGGTGGAAAATGCCAACCGCGAGCTCTCGACTCGTTTCGATTTTCGTAACGTGACCGCCAGCTATGAGCTGATTGAGAAAAACGAGTCCATCAAGGTGTTAAGCGAGTCTGACTTTCAGGTAAAACAGCTGATTGATATCCTGCGTGAGAGGCTGCTTAAGCGTGGCATTGAAGGCGCTGCGCTGGAAATTCCGGAAGAGATTGAGCACAGCGGGAAAACCTGGAGCGTGGAAGCCAAGATGAAAAAAGGCATTCCAGCAGATGTGGCTAAGAAACTGGTTAAGCTGATCAAAGACAGCAAGATCAAAGTTCAGACCCAGATTCAGGGTGAAGAGTTACGCGTGACCGGGAAATCCCGTGATGACCTGCAGGGCGCAATGGCGCTGGTGCGTGGTGGAGATTTGGGGCAGCCGTTCCAGTTCAAAAACTTCCGCGACTAAGTGATCCCAGACAGCGCTGCTTTTCAGGGCCACGCTGTCTGGTTATCTGAACCTGTCAGGCCGCTTCGGCTACCAGCTTCTCGATCTCGGCGCGGTTTGTTACCTTGCTGTCGATCTTCACATAAGCACTTTTCTCTTCTGGCACGATAAACACCGCTGCCACGCCTGGTTGCGCTTTAAGACGCTGCTCAAGCTCGCCCTTTTCCAACGGACTGTCGTTCAGCATGATACGTAAGCTGCTGACGTACGGCGGCTCTTTCATCGTGCAGCTCACCACCAGCCAGACTGCCGCAACGAGAGCGCCCACCAGGAACACGGATTGCGCATCGAAATGACCGAATACCCAACCGCCCATGCTGCCGCCAATCGCTACGCCCAAAAATTGGCTGGTGGAGTACAAGCCCATCGCCGTGCCTTTGTAGCCCGGAGGTGACTCTTTGCTGATCAACGACGGTAAAATAGCCTCCATCAGGTTAAAGCCAATAAAGAACAGCTGAACACCGACCACCAGCGTCCAGAAATTGCTTCCGGCTCCCCACAGCACAATTTCAGCAATCAGCATCAAGGCTACACAGCTGACAAACACCCGCTTCATACGGCGCTTTACTTCAGCGTAAATGATAAACGGGATCACGCCGCAGAACGCGACCAGCATCGTCACCAGATAGACTTTCCAGTGTTGCTCCGCAGGGAAACCGGCACGCTCAAACTCACCTGGCAGCGCCACAAAGCTCGACATCAGCAGAATATGCAGGCACATGATGCCAAAGTTCAGCTTAACCAGACGGGGATTGGTCAGTACGGCTTTAAAACTGCCTTTAACCATGCCCGATTCACGGTTCAGAATATGATTCGGCGTGGAAGGGACAACCCACAGGGTAATCAAAATGCCTGCCGAGGCCAGCGCGGCAATCATCCAAAACAGTGCATGCAGGCCGAGTGCGTGAGTAATGATCGGGCCCAGCACCATTGCGATGGCAAAGGTTACGCCAAAGCTGATACCAATGAAGGCCATGGCTTTGGTTCGGTTCTGTTCACGGGTCAGATCGGAAAGGAGTGCCATGACGGCGGCGGCGATGGCACCAGAGCCTTGCAAGGCGCGGCCCAGAATCACTCCCCAGATGGACGTGGTGCACGCGGCAATCACACTGCCGAGCACGAAAATGAGTAATCCACCCACGATTAACGGTTTGCGGCCAATGCGGTCCGACAATAATCCGAAGGGGATTTGGAAAACGGCCTGCGCTAAACCGTAGATGCCAATGGCGAGTCCTATCAGTGCTTCACTTGCTCCCTGCAATGCCATGCCATAAGTCGTCAGGACGGGCAGTACCATAAACATTCCCAACATACGCAGGGAAAATACCGTCCCCAAACCCCATGTCGCACGCAACTCGACTGGAGTCATTTTATTATCGTTCATTACTACCTCAGTTTATCTGGTCGACGTATTTTAGGCGGCGGGGCAGGGCGGGTAAAATAATACTTATCGCGAAGTGGTAACAAAAAGAAAGGGCGCGATAATCGCGCCCTTTATGATGAGGTCTGTGTTACCTGACCATGGTCAGTAGGTCTTTCGAGGCCGGCGTCATGAAATCAACCGACATCATCACGCTCAGTGCCGTAATGGCGACAATGGAGAAGACAAACAGCTTACGGGCCCAAACGCGATCGTCCTGCGTTTTATACCCCTTCAGCGCCATCCCCAACCACCACACGCTGACTGCGGCAGCGACAACCAGATATTTGTAGCCCGCATAACCGACCAGCGTCAGCATCAGCGTGGCAACCATAAAGGCGATGATGTACACCGTAATATGGTTTTTTGCCACGGAGATGCCTTTTACCACCGGCAGTACCGGGATATTCGCGGCCTGGTAATCTTTAAAGCGGAAGATGGCAATCGCATAGGAGTGCGGCATCTGCCACAGGCTAAAGATAGCCAGCAGGATCAACGCGCCAGCATCAAACTGGCTGGTTACTGCACAGTAGCCAATCACTGGCGGCGCGGCGCCAGAAAGACTGCCTATCAAGGTGCCGTACACAGAATTGCGCTTCATGTACAGGCTGTAAACGCCGACATAAACCACAAAGCCCATCACCGCCAGCCACATGGCCAGCGGGTTTGCTCCGAAATACAGCAACGCGAATCCAGCAATACCCAGAACGGTTGCATAAACCAGAGAGACTGTCGGAGAAATGAGGCCTTTAACCAGCACTCGATTTCTGGTCCTCTCCATTTTTACGTCGATGTCACGGTCAATAAAGTTGTTGTAAACACAACCTGATGCGACCACCAGCGAAACGCCGACTAAGGTGGAGAGGAACAGGGCATAGTCGATGCTGCCTTTAGAGGCCAGCAGGAATCCCCCGATTACAGAAATTAAATTTCCGAAAATAATTCCTGGTTTCGTTACTTGCAGGTATTGCTTAATCATCACGGGTAACTCGGTTAGTTGGCCATCATGTTGTAGTTGAGGTTCCACATGATCCACAGCGAGCCAACAACAACTATCAAAATGATGATTGCGGCGAAGACAATCGCCACAAGGTTCCATCCCTCATCAGAGGAGGCGTTTAAGTGCAGGAAGTACACCAGATGCACCAGCACCTGGATAATCGCACACACAATGACCACGCCCAGGATGGTGGCTTTAGATGCGCCGCCGTCCATGACCATCCAGAAAGGTATTGCTGTCAGAATGATCGACAGGATAAAGCCGATCATATAAGACTTCACGCTACCGTGAGCGGCACCATGATCGTTTGCTGAATGACTCATTACATGGCTCCCATCAGGTAGACAATGGTGAATACACAAATCCAGACCACATCCAGGAAGTGCCAGAACATACTCAGGCACAGGATACGAGTACGGTTAGTAGGCGTCAGACCACGCCTGGAGACTTGGTACATCAGTACCGCCATCCAGATCAGGCCAGAAGTAACGTGCAGACCGTGAGTCCCAACCAGCGTAAAGAATGCTGACAGGAAGCCACTGCGCTGCGGACCGAAACCTTCCACAATCAGGTGATGGAATTCATAGATTTCCATCCCGATGAAGCCTGCACCGAACAGGAAGGTCAGCACCAGCCAACCGATAACGGCGCCTTTGCTGCCTTTGTTCATGTTGATCACTGCAAAACCATAGGTAATGGAGCTCAACAGAAGCAGGGCGGTTTCAACCAGGACAAACGGCAGTTCAAAAATATCTTTACCAGCCGGGCCACCCGCGGTGTTGTTAACCATCACACCGAAGGTTGCGAACAAGGTGGCAAAGATGATGCAGTCGCTCATCAGGTAGATCCAGAAGCCAAAGACTTTATTGGCTCCTGCATCGTGATGCCCATGCTCCGCATGGGCGTCGTGGTGTTTAGTCAGAGTTTCAGTCGACATTTTTCAGACCTGCTTTGCTAATTTCGTCAAAGTGCTGATTCTCGATTTTTTCGATCTCGGCAACGGGAACGTAATAATCAACGTCTTCGTCAAAGCTCTTGATGATCCAGGTAAGGATCATACCGAGGAACGTCAGACCAACCAGCCACCAGATGTGCCAGATAGCAGCGAAACCAAACACCAGGCTGAAAGCACCGATCGCCACACCAGCGCCGCTGTTCTTCGGCATGTGGATCTCTTGGTACTGTGCAGGCTGTTTGTACGCTTCGCCTTTTTCCTTCATTTCCCAGAACGCATCGCGCTCATGGATAACAGGCACTTCGGCAAAGTTGTAGAACGGAGGGGGTGAAGAGGTTGCCCACTCCAGCGTACGACCGCCCCAAGGGTCACCTGTCACATCACGCAGCTGCTCACGGTCACGTACTGAAACCCAGAACTGAGTGAGCTGGCACAGCACACCACAAGCGATCAGAGCAGCACCAAAGGCGGCCACAACCAGCAGTGGGTGGAACTGTGGATCGATGTCCTGGCTCAGACGACGGGTCATCCCCATGAAGCCCAGTGCGTACAGCGGCATAAAGGCAACGAAGAAACCAATGATCCAGAACCAGAAGGCACGGATGCCCCATTTTTCATTCAGGCAGAAGCCGAACGCTTTCGGGAACCAGTAAGTCACACCAGCGAAGCAACCGAAGACCACACCACCGATAATCACGTTATGGAAGTGAGCAATCAGGAACAGGCTGTTGTGCAGCACGAAGTCAGCACCTGGCACCGCCAGCAGAACCCCGGTCATACCACCCACAGAGAAGGTGACCAGGAAGCCTACGGTCCACAACATAGCAGAGTGCATCTGAATGCGGCCCTGGTACATGGTGAACAGCCAGTTGAAGATTTTAACGCCGGTAGGAATGGCGATAATCATCGTCATAATACCGAAGAAGGCGTTAACGTTCGCACCGGCGCCCATGGTGAAGAAGTGGTGCAGCCACACAACGAAGGACAGGATGGTGATAACAATCGTTGCCCAAACCAGTGAGGTGTAACCAAACAGGCGCTTTTTAGAGAAGGTTGCCACCACTTCGGAGAACACACCGAAGACCGGCAGAACCAGGATATACACTTCCGGATGTCCCCAAACCCATATCAGGTTTACGTACATCATCATGTTGCCGCCCATATCATTGGTAAAGAAATGGAAGCCCAGATAGCGATCCAGGGTCAGCAACGCGAGCGTCACGGTCAGAACCGGGAAGGAAGCGATAATCAGAACGTTAGTACACAGTGAAGCCCAGGTGAAAACAGGCATCTTGAACATGGTCATGCCAGGGGCACGCATTTTCAGGATAGTAACGAAGAAGTTAATCCCGGTTAATGTCGTACCAATCCCCGACAGCTGAAGACTCCATATCCAGTAGTCGACGCCGACCCCCGGACTGTACTCAGCGCCGGAAAGCGGTGGATAAGCCAGCCAACCGGTCTGAGCAAACTCGCCCACACCCAGTGACAGGTTAACCAGCACCACACCAACAGCCGTGAACCAGAAGCTCAGGTTGTTCAGGAACGGGAAGGCCACGTCGCGCGCACCAATCTGCAGAGGAACAGCGATGTTCATCAGACCGATAACGAACGGCATCGCTACGAAGAAGATCATGATCACGCCGTGGGCGGTGAAGATCTGGTCGTAGTGATGGGGCGGCAAGAACCCGGCTTCACCGGCCGAGGCCAGTACCTGTTGGCTACGCATCATCACTGCATCGGCAAAGCCGCGCAGCAACATGACGAAAGCCACGATGATATACATGATACCGAGACGTTTGTGGTCAACAGACGTCAGCCATTCTGACCACAAATATTTCCACTTACCGAAGTAAGTGATTGCTCCGGCGACAGCCAGACCACCAAGTAGGATGGCGGCGACCGTAACCACGATAATTGGCTCGTGATACGGTACTGCATCAAGGGTTAATTTTCCCAACATCGTATTATTCCTCGGCTCCCGCTTTAGGGGCTTCGTTCATGTCCATGCCTTCGTGTTCAGACATGTTCATTTTCCCGTGGCTCATCTTGAATTTGCCAATCACTTGCTTGAACAATTCAGGATCTGCGCTTGAGAAGAACTCAACCGGATGGTTTTCGCTTGGCGCTGCCAGTTTCTCGAAGTCATCCATGGTTGTCAGCGTATTGGATGAGTCTTTCACTTTTGCTACCCACTGATCGAATGAAGCCTGATCAGGCGTGGCAATCGCTTTGAACTTCATACCAGAGAAGCCGCGACCACTGAAGTTGGAGGAGATACCGTCAAACGTGCCTGGCTCATTCGCAATCAGATGCAGTTTAGTCTGCATACCCGCCATAGCGTAAATCTGGCTACCGAGGGTAGGAATGAAGAAGGAGTTCATAACGGAGTTAGACGTGATCTTGAAGTTGACCGGCGTATTCGCAGGGAATGCGATTTGGTTAACTGTGGCAATACCCTGTTCAGGGTAGATAAACAGCCATTTCCAGTCCAATGCAACCACATCAATCTCAATTGGCTTCACATCGGAGGCCAAAGGCTTGCTTGGATCCAGCGCGTGGGAAGATTTCCACGTCAGAATAGCAAGGAAGATAATGATCAAAATGGGAACAGTCCACACCACGGCTTCCACTTTATTAGAGTGTGACCAGTTAGGGCTGTATTTTGCATTGGTATTGGATGCCCGATATTTCCAGGCGAACACCACTGCCATCAAGACTGCGGGAATAACGACGATCATCATCAAGCCGAAGGCTGTCAGTATCAGCGAACGTTGCTCCAGTGCAACCTGTCCTTTGGGACTTAACAATGCACTATCACAGCCACTTAACAATAAAGTGCCTGCAATTAATGACAAAATCCCCAAACTTTTATTGTATTTCCTGAGTCTCATTTAACGACCTCAATGACAAGGGCTCTATTGTCGTTTAAGTGTGGCGGCATTTTACGGGAACGTTTCAGTACTGTAAACCAGCAACATCTTGTGTCAGCGCAGTGTTGACACCTTTTGCAAACACTGTCACAGATGTTGCTGAAGGTGACAAAATATGAATGACAGCAAGGGTTTGCCTCTAATATAACAAAAACCAATGATAACCCCGCTTTTCGGCAGGTCTCTGCTATAAACAGCGAATTTGGCACTCAATTATTTAACATACCCGCATCATTCGTGTGATTTAGTTTATACAATAATAATAACGTACCGGGTTTTAATATAGTGCAAAGGAGAAATGTAAAGGTGAAAACCTTTTAGGAAATAACGGAACACGTTGAAATGTGACAATGCACTAATTGTTAAAAAAAGGCGATTTTTCACTCAATGCCGCCGCTTTTTTGCCCGAGAAAAACGGCGGTATTGTTAAATGTTTGCACCGGGCTAAGACGCTGATTGTTTTGCTTCTGCTCACACAACTTTACTTTGGCAGGGGCGCGGGACGTTGAGCAAGGAAGTCCAACAAGCTGCCGGTGACAATGCCCAGCAACGCCAGAATCACGCCGGATTCAAACAGAACGCTAATGAGTGAGCCCGCATCCAGCAGGTCTGTTGCGCGTAAAGCCAGCAGAACCAGTCCCACCACAACCAGCGTTGCTCCCAACTTTAAGGCGCGTAATGCCCAGCCGTAGCCTGTAGCGAAACGAGTTCGTGGCAAAAATGACTGATGGGTTTGAGCCTGTTCCAACGTGGTCCGGCATCCTGCTAACAGCAACAAGCCGGGCAGAGCCGCCACCACAGAGAAGGCATAAAACGTTGGCCATCCCCAACTTTCAACAAACCAACCTGCCACAGGCCCAACATAGACGCGGCCAACAGCTGACAAAGCGGAAAGCAGGGCAAATTGCGTGGCGGAGAACGACTTATTGCACAGCGTCATCAGCAGGGCCACAAACGCGGCGGTGCCCATGCCGCCACAAAGATTCTCAACAAATACGGCTGCTGCCATGCTGTACAGATGTTTGTCTGTCACCGCCAGCATCCAGTAAGAAAGGTTAGAAACCGCCTGCAGGATCCCGAACAACATCAGCGCCCGGAACAGGCTCAGGCGCTGCATCAGTACGCCGCCGTAAAGAGCGCCAATAATAGTGGCGATTAATCCCAGCGTTTTATTCACCAGGCCCACGTCGCCTGCATCAAACCCGACACCACGGATCAGGAAAATGGTGGTGAGGCTGGCCGCAAACGCATCGCCAAGCTTATAAAGGACAATAAGAGAAAGGATTAACCAGGCGTTGTTGCGGTTAAAGAAGTCGCGCAGCGGCGCAATCACCGCTTCTTCGAGGCTGTGAGGGCGGGCAACCGGATCGGTGGGCTCTTTCGCTAACAGCGTAGCCATTACGCCAGGCACCATCATCGCGGCCATCAGCCACCAAATCGCCTGCCATCCCAGATAACGGTCTGCCAGCCAAAGCGCCAGGCCGCCTGAAACCAACATCGCCAGTCGATAGCCCAGTACGCTGATAGCCGCGCCACTGCCGCGCTCTTCTGCTGGCAGCACATCCGTCTTCCAGGCATCAAAAACAATATCCTGGGACGCCGAACAGAAGGCGATCAACACCGCAAGGGCAGCGAGCATCGTCAGATTGCGTGAGGGATCCATAAATCCCATCAGGGCAATGCCGACAATTAAGAGGATCTGCGTCACCAGCAGCCAGCCACGACGACGGCCTAAAAACGGCGGCGTATAGCGGTCCATCAGCGGTGACCAGAGGAATTTGAAGACGTAGGCCTGCCCGACCAGAGAGAAGAAGCCTATCGTTTTGATATCGACATCTTCGACGGCCATCCAGGCTTGCAGCGTTCCCGATGTCAGCGCAAGGGGCAGACCGGAGGCAAAACCAAGGAGCAGAAGAAGGGCGGCGTTTCGTTGGGTAAAAATCTGCAGGTAGTGGCTGGGCATACAAACCTTAAAACTAAGCCCGCCGGGATCCCGACGGGCACAGGCTAATTAACGGGCGTTTTGCTTAATAAACTCATGGATGCTGGTGTCCTGAGCCATATCAGTGATCACGTCAGTCAGCGTGGCGTTAACCGCGTTGGTGATCTTGGTGTTGGTGGCCGTAAAAGCCCCTTCAACACTGTAGGTCTGGCGGTAGTTTTTCACCTGTTTGCTGCCGTTTTTAGCCGTGGCAACAATGGAAATGTCTGCTTTGGTGGTGATGCTGTAGCGAACATTGCCTTGAGTCACGTCTGCATACAGGTTGTTTACGATGATCTGCAGGTCAACAGCGCCGTTTGGACCAATCATATAACCACGAGCGCCCATCTGCTTCTCCAGCGTTTCCTGCAACAGGAAGCGCAGATCGCGTGAAGGCGTTAGCGCGACCAGCTGGCCATCGCGGTTAACTTTTGCCAGCGCCTGATCGCTACGCTGGTCTGCACCGTTGATGCTGACGGTGATGCCGGTCAGGCTGGGATCCTGCTGGGGCAGCTGGATTTTTGGCGAAACGTTAAGTGTGTTGCTGTTGCTTGCACAGCCAGCCAGAATAAAGACGGCCAGCAGAGGGAAGAATAATTTTTTTAACATGCTTATTTTCTCTATGACTAAGGTGGTAGTGCTGACAAAACTGCGGTCATCATAGCATTGCCTGAAACAAGAGGAAGCCCCGATCGCGCGTAAATTCATCGCCTTGCACTTTTGCGGCTGGCTCCAGGCGTGCGGACTTCGACCTTTTATTGACAGAGAGGTTGCAGCAGCAAAGCTGAAAATGCACAGTAGCGGGCAGTAAGCGGCGGAAATTTTTATCACATCGAGCCGGGTAAGGTAAAAAACCAGCTAATATTTAAAGAGATGGGGCCACCGTCTTAGAGGAGTCCAGGTATGATCCGCGAAGAAATAGAAGAAAAGTTAAGAACGGCGTTAGCGCCTGTTCATCTGGAAGTTCATGACGAAAGTTACCGTCATAACGTCCCAGCGGGTGCAGAGAGTCATTTTAAAGTGGTTATTGTCAGTGACCATTTTATCAACCAGCGGTTTTTGATGCGTCACCGCACTATCTATGGTGCGCTGGCGGAAGAGCTGGCTGGAAGCGTTCACGCGCTGGCTTTACATACCTACACCGTTAAAGAATGGGAGGGGTTACAGGACACGGTTCCTTCTTCACCAAACTGTCGCGGAGCAGGAACGCTAGCCTGATCGTGCATTTTTCACCCAAAGCGGCCTGCGGGCCGCTTTGTCATTTCTGCCGCTAAATCCCTGGCCTACCCCCGTTTTCTGCCTTTTATAGGAGAAAAGCGACGAAGTTAGCGAAATGTGAGGGTTGAGCAGCCTCGACTCCCTTTAACGTTGTCGCTATAATGCTGCGTCTATTTTTTTCCGGAATATCTTCGGGACCCTTCTGGTACAGGGAATGCGATTCTGCCACCAGAGGCCATCCCGGTTCTTAGTCTCACTCTGTTTCTTGCGGAGCAGAGAGGGTCTGAAGTTGACCGAGCACGTGATTTTTTGAGGTAATAAGATGCAAGCTTCAGTAGAAACAACTCAGGGCCTGGGCCGTCGCGTTACGATTACCGTTGCTAAAGATGTGATCGAAAACGCGGTGAAAAGTGAGCTGGTCAATGTATCTAAAAAGGTACGTATCGACGGTTTCCGCAAAGGGAAAGTGCCGATGACTGTCGTAGCACAGCGCTACGGTGCTTCTGTTCGCCAGGACGTTCTGGGCGAACTGATGCAGCGCAACTTCGTTGACGCCATCATCAAAGAGAAGATCAATCCGGCTGGCGCACCTAACTACGTGCCAGGCGAATACAAAGAAGGTGAAGATTTCACTTTCGCTGTTGAATTTGAGGTGTACCCGGAAGTTGAGCTGAAAGGTCTGGACGCAATCGAAGTTGAAAAACCGGTTGTTGAAGTGACTGATGCAGACGTTGACACCATGCTGGACACCCTGCGCAAGCAGCAGGCCACCTGGAAAGAAACCGACCGCGCAGCAGAAGCTGAAGACCGTGTCACTGTTGATTTCAACGGTTCTGTAGACGGCGAAGAGTTTGAAGGCGGCAAAGCGTCTGACTTCGTCCTGGCAATGGGCCAGGGTCGTATGATCCCAGGCTTCGAAGAGGGTGTTGTTGGCCACAAAGCGGGCGAAACCTTCACTATCGACGTCACCTTCCCGGAAGATTACCACGCTGAAAACCTGAAAGGGAAAGCAGCGAAGTTTGAAATCGTTCTGAAGAAAGTGGAAGAGCGCGAGCTGCCAGAATTCACTGCTGAGTTCATCAAGCGTTTCGGCGTTGAAGATGGTTCAGTCGACGGCCTGCGTGCTGAAGTGCGTAAAAACATGGAGCGCGAGCTGAAAGGCGCCGTGCGTAACCGTGTGAAGACTCAGGCTATCGACGGTCTGGTCAGCGCTAACGACATCGACGTGCCAGTAGCACTGATCGATGGCGAAATCGACGTGCTGCGTCGTCAGGCTGCACAGCGCTTTGGCGGCAACGAGAAGCAGGCTTTCGAGCTGCCTCGTGAACTGTTCGAAGAGCAGGCTAAGCGCCGCGTAGTCGTTGGCTTGCTGTTGGGCGAAGTGATTCGTACCCATGAGCTGAAAGCTGATGAAGAGCGCGTGCAGGAGCTGATTGCAGAAATGGCGTCCGCCTACGAAGATCCAGCTGAAGTGGTTGAGTTCTACAGCAAGAATAACGAGCTGATGAACAACATGCGTAACGTTGCGCTGGAAGAACAGGCAGTGGAAGCTGTGCTGGAGAAAGCCAAAGTAACCGAGAAAGCCACTAACTTCCAGGAACTGATGAACCAGGCGCAACCAGCCTGATCCACTGATTCTGTTAGCTAAATAAAAGCCCGCAGTTGTAATGACTGCGGGCTTTTTGCTTTTATCCGTTGCCCGGAAGTGCCTTATGGCGTTTATTCGCTCATTAAACCGGCAAAATATCAACTAAGCTGTTTTTCCTGGTTAGCAGTTGATAAAAACGTTGTTATGCTTGAATCAGCGGGGCAACATCCCCAAATAGACTATTATGGCGTACTGAGTCCTGTCTTGATTGTCCCCGGTAAGTTTGGGGAAAGTAATGGAAACATAGTGTTCCGGATCGCTCTCAAGTAGAATTGGTACGGAGTGTTGCCAAATGAAATTTATCCAGGAGACGGTAATGTCATACAGTGGCGAACGTGAACAAACTGCACCTCATATGGCTTTAGTGCCGATGGTGGTCGAACAAACCTCTCGCGGAGAGCGTTCTTACGACATCTTTTCCCGCCTGCTCAAGGAACGTATTATTTTCCTGACCGGACAGGTTGAAGATCATATGGCGAACCTGATCGTCGCTCAGATGCTGTTTCTGGAAGCTGAGAATCCGGAAAAAGACATCCACCTTTACATCAACTCTCCTGGCGGTGTGATCACTGCAGGGATGTCGATTTACGACACCATGAAGTTCATCAAGCCAGACGTCAGCACCATTTGTATGGGCCAGGCCTGTTCAATGGGTGCGTTCCTGCTGACCGCAGGGACCAAAGGCAAGCGTTACGCTCTGCCGAACTCTCGTGTGATGATTCACCAGCCCCTGGGCGGATATCAGGGTCAGGCAACTGACATTGAGATCCACGCGCGTGAAATTCTGAAAGTGAAGCAGCGTATGAACGAGCTGATGGCCGAACATACGGGCAAAACTCTTGAAGAAATCGAGAGAGACACGGAACGTGACCGTTTCCTGTCAGCGAGCGAAGCTGTAGAGTATGGATTGGTAGATTCCGTTCTGACGCATCGCACGTAAGCCTGATGCCCATCTGTCGACTATAGTTATGGATGGGCTAGAGCAACGAATGAGGGTGCCGCAAGGCGGCATCATCGCCGCAACACAGTGCGGACGAAGATAACAGAAGAGGTTAACTGATGACTGAGAAGCGCAAAGACGGTTCAGGAAAGCTGCTGTACTGCTCTTTCTGCGGCAAAAGCCAGCATGAAGTGCGCAAGCTGATTGCCGGCCCGTCAGTGTATGTCTGCGATGAGTGTGTCGATTTATGCAATGACATCATTCGCGAAGAGATTAAAGAAGTTGCGCCGCATCGTGAACGTAGCGCACTGCCGACGCCGCATGAAATCCGCCATCACCTCGACGATTACGTTATCGGCCAGGAACGGGCGAAAAAGGTGCTGGCCGTAGCGGTCTATAACCACTACAAACGCCTGCGCAACGGTGATACCAGCAACGGCATTGAGCTTGGCAAAAGTAACATTTTGCTGATTGGGCCTACCGGTAGCGGTAAAACGCTGCTGGCAGAAACCCTGGCTCGCCTGCTGGATGTGCCGTTCACTATGGCCGATGCCACCACGCTGACCGAAGCCGGTTATGTTGGTGAAGATGTTGAAAATATCATCCAGAAGCTGCTGCAGAAGTGTGATTATGACGTGCAGAAAGCGCAGCGCGGCATCGTTTACATCGATGAAATCGACAAGATTTCCCGTAAATCTGACAACCCTTCAATTACCCGTGACGTGTCGGGCGAAGGCGTTCAGCAGGCATTGTTGAAGCTGATTGAAGGGACTGTGGCGGCTGTGCCTCCTCAGGGCGGACGTAAGCACCCACAGCAAGAGTTCCTGCAGGTTGATACCTCCAAGATCCTCTTTATTTGTGGTGGGGCATTCGCCGGTCTGGACAAGGTGATTTCTCAGCGTGTTGATACTGGTACGGGTATTGGCTTTGGAGCCACCGTTAAGGGAACCGCAGAGAAGGCCACTGAAGGTCAGTTGCTGGAGCAGGTCGAGCCAGAAGATTTGATCAAATTCGGTCTTATCCCAGAGTTCATCGGTCGTCTGCCGGTTGTAGCAACGCTGAGCGAGCTGAGTGAAGAAGCGCTGATCCAGATTCTGCGTGAACCGAAAAACGCTCTGACCAAGCAGTATCAGGCGTTGTTCAACCTGGAAGGTGTGGATCTGGAATTCCGTGAAGAAGCGCTGACGGCGATTGCCAAGAAAGCCATGTCACGTAAAACCGGTGCCCGTGGCCTGCGTTCCATTGTGGAAGGTGCGCTGCTGAACACCATGTACGATCTCCCTTCACTGGACGATGTGGAAAAAGTGGTGATTGACGATTCAGTGATTGAAGGCCAGTCTGAGCCAATGCTGATCTACGGAAAACAGGAAGCTCAACAGGCTTCTGGTGAATAAATAACCACATATTTCCAGTCAGTTATCTTAAAAGGGGGAATTTATTCCCCCTTTTGCTTTTCTCTCGCTGATAACATTGAATGTCTTACATTCATCCCCATATACTCAACTACCTGTGGGTAAAACTGCACTTTAGTGGTCTGTTGCGGTTCCCATCACCCTGGCGGAAATTAAACTAAGAGAGAGCTCTATGAATCCTGAGCGTTCTGAACGCATTGAAATCCCTGTGTTGCCGTTGCGTGACGTAGTGGTTTATCCGCACATGGTAATTCCGTTGTTCGTCGGTCGTGAGAAATCGATTCGCTGCCTTGAAGCCGCCATGGATCATGATAAAAAAATCATGCTGGTCGCCCAGAAAGAAGCTTCAACGGATGAACCAGGCATTAACGATCTCTTCTCTGTAGGGACCGTAGCCTCTATTCTGCAAATGCTTAAACTGCCAGACGGTACGGTAAAAGTGCTGGTAGAAGGCCTGCAGCGTGCGCATATCACAACGCTTGCTGATAATGGCGACCATTTCACCGCGCAGGCTGAATACCTGGCGTCCCCTGAGATCGATGAGCGCGAGCAGGAAGTGCTGGTGCGCACCGCAATCAATCAGTTTGAAGGCTATATCAAACTGAATAAAAAAATCCCTCCTGAAGTGCTGACTTCGTTGAACAGCATTGAGGATGCCGCGCGTCTGGCTGATACCGTTGCGGCCCATATGCCGTTGAAACTGGCCGACAAACAATCTGTACTGGAGATGTCAGACGTCAATGAGCGTCTGGAATATCTGATGGCGATGATGGAGTCAGAGATCGATCTGCTCCAGGTGGAAAAACGTATCCGCAATCGCGTCAAAAAGCAGATGGAAAAAAGCCAGCGCGAGTACTATCTGAATGAGCAGATGAAGGCAATTCAGAAAGAACTGGGCGAAATGGATGATGCGCCTGATGAAAATGAAGCGCTGAAACGCAAAATCGATGCGGCAAAAATGCCGAAAGAGGCGCGTGATAAAACCGAAGCCGAACTGCAGAAGCTGAAAATGATGTCACCGATGTCAGCAGAAGCAACCGTGGTACGGGGTTATATCGACTGGATGGTTCAGGTGCCGTGGAATGCCCGTAGCAAGGTCAAAAAAGACCTGGTGAAGGCGCAGGAAACGCTGGATATCGACCACTTCGGTCTGGAGCGCGTCAAAGACCGCATCCTGGAATATTTGGCAGTACAGAGCCGCGTCAGCAAAATTAAAGGGCCGATTCTCTGTCTGGTTGGGCCTCCGGGCGTAGGTAAAACTTCGCTGGGTCAGTCTATCGCTAAGGCGACGGGCCGCAAGTATGTGCGTATGGCATTAGGCGGCGTGCGTGATGAAGCGGAAATTCGCGGTCACCGTCGTACCTATATCGGTTCTATGCCGGGCAAACTGATCCAGAAAATGGCGAAAGTTGGCGTTAAAAACCCGCTTTTCCTGCTGGATGAAATCGACAAAATGTCTTCGGACATGCGCGGTGACCCGGCTTCAGCTCTGCTTGAAGTGCTGGATCCGGAGCAGAACATTGCCTTTAACGATCATTATCTGGAAGTGGATTACGATCTCTCCGATGTGATGTTCGTGGCAACGTCCAACTCGATGAACATTCCTGCGCCATTGCTGGACCGTATGGAAGTTATCCGTCTGTCGGGCTACACAGAAGACGAGAAACTCAACATTGCTAAGCAGCATTTGCTGTCCAAGCAGATTGAGCGTAACGCCCTGAAGGACAGTGAAATCACCGTTGACGACAGTGCGATCGTCAGCATCATTCGTTACTACACCCGTGAAGCCGGTGTACGTAGCCTTGAGCGTGAGCTGTCTAAACTGTGTCGTAAAGCGGTGAAGACGCTGCTGATGGACAAAACCATCAAGCATATTCTGATCAATGCTGACAACCTGAAAGACTACCTTGGCGTTCAGCGTTATGACTACGGTCGTGCGGACAATGAAAACCGCGTAGGTCAGGTAACGGGTCTGGCGTGGACTGAAGTCGGTGGCGATCTGCTGACTATCGAAACGGCTTGTGTACCAGGTAAAGGTAAACTGACCTATACCGGTTCACTGGGCGAAGTGATGCAGGAATCCATTCAGGCTGCGTTGACGGTGGTGCGTGCCCGCGCTGAGAAGCTGGGCATCAACGGTGACTTCTACGAGAAGCGTGATATTCACGTTCACGTTCCGGAAGGCGCTACACCGAAAGATGGCCCAAGTGCTGGTATTGCCATGTGCACGGCGCTGGTTTCTTGTCTGACAGGTAACCCGGTGCGTGCCAATGTGGCGATGACCGGTGAGATCACGCTGCGAGGTCAGGTTCTGCCAATTGGTGGGCTGAAAGAGAAACTGCTGGCTGCACACCGTGGTGGCATCAAAACGGTCCTGATCCCGGATGAAAACAAACGTGATCTGGAAGAGATCCCGGACAACGTGATTGCCGATCTGGAGATCCATCCCGTGAAGCGCATCGAAGAAGTGCTGACACTGGCACTGGTTAATTCCCCTTATGGGATGCAGGTTGCGACCGCAAAATAGTGATTTAAGGCAAAAACAGGTCAAAAGCCGGGCTGGCAAGCAAAATGGGACTTGCCAGCTTTTTTTTGTGCCGCTAATTTAGAGTGCTGTTAAGCCAATGACGGCTGTTGCCTTTAAGGGCATAACAGAAATACTGAATCCAAATAATTGATGCGCGTTCGTCTAGGGTGGGAAGCCCGACCACGAAGTGAATAATAAAAGAGGGGATTATTGAGTGAATAAGTCACAGTTGATCGACAAAATTGCTGCAAGCGCCGACATTTCTAAAGCGGCAGCGGGACGTGTTTTAGATGCTTTCATGGGCTCAGTGTCAGATTCACTGAAAGAAGGCGATGAAGTTGCGCTGGTAGGCTTCGGTACCTTCTCTGTGCGTGAGCGCTCAGAGCGTACCGGTCGTAACCCACAGACCGGTAAAGAAATCACCATCCCAGCGGGTAAAGTACCAGGCTTCCGTGCCGGTAAAGCGCTGAAAGACGCCGTAAACTAATGGCGGTATGATTCCACTGATGTAATTTCTTCGGTGGAGAGTGAGGATTGTGTTTGCGTTCTCATGTACCATACGGGGCACATCAAAAAAACTGATGTGCCTTTTTTTATGTTCCAATGACATTTGCGATTTGCTGTTGTCATATTGGCGTGCGGTTTGCTACGCAGCGGCGTGGAGCGTCCCTGGGAAGATGGGACGAAAGCGCAAGGGTTTACATTCACACTACAGCGGAGTGTTGTCACACCATGATGGACAATTTACGCGCGGCGTCGAACCATGTCGTGCTCAAAATTATATTGGCATTGATCATTCTGTCTTTCGTTTTGACCGGGGTGGGCAACTACCTGATCGGCGGTAACGGAGATTACGCCGCCAAGGTTAACGGACAGGAAATCAGCCGTGCACAGCTCGAGAACGCCTTCTCTAACGAACGTTCACGTCAGCAGCAGCAGTTGGGCGAACAATTCTCTCAGCTCGCAGGAAACCCTGCCTACATCCAGCAAATCCGCCAGCAGGCCCTGTCTCAGTTAGTTGATGAATCGCTTCTGACCGGGTATGCCAAAGATCTGGGCCTGGCCATCAGCGATGACCAAATCAAACAGGCTATTTTCACGCAGGCAGCTTTCCAGACTAACGGTAAGTTTGATAATGCTAAATACCTTGGTTTGATCAATCAGATGGGCTTCTCTGCCGATCAATACGCTGAAGCGCTGCGTAAGCAGTTGACCACTCAACAGCTGATTGCTGCGGTGACCAACACCGACTTTATGCTGACCGGTGAAACTGACCAACTGGCTGAGCTGGTTTCTCAGGAGCGTCTGGTGCGTGAGGCGACGATCAACGTGGCTGCACTGGCGGCTAAACAGACCGTCAGCGCTGAAGAGATCAAAAACTACTACGAGCAGAACAAAAACAACTTCATGTCTCCTGAGCAGTTCCGGGTCAGCTATATCAAGCTGGATGCGGCCTCCCTGCAGGAAACAGTCAGCGAAGCTGACATCCAGAGTTGGTACGATCAGCATCAGGGCGATTACACTCAGCCTCAGCGTAGCCGTTACAGCATTATTCAGACCAAAACCGAAGCGGAAGCTCAGGCGGCTCTGGACGCGCTGAAAAAAGGCGGTGATTTTGCCGCGCTGGCGAAAGAAAAATCGGTTGACCCTATTTCTGCCCGTAACGGCGGCGACATGGGCTGGCTGGAACCAGATACCACACCAGATGAACTGAAAAGTGCTGCTCTGAAAGAGAAAGGCCAGCTGTCAGGTGTGATCAAGTCTTCGGTTGGTTTCATCGTTGCTCGTCTGACGGATGTCCAGCCTCAGCAGGTTAAGCCTTTTACTGCCGTGCATGATGACATTGCTGCGAAAGTGAAGCAGGAAAAAGCCATTGATGCTTACTACAAACTGCAGCAGAAAGTGAGTGATGCCGCAACCAATGACAATGAGTCACTGGCTGGCGCAGAACAAGCTGCAGGCGTTAAGGCTGTGGAGACGGGCTGGTTCAGCCATGACAATCCCCCTGCTGAGCTGAACTTCAAGCAGGTTGAGCAAGCCATCTTTAATGGCGGCCTGGTCGGTGAGAACGGTGCTCCGGGCAATAACTCTGACATCATCACTGTAGATGGCGACCGTGCGTTCGTGGTCCGTGTCAGCCAGCATAAGCCAGAAGCTGTTAAACCACTGGATCAGGTCACGGCGCAGATTACCGATACGCTGAAAACCCAGAAGGCACAGGCTCAGGCAAAAGCTCAGGCTGACAAACTGCTGGCCGATCTGAAAGCAGGTAAAGGTGATGAGGCGATGAAAGCCGCTAACCTGAGCTTCGGCAGCCAGAAAACACTGTCCCGCACTGGTCAGGATGCCATAACCCAGGCCGCATTCACCATGACGCTGCCAGCGAAGGACAAACCGTCTTACGCGACCAGTGAAGACGGTGAAGGCAACGTGCTATTGGTTGCGCTGGATCAGGTTCGTAGCGGTGCTATGCCGGATGCGCAGAAGAAAGCGATGGTTCAGGGAATTACGCAAAACAATGCGCAGATTACCTTTGAAGCCATGCTGAGCAACCTGCGTAAAGAAGCCAAAATCAAATACGGTGCAGCGGCGCAGGCCCAATAAGCCTCGCAGATTTTCTGCAACGAGATGCAATACCAAAAGGCCGCTTACGCGGCCTTTTCCATATCTGAATTCCGTCATTTGTTTCGCTATTTCTTCCGCTGTACGGTTGTGTGGCTGTCAAACACATGGAGGAAAAAAGCATGAAACACCCACTTAAAGCGTTATGTTTTATCACAGTGATCAGCGCGAGCATCCTGACGGTATTACCGGTTAAAGCGGTGGAAAACACTTCTGCGGCGTCTGCTCAGATTGCAACGGAAAGCACGCCCTCAGTAACCGAGAAAGTGAGCCTGAACCAGGCAAGTGCCCAGCAGCTGGCTGCCGCGTTAAACGGTGTAGGACTAAAAAAAGCCGAAGCCATTATCAGCTATCGCGAGCAGTACGGGGCTTTCACTGATATTGAACAACTGAAAGAAGTGCCCGGTATGGGCAATGCGCTGGTGGAGAGAAATCTTTCAAGACTGAAACTGTGACTTAACTCGCGAGATTGACGCATTCTCTGCGTCGGGCCGGTTGCGGCTGCTAATCTGTAGAGGTCATACCAGTTGGGTGACCTCTACTTTCATAAGGGCAGCGTAACTATGCACACCACCATCAAAGTCCGTGGCTATCACCTGGATGTTTATCAGCACGTTAACAACGCCCGCTATCTGGAGTTCCTGGAAGAAGCGCGTTGGGAGTGGCTGGAACGCCTGGAGTCCTTCAGCTGGCTGCAGGAGAACCAACTGGCCTTTGTGGTAGTGAACATTAACATCAATTATCGCCGACCTGCAGTGATGGGCGATGTGCTGAACATCCACAGTAAATTGATTCAGCTGGGCGGGAAAAGTGGGGTGATTGGTCAGACTGTGACGCTTGTGCCTGACGGTGAAGTCGTTGCAGATGCCACGCTGACTTTTGTCTGTATCGATCTGCGCTCACAAAAAGCGCAGCCGATGGAAGGGGAACTGAAAAGAAGAATGGAAGAGATGCTGTCAGCGTAAACCGGTTTTACGCTGCATTTCAGCCATCACGGCGCTGCCGTTAGCCTGATACTCCTGCAAACCGTTAGCGCGAAGATGGCAGGCAGCACAGTCGCCACAGCCATCGCCTTTCACGCCGTTGTAACAGGTCAGCGTTTTGTTACGCACCAGCGGCAGTTGTTGCCAGTAATCGGCAAGAGCCCAGGTTTCCGCTTTGTTCAGCCACATCAGTGGTGTTTCAAAGCGCACGGCTTTTGCCATCCCTAACTCAATCGCGTGGTTCAACGCCTTAACGAATTCATCACGGCAGTCTGGGTAGCCAGAGAAATCGGTTTCACAGACACCCGTGATCACCGCTTCTGCCTCAACCTGATAAGCATAAATCGAGGCGAGGGTAAGGAATAAGATATTGCGGCCGGGCACAAAGGTGCTTGGCAACCCGCTGGCGTTCGGATCGTAAGCCGGCACCGGGATGCTTTCACGCGTCAGGCTGCTGACGGCCAGCTCATTTAACATCGTTACATCGAGAACTTTGTGGGCGCGAGCCCCGAGAGAAAGAGAAAGCTCGCGGGCAATATCGATTTCCGCACGATGGCGCTGGCCGTAATCGAAGGTGATGCAATGCACCTCATCATACTGTTGCAGAGCCTGAATCAGACAGGTCGTTGAATCCTGTCCACCGCTGAAAACCACTACTGCACGTTTCATTTTAATCACCTTAGTCATCTGTTACGCCATATGGTACTGCCTGTGGCGGCAGAAGGGTAGTTTTGCTCAGGGAATGGCAACCGGCGGCGGGATCCACGCGCGGGAAAAATCAAACCATCCCCAGGCATTTAACGCGATATCCTCCACGCCCGGCGGGGCGCTGACCTGATAACGATAGTTGAACAGCGGCGTAATTACCGACTCCGCCATCAGATGATGAAAAGTCTGTTGCAGCCCTGTCAGCCGCTCGGGCTCCGCGTTGTTAGCCTGGATCAGTTCCAGATCTTTCAGCAAACGCTGATGAGCCTCTCCACCCAGCAGAGTCGGCCAGAGCAGATCCAGCTTCAGCCAGCTTTCCAGCGTGTACTCCGGTGCTTCACCAATCAGGCGATCGCCCATAATAATGTCTGCCGTTTCCAACCCGCTGTAACCCTGCCAGTTTTTGCCTGGGTGAAAATGCAGCCTTAGCTGACAGCCTTCTTCGGCCAGCACCTGTTGCAGTTTCTCTGCCATTGCATGTAATTCAACGGGAAGGTGATAGTGGAGGTTAAGTGTGGCTGGCAACACCGTTTCCTCAACAGCGACGATGTCGGGCACCGGCCAACCTGGCAGCATCTCCTGGCTTGGCGTAATCAGACCTTCTTCGAGAGGCAGTTCCTGTATGACGTTCTTACTGCGGATCAGGGCCAGTATTTTTTGTGCCTGATGTGAGGAAAGGGCGGTATTCTGCTTTAAAGCCAGATAGCAAAAACCCAGGCTGATACGGCGGCTCACCGGACGCAGCAGCGACAGCTCATGCTGTTCGCCAATGGCTATCTGCACCGGATGGCGGCAGCTGGTGCCCAGGGTTTTGTCAAAAAGCTGAGGGGTGATCCAGTACTCAACCATCTGCATTAATGGTTGAGCGCCATGGTAGCGTTCATGATTTTCAATTCTGACCAACTCTGGTGACCAGTGGCTCAACTTCCATGGCCCGGTGCCGAGGGAAGGAGTCTGCGGATGTGTCAGCAGGCAGGTCACCGTAGCCAGGCGTGAGGTTAGCCAGTAATCGGGGCGATGCAGATCGATTTGCAGGCACATTGACTGAGGAAGAGAGAGGGATTTTACGCTTGCCAACAGTTTTGCCCCTGCCGGGCTGCTGATGACGTTTTGCAGATGCTGCAGGATCTGTAAAGACGAAACCCGTTCGCCGCTGTGCCAGAAAAGCTGGGGGCGAAGGAAGAAAAACCAGCTTAAGCCATCTTCGCTGCACTGCCAGTGATGAGCCAGATCGGCCACCACACGATCATCCTGAAAGCGGGTCAGGCCGGAGAAAATCTGCCCGGCAAGGTGTTGTTCAGCGCGACCAGGCATCTCCAGCGGATCGAGAGGATCTAACTGGCGGTAATAAGGAATTCTCAGCGTGGGACGATCGTCCAGCCACTGGCCACCCATAAAGGGTTTCAACAGTTGATTTAACTGTTCCGGGGCAATCTGCACTAATTCCAGCGCCTGGTGCGACAGACCTTGATCCAACTGCTGCTGAAGCAAAACCGTTCTGAGCTGAGCAGGGGACTGAAAGAACGCCAGCTTGCCCCGTTTGCCCCGCCCGGATTGAGATTGCCAGCTAAGCCAGCCCGATTTTTGCCACTGACCAAGTAGCGTTCGCACATGGCGCTCACTGCAAATACAACGCTGGGCGATCTCCGCCACGCTGGTTAGCTGGATCTCGCCGAGGCTGGCTTGCCACAGGCGTTGGTATTGATTAAGGCGGTTTAACTGGCGCATTGGCATAAACCCGGAACACTTTCTTCAGAAGTATTCACTATTAGTTCCGCAAATACCAGGTGATACTCAACGCTCGATGAAAAAATAGACACTGGAGAAATAATGGCTCGTCTGGCGGCGTTTGATATGGATGGTACTTTGCTGATGCCTGACCATCAGCTGGGAGAAAGAACTCTGACTGCGCTGCGCGCGCTGGATGAAAAAGGCGTGTTGCTGACCTTTGCTACCGGCCGTCACTGGCTGGAAATGCAACCGCTGATAGCGGATTTTAAATTGACAGCTTACCTGATCACCGGTAATGGCACGCGAGTGCACGATCAGCAGGGCAACTTACTTGCCTCCAGCGATCTGTCGCCTCAGGTAGCTGAAGAGGTCATTCATACCCGTTGGGACACCACCGCCAGCCTGCATGTTTTTAACGATCGGGGCTGGTTAACCGAGTTTGATGTGCCCCACATTCTCCATGCGCATCAGATGAGCGGTTTTCGCTATCAACTTGCCGATTTGAAAAAGCTGCCTGCCCATGAAGTCACCAAAATCTGCTTCATCGCCGAGCATAATGAGCTTTGCCGGTTGCAGGGGCAGTTGAGAGATGCGCTTGGCGACCGTGCGCACCTCTGCTTCTCTGCGCGGGATTGTCTTGAAGTCCTGCCGCCAGGCTGTAACAAAGGCACAGCGCTGGATGCACTTGCTCACTCGCTTGGCTTCACGCTGGCTGAGTGTATGGCGTTCGGAGATGCGATGAATGACCGTGAAATGCTGGAAAGCGTGGGTCGCGGCTTCATTATGGGCAACGCGATGAGCCAGCTGAAAACCTTACTGCCGCACTTACCTGTTATTGGGCACTGCGAAACTCAGGGCGTGTCTCATTACCTCAATCACTGGCTTTCTACCCCGAACCTCGCTTATTCCCCCGAATATTGAGGTCATTATGCCTGACAGGGCTGTACGGCTTTTAATACTGAAACTTCCAGTTTGCCGGGCAGGAAAGCCCGGCGTTTTAGCTGAGCATTTGCTGCCACGGAGTGATATCCCCAATGTTCTCCGCAACCCAGTCAGTATTGTAATAGCTGTCCAGATAGCGCTCGCCGCTGTCGCACAGCAGCGTCACAATGGCGCCTGTCCGCTGCTCTTCAGCCATTCTTTTTGCAATCTGTAAGGCCCCCCAAACGTTAGTGCCGGTTGAAGCGCCAGGTTTGCGACCGAGCTGTTTCTCCAGCCAGAGCATGGTGGCAATACTGGCTCCGTCCGGCACGCGGATCATCTCGTCCACCACGTCAGCAATGAACGAGGGTTCTACGCGAGGACGACCGATCCCTTCAATTTTTCCGCCTTTGCTGTTCCGCAGCGTTTTATCCCGCTGATGCCAGTAATCATAGAAAACCGAGTTTTCGGGATCGACTACCGTCAGACGCGTGGCGTGGCCCTGATAGCGTAAATAGCGGCCGATAGTCGCCGACGTTCCGCCTGTTCCGGCGCTCATCACAATGCTTTCCGGCACCGGGAAGGGCTCATTCTTCATTTGCTGGAAGATGCTGTCAGCAATATTGTTATTGCCGCGCCAGTCGGTAGCCCGTTCGGCATAGGTAAACTGATCCATAAAATGGCCGTTCAGTTCATGCGCCAGCCGCTCAGATTCCGCATACATCTGACAGGGATCGCTGACGAAATGGCAGCGACCACCGTAAAATGTGATCTGCTCAACCTTACGTTTTGCGGTGGTTGCCGGCATAACAGCAATAAAAGGCAGGCCTAATAGCCGGGCGAAATAGGCTTCCGAAACGGCGGTGCTGCCGGATGAGGCTTCAATAATCGGCGTGCCTTCTTTTATCCAGCCGTTACATAGCCCATACAAAAACAATGAACGCGCCAGACGGTGTTTCAGGCTGCCGCTGGGATGGGTGCTTTCATCTTTCAGGTAGAGCCAGATCCCGGGATAGGCGGCCAGTGGTAAGCGGATTAGATGCGTATCTGCCGAACGTTGAACGTCGGCATTGATCTCTTTAATAGCGTGCGATACCCATAAATCTGACATGTTTTTTCCCCGGCACAATTTGTTAAAGAGTACGGCATAAATCGGAAAAAAAGTTTACTCTCTTTCCTGTAAAATGGCCTCTTAAGAGAAAATTATTCTCCTGGAAACGGCAATGATAGATAAAACTGACCTTAAACTGCTGGCGCTCCTGCAACAGGACTGCACATTATCCCTTCAGGCACTGGCCGATGCGGTGCATCTGACCACCACGCCCTGCTGGAAACGGTTGAAAAGGCTGGAAGATGAAGGCTATATTCGCGGCCGGGTCGCGCTGCTTGATGCCGATAAACTCGATCTGTCATTGACCGCCTTTATGCTGATAAAAACCCAGCAACACAGCAGCAGCTGGTATCAGCAATTTGTCGACGTGGTCCAGGCGATGCCTGAAGTGATGGGCTGTTATCGTATGGCAGGAGAATATGATTATCTGCTGCGTATTCAGGTGGCCGACATGAAAACCTATGATGCCTTCTATAAACGTTTAGTGAACGGGGTTCCAGGTTTGCTGGATGTGACTTCGAGCTTTGCGATGGAAGAGATAAAATACACCACTGCGCTGCCATTAAAATGAGCAAGGCGCCGGCATTAACCCTGCTCAATCTTAACCAGGACGTTTTCTGTGCGACTGTTTAGCCAATTAAGCTGGTATTTTATTCGTGAGTGGCGCCGCTACCTTGGGGCCGTTGCGTTACTGATTGTCATTGCCATCCTGCAATTGTTGCCGCCAAAAGTGGTCGGCATGGTGGTGGATGGCGTTTCTCATCAGCAGATGAACACCTCGCAGTTGATGATGTGGATTGGCGTGATGTTGGTCACCGCCATTGTTGTCTACCTGCTGCGCTATGTCTGGCGTGTGCTGCTATTCGGCGCTTCTTACCAGCTGGCGGTTGAACTTCGTCAGGACTTCTATCGTCAGCTCAGCCGACAGCATCCCGAATTCTATCTGCGCCACCGAACTGGCGACCTGATTGCGCGCGCGACTAACGACGTCGATCGCGTGGTGTTTGCCGCTGGCGAAGGCGTACTGACGCTGGTGGATTCGCTGGTGATGGGGCTGGTAGTGCTGTTTGTGATGAGCACGCAGATCAGCTGGCAGCTCACCTTACTGGCGCTGCTGCCTATGCCAGTCATGGCAATAGTGATTAAACGCTACGGCGATCAGCTGCATAACCGCTTTAAACTGGCTCAGGCTGCTTTCTCCTCGCTGAATGACCAAACCCAGGAAAGCTTAACCAGCATCCGGATGATCAAAGCTTTTGGGCTGGAAGATCACCAGTCCGGCCAGTTTGCGGAGATTGCTAAAGATACTGGCCGAAAAAATATGCGGGTAGCGAGAGTCGACGCCCGGTTCGATCCGACGATTTATATCGCTATCGGCATGTCCAACCTGTTGGCTATCGGTGGCGGAAGCTGGCTGGTCTGGCACGATCAGATGACGCTGGGGCAATTGACCAGTTTTGTGATGTACCTTGGCTTGATGATCTGGCCGATGCTGGCACTGGCCTGGATGTTTAACATTGTCGAGCGCGGTAGCGCAGCCTGGAGCCGTATTCGCTCCCTGCTTTCAGAAGCGCCAGCGGTTGAAGATGGCACTAAGACCCTGCCAGCAGAGCGTGGGGCATTGCAAATCGCGATTCGCGAATTCTGTTATCCCGGTGCGCAGAGTCCCTCACTCCGGCACGTTAATGTGCACCTGAAACCAGGGCAAATGCTGGGCATTTGTGGTCCAACGGGGTCCGGTAAAAGTACCTTGCTAAGCCTTATCCAGCGGCACTTCGATATTGCTCAGGGCGATATTCGCTACCACGGTATTCCGTTGCCACAGCTTCGTCTTGATAGCTGGCGCGGTCGTCTGGCGGTCGTCAGTCAGACGCCTTTCCTGTTTTCGGATACTATTGCCAATAACATCGCGCTTGGCCGTCCAACGGCAAAACCAGCGGATATTGAACAGGCGGCAAAGCTGGCTAACGTTCACGAAGACATTTTACGTCTGCCAAAAGGGTATGACACAGAAGTAGGCGAGCGTGGCGTAATGCTGTCTGGCGGGCAGAAGCAACGCATTTCTATCGCACGGGCACTGCTGCTGGATGCCGAGATCCTGATCCTTGATGATGCTCTTTCGGCGGTGGATGGTCGCACAGAGCATCAGATCCTGCACAACCTCCGGCGTTGGGGACAGGGAAGAACGGTGATCATCAGCGCGCATCGCTTATCCGCCTTAACAGAGGCCAGCGAAATTCTGGTGATGCAAAAAGGGGCCGTCACGCAACGCGGTGAGCATGAGCAGCTGGCAGCAGAATCCGGCTGGTATCAGGATATGTACCGTTATCAACAGTTGGAAGCGGCTCTGGACGAAGAAGAGAGTGAAAAGGGGGTGCCACATGGCTAATCTGGCCCAACTCTGGCCCACCCTGAAGCGGCTGCTGAAATATGGCTCGCCGTGGCGTAAATCACTCAGTCTTGCTGTGCTGCTGCTGTGGATTGCCGCCGCAGCAGAGGTGATGGGGCCAATCCTTGTCAGCTACTTTATTGACAATATGGTAGCCAAACACACTCTGCCGCTAGCGCTGGTGTCCGGCCTGGCAGTCAGTTTTATTCTGCTGCAAATTCTTGCCGCCTCCCTGCATTACTGGCAGGCGCTGCTCTTTAATCAGGCCGCGGTTGGCGTGGTTCAGCAACTGCGTATGGACGTGATGGATGCAGCCTTGCGACAGCCGCTAAGCGCCTTCGATACCCAGCCTGTCGGGCAAATTATCTCACGCGTGACCAATGATACTGAGGTAGTGCGCGATTTGTACGTCACGGTTGTCGCCACGGTGTTACGCAGTGCGGCGCTGATAGGTGCCATGCTGGTGGCGATGTTTAGCCTGGACTGGCGCATGGCGCTGGTGGCCATTACTATTTTCCCGGCAGTGCTGACAGTGATGCTCATTTATCAGCGCTACAGCACGCCAATTGTCCGCCGTATGCGTAGCTATCTTGCTGATATAAATAATGGCTTCAACGAAGTCATTAACGGCATGAGCGTGATCCAACAATTCCGCCAGCAGGCACGCTTTGGCGAGCGCATGGGCGAAGCTAGCCGGTCGCATTATCTGGCACGGATGGAGACATTAAGGCTTGATGGTTTCCTGCTGCGGCCGCTGCTTAGCCTGTTCTCGGCGCTGATCCTCTGCGGGCTGATGCTGCTGTTTGGCTTTTCCTCGGCTGGCAGTATTGAGGTGGGCGTCCTGTATGCCTTTATTAACTACCTCGGCAGGCTGAATGAACCGCTGATCGAGCTCACCACGCAGCAGTCCATGCTGCAACAAGCGGTGGTAGCCGGTGAACGCATCTTTGAATTGATTGACGCTCCCCGCCAGCAGTATGGGAAGGATGATAAGCCTCTCACCTCGGGCACTATCTCCATCAAGGATCTGACTTTCGCTTACCGGGACGATCGTGATGTTCTCAGTGATATCTGCCTTGAGGTTCCTTCACGAAACTTTGTGGCGCTGGTCGGGCATACCGGCAGCGGTAAAAGTACGCTGGCGAATCTGATGATGGGCTATTACCCGGTTCAGCACGGTGAAATTTGTCTGGATGGCCGGCCTTTGAGTACTCTCAGCCACAGCGTGTTACGTCAGGGCGTGGCGATGGTTCAACAGGATCCGGTGGTCCTGGCTGAAACCTTCTTCGCTAACGTGACGTTGGGGCGTGATATCTCTGAAGATGCCGTCTGGCAGGCGCTGGAAACGGTCCAGCTGGCTGAACTGGCTCGAGGGTTGTCTGATGGCATCCACACTCGCCTGGGCGAACAGGGGAATAACCTCTCAGTGGGGCAAAAGCAATTGCTGGCGATGGCGAGGGTGCTCGTGGCCTCGCCGCAAATTCTGATCCTCGATGAAGCCACAGCCAATATCGATTCAGGCACTGAACAGGCTATTCAAAAAGCGCTGAAAGCGGTTCGTGAACAGACTACGCTGGTCGTCATTGCTCACCGACTTTCGACGATTATCGACGCAGATACCATCCTGGTTCTGCACCGTGGCCGTGCTGTTGAGCAAGGGAACCATCAGGCGCTACTGGAAAAACAGGGCCGATACTGGCAAATGTACCAGTTACAGCAGGTCGGTGATGAACTGGAAGCGGGCGAGGCACTGTAAAAGCTGCCGCTTCGCTGCACCAGAAACAGGCGAATAAAGCCCTGAATTCCCGTTTTTGCACATCATTCTCGCTTAACGCACCTTTATGGTGCGTTTTTGTTGTCCGCTTGCGGCATTGTCTGCTCCTCACATTTATCGGGTTGGCTCAGCAACACTGAGCCGGACTGACTAATCATCTGAAAAATGCCAATTTTTAATTTATGGCACAGCCTTTGCTTTAATCCATTCGTGTTGGGCGAAACAACCATATTCAATACCTGGAGGGGATCGTATGAAGCTGGTTACCGTGGTGATTAAACCGTTTAAATTGGAAGACGTGCGTGAAGCACTTTCCTCTATCGGGATTCAAGGGCTGACCGTGACCGAAGTGAAAGGCTTTGGTCGCCAGAAAGGGCATGCAGAACTTTATCGCGGTGCTGAGTACAGCGTTAACTTCCTGCCAAAAGTAAAAATAGACATTGCGATTGCAGACGACCAGCTTGATGAAGTGGTTGATGTGATTAGCAAAGCTGCCTACACCGGCAAAATTGGTGACGGTAAGATTTTTGTTGCGGAACTGCAGCGAGTTATCCGTATTCGCACTGGCGAAACTGACGAAGCAGCACTGTAATCTCGGGGCTAAGAATTGTGATGGGATGGGATAAAATGAAGAAAAAACTTGCTCTCTTTGGCCTCGCCAGTCTGGCTCTGTTACCTTCGCTTGCGATGGCTGCAGCTCCGGCAGTGGCTGATAAAGCTGACAACGCCTTTATGATGATTTGCACCGCGCTGGTGCTGTTCATGACGTTGCCAGGCATTGCCCTGTTTTACGGCGGCTTGCTCCGCGCGAAAAACGTGCTCTCGATGATGACTCAGGTCTCTGTGACCTTTGCGATGGTTTGCGTACTGTGGATGCTTTACGGTTATTCACTGGCCTTCAGTGAAGGTAATGCCTTCTTTGGTGGCTTCAGCATGGCGATGTTGAAAAACATCCAGCTGACTTCACTGGTAGGGAGCTTCTACCAGTACATCCATGTCTCGTTCCAGGCTTCATTCGCCTGTATCACCGTGGGTCTGATTGTCGGTTCTATTGCTGAACGCGTCCGCTTCTCAGCAGTGCTGATCTTCGTTGCTATCTGGTTGACCTTCTCTTACCTGCCGATTGCCCACATGGTCTGGTCAGGCGGTTTGCTGGCTCAGGACGGCGCGCTGGACTTCGCTGGCGGTACCGTAGTGCACATCAACGCCGCTGTTGCTGGTCTGGTAGGGGCTTACCTGGTAGGTAAACGTGCGGGCTTCGGTAAAGAAGCGTTCAAACCGCACAACCTGCCAATGGTCTTTATGGGAACGGCGATCCTGTATGTTGGCTGGTTTGGCTTCAACGCTGGCTCAGCCAGTGCAGCCAACGAAATTGCTGGTCTGGCCTTCCTGAACACCGTAATGGCAACCGCTGGCGCGATGCTGAGCTGGACCTTCGGTGAGTGGGCTCTGCGTGGCAAACCTTCACTGCTGGGCGTCTGCTCTGGTGTGATTGCAGGTCTGGTCGCGATTACCCCGGCTTGTGGTTATGTTGGTGTGGGTGGTGCGCTGGTTATCGGCATCGTCGGCGGTCTGGCTGGTCTGTGGGGTGTGACCATCCTGAAGAAATGGCTGCGTGTGGATGACCCATGTGATGTGTTCGGTGTTCACGGCGTCTGCGGCATTGTAGGGTGCATTCTGACAGGTGTCTTCGCCTCTTCTTCACTGGGTGGCGTGGGTTATGCGCCTGGCGTGACGATGGGCCATCAGGTCTGGATCCAGATCTTCAGTGTGGGTGTGACCATCGTCTGGACGGGTGTGGTTGCCTTCGTAGCCTTCAAAATTGCTGACATGATCGTGGGTCTGCGTGTTCCGGAAGATCAGGAACGCGAAGGTCTGGACGTCAACAGCCATGGCGAGAATGCTTACAACCAGTAAGCGAGTATCAAGAAAAGTAGTGCGCTAAAATTAAAAAAAAACGGCTCCTTCGGGAGCCGTTGCTGTTTTCGCCATTCGGTTTAGTTAACTTTGCGAACCCTCATAACCCCTTCCTGCACCGTGGACGCGACCAGCGTGCCATCCTGAGTATAAAACTCACCGCGAACAAAACCTCGAGCACTGGAGGCAGAGGTACTCTCCACGCTATACAGCAGCCATTGGTTAAGGTCGAACGGGCGGTGGAACCACATTGAGTGGTCGATAGTGGCTACCTGCATACCCGGTTCAAGAAACCCTTTTCCGTGCGGCTGCAGCGCGACTGGCAGGAAGTTAAAGTCGGAAGCATATCCCAGCAGGTACTGATGAATACGCTTGTCTTCCGGCATCACGCCATTGGCCCTGAACCAGACATGGCGGGTTGGTTCATCCACGTGGCCTTTCAGTGGGTTGTGAAACTTAACGGGCCGGATCTCAAAAGGCTTTTCTGATAGAAACTTCTCGCGGGCTTTTTCCGGGATATAACTGGCCAGCTGCTTCGCATAGTCGGCTTCACTGAGCAAATTCTCCGGGCCTGGTACTTCTGGCATCGGTTTTTGGTGTTCAAAACCGCTTTCAGGCCCCTGGAATGAGGCGGTCATATAGAAAATAGGCTGCCCGTTCTGTACCGCTTTAACCCTTCTGGCGCTGAAACTCTGGCCATCACGTAGCGTTTCTACATCATAAATAATCGCCTTCTGACTATCACCAGGACGCAAAAAGTAGCTGTGAAACGAATGGATGATGCGATCGGCAGGAACGGTCTGCTTAGCGGCGTACAGCGCCTGACCAACTACCTGACCACCAAAGACCTGACGTAACCCCAAGTCTTCACTCTGGCCACGAAAAAGGCCTTCTTCAAGCTTTTCCAAATCCAACAGGTTTAACAAATTTTGCAGGGCCTGGCTCATAGCGAATCCTCAGTGATCATCTCGTTTACAGTTTGCGAGATCCGACCAGTTACCGTCAACGGGGCAAGGCAATTATCTTTGGTTGAAAAGAGAGAAGGGGGGCGCTTCCAGGCAGAAATCAGTAAGTTGTGCCAGAATTAAAACTAACGGAACAGTGATTCACTGTTTGCAGGCTAACTGAGACCTCAATAGCACCATTGATCTTAAGGAGAATACATCAATGAAAGTCTGGCCAATGTTAACTGGCGCCGCGCTGGCGGTTGCACTCTCAGGATGTGCTGATAAAGGAAAAGATGTGCCGACGGCAACGCTGGCTTCACAGGTGGCAGGTGAGCAGGCTACCCTCCGTCAGCCAAATGTTAGTGGCTCTGTCTATATTCGCCAACGTGTGGCGTTACCGCCTGATGCGGTGCTGACTGTAACGTTGTCTGATGCTTCGATGGCCGATGCGCCTTCCAAAGTCATCTCACAGCGTGTAGTAAGAACGGAGGGTAAGCAGGCACCGTTCAGCTTTATTCTGCCGTACAACCCGGCAGACATTCAGCCTAACGCACGCATTCTGTTGAGCGCGGCTATTACCGTAGACGGCAAAATGATGTTCATTACCGATACGGTAAAACCGGTCATTAATAATGGCGGGAATAAGCAGGAGCTGTTGTTAGTCCCGGTGCCATCAATGGCAATGCCTACACAAAACGGTGCTGCTACAACCGTGCCTTCAACGTCGCCGACGCAGGTTAATCCTTCAGCGTCTGTTCCAGCCCCGACCTCAATGTAGTCACAGCCGCCCCTGCCCGGGGCGGTTATCCTTCCCAGCGATACAGCTTCAGCGGCACTTTTCCTTCAGGACTGACTTCAATCCCTTCTTCCAGCAGCGCACAACGTTGACGATCAAGGTCATCACCCACCAGCGAGATTTCGCCCAGCCGGTTAATCACCCGATGCCAGGGAAGCTTACTGCCTGTCGGGAGTCGCTTCAGCACACCACCAACCTGACGAGCGGCTCTTGGGGAGCCTGCCAGCCGGGCAATATCCCCATAGGTGGTGACTTTACCGTAAGGAATGGCGGCGAGGATTTGGTAAATACGTTGTTGAAAGCTGTCAAAGTGTTCCATCAGATCTCCCTCTGTTGGCTTCAACAGTAATCGAAAGCGTGGAACATCTGAAGCGATTTCATGATGTTATAAGATAACCGACGGCTGAGGTCGGATAGGCTTTGAAAACAATCAGATAGGATTTTTTAACGGACTTGAACAAGAAAGCAACGGTCATCAGGCGCAGGCTTGCAATTGCCTGGGGGTTCATTGATAATGCCCTCGCTCCATCTGATGGAGCACTCAATGGGGGCCCTGTTGGTTCTCCCGCAATGCTAATTTGTGAACTCGGTCAGATCCGGAAGGAAGCAGCCGTAGCAGATGACGCGTGTGCCGGGATGTAGCTGGCAGGGCCCCCACCCAATTCTGCTTTAGTATGCCAGCCACTCCATTCGTCCTTTCAAACACAAACTTATCGAACAAACTTCCAGACAGCTACCGGGATTTTATCGTAGAGTTTATTCATCGTCAGTTCCGCCAGACGATGATCAGCCGCAGAATAAAACACAGCCAGTTCATTATCAGATAATTCGTATTTGTTTTTTTCGATTACGCGCTCGAGGGTGTCGATTGACCGACACCGTCTTAAACGCATCAGATAATCAGTTTTAGTAAGAAGTTTATCTGTCATTGTTAAACCGTTGAAAAAATAATGGGTTGCTAAAATGAATGGCTCGTCTGTATGGGCACGAGAGCGCATTCCTCTGCGAAAATGTTAAACAAGCGTTTTGCTGATTTTTGCCAGCGCTGCAAATCCTGAACATTAATGCCGTAATTACTAAAGAGCATAAACGTATCATCGAGATATTCATCGATCTGACTAATCAGATCACTGTCTTCGATATGTTTGATTTTGTAATTCATGGTGAAGGCAGCTATATGCTCAATCAAATCATTGAGCTGTAAATTGACCGCTGCAGTCGGATCGTTGACCCAGCCGTGATGGCTGTCGCCTAAAGTGGCGAGGCTTTCATCGTACAAATTTTCACACAAGAATTTCAGCTGGGCGATATCATGCCTTTTTGGTGAGTATTCGTCCATCTTTTTCCCCTCCATAGCGAGTGAAAGATGCCGTTAGCGCGGGCTTTCAGCGAGTGGTGTGCCAGGAGCGATAATTAACTTTACCCTAAATATATTAATAAATATAACGTAATAAAGCTGTATTTGTAATGCTATTACGCAATATTACAATTCATCTGCCGTACTGGTCTGCTGGTTGTCTATAAAATCAAACGTGAGTTGGCCGGGATGCCATTCAAAATTGACCGTTTCCGTTGTGGTCTGGTCTGCGTCTATATCAAGACAGGCGTTGAATACGTTCCAGCGAAAGCTGTAAGTCATCTTATAACGCGATTCACCTGAATATTCTATAGAAATAATTTTAGTACTTGCGGGAACATATTGCGCATTCTGTGAATACCATAACAGCGAACCCGTTAACTCTACTTCTATTTTGGGAATAATCCGCTGAAGGTTATCTGATAGCGTTAACAGATTGTCTTCATTGCCTGAGTAAGAAAAGGGAATGGTTTTGCGCATTTTTCCCCCACAGTGTTAATTAGCGCTTATAGAGATAATTGGTCTGCCGAACAAAATAAGCAAGGGCGTTTAATGTTCTCTTAACTATCTTAATGATTTATCTCTTAATTATCTTAGTTGATAAAACCCTATCCCGCGACAGTAAAAGCAAAGAAGTTGAAAAAATTTTATATAACCCTGGGTAATGAATGGCATTAATTAAGTAATAATTAGATACACTTTGTCCGTTCCACCCGGAGCAAGAGATTGTATGATATTGTTATGTTATAACATAATGATGGTCGCAACCGATGTCCTCTCCTTTAGTCTTTCTCCGCTACGGCACCTTACTTACCCATTCAGCGCTGGTGCGCCTGCTGTTATCTGCTGCAGTAATACTTCTACTGGCAGCGCTAACCTACTGGGCCGTTACCGGATGATAACCCTTAATCAACTGACCGTAGGGTATCGGGGCCGGGCGGTAACTCCAGCGCTGCAAGGGGAGTTTACTCGTGGATCGATGACTGCGCTGGTTGGGGCTAATGGCTCCGGTAAGTCCACGCTGCTTAAAACGCTGGCCGGTTTATTAAGACCGGTGAGCGGTTCATTAAGTTTGCCACTTCCTCGCGCCAACCTTGGCTGGATGCCACAGCAATCAGAAATAGAGAAGACCTTTCCGATCCACGTCTTTGATTTGGTGGCGATGGGCTGCTGGCAAAAGTGTGGCTGGTTTGGCGCGATCAATCGCACCCTGCGGCAGCAAGTTATGACAGCGCTGGATAAGGTGGGGATGCTGGAGTTTACTACCGCCCAGCCAGAAACCTTATCTGGCGGACAATTACAGCGCGTTCTGTTTGCCCGCCTGTTAGTTCAGGATGCCAACTTGCTGATGCTGGACGAACCTTTTGCCGGTGTCGACAGCGAGACAACCGAACTGTTGCTTAAGTTGCTTCAGGAACGGCATCAGGCTGGCTGCACGCTCATTGTCGTGCTGCATGATATGGCGACCGTCGAAAAATACTTCCCGCAAACGCTTCGTCTTAAGAGCAGGCATGCCGAATGGTCTGGCTCTGGCTCCCCCGTTACTCAGCTTAATTTTAACCGTAACCCGGGAGCATCCTGATGCTGACGGTATTACATCCCTTTATCGAGTTCGGCTTTATGCGCCGCGCGCTGGTTGCCTGCATAGCGCTTTCCCTCAGCGCCACGCCATTAGGCGTCTTTCTGCTGTTACGCAGAATGAGTCTGGTAGGAGACGCGCTTTCACACGCCGTGCTTCCCGGTGCGGCTATTGGTTACCTTATTTCTGGTTTATCGCTTGTCGCTATGGGAACCGGCGGAATCATCGCCGGTCTTTCTGTTGCACTGCTCTCTGGTGCAGTCAGTCGTTATACGCCGCTGAAAGAGGACGCCAGTTTTGCCGGTTTTTACCTTGGTTCGCTGGCGCTTGGGGTAACGCTGGTCTCTTTGCGAGGCTCGAGTGTGGATCTGTTGCATGTGTTATTCGGATCGTTGCTGGCCGTCGATAATCCCTCAATTCTGTTAGTTAGCGTGATTTCAGCGGTCTCTCTGCTGGTGCTGGCCCTGATTTATCGCCCCCTTGTTATCGATGCTTTTGATCCCGGCTTTTTACGTGCGCAGAACCGCTGGGTTGCTCCCCTGGTTCATGGTCTGTTTCTGATCCTGGTGGTGACCAATCTGGTGGCTGGATTCCAGGTTCTGGGCACCCTGATGTGCGTAGGCCTGATGATGCTTCCCGCCGCTGCGGCCCGTTTTTGGGGGAAAGGTCTGCCGGGAATGATTGCTTCAGCAATGCTCCTCGCCCTTATTGCCAGCTTTAGCGGGCTGATTGCCTCCTTCTGTCTCTCACTGCCTGCCGGACCGGCGGTGGTGCTGAGTGCCGCTATTTTGTTTTTTATCTCGATTTTAGTGGGGCCGTGCGGCGGAATTTTTCGTCAGCGTCCGTTTTCTGTTGGTAAGGAGAAAGTATGAAGAAGTTACCTGTAGCGCTGGCACTGGCTGGGGTGTTACTTACCCCAATGGCGATGGCAAAAACGGTGAACACCGTGGCCAGCTTCTCTGTTTTGGCAGACATCGTAAAAGAAGTGGGCGGTGAACACGTTAAGGTGAAAAGTCTGGTTGGCCCGGATGGAGACCCGCACAGCTTTGAACCTACTCCGCAAGACAGTCAGGCGCTGGCTAAAGCAGATGTGGTATTTGTCAGCGGCCTGGGGCTGGAAGGGTGGATGGACCGCCTGATTAGTGCGTCTGAATACAAAGGCAAAGTGATCGTTTCTTCACAGGGAATTGAGACCCGTTCGATGGAAGAAGAGGGCAAAACCCTCACCGATCCGCATGCGTGGAACAGCATGAAGAATGGCGTGGTCTATGCCAACAACGTGATGAATGCGTTGATTGCCGCAGATCCAGACGACGCCGCGTACTTTCGCCAGCACGGTGCAGCCTATATTGCTCAGTTAAACAAGCTGGACAGGTGGGCAGCGGAAAGCTTTGCTGCTATCCCACAGGCCAAACGTAAAGTCTTGACCAGCCATGATGCGTTTGGCTATTTCGGCCAGCGTTATGGCGTCAGTTTTCTGTCGCCGGTGGGCTTCTCTACCGAGTCCGAAGCCAGTGCTTCTGACGTGGCAAAATTGATCACCCAGCTAAAAACCGAGCATATTCACCGCTACTTTATTGAAAACCAGACCGATCCCCGTCTGGTGAAACAGATTGCTTCAGCTTCAGAGGCTAAGTCAGGCGGTGAACTCTACCCGGAAGCGTTGACTAAAAAAGGAGGCGCAGCGGATACCTATGTTGCTGCCTTCAAACATAACGTCGAGGCAATGATAGCCAGCATGAAATAGTGATGCCACGGCCAGCTTGCTGGCCGTCCATTTCGGGCATAAAAAAAGCGGGCCATTTTACCAAAGGCCCGCTTTTTCACCGTTGATTAATCAGCGCTTCTTCTTCCCACCCTGAACCGCTTTAAAGCGTGGGTTGCTTTTGCAAATCACATAGACCCGACCATGACGACGGACCACTTTGCAGTCCTTGTGGCGTTTTTTGGCGGAAGCCAGAGAGCTTAAAACCTGCATACGGACTCCTTATTTATCCGAAGGTGAAGTGAAGAAACGACCAAAGCGTTGATTGAAACGGTGCGCGCTGCCTTCTTTAGCAAAATCTTTCTGCTTGCCGGTGTAATAAGCATGCGAGGCGGAAGAGACGTCCAGCGGCACGTAAGGCAGAACGTTGCCTTCCAGTTCAATGGTGCGATCGGTTTTGATGGTTGAGCCGACGACGAAGTACGTGTCTGCGCTGGTATCGTGGAAGGCCACGGTACGGTAAGCCGGATGTATACCCTGTTTCATAAATCCTCACTCAAATAAGTAATGTTATAACATAACAATAATTATGCGCGTGCTGAGAACGGATTGCAACTGGAAAAGTGGGCAGGGGGGGGGAGGGACAAAAAAAAAGAGGCCGCATAAGCGGCCTCTCAGTACAGCAATCAGATGCTGATTAGTGCTGGTTGTGCTCTACAGGGTGACCCTGTTCCAGCTCTTCTTTGTTCTTGCCGAAGCGGCGGCGAACCACCACAAAGAACACCGGCACGAAGAAGATAGCCAGGATTGTCGCGGTCACCATGCCGCCCATTACCCCGGTACCCACCGCATTCTGCGCACCGGAACCTGCACCGGTACTGATAGTCAGCGGCAATACGCCAAGGATAAAGGCCAGCGAGGTCATCAGGATTGGACGCAGACGCATACGAACGGCTTCAAGCGTCGATTCAACCAGACCTTTCCCTTCTTTCTCCATCAGATCTTTGGCGAATTCTACGATTAATATCGCATTCTTCGCCGACAGGCCAATGGTTGTCAGCAGGCCCACCACAAAGTAGACGTCATTGCTGAGGCCGCGAAGGGTGGTAAAGATCAGGGCGCCGATAACCCCAAGTGGGACCACAAGCATCACCGAGAACGGTATTGACCAGCTCTCGTACAAGGCGGCCAGACAGAGGAAGACCACAATCAACGAGATGGCGTACAGCGCCGGAGCCTGGTTACCAGACAGACGTTCCTGATAAGACATTCCCGTCCAGTCGTAGCCAATTCCTGTTGGTAGCTGAGAAGCCAGCTGTTCCATCAGGCCCATTGCTTCACCCGAACTCTTGCCTGGTACAGCCTGACCAAGGATTTCCATCGATGGCAGACCGTTATAACGTTCCAGACGTGGCGAACCGTACTGCCATTTAGCCGTAGAGAACGCAGAGAACGGCACCATGGTTCCGCTGCTGTTACGGACGAACCATTTATTGATATCATCTGGCAACATGCGGGAATCCGCTACGCCCATCACGTACACCTTCTTCACACGACCACGGTCGATGAAGTCGTTGACGTAAGAGCCGCCCCAGGCCGCGCCTAGCGTGGTGTTGATGTCGGAAATAGAGACGCCAAGGGCTTCAGCTTTTTCCTGGTCAATCATCAGCTTGTACTGCGGTGTATCTTCCAAACCGTTCGGTCGCACACCAGCCAGAACATCAGGATGTTTGGCAACCATGCCCAACAGCTGGTTACGGGCTTGCGTCAGCGCTTCATGTCCAAGGTTACCCTGGTCAATCAGTTCAAAGTCGAAGCCGGTAGCATTACCCAGTTCGATAATCGCTGGCAGGTTAAACGGAATAACCATGGCATCTTTGATTGAACCAAACGCCTTCATGGCACGTCCGGCAATCCCGTCAACCTTGTTTTCCGCGCCTGAGCGCTCATCCCACGGTTTCATACTGACGAAGGCAATACCGGTGTTCTGTCCACGTCCTGCAAAACCAAAGCCGTTAACGGTAAAGACGGATTTAACGTTGTCTTTTTCTTTGGTCAGGAAGTAGTCAGTCACCTGGTCGAGCACTTTCTCAGTACGTTCCTGAGTGGCACCCGCTGGTAACTGTGCCTGTGCCAACAGGAGACCCTGATCTTCTTCCGGCAGGAAGGAGGTTGGCAGCTTGACGAACAGGTACGCCATGCCCACCACGATCACCAGGTAAATCACCAGGTAGCGACCCGTGCTGCGGATGATGTGACCTACGCTATTGGTATAGTGGTCGGTACTCTTCTCGAACATGCGGTTAAACCAGCCGAAGAACCCGGTGGTTTTACCATGATCGCCTTTTTTAACCGGCTTCAGCATGGTTGCGCACAGTGCTGGCGTCAGGACCAGAGCCACAATGACCGACAGCACCATTGCCGAAACGATGGTGATTGAGAACTGACGGTAAATAACCCCGGTCGAGCCACCAAAGAAGGCCATCGGGATAAATACCGCAGACAGAACCAGTGCAATACCCACCAGGGCGCCCTGAATCTGCTCCATCGACTTCTTGGTTGCTTCTTTCGGCGGTAGGCCTTCTTCAACCATCACGCGTTCGACGTTCTCGACCACGACGATGGCATCATCCACCAACAGGCCTATCGCCAACACCATCCCAAACATCGTCAGGGTGTTTATCGAATACCCGAAGGCACTGATAATGGCGAAAGTCCCCAACAGCACGACAGGAACCGCGATAGTCGGGATCAGCGTGGCACGGAAGTTCTGCAGGAACAGATACATCACGATGAACACCAGCACAATCGCCTCGATCAGGGTTTTCACCACTTCAATGATCGAGATTTTAACAAACGGCGTGGTGTCGTACGGATAGACAGTTTCCATCCCGGAAGGGAAGAACGGTTCCAGTTTCGCCAGCTCTGCTTTTACCGCCGCAGCGGTATCCAGGGCGTTAGCCCCCGTAGCCAGTTTAATACCGATACCGGAAGCCGGTTTGCCGTTGTAGCGCGCAATGATCTCGTAGTTTTCACCGCCGAGTTCAATTTTCGCCACGTCTTTCAGCAGAACACGCGAACCATCAGCATTCACTTTCAGCAGGATCTTGCCAAACTCATCGGTCGAGGTCAGACGGGTCTGAGCAATGATCGAGGCGTTCAGCTGTTGACCAGGCATAGGCGGAGAGCCACCTAACTGACCAGCTGCAACCTGGGAGTTCTGTGAGTCAATAGCGCTAATCACATCTACCGGGGTCAACTGATAGTTATTCAGCTTGTGAGGATCCATCCAGATACGCATCGCATACTGCGCACCGAAGATCTGCGTATCGCCGACACCAAGAGTACGACTGATCGGATCCTTGATGTTAGAGGCCACATAGTCAGAAATATCATTCTGCGTCATGCTGCCATCTTTACTGACAAAACCGGCCACCATCAGGAAGCTGCTGGAGGATTTCTGAACCTGAATCCCCTGCTGCTGCACTTCTTGTGGCAGTAATGGTGTGGCCAGCTGCAGTTTGTTCTGCACCTGAACCTGTGCGATATCCGGGTCAGTGCCTGACTGGAAAGTCAGCGTCAACTGCAACGTACCGGAAGAATCACTGTTCGATGACATGTACATCAGGCCATCGATACCATTCATGTTTTGTTCAATAACCTGCGTGACGGAGTCCTGCAGTGTTTTCGCATCGGCACCAGGGTAAACAGCGCGAATCTGAACGGCCGGCGGAGCAACATTAGGATATTGCTCAATCGGCAGTTTTAGAATCGACAGCACGCCCATCAGCATGATGATGATGGCGATAACCCACGCAAAAATGGGGCGATCGATAAAGAACTTAGCCATGTATCAGCGGCTCCTGTTTAAGACTTAGGTTGTTCAGAACCAGCCTGTTTGGCTTCATCTGGAGTGACTTCCTGTGGCGTGACCTGAACACCAGGTTTGGCACGCTGAATACCTACAGTAATCACTTTGTCGCCTTCTTTCAGACCACTGGTTACCAGCCATTTATCGCCGATAGCCTGATCAGCTGTCAGGCTGCGGACTTCTACTTTGTTATCTGCCCCTACCACCATCGCGGTTGCCTGACCAGTTGGCGTGCGGGTTACCGCCTGCTGTGGCACTAACAGAGCGCTTGGGTTGGTTCCCTCTTCCAGACGGGCACGGACAAACATTCCAGGCAGCAGCGAGTGGTCCGGATTAGGGAACACGGCACGCAGCGTGATAGAACCTGTCGTCTCGTCAACGGTGACATCAGAGAATTCCAATGTTCCGCCCTGAGCGTATTCGCTACCATTTTGCAGAAGAAGTTTGACCTGAGCCTTGCCGTTAGCCTGTTGCAGCTTGCCGGAGTTCAGTTCATCACGCAGGCGCATAAAGTCTTCGCTCGACTGGGTGACGTCTACATAGATAGGATCAAGCTGTTGCACAGTAGCCAGTGCCGTCGTTTGTGCGCTCTGAACCAGAGCCCCTTCCGTAACGGAAGATTTGCCAATGCGACCACTGATAGGGGAGGTCACCTTGGTGTAGGCCAGGTTAATACGAGCCGTTTCAACGTTGGCTTTAGCCGCCTGAACAGCAGCTGCAGTCTGACTGGCGGTCGCTTTCGCGGTGTCGTAATCCTGCTGACTAATGTATTTAGTCCCCAACAGAGGCTGGTAACGTTTGACGGTTACAGCAGCGATCTGCGCGTTGGCTACTGCCTGCGCTAAATCACCTTTGGCACTGTCATACGCTGCCTGATAGGTCGCGGGGTCGATCTGGTAAAGAGATTGCCCTGCCTTGATGTCGCTCCCTTCCACGAAATTACGTTTCAAAATAATGCCCGAAACCTGTGGGCGAACTTCTGCAATACGGAATGAAGAGGTGCGACCTGGAAGGTCGGTGGTGATCTGCAATGGCGCGTTTTTAAGCGTTACAACACCCACTTCGGGTGCCTGTTGCTGTCCGGCCTGCTGCGCTTCTTTATTATCACATCCTGTCAGCATAATGCTGCCTGAAAGCATCAGAACGGCCGCCAGAGGCGTTAACCCTCTGTTTTTGTTCATAAATAAACCTCGAGTGTCCGATATCGATTGTTCAATGGATCACAAACCCATAAACCCATTGCTGCGTTTAAATTATGGTCGTGGTATGTTACATACATTCGCTAATGTATGTAAGTCCACCCTTTTGTAAAAATCACCCTATGGCACGAAAAACCAAACAACAGGCATTAGAAACGCGAAATCACATCATTGATGCGGCGATTGGCCGATTTTCCGAACATGGCGTATCTAAAACGTCACTGGCTGATATCGCGACTGCGGCAGGCGTGACGCGCGGTGCAATTTACTGGCATTTCAAAAACAAAGCTGACTTGCTAAATGAAATCTGGGCACAGTCCGAATCCGGACTGGATGACTTAGAGCTTGAGTATCAATTAAAATACCCTTCCGATCCACTCTCTGTTATGCGTGCGATGATAACCTATGTCCTTGAAGCCACTGCAAGGGACCAGCGCAGACGTTCACTTCTGGAAATAATTTTTCATAAGTGTGAGTTTGTAGGTGAAATGGCCACTTTACAGCTGATGCAACAAACTCTGTATCTTGAGTGTTACGAGAAGATTGAAGAGGTGCTCCGGGAATGCATTCAGGCCGGCCAACTTCCAGGCAATATCGACACGCGAAGAGCCGCTGTAGTGATGCGAGCTTACATCACCGGGATTATGGAAAATTGGCTTTTCATGCCGGAAAGCTTTGATTTAGCAGCAGATGCGCCAGAGTTAGTCGAGGTGTTAATTGATATGCTGCACCACAGCCCGGCGTTGAGGGCAGGGGCTGTTTAAGGTTACTTAGCCCTGTTTTTCTTTGGCGATTTTCGCTTCAAAATCTTTCTGCACTATAGCCAGCGCGGCCAACACGGTTTGTGGAGAGAGACTGTTCTCTTCCAGCAGCATGATCAGATCCACGGCCAGCTTAACCTCTTCAGGCGCGTTTTCCAGTGACATAGTAAATTCCTCTGATAGCGCCATGCGCCGTTAAATACGCAGTTTTTTTACCAGCAAAACCATCAACAGCGCGCCAGCAACGGCGATAAGCAGGGCTCTGGGCTCCATTTCAGACAGCGTACCGTAATTAAAGAACACCCCGATATACCCGCCAATCAGCGCACCGACTACCGTCAACACCAGGGTTGGGATCAGCCCGCCAGGTCGCCCAGGAAAGAAACGCCGGGTTAAAAAGCCTATCAGCAAGCCGATGATAATCCACGAGAGAAGTCCCATTATTTATCCCCAGAGTCAATTTTCATCCAAGTATAGCTAGTGTTCGCGTTTTTCAATGGCGCGTTCAATGCGCCTGGTGGCTTGCAGGCACCGTTGCAGGCGTCCTTCCAATGCGGCAATTTCCCGCTGCAGATTTTGCTGCTGAACCAGCGTTTCGCAGCGCGCTAACTGGCTCTCACGATCCGCAATCATCTCCCGCAGGCGTCGGTCGTAATCCTGATGTTTAGCTAACTTTTCGTAAAGGTTCTCGCTAACCGGTTCCGCAACGGCTTCACCTTTACGCAACTTTTGGGTTGCCAGCTCGCGCTGCAGGGCGCTCATTTGCAGGACTACACGCTCAGCCAGCCAGGCTACACGTTCAGTCCGTTGGCCAGCAACGCTCTGATTGAGCATGTTCAGGCTTTCCCTGATCTCCAGCAGATAATCCCCCAGTCGGGTGCTGTGAGAATGGAACAGCTGAGCATCAAAACGCGCTTTGGGGGTCCGTTTATTGCTGTGAGGCTCAACGGCTTCAGCCAGTTGCTCCAGCCGGGTTGCTAACTGCTGCAGCAGAAGGGCACTTTTCATCTTCGGTCTCCAGGCATTGCCCTGATTATGCTAGTCTCATCCCGTGCGGGAGAGGGATTTAGAGCAATGAAGCGTATCATTCTACTGATTATTGGCTGGTTAGCGATGGCCCTGGCGACACTTGGCGTAATTTTACCGTTGCTGCCGACCACGCCTTTTCTTTTATTAGCGGCCTGGTGCTTTGCCCGCTCTTCTCCTCGCTTTCATCACTGGCTCTTGCATCGCTCGGTGTTTGGGCCCTATTTACGCCACTGGCTAAAGCACCGTGCGCTGCCGCCCAAAGCTAAAGGGCGTATGCTGGCGTTTACGGTGATCACCTTTGCCGTTTCTTTATGGCTGGTCAAAATCCTTTGGGTACGTCTATTGTTAGTCTGTCTGCTCGGCATTCTGATCCTCTTTATGCTCAGGCTACCCGTGGTAGAGGATCCGCAAGAAAAGCCGTGATTTTACGGTGTATGGTTGCAATTGCCCGACGGTTTGCATAGATTTGGTCGTTTTCGTGCGTAGCTTCCCCCTGACGTTCTCATTTTGCCCTGCTACAGAGTGTCAGTGCTGACGAAGCTGCGCGAGTCAGATTTGTATTTACCAGGCATAACACTATGACCGCGACTGCTCAGCAGCTTGAATTCATTAAAAACAGTATCAAAAGCATCCCGGATTACCCTAAGCCGGGCATTCTGTTTCGTGACGTGACCAGCCTGCTGGAAGACCCTAAAGCGTTTGCACTCAGCATTGAACTGTTAGTGGAACGTTATCGTGATATGGGGATCACGAAAGTGGTCGGTACGGAAGCACGTGGCTTCTTATTCGGCGCACCGGTGGCTTTAGGCCTGGGTGTGGGCTTTGTTCCTGTGCGTAAGCCGGGCAAACTGCCACGTAAAACCTTCGCTGAAACCTATGAGTTGGAATACGGCACCGATCGGCTGGAACTGCATTGCGACGCGATCGGCCCTGGCGATACGGTATTGATGGTGGACGATCTGTTAGCCACCGGTGGCACCATCGAAGCTACTGTGAAACTGATCCGCCGTGCCGGTGGTGAAGTAAAAGACGCGGCCTTCATTATCAATCTGTTCGACCTGAACGGTGAAGCCCGTCTGAAGGCACAGGGCATCGACTCTTTCAGCCTCGTCAACTTCCCTGGGCACTGATCCCGCAACCTTCAGCCTCGCCGTAAAGGTGGGGCTGTGTTAGCATTACCCTCCGGTTCACTCAACACATCCCGCGAATTAATGAGCTATCAGGTACTGGCCCGCAAGTGGCGTCCACAAGCGTTTACTGATGTCGTCGGTCAGGAGCATGTCCTGACAGCGCTGGCTAATGGCCTGTCGCTCGGCCGCATCCATCACGCTTATCTGTTTTCCGGCACCCGAGGTGTGGGAAAGACCACTATTGCCCGCCTGTTGGCGAAAGGACTGAATTGCGAAACAGGCATTACGGCTACCCCGTGCGGTCAGTGTGATAACTGTCGTGAAATCGAGCAGGGGCGTTTTGTCGATCTGATCGAGATCGATGCCGCCTCACGCACCAAAGTAGAAGACACGCGAGATCTGCTGGACAACGTTCAGTACGCCCCTGCGCGTGGCCGCTTCAAAGTTTACCTTATTGATGAAGTGCACATGCTCTCCCGTCACAGCTTCAATGCGCTGTTAAAGACGCTGGAAGAGCCGCCTGAGCACGTTAAATTCCTGCTGGCGACCACCGATCCGCAAAAGCTGCCGGTCACGATCCTGTCGCGCTGTCTGCAATTCCATCTGAAAGCGCTGGATGTTGAACAGATCCGGGGGCAGCTTCAGCATGTGCTGCAGGAAGAAAAAATTGAATCTGAGCCACGTTCGCTGCAACTGCTGGCCCGTGCGGCCGATGGCAGCATGCGTGATGCGCTGAGCCTGGCCGATCAGGCTATTGCGATGGGGCAAGGGCAGGTCACCACCGAGACGGTGAATGCCATGCTCGGTACGCTTGATGATGAGCAGCCGCTGGCGTTGATCGAAGCGCTGGTCAATGCGGAAGGTGAGCAGGTGATGTCGCTGCTGAACCAGGCGGCTTCACGGGGCGTGGAGTGGGAAGCGCTGCTGGTTGAAATGCTGACCTTGCTGCACCGCGTGGCGATGATCCAGCTACTTCCTTCTGCATTGGGTGACGATTACGCCGCTGTTGAACAACGTCTGCGTGAGCTGGCCCGCGTGCTGCCTCCGGTTGATGTACAACTCTATTATCAAACCTTGCTGGTGGGTCGCAAAGAGCTGCCGCTGGCTCCGGATCGCCGCATGGGCGTGGAAATGACGCTGCTGCGTGCGCTGGCTTTTCACCCTAAACAGGTGATAGCAGAGCCCGTTGCTCGTCCTTCAATGATGCCGCAGGCACAACCTGCAGCACCGCAAGCGGCGGCGGCTACTCCTCCGGCGGCTACCACACCTGCTCATACGGTGCAGGAAGCGGAAGCGCCCGGGAATATGCCCGGAACCACTAACCAGCTACTGATGGCGCGAACACAGTTAATGCGTCAACAGGGAGCGACCAAACCAAAAAAGGGTGAGCCGGCGGCGCAAAGTGCGCGGCCGGCAAGTTCGGCGCTGGAGCGATTGGCTTCAGTTACCGAGCGCGGCCAGAAGCGGCAGACTGCCGCTGAACCTGCTGTGCCGGTAAAACAAGAGGCTTATCGCTGGAAGGCGCAGACTCAGGAGGATGTCATTCCTGAGCCGGTAGCCACGCCAAAAGCCTTGCGCACGGCGCTGGAGCATGAGAAAACCCCAGAGCTGATGGCCAAGCTGGCGGCGGAATCGCTGTTAAGGGACGCCTGGGCGGCAGAAATTGCCCAGCTGACGTTACCCAAGCTGGTTCAGCAACTGGCCCTTAACGCGTGGAAAGAGCAGACGGAAAGCGGCATTTGTCTGCACCTTCGCTCCAGCCAGCGTCACCTGAATTCGCCTTCAGCGCAGAAAGTCCTGGCTGAGGCATTGAGTGCCGTCACCGGTCAGCCGGTTGAACTGACACTGGTAGAAGATGATAATCCAGCAGTATTAACGCCGCTGGAATGGCGTCAGGCAATTTACGAAGAGAAACTGGCGCAGGCGCGTCAGTCGATTATTGCGGATAATCATATTCAGACGCTGCGTCGGTTCTTCGATGCAGACGTGGATGAAGAGAGCATTCGCCCCCTTTGAAACGCTGCAGCATCGCTTCGGCGGTATGCGGCCCGATCTGAGAGAGAAAAACTATGTTTGGAAAAGGCGGACTGGGTAACCTGATGAAACAGGCCCAGCAAATGCAGGACAAAATGGGCCAGGTTCAGGAAGAGATCGCGGCAATGGAAGTCACCGGTGAATCAGGCGCTGGCCTGGTGAAAGTCACCATCAACGGTGCACACAACTGCCGTCGTGTTGAAGTTGATCCTAGCCTGTTCGAAGATGACAAAGACATGCTGGAAGATCTGGTTGCTGCAGCCTTCAACGATGCTGCTCGCCGCATTGCTGAAGTGCAGAAAGAGAAGATGGCTGGTGTGTCCAACGGTATGCAGCTGCCACCTGGCTTCAAGATGCCGTTCTGATGCAGACCAGCCCGCTCCTTGAAAGTTTGATGGAGTCGCTGCGCTGCCTGCCAGGCGTTGGGCCGAAATCGGCCCAACGTATGGCTTTTCAGCTGTTGCAGCGCGATCGCAGCGGCGGTATGCGTCTGGCTCAGGCGTTGACGCGTGCGATGTCAGAAATCGGTCATTGTTCGGACTGCCGGACCTTTACCGAGCAGGAAATCTGCACCATCTGCGCTAATCCACGTCGCCAGCAAAATGGCCTGATTTGTATCGTGGAAAGCCCGGCCGACATTCATGCCATTGAGCAGACCGGGCAATTTGCCGGCCGCTACTTTGTGCTGATGGGCCACCTTTCACCGCTTGATGGCATTGGTCCCAATGACATTGGTCTGGATCGGCTGGAGCAACGGCTGGAAAAAGAATCTCTTCAGGAAGTTATCCTCGCCACCAATCCCACGGTGGAAGGGGAGGCAACCGCCAACTACATTGCTGAAATGTGCGGACAGTATGGCGTTGACGCCAGCCGCATCGCGCACGGTGTGCCGGTTGGTGGTGAGCTGGAAATGGTCGATGGCACCACGCTGTCGCACTCTCTGGCCGGACGCCACAAGATTATATTCTGACCATTCAACGGCACGATCCGTCGTGCCTGCTTGAAATCCTCTCTTTTGCCCCCACTCTACTTCTCAACGTATATCCATCATATTAGTTGAGGTAGCAATGACCATGAAAGGACAAGAGACGCGTGGCTTCCAGTCAGAGGTAAAACAGCTTCTGCACCTGATGATCCATTCCCTCTATTCAAATAAAGAAATCTTCCTGCGCGAGCTGATCTCCAACGCTTCTGATGCTGCTGACAAGCTGCGCTTCCGCGCGCTTTCCACACCCGATCTTTATCAGGGCGATGGCGACTTACGCGTAAGGGTTTCTGTTGATAAGGACAACCGCACGCTGACGCTGAGCGATAACGGCATCGGTATGACGCGTGATGAAGTCATTGATAACCTGGGCACCATTGCCAAATCAGGCACAAAATCTTTCCTCGAATCGCTGGGTTCCGACCAGGCGAAAGACAGCCAGCTGATCGGTCAGTTTGGTGTGGGTTTCTACTCTGCCTTTATCGTGGCGGACAAAGTGACCGTCCGCACTCGTGCAGCTGGCGCAACGGCTGAAGAGGGTGTGTTCTGGGAATCTGCCGGTGAAGGCGAATACACCCTTGCTGACATCACTAAAGAAGATCGCGGCACCGAAATCACCCTTCACCTGCGTGAAGGGGAAGATGAGTTTCTCGATGCCTGGCGTGTGCGCAGCATCATCAGCAAATATTCCGATCACATCGCGTTGCCGGTAGAAATTGAAAGCCACAACGAAGAAGACGACACCACCAGCTGGGAAAAGATCAACAAAGCCCAGGCGCTGTGGACGCGTAACAAGTCTGATATCAGCGAAGATGAGTACAAAGAGTTCTACAAACACGTTTCCCATGACTTCGCCGATCCGCTGACCTGGAGCCACAACCGCGTGGAAGGGAAGCAGGAATACACCAGCCTGCTGTATATCCCGACCCAGGCTCCGTTTGATATGTGGAATCGCGACCACAAGCATGGCCTGAAGCTGTACGTGCAGCGCGTTTTCATCATGGATGACGCTGAGCAGTTCATGCCGAACTACCTGCGCTTTGTGCGCGGGCTGATAGATTCGAGCGATCTGCCGCTGAACGTCTCCCGTGAAATCCTGCAGGACAGCCGCATTACCCAGAGCCTGCGCAATGCGCTGAGCAAGCGTGCGCTGCAGATGCTGGAGAAAGTGGCCAGGGACGACGAAGAGAAATATCTGCAGTTCTGGCAGCAGTTCGGTCTGGTGTTGAAAGAAGGCCCGGCAGAAGACAGCAGCAACGCCGAAACTATCGCTAAACTGCTGCGCTTCGCCAGCACCAGCAGCGAAGGTTCCGCCCAGAAAGTGTCGCTGGAAGACTACGTCAGCCGCATGGTGGAAGGTCAGGACAAGATTTACTACATCACTGCCGACAGCTATGCCGCCGCGAAGAGCAGCCCGCACCTGGAGCTGTTCCGCAAAAAAGGCATCGAAGTGCTGCTGCTCTCCGATCGTATCGATGAGTGGATGATGAGCTATCTGACCGAGTTCGACGGCAAGCAGTTCCAGTCTGTCAGCAAAGACGATCAGGATCTGAGCAAGCTGGCTGACGAAGAGAGCGAAGAGCAGAAAGAAGCCGAAAAGGCGCTTGAGCCGTTTGTTGAGCGCGTGAAAACCCTGCTGGGCGATCGTGTGAAGGAAGTGCGTCTGACGCACCGTCTGACCGACACGCCAGCCATCGTGACCACCGAAGCCAACGACATGAGCACTCAGATGGCGAAGTTGTTTGCCGCTGCGGGCCAGGACGTGCCGGAGGTGAAATACCTGTTTGAACTGAACCCGGACCACGCGCTGGTGAAACGCACTGCGGACACGCAGGACGATACGCACTTTGCTGAGTGGGTCGAGCTGCTGCTGGATCAGGCGATGCTGGCCGAACGCGGCACGTTGGAAGATCCTAACCAGTTTATCCGCCGCATGAACCAGCTGCTGCTGGCGTAAGGCAACAAAAAGGGGCGAAGAAATTCGCCCCTTTTTTTATTCTCTGAACAGGCTTATCCCGCCATAGCGGCTTCTTCCAGCAGCCAGCGGCGAAACAGTTCTATCTCCATCTCCTCCTTGCGTGACGCCTTCACCATCATCCAGGTTGCCCTGTCCACCTCGGCAAAGCCCAGTGGAGCTATCAGCGATCCCTCACGGATCTCTTTTTTCACCAGGATCTGCGGCGTCATAATAATTCCCAAACCATTCCTCGCGGCCTGAATCGCCAGCGTCAGATTGTCGAAGTGTTTCCCAGCCCAGAAATCCCCCCTCGCACCTGTTTTCTTTGCCCATTCAGCCCAGGCGTGCAGCTTGGTATCCGCATGCAGCAGCGGCAGGGTGGAAAAGTCCGTTTCGTAAGTGAACCGGTTGCTGAAAGAGGGCGCGCACACCGGGCCGATGTAATCGACGGTGATCAGCGTGGCGGCAATATCGTCCTGAACCGGTTGTTCATGGCTGAGGATCAGCACGTCGGACTGTTCGTTGCGTACCCGCTCGATGTCGACATGCGTCTGGAAAGTCAGCGCAATATCTTTATGGCGCTCGGTAAAGCGACTGATCCTCGGGATCAGCCACTGCGCAAGAAAACTGGGCGCACAGGAGACGGTCAGGCTATTTAAATTCCTTGCCCGGATTTTCTCGCAGGTGGTTTCAATCTCGCGAAAGGTTTGCATACAGCACACCTTCAGGCGCTCGCCGTCAGAAGTCAGCTGCACCCGTCCATTTGCCCGCAAAAACAACGGCTTCCCTAACCACTCCTCCAGCAGTTTTATCTGGTGACTGACTGCACTGTGCGTCACGTTCAGCGACTGGGCGGCCTGGCTGAAGTTCTGATGCAGTGCGGCCTGGTGAAAATAGCGCAGGGCGCGCAGTGAGGGAAGTCCTGACATGAGAGATCTCTGTTAGAAAAACTAACAGCAAGTGTCTGTTTATATCATTTTAAAGTCCAGCCTGTTTTACCTACTCTGATGCTGAAGACAGGGAAGTCTGTCCGAAAGCGAAGCGGTAATTTTTCAGTTATTGCTTATGAGACGGCCATCTCTTCCCGGATTAGCCCACGATTACATTCAACAGCGACGTGAAGGAAAGGAAAATGACTACTCAGCATTCCGTAAAAACACAGCTTGTAATGTTTACCGGTGGACGTGATAGCACACTGGCAGCGTGTTATCTGATGTTACAGGGTATCCCTGTGCATCTCTGGTCAGGAAACAGTGGATGTTCACTGCATCGTGGCATTTTATCTCACCGTGTTGATGAACTGAAAAACCGCTTTGGTGAGTTGGTCGTTGACCACACCGTGGCGGATATCAGCGGCGCGTTCCGTTCGATCGCCATTGAGCATCTGGAAGAAGACATTCTCAAGTACCGGAAAAATCTGGTGTTGTTGGGGGAGAAACTGGCTATCCACGCGCATCTGGTGGATTTTTGCCGCCGCAACGATATCAACACAATTAACGATGGCATCACCCATTATCAGATGGAGTTCCCGGAGCAGCGGCAGGTAGCGAAGTCGTTTTTGATGGAGATGATGGCGCAATTTGATATCAACTATCAGTCGCCAATCTATGAATTCGCTCAGTCAGCGGACGATGTGAAATATCGCCTGCTGCAGCTCGGGATTTCCACCAAATCGCTGGAAGGCATCAGTATCTTTGCTGACAGCTTCTCCACGCCGAGTGACGAAGTGATCCTCGCTTATCTGAAAGACAAAACCCCGCTGGCCCTCAACATTGTGCGTTTCCTGTCGGGCGAAACCCTGACCACTCACTTGACGGGTAAAACCACCAGTGCCGCAGCCTGAGACGGTTTCTTTACGCGACGTAACCTTCGGGTTACGTCCTTTTTCGGAGCCTGATATGAAAATCATCGTGAAATGTGCGGCCATCATTATCTGGCAGCGGTCATTGCTGCTGACCCGCAAACGCGGTACCTCCATTTTTATTTCTCCTGGCGGCAAACCGCTGGCGGGGGAAGACCATCTGGCCTGCCTGAAGCGAGAGCTGCACGAAGAGCTGGGTGTACAGGTTAAAGTTTTCCGGCCTTTTGGCCTGTTTCACGGTCTGGCAGAGTTTGAGGCAACGGCCATTGAGAACCACGTTTATCACGTAGAGATCGCCGGTCAGCCTCGAGCTGGATCTGAAATTGAAGAAATTGCCTGGGTCAATTACCGCAGGCCGCCTTGTGAAATCGCGGTGGGTTCGATCTTTCGCGATAACGTCATGCCACTGCTTTATCAGCAAGAGTTGATTAACTAATGGACGCATCCTCCTTATCTCCCCAGTTACAGACGGTTCACGGCGAGCAATTTTTTAAGCGAGCACGTATGCAGAGAGATGAATTAAGGGAAGAGCTTTCCCGCCTGTATAAACTGCAGGATTACGATATTTTCTTCGTCCAGTCAGTACGGGTTGGACTGGTGATCCTTTCTCACCTGTTCCATAAGCAGGAGACCACGCTCTGCCTGGCTAAACACGCGCATTATCAGCCGGTAAGCGAGCTGTTCCATCATCCTGCCTCGCAGTTTACCGGGCCTGGCAACGTGCCAATCATTACCCACGTCAATCCTTATACTGGCGTGGTTAACAGCCTGGGCGACAGCAAAGGAAAGGGCGTGGTTGATGCCTCACACAGTTTCGCTACCAACCTGCACAGCGAGCTGATTGAGCACAGCTCTATCTTTGTTGCGCCGATGCACAAACACGCTTCGTTGACGGTCGGCCTGGCGATCATCGCTCTGCGTCCGGAGCATTTCAGTACGTTGATGCGCAGCGAATTGCGCCTGTTTGAAGAGTCCACCGCTTCGGCTAAACCGCTGGAAGAAGCGATCGGCAATATTCGCAGTGCCAGCTGGCAGCCGTATAACGTGGCAAAAGTGATGAAGATCGCGTTAAAGGATATTGCGGGGATGGACTTCACTTCAATTAGCCATCCGGGGCTGCCGTTCAGCTGCTTCAACGTACCGCCATTGAGCGAAGCGCTGCAAAAGCAGGTCAAAGCCGCCGGTGCGAGCTACTTCGCCCATTCTCAAACCCTGCGCCTCTCTTGCTGGGAAAGGGGAGATGGCAAAAAATCGGTCGATATGAGCCGGCAGGTTGAACGGGATCTGACTCATCTTTGGGAGCAGCCATAATATGAAACAGACTCAACCGCTGAACGGCAATATGATCGGCATTCTGGGGGGGATCATCCTCAGCACCGATTCCGTCTTTATCCGCATGATGAACATTGCCGACTCATGGACGATTGTCGCGCTTCGGGGCGTTTTCATGTGGGGGATCTGTTTGCTGGTTTGGGCGTTGTGGGGCAAAAGCCGCAGCACTCTTGGTCAGCCTTGGTTAACCAAAGATAATGTGTTATCAACGCTGTTTTTCTGCATCGCTTCAGCCTGCTTTGTGAATGCGTTGAACCGGGGAAATGTCGCGACGGTGCTGGTGATTATCTCCTCAACGCCGTTTATCTCGGCTTTGATCTGCCGGTTGTTCTTTAAGATCAAAAGCGATCGTAGCGTGATGATCGCCGCGCTGGCGGGCATTGTAGGGGTGATCATCGTGATGTCTGGCCATGCAGCGGGCAATCATGCTCTCGCCAATGTGTATGCGCTTGCCACGGCGGTGTCTATGGCGCTGGCCTTTATCTTCACTTCAAGGGTAAAAGGCGGCACGGTTGGACTCCCATCATTAGGGGGATTACTGGCGTCAATTCTGATTGCACTTTGGATGGGACCGGAACTGAGTGCTAGTCTGAAAACGCTGACTTTTGCGCAATATGGCTGGTCGCTGGCCGAAGGGGCGCTGATCATGCCGTTGGCTATGGGTTTGATCACGTTATCAACCCGTTACGTTTCCCCCGCTAATGCCGGTCTTTTCCTGTTGCTGGAAACCGCGCTGGCCCCGTTGTGGATGGCGTTATTCCTGGGTGAAATGCCGACAATTCATGCGGTTATTGGCGGCGCAGTGATTGTAACTGCGGTGATTTCCCAAACTATCTGGGCCCGTCGTCAGGTGGCGCACGCCCGTTATGCCGATGCAGGTTAGACGCTGCGTTCCTTGTGGATAAAGGGCCATAATGGTATGGTTCCAGGCTTGGATAAATAGATCATTTAAGCGATTCGCAAGGGGATTTACGCAATGCGTATTATTCTGCTCGGTGCACCGGGTGCAGGTAAGGGGACTCAGGCTCAGTTCATTATGGAGAAATACGGTATTCCGCAAATCTCCACTGGCGACATGTTGCGTGCAGCAGTGAAAGCAGGCAGCGAACTGGGTAAACAAGCCAAAGAAATCATGGATGCTGGCAAACTGGTCACCGACGATCTGGTTATTGCGCTGGTCAAAGAGCGTATCGCTCAGGAAGACTGCCGTAACGGTTTCCTGTTAGACGGCTTCCCACGGACTATTCCTCAGGCTGATGCCATGAAGGAAGCGGGGATCAAAGTCGATAACGTGCTGGAATTTGCTGTACCAGACGAACTGATTGTTGAGCGTATCGTAGGTCGTCGCGTCCATGCCCCTTCTGGTCGCGTGTATCACGTCAACTTCAATCCACCTAAAGTGGAAGGCAAAGATGACGTGACCGGCGAAGAGCTGACCACACGTAAAGACGATCAGGAAGAGACCGTGCGTAAACGTCTGGTGGAATACCATCAGATGACTGCACCGCTGATTGCTTACTACAGCAAAGAAGCCGCAGAAGGTAACACCGCTTATCACAAAATCGACGGCACCCGTAAAGTGCCTGAAGTCAGCGCTGAGCTGGCTAAAATCCTCGGTTAACGTCCAGGGGCCAGACCTTGTCTGGCCCCTACTACAGCAATTGGTTTTCCCCCCGCCATTTTCCGCTAGAATAAGTCTCGTTTTGATCACCCAAGATGCCCAGATAAGGAAGAATAATGCGGCAAGATAAACCCGGCGTGCTGTTGGTGAACTTAGGCACACCTGATGCGCCCACCACGCCTGCTGTAAAACGCTACCTGAAACAATTCCTCAGCGACCCGCGAGTGGTTGATACGCCGCGTTGGTTATGGTGGCCGATCCTGAACGGCGTGATCCTGCCGTTCCGCTCACCGCGGGTTTCTAAGCTTTATGCCTCGGTATGGATGGACGAAGGTTCCCCGCTGATGGTTTACAGCAAGCGGCAGCGTAATGCGCTGGCAGCCCGTCTGGATATGCCAGTGGAACTGGGCATGAGTTACGGCAACCCAAGCCTGAAAACCGCGCTGGACAGTCTGATGGCGCAAGGGGTGAATCGCCTGATCGTGCTGCCTCTTTATCCGCAGTTCTCCTGCTCAACGGTTGCTGCCGTCTGGGATGGCATCACCAGCGTGTTCGCTGGCTATCGCAGCCTGCCGTCCGTCGAGTTTATCCGCGACTACGCCGAGCATCCGGCCTACATTGCGGCGCTGAAAGCCTCGGTTGAACGCTCTTTCGCCACCCATGGCAAACCCGATCTGCTGGTGATGTCTTTCCATGGCATTCCTCAGCGCTTTGCCGATGAAGGCGATGACTATCCTGTACGCTGCCACGACACTGGCAATGCGCTGATGGCCTCTCTGGGCCTGACCAGCCAGAACGCGATGCTTACTTTCCAGTCCCGCTTTGGCCGTGAGCCCTGGCTGATGCCGTACACCGATGAGACGATGAAGTCACTCCCGGCGAAAGGCATCAAACATGTGCAGATTATGAGTCCGGGCTTCTCATCAGACTGCCTGGAGACGCTGGAAGAGATCAGTGAGGAAAACCGCGAGTTCTTTATGCATGCTGGCGGCAGCAAATTTGAATATATTCCTGCCCTGAACGATGATGAATTGCACATCGATATGATGGTTGAGCTGGTCAACGGGCGGAGATAGCCGAATGAAATTTCCCGGTAAGCGTAAATCTAAACACTACTTCCCGGTCAGCGCGCGCGATCCTTTGTTGCAGCAGGCTCAACCTGAGCAGGAGGTCACGGGCAGCTGGATCGTCGGGATCGATCAGACGCTGGTCGATATTGAAGCCAAAGTGGATGATGACTTTGTAAAGCGTTATGGCCTGAGCAGTGGGCACTCGCTGGTGATAGCCGATGACGTGGCGGAAGCGCTGTATGAAGAGCTAAACCGGGAAAACCTGATCACCCATCAGTTTGCGGGTGGCACCATCGGCAACACATTACACAACTATTCGGTGCTGGCAGACGATCGCTCAGTTTTGCTGGGCGTGATGTGCAGCAATGTGCAGATTGGCAGCTATGCCTACCGCTATCTTTGCAACACCTCCAGCCGCACCGATCTCAACTATCTGCAGGGCGTAGAGGGCGCAATTGGCCGCTGCTTTACGTTAATCGGGGAAAATGGCGAACGTACCTTTGCCATCAGCCCTGGCCTGATGAATCAGCTGAAGAAAGAGAGCATCCCGGAAGAAGTGATTGCCGGAGCTTCTGCGCTGGTTTTAACGTCGTATTTAGTCCGCTGTGCGCCCGGTGAACCGATGCCTGAAGCGACCATGGAAGCGATTGGCTTTGCCAAAAAGCATAACGTTCCGGTGGTGCTGACGCTTGGCACGAAATATGTGATTGGCGACAATCCGGCTTTCTGGCAGCAATTCCTGCGTGAACACGTGTCAATACTGGCGATGAATGAAGACGAAGCGGAAGCGCTGACCGGGTTGAACGATCCCTTGATGGCCTCGAATATGGCGCTGGATTGGGTTGATTTGGTGCTGTGTACGGCGGGCCCGAACGGCTTGTTTATGGCCGGGTTCACGGAAGAAGAGGGGAAACGTGTTACGCAGCATCCTTTACTGCCGGGGACGATCCCGGAGTTTAACCAGTACGAGTTCAGCCGCGCAATGCGCCATCAGGACTGTGAGCAGCCGTTAAAGATTTTCTCGCACATTGCGCCTTATATGGGCGGGCCGGAGAAGATCATGAACACCAATGGAGCAGGGGACGGTGCGCTGGCGGCGATGCTACACGATATCACCGCCAATAATTATCACCGCCTCAATGTTCCTAACTCCAGTAAACATGCTCGAAGCTACCTGACTTACTCTTCACTGGCGCAGGTGTGTAAATATGCCAACCGCGTCAGTTATCAGGTGCTTAATCAGCATTCCCCCCGTCTTTCTCGCGGTTTACCAGAGCGTGAAGACAGCCTGGAAGAGTCTTACTGGGAAAGGTAACTGTGTTCCCCGCCAGCGAATATCAGCCCGGCGGGGAGGCACTTCAGACCGGGCATTCTCTTGGTAACTCGCTCAAATTCGTGTGCATCAACGTATGCATACTGTTGGCAATTTCCCGCTCTCCCATCACCACCTGATCGGCTCCACGCTCGAGAATGTAGTTCACCTCATCGTCGTAATGCGCGCGGGCAATGATCTCGATATTAGGTCGCTTCTCGCGTGCTGCCGTCACAACCTCTCCCGCTTCATAACCGTTTGGAATGGTCAGCAACAGCCAGCGTGCGCAGTCCAGTCGCGCCAGTTCCATGGTGTCAGTCCGCGCAGCATTGCCCAGCACAGCGCTGATCCCTTGCGCTCTCAGCGCTTCAACTCTTGGGCGACTGTTTTCAACTACCACCATCGGCACGCCTTCCTCAATCAACTTTTTGCCCAGCAGGCTGCCCACGCGGCCAAAACCGACCACGATAGCGTGGTCACAGAGATCGACCGGGATCTGCTTCTCTTCCTCACTGGCTTCTTCCAGGATCTGATCGTCCAGTGTTTCGGCTTTATTGAGGTATCCCTGCAACAGGGTAAAGAGGATTGGATTAAGCATGATTGACAGGATTGCGCCTGCCAGCACCAGATTCCGGCCCTCTTCAGTCAGCAGGTTAAGAGAGATCCCCAGTCCGGCAAGGATAAAGGCGAACTCACCGATCTGGGCAAGGCTGACGGAAATCGTTAAGGCTGTCCGGCGCGAATGGCCAAACATCCTCACCAGCACCAAAGCCGCGACGGATTTCCCCAGCACAATAATTGCCAGCACGCCAAGCACCGCCAGCGGCTCTTTAAGCAGGATCATCGGGTCAAACAACATCCCGACGGAGACAAAGAACAGCACGGCAAATGCATCACGCAATGGCAGCGTGTCATGGGCTGCACGGTGGCTGAGCTCAGATTCATTCAGCACCATGCCAGCGAAGAAGGCCCCCAACGCAAAGGAGACATCAAAGAATTCCACGGCACCTAAGGCAATCCCCAGCGCCAAAGCGAGTACCGCAAGGGTAAACAGCTCGCGGGAACCTGTTGCCGCGCTGCGGGCGAGGATCCACGGCACCACACGACGGCCCACCACCATCATCAGCACCATAAAGGCCACCACTTTACCGATGGTGATCAGCAGGTCTAACAACACCATGCTGATGCTGGCGTTACCTTCTTCAAACATTCCGGCAATGGCGGGTAGCAGCACCAGCGCCAGCACCATCACTAAATCTTCTACAATCAGCCAGCCAATGGCGATTTGCCCACGCTGGCTGTCAATTAACTGGCGTTCTTCCAACGCGCGCAGCAGCACCACGGTACTGGCCGTTGAAAGACAAAGACCGAACACCAGGCCGGTCAACCACGGCCAGCCCATCGCCCAGGAAAGCCCCATTCCCAGCAGCGTTGCTACGGCAATCTGTGCAATCGCGCCGGGAATGGCAATGGCCTTTACCGCCATCAAATCCTTCATTGAGAAATGCAGGCCAACCCCAAACATCAGCAGGATAACGCCCAGTTCAGCCAGCTCTGGTGCCAGGTTGGTATCGGCAACAAAGCCCGGGGTGAAAGGGCCAGCCAGCACACCTGCTAACAGATAGCCGACCAGAGGAGAGATGCGCAGGCGGTTAGCCAGCATGCCAAAGAGGAAGGCGAGTACGAGCCCTCCCACAATGGTGGTGATAAGCGGTGTGGTGTGGTGCATGCCTCTCTCCTTTGTGTGAAAATGTGTCCGGTTGTAATTTTAAGCCTATAACATAATCGATCACGCTGCCTGATATAAAGCGTTAAAACGGCAAAAAACTGCAATTAATTAGCCGGTATGGCACAGAAGTGTGATTTGTGTGACTTATCGGGAAGGAGGCTTGATTTGTTGCAGAAATTAAGCGGCGCGGATCGCAATTATCTGCGCCGGGAAGGGTTATTTAGCCCTGTTATCAGGCAGGAATATGGTCAGAATGCCGAGAAGTGGCAGGTAAGCACAGATTTGATAGACAGTATCGATACTGCTGCGGTCGGCCACCACGCCGAGCACTGCTGCGCCCAGCCCGCCCATGCCAAAGGCGAAGCCGAAGAACAGGCCTGAAACCATGCCAATCCGGCCTGGCATTAGCTCCTGGGCATAGACCAGAATCGCAGAGAAGGCAGAAGCGAGCACAAAACCGATAATGGCTGACAGCACGCCGGTCCACGCTAACGAAACATGAGGAAGCAGCAGGGTGAACGGGGCAACGCCTAAAATCGACACCCAGATCACTCGCTTACGGCCAACTTTGTCACCAATTGGCCCGCCAATGACGGTTCCGGCGGCAACGGCAAATAAAAAGGCAAACAGGTGGAACTGGGCATTCTGCACCGAGAGGCCAAATTTCTGCATCAGGTAGAAGGTGTAATAGCTGCTCAGGCTGGTGAGGTAAAAGTATTTAGAGAAGATCAGCACCAACAAGATTGAGATAGCGAAGGCCACTTTCTTGCGTGGTAAGGTTGTCACTTCTTTTGGCATCGCCTTACTTTTTGCTACCCGATGCTGAGCCTGATACCAGCGGCTGATTTGTAGCAGCACCACCATCGCCAGCAGCGCAGCCAGGGTGAACCAGGCAACATTGCCTCTGCCGTAGGGGGCGATGATCAGCGCTGCCAGTAAAGGGCCGAGCGAACTGCCAAAGTTGCCGCCTACCTGGAACAGGGATTGTGCCAGGCCATGCCGACCGCCGGAAGCCATACGCGCCACGCGGGAAGATTCGGGATGGAATACCGAGGAGCCAGTACCAACAAGTGCCGCGGCAAGCAGAATTGTGGGAAAGTTCGTTGCCAGTGCCAGCAGGATCAGGCCGCCCAGGGTAAAGCCCATGCCAATCGGCAGCGACCAGGGCTGCGGATGTTTATCGGTGTAGTAACCGATAATCGGCTGCAGCAGGGAAGCGGTCACCTGGAAGGTCAGTGTGATTAGGCCTACCTGCACAAAGCTGAGGGTAAACTCCGTTTGTAATAGCGGGTAGATCGCCAGGATCAGCGACTGGATCATATCATTCAGCAGATGGGCCACGCTGATGGCGCCCAGTATGCCAAAGGACGTTTTGGCTGGGGCAGAAGATGAAGGGAGGACTTGTTGGCTTGCCATTAGAAAACCTGTTCGTTCAGAGCGTTGGAGGATCGGTGAGACTACTCAGTATCGCGCTCCGTTATCCTGCGACATAATCGACAGATAGTCACAAAAAAATGACATAACAGCCGTAAATTTTGACATTCAGTTTACACAAAACCGCGTGACCGGTTCATAACAAGGAGATTCGTTGTGCTTTCATTGAAAAAAAGGCTGGTGCCTGCCCTGACATTACTGATGCTGAGCCTGCCGCTGGTGGCGCAGGCTTACGTCAAAGACCGGGTGTATAAATTCACCGTCTTACACACCAACGATCATCATGGACACTTCTGGCCGAACGAGCACGATGAGTATGGGCTTGCCGCGCAGAAAACCATGATGGATCAAATTCGTTATGATGTGCAGGCGCACGGCGGACAGGTGTTGATCCTCTCTGGAGGAGATATCAACACCGGCGTACCGGAATCCGACTTACAGGATGCCGAGCCTGATTTTCGCGGGATGAATCTGGTGGGCTATGACGCGATGGCGATTGGCAACCATGAATTCGATAACCCGTTGTCGGTGCTTCGCCAGCAGCAGAAATGGGCGAAGTTCCCGCTGCTCTCGGCCAATATCTATCAGAAAAGCACCGGTAAACGGCTGTTCCAGCCTTACGCGTTATTTAACCGTATGGGCCTGAAAATAGCGGTAATCGGTCTGACTACGGACGACACCGCTAAAATTGGCAATCCGGAATACTTCACCGATATGGCGTTCCATAAACCAGCGACCGAAGCCAAAGAAGTTATCGAAGGGCTGAGAAAGAATGAGAAGCCGGATGTGATCATCGCGGCTACGCATATGGGCCATTACGACAACGGTAACCACGGCTCTAACGCGCCAGGCGATGTGGAAATGGCGCGTGAACTGCCTGCGGGCTATCTGAATATGATTGTCGGCGGCCATTCGCAGGATCCGGTCTGTATGGCGAAAGAGAACGTCAGCCAGAAGGATTACGTGCCGGGCACACCTTGTATACCTGATCAGCAAAATGGCACCTGGATCGTGCAGGCGCATGAGTGGGGCAAGTATATTGGCCGTGCCGACTTCACCTTCCTGAACGGCAAACTGACTCTGGAACATTACGAACTGGTGCCGATCAACCTGCGCCATAAAGTGACCAATGCCGACGGCAGCGTCAGCTGGATTAACTACACCCAGGAGATTGCGAAAAACCCGGCGATGATGAAGTTACTGACGCCTTTCCAGAAAAAAGGCGAGGCGCAACTGGGCGTAAAAATCGGCAGCGTGAACGGGCATCTTGAAGGCGACCGCAGCAAGGTGCGTTTTGTCCAGACTAACCTTGCCAGAGTGATCCTGGCTTCGCAGATGGAGCGTACCAAAGCTGACTTTGCCGTGATGAGCGGCGGCGGCGTGCGTGATTCGATTGAGTCCGGCACCATTACCTACAAAGACGTGCTGAAGGTTCAGCCGTTTGGCAACACGTTGACCTATGTCGAGATGAAAGGCAGCGACGTTGAGAAATACCTCGCGGTAGTGGCGAACAAGCAGGTGGATTCTGGCGCCTACGCGCAGTTTGCTAACGTCAGCCTGGTGGCTTATGGCACCGGTGTCAGCGACATTAAAATCAAAGGCGAGCCGTTGCAGGCGGATAAAATGTATCGCATGGCCACGCTGAGCTTCAATGCAACCGGTGGCGATGGCTATCCGCCGGTGAATCAGTTACCCAGCTACGTGAATACTGGCTTTGTCGATGCGGAAGTATTGAAACAGTACATCCAGAACCATTCCCCGCTTGATGCTGAGGCTTTCGCGCCGAAAGGCGAGATCGTCTATCAGAAAGAAGCGCCTGAAGTGAAAAAGCCCGAAGAGGATCAACCTCTGCTGCCGAGGGTATGGAAGTTATTTAAAATAGAAACCGCTCAGCGCTAGGCAAAAAAAACGGCACCCCTGAATAGCGGTGCCGTTTTTTATCGCTCTGCAGGTCAAACCTGACATTGCCTGCGCTGAATCAGTCTGGCGCGTAGAGTGTCGTAAATCCAGTTATAAACCACGGTATACGGCAGGAAGAACAGGAAGAAAGAGACTTCCAGCAGGAATGCCTGCCAGAGACCACTCCCCAGCATCCAGGCCGCGATCGGCAACCCTATTCCGATAAAGCCCCCCTCAAAGCCTAACGCATGAAGGACGCGCAGCAGCAGTCCGCGCTTCTTAGTTGGCGGCACCAGTCGGTCAAAACCGGCGTTATAAATGATGTTCCAGCCCATTGCCACGGTGGACAGCATGATGGCTAACGCACCCATCTGAAACAGCGGCTTCTCCATGATCCAGGCGGCAAGAGGGGACACCAGCAGGATCGCCAGCACCTCAAAGCCTGCGGCATGATAAAAACGTTCTTTCAGTGTTCTGGTACGCATAAATGCTCCTTAGTTGATACCGGACGCTATTTTCCCCGTTTTCTTTGCTAAGATAAAATGACTACCTATCTAGAAAATCGATACTTCTATGCGTTATTCACCGGAATCCTTGCAAGCCTTTGTGCAGACAGTAGAAAGTGGCTCGTTTTCTGCTGCGGCGCGGGCGTTGCGCAAAAGCCAGTCGACCATCAGCACCGCCGTAGCGAATCTGGAAACCGATTTGGGGTTTTCACTGTTCAGCCGCGATGCCCGTTCTCCGGTGTTGACGGAAAATGGACGGCGGGCGCTGGCGCAGGTCAGAGAGATCCTCAATGCCAGCGCGCAGCTAGATGAACTGGCCGTGCGGCTGGCGGGCGAGGTCGAACCTTGCCTGAGTCTGGCGATATCGGACTTCTGGCAGGCGGACTACCACGAATCCCTGCTCAAACGCTTTGATGCCCGTTATCCGGACATTGAGTTTGAGTGCATGATTGCCGAGGATGCTGACGTGATCGACCTGCTGCAGGCAGGCAGGGCCCATATAGGCGTGATCCGCGTTCAGCCCGATTACCCGCAAGAGATCGCCACTTCTCGCTTGCAGGTTGAAGCGCAGATGGCGATCTACCTGCATCAGGATCATCCGCTGGTGACGAAGCCAACGGTCACAGAAGCTGAGCTGAAAAACGTGCGCCAGCTGTGCCTGAATACTTGGGTTGAAAACGAACGTTATCAAGGGGGGAAGGGGATTTGGTCTGCGCCTTCGTATCTGCTGCTGCTGGAGATGGCTGAGCAGGGATTTGGCTGGAGTATTCTGCCGCGTTGGTTGGTGGAGCAGTTTGGCCATCAGGTATTATGCGAAGTGCCTGTCACCGGCTGGCCGCAAAAAATCTCGGTGGATGTGGTCTGGTCACGCCGTTCGCCTCCCGGCCCTGCTGGGCAATGGATGATTGACCAACTGCTGGCCCAGACCTCTGATTAACAGCCCGTCACTCGCGTTTGGCGATATCGGCGAACTTTGCACTCAGCAGGTGAGCCAGATCCTGAGGAGCGAGTTCAATCTCTAACCCTCGCTTACCGCCGGAGACAAAAATCGTCGGGAAGTGCTGTGCCTGGCTATCGACTACCGTCGGCAGACGTTTCTTCTGCCCCAGCGGGCTGATACCGCCCAGCAGATAACCGGTAATGCGTTGAGCAATCTGCGGATCGGCCATTTCGACCTTTTTCGCTCCCAGCGCTTTCGCCACGTTTTTTAGATCCAGCTGGCTGGCAACTGGCGTAACGGCAACCGCCAGCGTTTTGCCATCGCCGTTCAACGCAACCAGCAGGGTTTTATACACCTGTTCCGCATTTTGATTGAGTTTACGCACCGCTTCGTCACCAAAATGGGTGTCATTGCTGTCATGCTCGTAGGCATGCAGCTGAAAGCTGACCTTTTGTTTTTCGAGAAGTTTTACTGCGGGTGTCATACTTCACGTCCTTCTGTCTGCGTCTGGCTGGACCGTTAATCAACAATAATAGTGGCGAAATTCCAGGCTTTGAGCGACAATCTGCCCCCCGTCAGCAACCTGATTGCTGGTGGATAACTAAAATCATAAAAAAATTCCTCTTTGACGGGCCGATAGCAATATTGGCCTTTTTTTTATCTGCTCTTAAGCAAATCAGGCAGATTGCCTTCGCCATAAAGGTGCAGCGCGCCAACCGCTACCACGTACCTGCCCTTCGGCAAATCCCGTAATGTTTGCACCCAACGCTGGTTCCTCTGCAGCATCAGAACATCGTTCAGCGCACTGTTAAAGGTGCTGGGCAGCGCGGCCTGCTTCTGGCCCGGCGGATTTTCCAGCCACCAGCTGATCATGGTTTGCAGCAGCCGGGCATTGGTGTGCCAGTGGATCAGGGTGTCTTGCAGCAGCGTCAGGCCGTTATCCGGCAGGGCTCTCAGCAGCGCCAGTTGAGTTTCCGGGCCTTCCAGCTCAATAACCGGTTTTTGTAGGGCTCTTGCCGCTTTCAGCAGCTGGAAATCGATGCCGTAATCAGCCCGTAAACCCAGGCGCTGAGCCTGCTGCGCCTGGAGCATCAGCGCCACCTGCCAGGCCGGCAGCGTGTCGATAGCTTCAGGGCTGATGGCCACTTCTTCACAAAGGCGATGCAGGCGGGCAAGTTCTTCTGACGTCAACCGTTCTGCCAGCGGCAGGCAGGTTTCGCTTTCACTGAAGGGGGAGGCGCTGCCGGTAATGTCAGCTTCTACAATCAGCGCATCCGCACGCTCCAGCTGTGCCTGAAGCGCCGCGGGCAGGGGCATCATATTTTGGGTGCCCATATGAATACTGCCTACCAGATGCAGCTGACTTTGACCTGTGGTGACATCCTGTGCCGGGTAGGCGTAACGCACTGGCGACAGTACTCGCCAGAGGGATGCCGCCTTACGCATTAGTTTTCCCATACTTTCCGCCTTGTCAGTTAGCCAGCCATGCTAACGCTTTAACTGGCTGAGTAACAGGTAAAAAACGGGGCTTTCGTCTGCGAAAAATCCGTTATTCCGTCGGGGGCTGATAGCGGATCAGCCGGTTGGCATTACTGACCACGGTGATAGAGGATAAGGCCATTGCGGCCCCGGCAACTACCGGGCTCAGTAGGGTGCCGGTCAGGGGATACAGCACACCTGCAGCAATCGGGATCCCGAGGGCGTTGTAGACAAAAGCCCCCAGCAGATTCTGCTTCATATTGCGCAGTGTGGCTTTGGCGATAGCCAACGCATCGACTACCGCGTTCAGGTCGTGGCGCATCAGGGTAATGCCTGCCGTTTCGATAGCCACATCGCTGCCGCTGCCCATCGCAATCCCCACATCCGCCTGAGCTAAAGCAGGCGCATCGTTGATGCCATCGCCAATCATCGCCACAAGCTGGCCCTGCTGCTGCAAAGTACGAATAGCGTCAGCTTTGCCTTCCGGTAACACCCCTGCAATGACTTTATCCAGTCCCGCTTCTTTAGCGATAGCCTGAGCGGTAATGTCGTTATCGCCGGTCAACATCACCAGTTGATAGCCGCGTTCACGCAGGCGTTTAAGGGCCGATACGCTCTCTTTGCGCAGCGGATCGCGTACAGAGAACAAAGCGACAACCTTGCCGTCAGCGGCTAACAGCACCGGAGTAATCCCTTTGGCGGCCTGGCTATTTATCTGCTCCTGCAGATTCTCCGTGGCGATTTGTTGCTCCGTCATTAGCGCGGCGTTACCCAGCAACAGTTCGATGCTGGTGAGCTTTCCGCTGACACCTTTACCCGGAAGGGTGCGGAATTGTTCAATGGCAGGCAGCGTTTGATCACCCGCTTTTGCAACAAGCGCGCGGGCCAGCGGATGTGACGAGCCCTGCTCAAGAGCGGCTGCCCAGCTGATGACCTGCTGCTCATCGGCACCGTTAAACACCATGATGTCCACCACGCGCGGAGCACCTTCAGTCAGCGTGCCTGTTTTATCAAACACCAGCGTGGAAAGGGTACTGGCGCGTTGCAGTGCATCGGCATCGCGCACCAGTACGCCAAATTCGGCAGCACGGCCTACACCGGCAATAATCGACATCGGCGTTGCCAGACCCAGGGCGCACGGACAGGCGATAATCAGAACGGTAGTGGCAATCACCAGCGTGTAAACCACCTGAGGTGCCGGGCCTGCAAAGTACCAGATGGCGGCGCTGATCAAGGCAATCGCTACCACCGCAGGCACAAATACCGCCGAGATGCGGTCAGCCAGCTTACCGATCTCTGGTTTGCTGCTCTGGGCCTGGCGCACGCTATTTATAATTCGCGAGAGGGTGGTGTTCTTGCCTACTGCGCTGGCCTCAAACAGTACGCTGCCGTCCTGCATCACTGTACCTGCGTGAATCTCATCGCCTGTCACTTTCTGCTGAGGCATGGCTTCGCCGGTCAGCATCGCTTCATCCAGCCAGGCTTCACCCTGCGTCAGCCTGCCATCTACCGGCACACGGTCGCCAGTGGTCAGGCGCAGAGTCATACCGGCCTGCACTTCACTTAACGGCAGCACTTTTTCGCCGGATTCGGTGACGACTCTGGCCGTTGGCGGCGTCAGATCCAGCAATTTTTCCAGCGCTTTTGAGGAACGCTGGCGGGCGCGTTGCTCCAGCATATGGCCAAGATTGATCAGCCCGATAATCATCGCGCTGGCTTCGTAATAGAGATGACGGGCCTCATGAGGGAAAAAATCAGGCCACAGATTGACTGAAATCGAATAGAGCCAGGCTGCTGCGGTGCCCAGCGCGACCAGCGTATCCATGGTCGCGGTGCCTTTCATAAGACTGCGCCAGGCGCTGCGGTAAAAATGGCCACCGGCCAAAATCATCACCAGCAAAGTGACTATTCCAACGGCAAGCCAGCCGCTGCGATTGCTGTCGGTCAGCATCATATTGTCGCCGACCATGCCCCACAGCATCAATGGAATGCCTAAGGTCAGGGCGAGGGCGGCCTGCCAGCGAAAACGGCGCACGGCCTGGCGGGCAGTTTGCTGCTGTTTCTCACGACGCTCACCCTCATCCTCAATGATTTCTGCCGCATAACCGGCATTTTTCACCGCATCGATCAGCGCAGCTGGCGCAGCATCACCCATCACCAGCGCGCTGCGCTCGGCAAGATTAACTCGCGCCTGACTTACACCTGTTACCTGTTGCAGCGCAGTCTGCACCCGGCTGACGCAGCTGGCACAACTCATGCCATCAATCAGCAGGTGAAAACTCTCTGCTGAGGGCGCTTCTGAGGCCGTCAGTGGCTCAGCGCTTACCCTCGTTTCTGCAGGCTGAACGGCCTCAACATTGGCGACCTTATCAGCCTGTTTTGCCGGAAGCTGATGAGAGTCCGCTGTCAGCGCTTCCGGCTGGGTTCCTGATTCTGTCAGCGGTTCAGCCTTTGGGAAGTTGGCATCCTGCGCCAGGCTGGCATGATAACCGGCCTGTTCTACCGCGGCGATCAGCTCGCTGGCTTCAGCGCTGCTGCTGATACGGGCTTCAGTGAGGGACACTTCTGCCTGTTCAACGTCTGCACGTTGCTCCAGCGTCTCTTTGACTCTTTTCACACAGTGGCCGCAGGTTAAGCCCTCCAGCGCCAAAATAGTGGTCTGTGACATAGTGTAAGCTCCTGGTTATCCGGTTTGACCCCAATGGGGTTTTACAGTAGTAATGAAGGTTAAACCTTCCATCAAGGGGAAGGTCAAGGGGGAGAAGATGAATATCAGCGATGTGGCAAAAAAAACCGGGCTGACCAGCAAGGCGATTCGATTTTATGAAGAGAAAGGTCTGGTAACTGCGCCACTGCGCAGCGAAAACGGCTACCGCAGCTATACCGCTAAACACCTTGAAGAGCTGACGCTGCTGCGACAGGCCCGGCAGGTGGGCTTTAATCTGGAAGAGTGTGGCGAGATGGTGACGCTGTTCAATAACCCTCAACGTCACAGCGCCGATGTGAAGGCCAGAACCCTGCAAAAAGTGGCGGAAATTGAGTCACATATCCAGGAACTGACCCTGATGCGCGAGCGTTTGCTGGCCTTAGCGGAAAGTTGCCCCGGCGACGACAGTGCCGAT
>NZ_JBAVTT010000062.1:0-2185 GCF_049696395.1 Erwinia sp.
GTATCATTGATGTTTTTAAACCGATCGATATCCACCACAAAGGCCGCACCATAAAATCCGCCCGACTTATTCTTGCGGGCCATCAGCGCATTCAGTTGGGAAGACAGGCCGCTGCGGGTCAACGCGCCGGTGAGGAAATCGTAATCAGCACGTCTTGTAATGCGGGCAACCAGCTTTTTATTGGCTGTGGTGCTTAAAGCCACAATCAACGGACTGATAGTCATCGCTGCCACACCCAACCTGGCGGCAGCCAGACTGTCGATGAGGAAGAAGTCATCGGAGCCCTGAATGTTCAGGACTTTGCTGGCGACCAGGGTGATCTCTGTAATGCCGGTTAACAGCGTTATCAGGCAGGTAGCAAAGATCGGATAGCTGACAGCACACCACATCAGGGCGGGAAGAGGGAAGATCAGACTGCCGCCGCCGCCAACATAAATACCAAAGACGCTGGAGACCAGTAGCATTATTAAAGGCATCAGATGACTTTCACGCAGATCGCTGATCAGCTGATCCAGCTCATCACGGCGTGGGAAGGTGATCACTAAAGGCAGTATCAGAATCGAAGTGGAAACCTGTTCGCAGAACCACGAAACCCACCCTTGCACCAGGTCGTCGTGGAAATAGCGTTGACCGGCCAACGAACCCATAGCGGCACAGACGGCGGCTGCAATAATCGATGCCGGGAAGACACGGATCAAGGCCTGGAGTCTTCGGGGATAGGGACGGGTTAAATAAGGTGAAAGCAGCACAATTCGACCTACCGCAATAAAGGCGATATTTGCCGCATCCATTCCAAGGGAAACAATGACGGGCGTGCCATACAGCAGATCGGCAGCCGCCATACCCACAAACATGACGGGCAGGCTGGAAAACGTATCAAAACGGGGAAAACGAATCAGCACGCCGAGCAGCAGGGCATTACAAGGCCAGAACAGAGAAAGGGCAGTATAGCTGCGGCAATGCAGGCCCAGCGTCGCTAAACATAATGCGAGAAAAAATAATAATATAACCTGGTCAAACTTATATTTATTTATTTGCATTTTAGGGCTCAAGATTCTTACCGGAAACCGGCGAAGCATGCTGCGCGGTAACTTCCGTTTAATGTCCAACTACGACCGGTGCCAGGGTGCACATTTCTGATGACAAAAAGTGCGTAACACTGACATCCCCTCGCAGTAAAGCAATGGTTTAAGAATGTTCTTAATTCGGCTGGTGTGCCGCTCAGAATATCGCTACGGCTGCTTATTTTCAATCACTACCAGGTGTCACTGGTGTGAACCACATAGCTGACAGGTTAAGGGCAATCGTTAGCATATATATCGCAATAGTCGGCTATATTCGAACGATAATCTGCTGCCCTTTTCGATTTGGGAGCATTCTTAGCAACAGAAAAGGGAGAAAAGCGGGGGGGCGGAATTTCAGGTCATTGGAATAACTGGCCCGGTTACAGGCCAGTCAAAGGGCATTAAAGCTCGTTCTTGATGCAGAACTCTTCCCAGCTCATTCCCAGCGCGGTGGCATGTTGACGCAGATAAGTTTCAATGGCATCAGCAGCAACGGCCTTATCGGGCTCGGCTAGCTGAATAGCAAACAGCATACCGTCGAGCTTTTTCTCACGGGTGAACGCGGCATAGGCCCGATCGGTTTGCATGTTTTGTAACTGAGGCAGGGTCATGCCCAGTTTGGCGGCCTCTTCTTCGGTTAACTGGGCAATGCCGGTTTTGATTTCCGGATGTGCCTCAAGAAAAAGAACGCGCGCAGCCGCGTAATACTCTTCAATACTCTTCATAAAAAATCCTGCAGTCAGTAATGCGCGTTAGTTTACACGGCTGTGGGCTGGGGTGAAACGCCAGACGACGGCGCAATGTCGGCGTTTGCCGTATTTGTTGCGGTAATTGTTGCGGTGAATAAGGAGAAATTATACCGTAGCGCCTGACTGCAGAATCTGGAACTGAACATGAAAAAGTGGATGATAACGACCTTAGCCGCCGTCACGCTGGCAGGCTGTGCGGATATACCAAACTATCAGGGCGCAGTAAAAACGCCCCCCCCGGCAAACCTGGTCGGAAACTGGCAGAGCATGGGGCCGCAGAAAGGCCTGGTCAGTAAGGACGCCATCGCCAGCCTGATTATTACCGCAGAAGGCGATACGCTGGATTGCCGTCAGTGGCAGCGGGTGATTGCC
>NZ_JBAVTT010000063.1:0-17611 GCF_049696395.1 Erwinia sp.
ACCTGTCGAGGCGCCTCGCAGTATCCTTTCCGCCCTCCCCCTCCTGCTGAATATTTCTGCTAAAAATAGTCCTCATCTTCACAAAGTCGCAAGAAGATGCTGGTTATTTTGTATTTTATAAAATACACCTCACTGCGTTAAGGATAATGCCAGATGACGAAATATACGCTCAGTCGATATCAGGATGAACAGGGCAACGTTCCCTACACAGAATGGATCAAAGGGTTAAGAGATCTTAAGACAAGAACAAGGATTAGTATGAGGCTCAACCGGGTGATCGAAGGCAACTTTGGCGATCATAAATTTGAGCGTAATGGGGTCTGGGCAATACGCCTCGACCACGGGCCAGGCATCCGTCTGTACTATGCCGTTGAGCAAAAGGAAGTGATGATACTGCTGATGGGTGGCGATAAAAAAACCAGGACGCTGACATCACATTGGCCATTAAATACTGGGAAGATTACCGTTCAAGGTGAAACTGATGAAAAAATTCGCTAAGTCCGTCGATCATGAAGCCGCGTTGATTGAAGAGATCCGTACCACGCCAGGCTACGCGCAGCTGTATCTGCAAACTGCCCTTGAAGAGATCTACGAAGAAGGAGGCGTTGGTGCGTTCCTCACTGCCCTTCGTCATGTTGTCGATGCCAGCGGTGGAATCGGCGTGATTTCGGCTAAATCGGGTCTTTCCCGCGAGCAGCTCTATAAGACACTGTCCGAAAATGGCAACCCTACGCTGAAAAGCTTAACGGAGATTACCCGTGCGGCGGGGGTAAAGTTTTTCAGCCCGATCGCTTAATTTGCCCCGCAATAAAACCAGACTCAAGGTGCAAAGGTTGGCACCCAGGGTGGCAACAGCTTATCAGCCCATTCTCAGCCGCCCGGTTTGCCTTTGGGCAATGCGGCAAAGAAATCGGCATGGGGAGATTGGCGGGTTTGTTGCAGGATGCCTGCCAGATCTTCCAGTGGGGCCTGGCTCCAGTCAGCACGCAGATCGGTGGTGGCGTATTCGCGGTCATGCCAGATTTTCAGTGCTGCAGATTTCAGACCACGACGGTCACCGCCTGCTGCTGCTCCGGCAGACATTGCCGCCAGTAGCCTGTCGGCGAAGGGTAATGCCGCCTGTTGCTGATAACACGTCATCATCCTCTGGAGCGTTTCGGCTCCTGTCAGCAAATTTCCCCCTACCGTACACTCCTTAAATGCCAGGCTGGCGGCAAATTCGCCACAGTCTGCACCGGTCCAGTGCGCTTTTCCTCCAAGACGATCGACAATCATCACCTGCCTGCGCGCAGCCTCATGATCTTCATTCAGCAGAATGTGCATAACTTGCGCTGCGCCCTTGCCTGAACGGAGAAGGGCTAACCCCCGAATACCATAAAGCGGATTGGTCATGGCCTGGGTCGCTATTGCCCCTACTTGCGCCTCGCCATGAACAACCAACGCCCCAACGGCAGGCCCTGCAGTAGCCGTTGCCACGCCCAGTGCCCCGGTCAGGGGATCACGTGCGACGATTGAAAAAGTCATCCGGTTCCTCGCGGTCAGATCTAATTTATATGCATAAATTATTGCAATGTTGTTTATTTATACGCATAAATAAAAAGCAGGACAACGCTTATTCTTTCACCTGTTGCTGAAGAGGCCGTGATGCTGAGTGCGATAACCGGAAATCTAGTAAGCAGAAAATGGCTGCCTGTTTCACTGCTGCTCAGCCTGATATGGCTGGCCCCCTTGCAGGCCAAAACCCCGGCAGATGCGCTGTTGATAGGCCAGGTTGCTGAACCTCAGTCTCTGGACCCTCAAGTGGCGACGGCGGCGAATGACTCGAGGATCCTGGTCAATGTTTATGACGGTTTGGTGCGTAACGGCGAAGGTAAGCTGGATATCGAACCGGCACTGGCAACGAGTTGGGACATTTCCCCGGATGGGCTGACCTATCGCTTTCATCTCCGTGAGCACGTCCGTTTCCAGGATGGCACGCCGTTCAATGCTGAAGCCGCCAGGTTCACCTTCCAGCGCATGTTGGATGAGAAGAATCCCTGGCACAACACCGGTCCTTTTCCCCTGTCGTTTTTTTTCTCCGCCATAAAATCGATAGAAACACCGGATGAGCAGACGCTGGTTTTTCATCTGAGCGAACCTTTTGCCCCACTGCTCTCTAATCTGGCAACCCCGACAGGTCTGATCGTGTCGCCCAGCGCTGTGAAAAAGTACGGCAAAGATTTTGGACGGCATCCTGTCGGCACTGGGGCATTCAGCTTCAGCGAATGGCAACCGAACCAGAGAGTGGTAATCAAAGCGAATGCCGATTACTGGGAAGGTAAACCAGCAGTGAACAACGTGGTTTTCCGCCCGATAACTGACGGCAATACGCGGGTGGCGGAAATGCTCTCTGGCGGGATTGATGCGATGGTGGAAGTGCCACCCGATACGGTGAAATTGTTCGCTGAGAAAAGCAATCGCTTCCGTCTGTATGAAACTACCGGCCCTCACGTCTGGTACGTGATGCTGAATACTCAGGTTCCGCCTTTTAACGATCGCCGCGTTCGTCAGGCGGTCAATTACGCCATCAATAAACAGTCATTGGTAGATAACGTGTTGCAGGGTTCAGCCAGCGTGGCTGATGGCCCGATCCCTGCCGCTTTCAGTTGGGCAGCCAACAAAGCGGTGCAACCCTATCCTTACGATGCAGAAAAGGCTCGCCAGCTCCTGAAAGAAGCCGGTGCCGAAGGCGCAACGCTGACTTTTTATGTCACTGAAGGCGGATCGGGGATGCTGGATCCGCTGCCAATGGCCACCGCCATTCAGGCTGATTTAAAAGCAGTAGGACTGAAGGTCAATATCCAGAGTTATGAGTGGAATACCTATCTGGCGAAGGTCAATGCCGGGCTGGATAACCATACCCAGATGGCCGAAATGGCCTGGATGACCAACGATCCCGATACCTTGCCGTTTCTGACCTTGCGAACCGATGCCTGGCCAAAGAAAGGCGGCTTCAACTCCGGCTATTACAGCAACCCGCAAGTCGATCAACTGCTGCAAAAGGCGCGACTCACTACCGACAATACGGCAAGGGCCGCACTTTACCGGCAGGTGCAGCAAATTGTGCATGACGATGCACCGTGGATTTTTGTCGCGAACTGGAAGCAGAACGCCGTGACGTCCACCCGTATCGAGCATTTTGCCCTGCAACCCAATTTTAACCTGTTACTCAAACGGGTGACCAAACACTGATTTCAGACGCGGAGCGTGGTTATGTGGAGCTACCTGATAAAAAGGCTGTTATCAACCCTGCCGGTATTTATCGGCCTGTCGCTGATTGTGTTTCTGATCATGGCGATGATCCCCGGCAATCCGGCTCAGGCGTTGCTGGGAGCCTGGGCAACACCTGAAAATGTGGCGCGGATAAATCAGGAGTTAGGGCTGAATAAGCCGCTCTGGCAGCAGTATTTGATCTGGATCGGTAACATTCTGCACGGGGATTTTGGTCGCTCCTACGTGCTAAATCGTCCGGTCATTGACGAAGTTATGCAACGGCTGGGTAATACGCTGATCCTGGGCGGTTGCGCGCTATTGCTCAGCACTGTTTTGGGATTATTGGCAGGCATTGTCTCCGCCGTCAGGCAGTTCGGCTGGGGTGACAGATTGATTACCCTGCTGGTGCTGATCGGCATTTCGCTGCCTTCGTTCTGGATTGGTCTGGTGATGATTATGCTGTTTGCGGTTCAGCTGCAATGGTTCCCGGCGTCTGGGATGTATGCCATTTGGGGCGGAGGCGGTTGGCTGGATCTGTTGCAGCACCTCGCCATGCCTGCCGTGACGTTGGCTATTGTGGCTACGGGCGTAATAGCCCGTCTGACCCGCACCGCAATGCTGGAAGTTCTCCGTCAGGATTTTATTCGCACCGCTCGCGCCAAAGGATTGTCAGAACGCAAAGTCATTTATGGTCACGCATTCCGTATGGCACTGGTTTCGGTGATCCCGGTGATCGGTATTCAGGCAGGGTTTGTTCTGGGCGGCGCCGTTTATATTGAAACTGTTTTCCAGTGGCCCGGCCTGGGCGCAATGCTGGTGAATGCCGTCTCAACACGCGACCTGCTGCTGGTTCAGGGAGGCGTGCTGGTTGCGGCCTGCGCCTATGTCCTGATCAATCTTTGTGCGGATATCCTGCAGGCGCTTCTCGACCCGAGGTTAAAATCATGAGCCAGACAGTCTCCTCCTCACCCACTCGTCATCGCAGTTCGGCCTGGTCGCTGCTGCTGGCTAACCGGTTGGCTACGTTAGGGCTGGTTATTCTTACCCTTTCGGCACTGGCCGCCCTTTTTGCCCCACTGCTCCCCCTGGCCGATCCGGATGCCACAGATTTGCTTAAGCGCCTGCTACCTCCTCTATCACCAGGCCATCTGTTAGGCACCGATCCCCTGGGCCGTGACGTGCTGGCAAGGCTGGTTTGGGGCACAAGGGTTTCGCTGGCTGTAGGGATTAGCGCCACGCTTCTGGCCGCTTTTTTCGGCACATTGATCGGGCTGATCGCCGGGTACGCAGGCGGCAAAGCGGACAGTCTGCTGATGCGGTTTATCGATATGCTGATGGCTTTTCCCTACATCCTGTTGGCGCTGGTCATCGTGGCGGTACTGGGGCCAGGCCTGCTTAACGCACTCTATGCTATTGCAGTGGTTAACATCCCCTTCTTTGCCCGAAATATTCGTGGGCTTACTGTAGGCCTTCGCCAGCGTGACTTTGTGCAGGCCGCCCGACTCTCCGGTAAAAATCACCCGCAAATTCTGTTCAGCGAAGTGCTGCCCAATGTGTTGCCAGTGATTGTCATCACCCTGTCCACCACCGTTGGCTGGATGATCCTGGAGACCGCAGGCCTGTCCTTCCTTGGGCTGGGAACGCAACCTCCTGCGGCTGATTTAGGCTCGATGCTGGGTCAGGGCCGCGCGCAGATGTTCAGTGCCCCGCACGTCTCAATAGTCCCCGGAATAATGATTTTTCTGCTGGTGATGAGTTTTAACCTGTTGGGCGATGGCATCCGCGATCTGCTGGACCCGCGTCTTAAATCAGGTGTCTTGCTAAGAGCCAAAGCAGTAACCACCGTGACTCGCCCGACAATCCCTGAAGCCAGACAAGATGAACCGGCTTTACTGGAAGTTGTCGATTTAGCCGTCAGCTTTCGTTCTGGCGGGAAAATCCAGCCAGCCGTTCGCGGTATCAGCTTTCACGTTAATCGCGGGGAATGCCTTGGCCTGATTGGAGAAAGTGGCTCAGGTAAAAGTGTTACCGCTCTGTCGGTGATGGGCCTGGTCGCTTCGCCACCCGGAGAGATCACCGGTGGCGCAATTTATGTAGCAGGTGAAGAGATGCTGTCGCTGCCGCAAAAAACCTTGCAGCAACGCCGTGGCGCAAGAGTGGCCTATATCTTCCAGGATCCGCTGACCACGCTGCATCCCCAGATGAGCATTGGCAGCCAGCTGACGGAAGCCATTCAGGCTCATCAGCCGTTAACCTCTGGCGAAGCGAAAACCAAAGCGCTGGATTTATTGACCAGCGTGGGGATTCAGGATGCTGCACAGCGTTTTCATGCCTATCCTCACCAACTTTCAGGCGGACAGCGTCAGCGCGTGGGGATTGCGATGGCGCTCTCCAACGATCCAGAGATCATTATCGCAGACGAGCCTACCACCGCGCTGGACGTTACCGTGCAGGCCCGCATTCTGGAACTCCTGCAAAGTTTACGTCGTGAGCGTGGCCTGACGTTGCTGTTTATCACCCATGATTTTGGGGTGATTGCACAGATCTGCGACCGTGTAGCGGTGATGCGCTACGGAGAAATCGTGGAAGCCGGTGACACTCAACAGGTGCTTCAGCATCCGCAGCATGACTACACCCGCAGGCTAATCGCCAGCGTGCCCAAATTGGGCCAGGGACGTCAATTTTTGCAGCAGGTCGCCGGGTTGTCTTCCCCGCAGCCAGTGAAGGAGGCAGGATGAGCAACGTGATTGAAGTCAAAAATTTGGTGAAAACGTTCGGCCATAAAGCCCGTTGGTTTGCTTCCAGTGACCACGAAGTGCAGGCTGTCAAAAGCGTTTCCCTGCACCTTGCAGCCGGGGAAACGCTGGCGATAGTGGGTGAAAGTGGCTCTGGCAAAAGTACCCTTGCCAGGATGCTGGTCGGGCTGGAAACGCCTACTTCAGGCAGCATCACATTAATGGGCAAAGCTCGTCCGCAAGATGCCAAAGCGTTAGGCCGCACCATTCAATATGTTTTTCAGGACCCGGTGGCTTCGCTTAACCCGCGCAAAACCATTGCCGATATCCTCGCAGTGCCACTCAACCACTTATGCGGGTATCCTGCTGCACAACGTAAAACCCGCATGCTGGAACTGATGGAGGCGGTACAGATGCCTGCCGATGCACTGCTGGGTTATCCTCATGAATTTTCAGGTGGCCAGGCACAACGTCTGGCTATCGCCCGTGCGCTGGCTGCCGAGGCCCGCATTTTGGTGCTGGATGAACCGGTCAGCGCACTGGATGTTTCGGTGCAGGCGCAGGTTTTGCTGCTGCTTGACCAGCTGAAAAAACACTTTGGCCTCTCCTACCTGTTTATCAGCCACGATCTGGCGGTGGTGGAATCCATCGCCGATCGGGTGGCGGTGATGTACCGCGGAGAGTGGGTAGAATGCGAACAGAACGAGGTGTTGTTTGGCACACCTAAACACAGTTATACGCAGACGCTGCTAGCCAGCGCGCCCCGGTTGTAAAGGACAACGTGTTATGAGCAGTGATAAACCCACTTCGCAAGAACCCGCGCGCCGTAAGCGCACGGATGAAATCGTGGATGCCATCAAAGAGAGCATCGTGCGCGATAATTTGCTGCCCGGCGACCGACTGCCACAGGAAAAAGACCTCGCCAGCCGCTTTTCAGCAGGGAAAAGTACCGTACGGGAAGCGCTAAAATCGCTGGAGGTTCAGGGGCTGATCCGCACCAGAACCGGGCCAGGAGGCGGCGCGTTTATTGAGTCAATGAGCGATAATCGCGCTATGAGCCTGCTGTCGAATTACCTGTTCACTCGCCAGCTTTCCATCGCCAATATTTATGCCTTGCGCAAAGCACTTGAGCCATTGGTCGCAGTCAGCGCTATCAACAACATTGATGCCGCGGGATTCGAGCAGTTGCAAACGCTGATAAAAGTTTATGATCATGAACCTGCTGACGAACAGGAACGCTGGAAGCAGCGGATGGCCGAACTGGATTTTCATGGCGTGGTCGCCAGCTATTCCGACAACGTGCTGCTGGCCTTTCTCTGTCACTTCCTGCAACGATTGCTGAAAGATCTGGCGGTATGCAAAGACATTTATCAGCGCCCTGAGCCGGTAAATCGGGGTGTAGGCATTGAGTATCAATATCGCCTGATCGAAGCGCTACGTCGCAAAGATGCCGGTGAAGTGGAAAGCATCATGACCGAGCATATGCAGCATGCAGAACAAGCCATGCTGGAGCTGGAGGCTACGTTAGAAGAGCGGTTTTTAAGCGAAACGGCACCTCTCTGAGAGGCCTGCCGCCCAGGATTATTCTTCAAGTTGCTCAACTCATTAGCTTCTCCCAGGGCGACTCTGGTCAATTTCAGCTACCATGCTGTGAAGATAACGAGAAACACCGACCAGGGAGATATCATGACTCAGCCTTCTGCCCCCAAGGGTTTGTCCGTAGCCGAGGCGCTGGACAAACTTGATGCCCTCTATGAAGAGGCCGTAACCGCCCTGCGAACGGCGATTAATACTTACATCAGCAGCGGTAAATTGCCGGAAGACTCTGCGCGTGCGAAGGGATTGTTTGTCTACCCTGAACTGCGTGTCAGTTGGGCTGGCGATGAATCTGGTCACCGGCTTACCCGTGCCTTTGGCCGTTTCACGCGTCCGGGGAGCTATGCCACCACGGTGACCCGCCCGGCTCTGGCTCGCCACTATCTTTCTGAACAGCTGGAAATGCTGACCGGGGAATACCCGGTTACGCTGGAAGTGAAACCCTCTAAGCAGGAAATCCCCTTCCCTTACGTGATTGACGGGGCCAACCTGGGCCTGGATCGCACCATGAGCGCCGGACTGGCCAAGCATTTCCCTACCACCGAACTGGCGCAGATTGGTGATGAAAATGCCGATGGGCTGTATCAGCCGGGAGAAGAGTTCCCGCTGTCGCATTTCGATGCGCTGCGCACGGACTTCTCGCTGGCAAGGCTTCGCCACTACACCGGTACGCCGGTCGAGCATTTCCAGTCCTACGTGCTGTTTACCAATTACACCCGCTATGTGGATGAGTTTGTCCGCTGGGGCTGCGAGCAGATTGCCGATCCGGCATCGCCTTATGAGGCCTTATCCTGCGCAGGCAGTATTTTCGTTACCGCCGATACACCAAATCCTCAAGAAGCGATTTCTGGCCTGGCGTGGAAGAACCACCAGATGCCAGCCTGGCACCTGATAGCCAAAGATGGCCAGGGCATTACGCTGATCAATATTGGTGTGGGCCCGTCCAATGCCAAAACCATCTGCGACCATCTGGCCGTGCTGCGTCCGCATACCTGGCTGATGATTGGTCACTGTGGCGGCCTGCGTGAAAGCCAGAGCATCGGCGATTATGTGCTGGCACATGCTTATCTGCGTGATGACCATGTGCTGGATGCGGTGCTTCCGCCCGATATTCCGGTACCAAGCATTGCCGAGGTGCAGCGCGCGCTGTATGACGCGACCAAACATGTGAGCGGAATGCCGGGCGATCAGGTTAAACAGCGTCTGCGTACCGGCACCGTGGTGACTACCGATGACCGTAACTGGGAGCTACGCTACTCCGCTTCAGCACTGCGCTTTAACCTCAGCCGTGCTGTGGCGGTAGATATGGAAAGCGCCACGATTGCCGCACAGGGTTATCGCTTCCGCGTCCCTTACGGCACGCTGCTTTGCGTCTCTGATAAGCCGTTGCATGGCGAAATCAAGCTGCCGGGCCAGGCCAACCGTTTCTATGAAGGGGCGATTTCCGAGCACCTGCAAATCGGTATTTGTGCGATTGATTTACTGCGGGCTGAAGGCGATAAGCTGCACTCACGAAAATTACGTACCTTCAACGAACCGCCATTCAGGTAGGATCTCTAAGCGTCATTACCTTAGCCGCGGCAGGAATGTCGCGGCTAAACAGAATGAGGTTTCTGGTAAGACTGCGTGCAACAAGCCCGCCCACCACCGCTCCCCGTTAAGTCCCGCCCAGATAGGCGCTTCTCACCTCTGGATTGACCAGCAGCTCCTGCCCCGTTCCGGTCAGGCGGATTTGCCCATTCACCATCACATAAGCCCGGTCAGACAGCTTCAGCGCATGGTTGGCATTCTGCTCGACCAGGAACAGCGTCATCCCGCCCTGGGTCAATTCCCGCAGGATCTGAAAAATTTGTTTCACCACAATCGGTGCTAATCCCAGGCTGGGCTCATCCAGCAACAGTAATTTGGGTCGGCTCATTAACGCACGCGCGATAGCCAGCATCTGCTGCTCACCTCCTGACAACGTCATCGCCCGCTGGCTGCGCCGCTCCTCAAGCCGGGGAAACAGTCCGTACATGCGTGCTTTGTCCTCGTTTTGATAACGGTTACCAATCGGAATGGTGCCCATCAGCAGGTTCTCCTCCACCGTCATATCAGGAAAGATGCGCCGCCCTTCAGGCGCCTGAGCGATGCCGTTACTGGCGATAAAATGGGTGGATTTGTGGCTGATGTCCTCACCGCGATACAGGATCTGCCCGCCAGCAATGCGCGGCTGGCCGAATATCGACATCAGCAATGTCGACTTTCCCGCGCCGTTAGCGCCAATCAGCGACACGGTTTCGCCTTCATTCACGGTCAGCGAAATCTCCTTCAAAGCCTGTATCGGGCCATAAAATACGTTCACATTGCGGAACGCCAACATTGGCTGGCTCATCCGGCGATCTCCTCTTCGTCGGCACCCAGATACGCCGCTATCACGCTGACGTTGGTCTGGATCTCCTTTGGTGCGCCACGGGCAATCACATCTCCGTGATCCAGCACAATCACATGGTCGGATATCTCCATCACCATGCCCATATCATGTTCAATCAGTAACACCGTGACCCCATGTTGCTGGCGCAGAAAACGGACTATCTTGCTGAGCGCCTGGGTTTCCACCGGATTAAGACCGGCTGCGGGCTCATCCAGACAGATCATCTCTGGGCCGGTAGACATGGCTCTGGCGATCTCCAGCCTGCGCTGCTGACCATATGAAAGCGTGCCCGCCAGTCGGTTGGCACAGTCCACCAGATCCACCACTTCCAGCCAGTAAAAAGCGCGATCCAGCGCCCGGCTCTCCGCCCTCCTGTAGCCCGGCGTGTTCAGTATGCCAGCCAGTAAATTGCGGTTCGCCTGCATGTGCTGTGCCACCAGCAGGTTTTCCACCACCGACATTTCACGGAACAGGCGGATATTCTGGAAGGTTCGCGCCAATCCTGCGCGGTTGACCAGGTGCGTTCCGCCAAACATTTTGTAGTAGAGACGGGAACCCAGACGGGCGGGATTGATCAGGTCAGCAGGCCGGATCTGCTGCCCCAGAACCTGAATCACATCGGTCATTCGTGACTGGGCGTTCAACAGAATCGAGCCGCCGGTGGCCTGATAAAAGCCGGTCAGACAGTTGAACACCGTCGTTTTGCCTGCGCCATTTGGGCCGATTAAGGCGGTAATGGAGCCTCGCTCAACGTCCAGATTCACATCATTCAGGGCTTTAATGCCCCCAAAATGCATCATCAGATGCTCCACACGTAGGATGCTGTCGCTCATGGCGCGACTCCTTTGCGTGTTGGCACGCCTACTCGGCTAGTGCGCACCAGTCCTCTTGGACGCCAGATCATCATCAACACCATCAGAACGCCAAACAGCAGCACGCGGTATTCGGCAAAACTTCGCAGCAGCTCTGGCGCGACCGTCAGCACAAAGGCCGCCAGTACCACGCCGAGCGTGGAGCCCATGCCGCCTAAGACCACGATGGCAAGGATCAGCGCTGATTCAAAGAAGGTGAACGAAGTCGGGTTAACAAATCCCTGATAGGTAGCAAAGAATACCCCGGCAATCCCGGCGGTTGAGGCCCCCATCATGAAAGCGGAGAGCTTCACCAGCACATGATTCAGCCCCATCGAACGGCAGGCAATTTCATCTTCACGCAGCGCTTCCCAGGCCCGACCGATCGGCATTCTGGTCAGGCGGTGCTTGATAAACAGCACCAGCAGCACCACCAGAATCAGCACCGCATAGATAAAAATAAACTTCAGGTTGGGATTGTAGGTGGTGTGCAGAAACTCATGGATGGGCACGCCGCCGTCCTTCGCCCTGCGCCCGAACTCCAGACCAAAAAAGGTGGGTGAAGGCACTGACACACCATTTGGGCCGCCGGTAAAACTCACCCAGTTGGTTAACACCAGTCGGATAATTTCACCAAACCCCAGCGTCACAATCGCCAGATAATCGCCGTGCATTCGCAGCACCGGGAAGCCCAGTAATGCTCCAGCCAGCGCAGCCATGACCGCACCCAGCGGCAGCATGGCCCAGAAGCCAAGCCCAAGATATTGATAGCCCAACGCCAGGCCATAAGCGCCGATGGCGTAAAAAGCCACGTATCCCAGGTCCAGCAGGCCAGCCAGCCCCACCACAATGTTCAGCCCAAGGCCTAATAACACGTAGATCAGGCCCAGAATGGCCACCGTCAGCAGATATTTGGTCGCGACAAACGGGAACAGGATCCCCAACACCAACAGCAGAGGGATGATCCAACGCATCCGACTGCGATAATCCACAGGACGGACATACACGCCATCGTCCCCCCCTTCAAAGCGGGCCACAAATTTACGGCCTGTCGCACTTTGCAACGTCAGGCTCAGCAGCAGTTTTCCCGCCATTACCACCGCTACCAGAATCGCCACCCGCTGCGCGGAGAGATCGAAGCTGTAGCCCTTCAACACGATGCCGACAATCGGCCCAAAGACCACCAGCGCGCAGAGCCCGGCTAACACCGTTTCAATCAGGCTCTGTTTAATATTCAGCCCCGGCTTAAGAGAAGCATCCGTCATCATTCACTCCCTAAACCTTGGTCACCAGCGGACGGCCCAGTAAACCCTGCGGGCGGAAAATCAGGATCACCACCAGCAGGCCAAAAGAGAACACATCTTTGTAATCGGAATTCACCATGCCGGCGAACTGCGCTTCCGCAATGCCCAACAGCAGGCCACCCAGCATCGCACCAGGCAGTGAACCAATCCCGCCCAATACCGCGGCGGTAAACGCTTTAATGCCGATGATGAACCCCGCATAGAAATCAAAGGTGCCGTAGTTCATGGTGACCAGCACGCCCGCCAGCCCGGCCATTGCGGCCCCAATCACAAACACCAGCGAGATCACCCGATCGGTATTAATGCCGAGAATGGAGGCCATCCGCCGATCCTGTTGCGTAGCGCGGCAAATCCGGCCCAACCGCGTGTACTGAATAATCCAGGTCAGCACCGCCATCCCCGCGAAGGCGGCAATCAGGATAAAGACTTTGGTCCAGGTGATTTGCACGATGCCATCGCCTACGTTAAAACGCAGCGCGCCACTGAGCATGGTTGGGATCCCCTGCTGATTCGGCCCCTGGCTGATTTGCACGTAGTTTTGCAGGATCAGCGACATGCCGATGGCAGAAATTAACGGAGCCAGCCGGGTTGAGTTGCGTAAAGGCCGGTAAGCCACCCGTTCAATCGCCCAGCCATAAACGCCCGTCACGACGATGGTGAACACCAGCGTACCGAAGATTAAAAGCGGAAAGGATTGAATGCCGAAGTAAGAGAGCAGCGCCAGGCCAATAGCGCAGAGGTAAGCGGAGATCATATACACTTCGCCGTGGGCAAAGTTAATCATGCCGATAATGCCGTAAACCATGGTGTAGCCGATGGCGATCAGGCCATACACGGCTCCCAGCGTCAGCCCGTTGACCAGCTGTTGCAGAAAGAATGCTTCCATTGTGTACCGTCTCGCGTGGGGCAGGCCAGCGCGGAGTGCGCTGGCCTGGCTGTTGCGACGCCCTGCCTGTCAGGCAGGTTAAAAGAGATGCCGGGACTTAAAGCTGATGATATTTGCCTTTGTCATCCCACTTGTACACCACGTAATCCGAGACTTTCAGATCGCCTTTGCCATCCCAGGATTTCGGTCCCATCACCGTGTCCACGGTATGCGACTTCAGCCATTCGCTGGCTTTGGCATTGTCTTTGCCCGCGCCGTTATAGGCCGCAGCAATCGCCTGCACGGAAGCATAGGCATACAAGGTGTAACCTTCAGGTTCGAAGCCGCCAGCACGGAATTTATCAATCACCGGCTTACCTGCCGGAATGGTGCGCGGATCGTTACCGAAGGTCATCAGCACGCCGTCGGTAAACTGTGGACCGCCTGCCGCCGTCACCATATCGGTGGTCACGATGCAGTCACCTGAGAAGAATTTGGCCTGCACGCCCTGCTCACGCATCTGGCGAACCAGCGGACCGGCTTCCGGGTGACAGCCACCGAAATAGACCACGTCCGGTTTCAACGCCCCGATTTTAGTCACTAACGCATTAAAGTCTTTTTCACCACGGGTCAGACCTTCATACAACACCTCTTTGGTGCCGCGTTTTTCCAGCGCTGCCCTGGTCGCATCCGCCAGTCCCTGACCATAGGTATCTTTGTCGTGGATCACCGCGATTTTCTTCGCTTTCAGCACGTCCAGCATATAGTTGGCTGCGACGGCGCCCTGCTGATCGTCACGCCCACACATGCGGAACATGTCTTTCTGGCCCCGTTCGGTGATTTGTGGATTGGTGGAACCCGGAGTGATGGTGAGGACCCCCGCATCGTCATAAACAACCGAGGCTGGCATGGTGGAAGAAGAGCAGAAATGCCCAACAACAGCAGAGACTTTAGACTCGTCCACCAAACGGTTGGCTACTGCGACCGCCTGCTTGGGTTCGCAGGCATCATCGCCCTGCACCAGTACGATTTTTTCGCCTTTAATCCCGCCCGCAGCATTAATGTCCGCTGCGGCCTGTGAAGCCCCTTTCCAGTATTGCGCACCGTAAGTGGCGTTCGGGCCAGTAAACGGACCTGCCACCCCAATCATCACATCCGCGTGCGCATACAGCGCGGTGCTTAAACAAGCAGCAATCATAACCTGAAGCGATAACTTATTTAATTTCAAAGACATTCGGTATTCCTCAGCACGGTTCAGATCCATACGCCGCTCAGCGGCGCGGGAAACAGCAATGATGGGTCGATATCCTGATTAGCGAGTGGGCCGCGAGCGGCTAAGGTTGATTAAGCAATAATCCCGCCATTTCGCCACGAAACACCTGATTTCTTTCAGATATGGGCCGTAACAGGGTGCAATTGGGTGTTACAGCCCGTTCATCAGCGGCGTTAAGGAGACATCGGGAAAGACGTTAGCCATCGACTGGCATACTGGGACGCGCGGTTTCCGGACCGGCCAGAAACGTAAACATAGCTGCACTGTCAGCAAGCTGCGCACTGCTCTGGTGCAAAATTGCGGCGGGGATCAACTAGTAGCAGGAATTTTTGCTGTGAGTGTGAGGAAGCTGGCAGAGTGAAGAAAAACGGGAGCTTAGGCTCCCGTTTGCTGGTTAAGGCTTACCGCCTCTTGCCGCGATAATACCGTCCGCCACCGTGCGTGGCGCTTCTGCATAATGATGGAACTCCATACTGTACGTGGCACGGCCTTGCGACATCGAGCGCAAGGTGGTCGAATAGCCGAACATTTCAGACAGCGGCACTTCAGCGTGGATAACGCGGCTGCCCAGCAGCTCATCCATACCCTGTACCAACCCGCGACGGGACGACAGATCGCCCATCACATTGCCTGCATACTCTTCCGGCGTTTCCACTTCCACCTTCATCACCGGCTCCAGTATCACCGGTTTGGCCTGACGCGCGGCCTCTTTGAAACCAAAAATGGCGGCCATGCGGAACGCCATTTCTGACGAATCCACCTCGTGGTAGGAGCCAAAAGTCAGCGTCGCTTTGATATCCACCAGCGGATAGCCCGCCAGGATACCGTTGTTCATCGCCTCGCGTATGCCCTTCTCAACCGAAGGAATGTACTCGCGTGGCACCACGCCACCTTTGGTCGCGTCTTCAAAAGCAAAGCCTTTACCCGCTTCCTGTGGCTCCAGCGTCAGAACCACATGACCGTACTGGCCTTTACCACCGGACTGGCGCACAAATTTCCCTTCCACATCCTTCGCTGTAGCACGAAGGGTTTCACGGTAGGTCACCTGCGGCCGGCCGATGTTGGCTTCCACGCCAAACTCACGCTTCATCCGGTCCACGATGATTTCCAGGTGCAACTCGCCCATTCCGGAGATAATCGTCTGGCCTGACTCTTCGTCCGTGTGCAGACGGAACGACGGATCTTCTGCTGCCAGCCGCTGTAAGGCCAGGCCCATCTTCTCCTGATCGCTTTTGGTCTTAGGTTCAATCGCCAGCGAAATGACCGGTTCAGGAAACTCCATCCGTTCCAGGGTTATCACCGCATCCGGATCGCACAGTGTTTCTCCGGTGGTCACTTCTTTCAATCCCACGCAGGCGGCGATATCTCCGGCACGGATCTCGTCTACTTCATGGCGCGCATTGGCGTGCATCTGCACGATACGACCAATGCGCTCCTTCTTACCCTTAATCGGGTTGTAGACGCTGTCGCCTTTGCGCAACACGCCGGAATAGACGCGGACAAAAGTCAGCTGGCCCACAAAGGGATCGGTCATCAGTTTGAACGCCAGCGCCGAGAATTTCTCCTCGTCGTCCGCACGACGTTCGACTTCATGACCCTTTTCATCCAGGCCTTTCACTGGCGGAATATCCAGCGGCGAAGGCATCAGTTCAACCACCGCATCCAGCATGCGCTGCACGCCTTTATTCTTGAACGCACTGCCGCACAGCATCGGCTGGATTTCGCCTTTGATGGTGCGCTGGCGAAGACCGGCGGTGACTTCCTCCTCACTGAGATCGCCTTCCTGCAAGTATTTCTCCATCAGCGTATCGTTGGCTTCAGCCGCGGCTGCGACCATTTTTTCCCGCCATAGCTGCGCGGTACTCAGCAGCTCCTCCGGGATCGGCTCATAGCTGAACGTCATGCCCTGACTCTCTTCATCCCAGAGAATGGCGCGCATTTTGTTCAGGTCGATCACCCCACGAAAATGCTCTTCGCTGCCGATCGGAATGACGATCGGCACCGGGTTGGCTTTCAGCCGGTCGGTCATCATCTGCACCACCCGGAAGAAATCCGCTCCCTGACGATCCATTTTATTGACGAACGCCAGACGGGGAACACGGTATTTGTTCGCCTGCCGCCAGACGGTTTCCGACTGCGGCTGCACGCCACCCACAGAGTCATACACCATGACCGCACCATCAAGCACACGCATTGAGCGCTCCACTTCAATGGTGAAATCGACGTGGCCTGGCGTGTCAATAATGTTGATCCGGTGCGGCTCAAACGCCTGATCCATGCCGGGCCAGAAGCAGCTCACCGCTGCCGAAGTAATGGTGATACCTCGTTCCTGCTCCTGCGCCATCCAGTCCGTCGTCGCTGCGCCATCATGCACTTCACCCAGCCGATGACTCATGCCGGTGTAAAAGAGGATGCGCTCGGTGGTGGTGGTTTTCCCGGCATCAATATGGGCAGAAATACCGATATTACGGTAACGAGCGAGAGGGAGTGTTCGGGGCATAATAGTTCCTTAGTCACAGGGACAGGCTTCACGCTGGCAGCACCCGGCCAGCCATGAAACGGGGTTAAAGTGCGATAAGCATAGTACAACTGTACGAGTATATTCGAACTATTAAAGCCATCGACTAAACTGATGGCTGGCAGGTCGCGCAGGTTTTGGCCTTCAGGTATAGTAGCCGCCGCGTTCTGTGCGCGCCTTCCTCCCCAAACAAAAGGACAGTTATGATTGCCAACCACCCCGAACCTCAACAGATTCGCCTGGAAAACGTGCTTTTTGCGTTGGGCAATCCGCTTCGTATGGAAGTGGTGAGGATCCTGGCAAATCAGGGTGAACAGGCCTGCGGCACGCTGTTGCAAGGGCTGGCGAAATCGACGATGACCCATCACTGGCGGGTCTTGCGGGAAAGTGGCGTGATCTGGCAACGGCCTAACGGGCGGGAAAATTTACTCTCACTGCGAAGGGAAGATTTGGAAAGCCGTTTTCCTGGGCTGCTGGATACGCTGCTGGCAGCAATGGAGAGCCAGCGTTAACCAGGCGCATCCTTGCGCCTGCATATCACTGATTTGTCAGAATCAGACCGTCATCCAGCGGCGTTCCAGTGCGGAAACCGCTATCGCTTCCAGCACCTTCGATACCTGTAAGCCTTCAGCAAAATCCGGCCACATGCGGTCATTGGCTGCAATGCCGTTAATCAGGTCGCGGATCTCTACCGTTTTCTGATCGTTAAAGCCGATGCCATGCCCGGCAGAGATACAGAAGTTGGCGTAATCCGGGTGTGCCGGGCCGGTCAGAATGGTTTTGAAGCCCTGACGGCCTGCCGGA
>NZ_JBAVTT010000064.1:0-14763 GCF_049696395.1 Erwinia sp.
TCTCCGCGGCTTTACGACACTCCGCGACCAGAGCCTCATCAGGCCAGCAGCCTTTTGGCGCCACCAGACGCAGATCCAGTCCGACCAGCGCAGCGGCTTCCATCAGGGTATTGCCCATGTTGTTATGCGCATCACCGACATAAGCGAAGATCATCTGGCTGAAGGCTTTCTCCGGCAGGTGCTCTTCCATGGTCAGCAAATCTGCCAGCAGCTGGGTAGGGTGGAACTCGTTAGTCAGCCCGTTCCAGACCGGCACGCCAGCATGTTCCGCCAGAGACTCGACCAACTCTTGTCCGTGACCACGATACTGAATACCGTCATACATACGGCCTAATACGCGCGCGGTGTCTTTCATCGATTCTTTATGGCCAATCTGGCTGCCACTTGGGCCGAGGTAAGTGACGTTAGCGCCCTGATCGTAAGCGGCAACTTCGAAAGAGCATCGCGTACGGGTCGAGTCTTTTTCGAAGATGAGCGCAATATTCTTGCCTTTCAGGTGCTGAATTTCTTCACCGTTTTTCTTGTCGGTTTTCAGCGTGGACGCCAGCGCCAGTAATCCGGTCAGTTCAGCCGGGGTAAAATCCAGCAGCCTGAGAAAATGGCGTTTATATAAATGACTCATAAAGCACTCCAGGTGACAATTATTGAATTAAAATTCAATTTAACCGTATGAATATGCATTTTCAACCCCGGCGTGCAGAAACTTTTGTTTAAAGGTAGTGGCGGGAACGGCACTGTGGGAAAATACTCATTATAGAGGCCACACACAGAGGAACGGATCATGGCAAATGAAGCCTTGCTGGAAGAGCAGCGTGAAGAGACGCGGTTAATTATTGAAGAGCTGTTGGACGATGGCAGCGACCCGGACGCGCTCTACACCATTGAACACCACCTCTCCTGCGACAGTTTCGACGCGCTGGAAAAAGCGGCGGTTGAAGCGTTTAAAATGGGTTACGAAGTGACCGAGCCAGAAGAGCTGGAACTGGAAGATGGCAGCAAAGTGATGTGCTGCGATATTCTGAGCGAAGGCGCGCTGAATGCCGAACTGATCGACACGCAGGTTGAGCAGCTGGTCGACCTGGCCGCGAAGTTCAACGTAGATTACGACGGCTGGGGCACTTACTTCGAAGATCCTGATGCTCAGGACGAAGATGAAGAAGGCGAAGAAGCCGATGAAGAAGATGACGGCATCCGTCATTAATTCAGCCTAAGCGTTATCAGGCCCGGACAGTGTTCCGGGCCTGTTTATTTCTAAAGGGGCAACATTCATTGTGCTCCGCAGCCCCTACGTGAAGGAGAACGCTTCTTCGCCTTCAAGCCACTTTTCGGACCCGCTTCCCGCATGAACACTGAACATCTGCTTGCTCCCATTCACTCTTTTTTGCATTGCCGCACGCCTCAGGCATGGATTGAGCAGGCCCGTAAGCCGGAGAACCTGCCGCTGCTGCTCACCGATCATCTGGTGTGCGAACTGAAAGCGGCGCAGACCGCCATGTGGCTGATCCGCAAATATGTGGCGGACAAAGAGAGTGGCGATGCGCTGCTGGCCTGGCTGAAGCCGTGGGAGCAGTTTGTGCATTGCGAGAACGCTGACCTGGCGTTTCTGGAGCAGCATAAAACCTTATCGAAGACGGTGATCAGCCGTGTCGATGCTAAGTATGGCGATGTGCTGGTGGATAAGATGGTGCTGCTGATCAAAGAAGAACTGCACCATTTTTATCAGGTGCTGGAGATTATGCAGGCGCGCAATATTCCCTATGTGAAAATCACCGCCAGCCGTTATGCCAAAGGCCTGCTGCGTGAAATCACTAATCATGAACCGCAAACGCTGGTGGATAAGTTGATTTGTGGAGCCTATATCGAAGCGCGCTCCTGCGAACGTTTCGCCAGCCTGGCGCCGCATCTGGATGATGAACTGGCGGCATTTTACGTGTCGTTATTGCGTTCAGAAGCGAGGCACTATCAGGACTATCTGGCGCTGGCCGCCGGGATAGCGAAAACCGATATCACTGCGCGAGTGCAGAAAATTGGCGAGACGGAAGCAAAGCTGATCCAGGAACCCGACAGCCAGCTGCGTTTTCACAGTGGATTGCCGGATTTCGGCTAAAGCGTTTTCAGCATGGTGACTTCGCAGTCAACGTGGCCGGTGCAGCCCATCGGGCCGGGAATGTGTTCAAAACCCAGATGTTCATACAGGCGAACGGCACGAGTCAGTGAAGCGGTGGTTTCCAGGTAGCAACGTTTGAACTCACGCTCGCGCGCAAAGTCCATTGCCTGCATAGCCAGTTCACGCGCCAGGCCTAAACCTCGCACCGCTGGCATAAAGTACATCTTCTGCAGTTCGCAAACCCCTTCCTCGCTGCACTGAAGCGGCGCCACGCCACCGCCGCCAACAATCTTACCTTCCAGCTCAATGACCCAATAGGCGCTGTCAGGCTCGCTGTAGAGCTCAAAGAGATGGTCGAGGTTCGGGTCAGCCACGGTGAAGCCTTTGTCGGCTGTCAGGCCGAACTCAGCGGAGACATCGCGGATCACTTGCGCAATCTGCGGATTATCTGCCAGCGTGATGGGGCGCACGTGCAAATTGAGCTGCGTTGCAGTTGTCATAAAACTCACTCGTTTAACCATGCCAAAAAAGCCGGGCAAGCCCGGCTCTGATTATTTTGCAGGGAACGGGCTGAACGCCCGTTGCACCTTACAGTGCGGCAATAACCGCCTGCTGTTCAATCAGTTTCGCTTTAGCCTGTTCGAAGTCCGCGATGCGCTCGCGCTCTTTCGCCACGACGGCTTCAGGGGCGCGGGAAACAAAGCCTTCGTTGGACAGCTTGGCTTCAATCTTACCGATTTCCACTTCCAGCTTGGTCACTTCCTTCGCCAGACGCTCCAGCTCGGCCGCTTTGTCGACCAGGTCCGCCATCGGGATCAGCAGCTCAGCACCGTCGATGATCTTGGTGACCGAAACCGGGCCTTTCTCATCGACTGCCAGACAGGTAATGCTGTCCAGACGAGCCAGCGTTTTCAGGAAGCTGTGGTTGTCGGTAACGCGTTGCACTACGGCAGCGCTTGCGCCACGCAGCAGCACATCGAGCTTTTTGGAAGGAGACAGGTTCATTTCCGCCCGGATATTACGGATGGCGACGATAGCCTGCTTCAGCCACTCGGTGTCGTTCAGTGCAGCTTCGTCGACTTTAGCGGTATCGAAGGCTGGCATCGGCTGCAACATGATGGTGTCGTCGCTGATGTTTTTCAGCACTTTCACGCGCTGCCAGATGGTTTCAGTGATAAACGGAATGATTGGGTGCGCAAGGCGCAGCAAGGATTCCAGCACTTCAACCAGTGTGTTACGCGTACCGCGCAGTTGGGCTTCAGAGCCGCCAGTCATCACGGGTTTAGCCAGCTCCAGGTACCAGTCACAGAACTGGTTCCAGGTGAATTCATACAGAATGTTTGCCGCGATATCGAAGCGGTAGCTATCAAGCGCTTCGCGGTAGGCTTTCACCGTCTGGTTGAACTCAGCGATGATCCAGCGATCGGCCAGAGACAGCTCCATTTCGCCGCCGTTGAAGCCACAATCCTGATCTTCGGTATTCATCAGCACAAAACGGCTGGCGTTCCACAGCTTGTTACAGAAGTTGCGGTAGCCTTCCAGGCGCTTCATATCCCAGTTGATGTCACGGCCCGTTGAGGCCAGTGCCGCCAGGGTGAAACGCAGGGCATCCGTTCCGTGTGGCTCAATGCCGTTCGGGAACTGCTTCTCGGTACGCTTGCGGATTTTCTCTGCCAGCTGAGGCTGCATCATGTTGCCGGTACGCTTCTCCAGCAGGTCTTCCAGTGAAATGCCGTCAACCATATCCAGCGGATCGATAACGTTGCCTTTCGACTTGGACATCTTCTGGCCTTCGTCGTCACGGATCAGGCCGGTCATGTACACCGTCTTGAACGGAACCTGCGGCTTACCGTCTTCATCTTTGATGAAGTGCATGGTCAGCATGATCATGCGGGCGATCCAGAAGAAGATGATGTCGAAGCCGCTGACCAGCACGCTGGTCGGGTGGAAGGTGCGCAGCGCTTCGGTGTTCTCTGGCCAGCCGAGTGTGGAGAACGTCCACAGGCCGGAAGAGAACCAGGTGTCCAGCACGTCTTCGTCCTGGTTCAGCACCACTTCGGCACCCAGGCTGTTCTCAGAGCGCACTTCTTCTTCGGTGCGGCCAACGTACACGTTGCCTTCCGCATCATACCAGGCCGGGATACGGTGACCCCACCACAGCTGACGGGAAATACACCAGTCCTGAATATCGCGCATCCATGAGAAGTACATGTTTTCGTACTGCTTAGGCACGAACTGGATATCACCTTGCTCAACCGCTTCCACAGCGACTTTTGCCAGCGGAGCAGTACGCACGTACCACTGATCGGTCAGCATCGGTTCGATAACCACGCCGCCACGGTCGCCGTAAGGCACGGTCAGATCGTGAGGCTTCACTTCTTCCAGCAGGCCAAGCGCGTCTACCGCAGCAACGATAGCTTTACGCGCAGCGAAACGTTCCAGATTCTGGAATTCCGCCGGGATAGCCGCGCTGTAGACGTCGGACTCTTCGCCGTTGCAGTCATAAACCTGAGCCAGATCGCGGATGTCGCCATCAAAAGTCAGGATGTTGATCATCGGCAACTGGTGACGACGGCCAACTTCATAGTCATTGAAGTCGTGCGCCGGGGTGATTTTCACGCAGCCGGTGCCTTTCTCCATGTCTGCGTGCTCATCGCCGACGATCGGAATGCGGCGGTCAACAAACGGCAGCACGATAAATTTGCCGATCAGATCTTTGTAACGCGGATCTTCAGGGTTAACGGCCACGCCGGTGTCGCCCAGTACCGTCTCAGGACGGGTAGTCGCCACAACCAGGTAATCTTTGCCATCGGCGGTTTTCGCGCCGTCAGCCAGCGGATAGCGGATATGCCACATCGAGCCTTTAGACTCGCGGTTTTCCACTTCCAGGTCAGAAATAGCCGTACGCAGTTTGGGATCCCAGTTGACCAGGCGCTTGCCACGGTAAATCAGGTTCTCTTTGTACAGGCGCACAAACACTTCTTTCACGGCGTCAGACAGGCCATCGTCCATGGTGAAGCGCTCACGCTCCCAGTCCACGGAGTTCCCCAGGCGGCGCATCTGGCGGGTGATCGTTCCGCCTGACTCTGCTTTCCATTCCCAGATTTTTTCGATGAACGCATCACGACCGTAGTCTTTACGCGTTTTCCCTTCTTCAGCGGCGATTTTGCGCTCTACTACCATCTGCGTGGCGATACCCGCATGGTCAGTACCAGCCTGCCACAGGGTGTTTTTGCCCTGCATGCGCTGGTAACGGATCAGGGTATCCATGATGGTTTGCTGGAACGCGTGACCCATATGCAAGCTACCGGTGACGTTCGGCGGCGGGATCATGATGCAGAAGCTCTCCTGGCTGGTATCGCCATGAGGCTTGAAGTAGCCCTGCTGTTCCCAGTGCTCGTAAAGCGGCTGTTCGATATCTTGCGGGTTATATGTCTTTTCCATTTCTACTATGTCTTTGACGGCACGGGCGGCGTTGCCGTATTCAAGTGGAATCCAACGCTGCGATACGCTTTATAGCGGTCGCGCGCCAGCTGTTTCAATGATTCTTCATAAGGGACGAAGTCTACCACTTCATGGAAAGCGGTGGCAAAATCTGCAAACTGCGGCAGCAAGCTGATCAGCAGGTCACGCGGAGAATTTCCCCGACGCTGAGGCCAGGCGAGTTCAACCGGTGCGCCATATTTTGGACCTTCGCCCGCCAGATTGTGCGGCACAAAGGCGCTGGCCGGACGCTGCCATAAAGCCTCGTCCAGCCGGATGGCCTGCGCTTCATCCTCGCAGGCTATCAACACGCGTTTTCCCTCGCGCCAGCGCGCTTCTGCTATATCGCAAACCAGCGCCTCAAGGGCGCTGATCCCGTCAACCGGGGTGTCGGTTTCCAGCAGATAGAAGGTTGCGTTTTTCATCACGGATTAATCGTCGCCGTTCAGGCCTGCACGGTTCAGCAGGAACTGAGAGAGCAGGGCAACCGGACGACCGGTAGCGCCTTTGGCTTTACCGGAGCGCCATGCGGTGCCGGCAATGTCCAGGTGCGCCCAGTTATATTTACGGGCAAAGCGCGCCAGGAAGCAGGCCGCGGTGATTGCGCCGCCAGGACGGCCACCAATGTTCGCCATATCGGCAAAGTTGGAGTCCAGCTGTTCCTGATACTCGTCAGCCATCGGCAGACGCCATGCGCGGTCACCAGCCTGTTCAGACGCGCTGATCAGCTCATGCGCCAGCGGGTTGTGGTTCGACAGCAGGCCGCTAACGTGGTGGCCCAGCGCAATCACGCAGGCCCCGGTCAGGGTAGCAACATCAATGACCACTTCCGGATCGAAGCGTTCAACGTAGGTCAGCGCATCGCACAGGACCAGACGGCCTTCGGCATCGGTGTTCAGCACTTCAACGGTCTGGCCGGACATGGTCGTCAGCACATCGCCAGGGCGATAAGCACGGCCACCAGGCATGTTCTCACAGCCTGCCAGCACGCCAACCACGTTCAGCGGCAGGTTCAGCTCCGCGACCATACGCATCACGCCGTAAACAGACGCCGCGCCACACATGTCGTACTTCATCTCATCCATGGCTTCGCCAGGCTTGAGGGAGATACCGCCGGAGTCGAAAGTCACGCCTTTGCCGACCAGCACGATAGGCTTGCTGTCTGCATCCGGGTTACCTTTGTACTCAATAACGGACATCAGCGACTCATTTTGTGAGCCGTGGCCAACGGCCAGATACGCGTTCATGCCCAGCTCTTTCATCTGTTGCTCGCCAATGACGCGAGTGGTGATGTTTTTGCTGTAGGCATCTGCCAGCTGACGAGCCTGAGAGGCCAAATAAGCCGCGTTACAGATGTTGGGTGGCATGTTGCCGAGGTCTTTAGCCGCCTTCACGCCTGCAGCAACAGCCAGGCCGTGCTGAATGGCGCGTTCACCGCTGGTCAGTTCACGGCGCGTAGGCACGTTGAAGACCATTTTACGCAGCGGACGACGAGGCTCAGTTTTGTTGCTTTTTAGCTGGTCGAAGCTGTAAAGCGTCTCTTTAGAGGTCTCAATCGCCTGACGCACTTTCCAGTAAGTATTGCGGCCTTTAACGTGCAGCTCGGTCAGGAAGCACACCGCTTCCATAGAGCCAGTATCGTTCAGGGTATTAATCGTTTTCTGAATAACCTGCTTATACTGACGTTCATCGAGCTCGCGCTCTTTGCCGCAGCCAATCAGTAAAATGCGCTCAGAGAGAATATTTGGCACATGATGCAGTAACAAAGTCTGGCCGACTTTGCCTTCCAGTTCGCCACGGCGGAGCAGGGCACTGATGTAGCCATCACTGATTTTATCGAGCTGTTCAGCAATCGGTGACAACCGGCGCGGTTCAAACACGCCAACCACGATACAGGCACTGCGTTGTTTTTCCGGGCTACCGCTTTTTACACTGAACTCCATGCACTCTCCTGAATCTTAAAGACAACGGCGCTTGCTGCGGCTAGAATGTAGCGCTTTCGTCAAGCTCGGTGCCAGGCATTACGCCGTAAAGGTAACGGGCGTCAGATTTAGTTTTGGTGATGAGTCGTCCCAATTATTTTGGGTTACATCATTTTTTTGCATCACCAGAACGCGATTGTTGTCATACTAGTTTAGCTATGACGGAGGCCATTGATGAGAATAAATGGCGTATAAGCGATGAAACTAGCGATTTTCCTGCAAAAAGACAAGTTTTCACAGGCGTACTCAGCGTGATCATCATTAGATATCTGGTAAGGGAAACACTCAAAAGCCAGCTGGCTATCCTCTTCATCCTGCTACTGATCTTCTTTTGTCAGAAGTTAGTCAGGATTTTGGGCGCCGCGGTAGATGGTGAAATTCCAACAAATTTAGTCCTGACATTATTAGGCCTTGGCGTGCCCGAAATGGCACAACTTATCCTGCCACTGAGCCTGTTTTTGGCCATTTTGATGACGCTTGGGCGGTTATACACCGAAAGCGAAATCACGGTGATGCACGCCTGCGGCTTGAGTAAAGCCGTACTGGTGAAAGCGGCGATGGTGCTGATGCTGTTCACCGCCGTGGTGGCTGCCGTTAACGTGGCGTGGTTAGGGCCCTGGTCTTCGCGCTATCAAAGCGAAGTCACACAAAATGCTAAAGCTAACCCTGGCGCTGCTGCGCTGGCGGCCGGCCAGTTCCAGCAGTCCGGGGATGGTCAGTCGGTGATGTTCATTGAGAACGTCAAAGGCAATAATTTTGGCAACGTGTTCCTTGCTCAGCTGCGGCCAAAGGGCAATGCCCGTCCTTCCGTTGTGCTGGCCGATAAAGGCCATATGACTCAGCATAAAGACGGTTCTCAAGTGGTGACGCTGGACAAGGGCACGCGCTTTGAGGGCACGGCAATGCTGCGTGACTTCCGTATTACAGATTTCCAGAACTATCAGGCCGTCATCGGGCACCAGGACGTGGTGCTGGACCCGAACGATGCTGAACAGATGGATTTCAGCACCCTGGCGCAGTCCGACAAGCCAGAGTTTATAAGCGAGTTCCACTGGCGTCTGACGCTGGTATTCTCGGTGCTGGTTATGGCGCTGATGGTGGTGCCGCTCAGCGTGGTGAACCCACGTCAGGGCCGCGTGCTGTCGATGCTACCAGCCATGCTGCTGTACCTGATCTTCTTCCTGTTACAAAGCTCTCTGCGCTCCAGCGGGCAAAAAGCCCGTCTCGACCCGGCTCTGTGGATGTGGGTGGTTAACCTCTCCTACCTGGCGCTGGCAGTGTTGCTTAACGTGTGGGATACGGTGCCGATGCGGCGCTTCCGTGCCCGCTTCAGCAAAGGGGGAGCGTCCTGATGTTTGGCGTACTCGACCGATATATCGGTAAAACCATCTTCAACACCATCATGGCTACGCTGTTTATGCTGGTGTCGCTCTCCGGCATCATCAAGTTTGTCGATCAGCTGCGTAAAACCGGTCAGGGCGACTACACCGCGCTGGGTGCCGGTTTGTACACCGTGTTGAGCGTGCCGAAAGATATCGAAATCTTCTTCCCAATGGCGGCGCTGTTAGGCGCACTGCTGGGGCTGGGGACACTGGCGCAACGCAGTGAGCTGGTGGTGATGCAAGCCTCTGGCTTCACCCGTATGCAGATTGCCGCCTCGGTAATGAAAACGGCTATTCCGCTGGTGCTGCTGACCATGGCCATCGGCGAGTTTGTTGCGCCTCAGGGCGAGCAGATGGCGCGTAATTACCGTGCACAGCAGCTGGTGGGCGGTTCTCTGCTCTCTACCCAAAATGGTCTGTGGGCGAAAGATGGCGATAACTTTATCTTTATCGAACAGATCAAAGATAACAGCGAACTGAGCGGCATCAGTATTTACAGCTTTAACAAAGAGCGCCGCTTAGAGACGGTGAAGTACGCGGCTTCTGCTAAGTACAACGTCGATAAAAAAATCTGGGACCTGGCGGAAGTGGATCAGTCGAACCTGACTGACCCGAAACAGGTTACCGGCAGCCAGACGCTGAACGGCGAATGGAAAACCACGTTAACGCCCGACAAGCTGGGCGTAGTGGCGCTGGACCCGGATGCGTTGTCCATCAGTGGCCTGTACAACTACGTGAAGTACCTGAAGCAGAGTGGCCAGGTGTCCAGCCGTTATCAGCTGAATATGTGGAGCAAAATTTTCCAGCCGCTGTCGGTAGCGGTGATGATGCTGATGGCGCTGTCGTTTATCTTTGGTCCTCTGCGTAGTGTCTCAATGGGGATGCGTGTGGTCACCGGGATTAGCTTCGGCTTTGTCTTCTACGTGCTGGACCAGATCTTCGGTCCGCTGAGCCTGGTCTATAACATTCCGCCGATTATGGGTGCCTTGTTGCCAAGCGGCGCGTTCTTCGCCATCAGCGTGTATATGCTGCTGAAGCGCAGATAAAAGCGCACGTTGTTCTTCCGGCATAAAAAACGCCATCCGTCACTGGATGGCGTTTTGCTTTTCTGGCAGGACTGCAGCGGTGCAGGTGGCCTTAACGCAGTTGTTCAACCAGCGATGGCAGCAGGGTTAGCAGCCAAAGGATTAAGCCAATCACCCCGCCAACCACCGTGCCGTTGATGCGGATGCGCTGCAAATCTTTACCGATATTCAACTCAACCTGATGTGACATATCCTTTGCATCCCAGCTCTTCACGGTATCGCTGATATGGCGGCTCAGGAACGCTGAGAACTCCGGCGCGGCGCTGGTGGCGGCTTCTTCCATATGCTGATTGAGCGAAGCGCGTAAATTGGCATCCTGCAGCAAAGTTTCTCCCAGCCACTGTCCGGCAGCGCTGACCTTGTTATGCAGCACCGAATCTTCTTTATCCAGATCCTCTTTCAGCCAGTTGCGCAGATCGCCCCACAGCTGGCTGATATAGGTATTCAGCGCCTCGTCCTGCTTCAGGTACGCTTTAATCTCTTCGGCTTTTACCTGCATTTCCGGGTCGTTACGCAGCCGCTCGATCAGCCTTTGCACCGCACGGTTAAAGCCCTGACGGATTTCGTGGGCGCCATCCTGCTCGATATCATTGAGGATCGATCTCACCGCGTTAGCGGCCATTTCAGCGCTTTTGTCGCCAACCCATTCGGTAGGCAGCATTTTCTCTTTAAGCGGGTGCTCGCGCTTCAGATAACGCATTACCTGCTGAGCGATAAACTCGTGCGTGCCCGGTTTGTTCACCAGATGCAGAAGCTGAGCAATGGCATCGTCCAGCAGTGTCTGATGGCGGTTATTTTTGGTCAGGCTCTCCAGCACCATGGCCGCCGACTGCGACAAATCGACCTTATCGATCGCTTTGTGAATGGCACGGCGCATAAATGCCTGAATACGCTGGTCATCTGCCAGGTCGAGGAAGCCGCGCACTATTTTCAGCAGATAGCCGCCCAGCCTGGCCGCATTCTCTGGCGTGCTCAGCCAGTTGGCAATCATCTGCGCCGGATCGTGTCGGCGGATCAGCGTTAGCAGTGAGGTGGTATTGAGGAATTTATCCTGCACAAACAGCGCAAGGTTATCGGCGATGCGGTCTTTGTTGCGCGGGATGATCGCAGTATGGCGGCCAACCAGCGGGATCGGCACGCGTCTGAACAGCGCGCTGACCGCAAACCAGTCAGCCAGCCCACCGACCATTGAAGCTTCAGAAATGGCCTTCAGCGCACCCACCCAATGATTGGTCGGGAACCACAGCGGGTAAAGCACGGTACCGATGAAGAGAAGCGCCGCGCCGCAAAGCAGCAGCAACGGCGTACGTTTAGCTCTGTTTAGTTCAAGTTCTTTATCCATAGAGAGAGTGTAGTTCCTTCAGCAGAGCCTGTAATCAACAGCTTAGCGTTTACGGCCGCCCATAATGCTGCCAAGCACGCCACGAATGATCTGATTGGTGATCTGCCGTGCGGCACTTTTGGTCACGCTTTGCACCACGCCATCACGCTTGCCGCCGCGCGGGCCGGTGCTGCCAAACAGAATATCCTTCAGTCCGCCAAGAATGCCGTCATCCACTTCCCCCTTTTGCCCTTTGGCTGGCGGCGCGTTGGCCTCTTCGCTGGCAGCCTGCACGCCTTTGCTCAGCATCTCGTAGGCCGATTCCCGGTCTACCGCTTCTTCGTATTTACCGGAGAGCGGAGAGTGATTGATCAAGCCGTTGCGCTCATCGTCGGTGACGGGCCCCATCCTTGAGAACGGTGCAATCACGGAGGCGCGCTGCACCATCGACGGGCTGCCTTTCTCATCAAGGAAGGAGATTAATGCTTCCCCGGTGCCCAGTTCCTGAATCGCGGCGACGGTATCGAAAGCCGGGTTGGCACGCATGGTCTGCGCCGCCACTTTCACCGCCTTTTGATCCTTCGGCGTAAAAGCACGCAGCGCGTGTTGAACACGGTTGCCCAACTGACCGAGCACCGTGTCAGGAATATCAGCAGGATTCTGCGAGACAAAATAGACGCCAACGGCTTTCGAACGAATAAGGCGGATAACCTGCTCAATCTTATCCAGCAGCACTTGTGGCGCATCGCTGAACAGCAGATGCGCTTCATCGAAGAAGAACACCAGCTTCGGCTTCTCCTGATCGCCCGCTTCCGGCAGCTGTTCATACAGCTCTGAGAGCATCCACAGCAGGCTGGTAGCGTAGAGTTTCGGCATCTGATACAGCTTCTCTGCCGAAAGGATATTGATGATGCCTTTGCCGTTGCTGTCGGTGCGCATCCAGTCTTTGATGTCCAGCATGGGCTCGCCGAAGAAATACTCTGCACCTTGTTGCTCCAGCGACAGCAACCCGCGCTGAATAGCCCCAACCGAAGCGCTGTTGATATTGCCGTACTGCGTCTGGAATTCTTTGGCGTTATCGCCGATGTACTGCGTCATCGCCCGCAGGTCTTTAAAGTCGAGGAGCAGTAAGCCCCGATCGTCCGCCACGCGGAAGATAATCTGCAGCACACCGCTCTGCACTTCGTTTAAATCCAACAGACGCGCTAACAGCAAAGGACCCAGATCCGAGACAGTGGCGCGGATTGGATGGCCTTTCTCGCCAAAGATATCCCACAGCACCACTGGATTGCCCTGCGGCGCCCAGTCCGTCACGCCGATCTTTGCCAGTCGGGCTAACAGCTTCTCTGAAGACGTTCCTTCTTTGGCTACGCCGGTCAGGTCGCCTTTCACATCGGCCATAAACACCGGCACGCCGATAGTTGAGAAGCTCTCCGCCAGCTTTTGCAGCGTGACGGTTTTCCCTGTTCCGGTTGCGCCAGTGATCAGCCCGTGGCGGTTGGCCATGCCGGGTAACAGGTTCAACGCCAGGTCGGTGGATTTGGCAATCAGCAGCGGTTCAGTCATCGGGGTGGTTCCTGAAGTTAGCGGAAGAAGTGGGGGAAATTATACAGTAAGCGTAGCAGGCCGATGCGTAGCGGAGCTAGAAGGAGATTGTCCTTTTTCAGCGCCCATGTTTATGTTGTATTGGAAAACTTAACTGGGAGCGAGAAAATGGATCCGGCAATTCTTTCGGTGATCACCATTGGTGGTGCGTTGGCTTTGGGCGCCATGAGTCCTGGCCCAAGTTTTATAGTAGTCGCCAGAACGGCGGTAGCCTCCTCCAGAAGAGCTGGAATGGGCGCGGCGCTGGGAATGGGCACAGGTGCACTAATCTTTTCCCTGATCGCGTTGATGGGCCTGCATACGCTGCTGGCGGCGGTACCCTGGCTTTGGATTGCGTTGAAAACGGGTGGCGGTATTTATCTGCTGTGGATGGCGTATAAGATGTTCCGTGGCGCCCATCAGCCGCTGCATGTGGAAGGGGGAGCTAACGCCGGTAAAAGCTTCCGTAGAGCCTTTGGACATGCCTTTATCACTCAGCTCAGTAACCCGAAAACGGCTGTGGTTTTCGCCGGGATCTTTGCTGCGTTGTTGCCAGCCCATATCACCCCGATGATGTATGTGGCTTTGCCGTTGGTTGCGATGCTGGTCGACGGTTTGTGGTATGCGTTTGTGGCTTACGCACTCTCCTCAACCGGCCCGCGTAATACCTATCTGCGCTACAAGGGGACGTTTGACCGCCTTGGTGGCGGCGTTATGGCTCTGCTGGGCATCAAACTGATTATGAAGTAATAAAAAAAAGAGCCGCACTATGGCGGCTCCCGGGAAGGACGGCGAGGGGACAGCCTCGCCGTTTTAAGAGATAAATTGTTTACCCTGCTTCAGAACCAGGTCACAGGCTTTGGTTTTCACCTTCTTGCCCATTGCGGTATCGCCCAGGCTGCTCAGGTTCACCTGCTGATTGTTGCCGGTGTTCAGCAGACCCATCAGGCCCTGCTTGTAATCGGTGGTTTCCTGCTGCTTAGCGGTGTCGGTAAGACCCAGTTTGCCCATCAGCTGGTCTTTCACCGAACTGACGTTGTTATCCACCAGGTTGTTCTTCACGCAATATTCCAGCACGCCAGTTGCATTGGTCATGGTGCTGGAACTGAGTGCCTGATTACCACTGCCCAGCAGGCTGGTCAGCGAGCTAAGTGAAGTGCCAGCAGGCTGAGGTGTGGTGCTGGAAGCCGCAGTAGAAGAGTTTGAATTCTGGCTGAGCGAGGAAGCCGCGCTGCTCAGCTGATCTTGCCAGCTAGCCGCAGAGGCCACGCCAGCGAACAAGGAAGTCGAAACCGTTAATGCCAAAACCATCTTAGAAAATTTCATAATAGACCTTTTAGTATGTTTTCCAGCGCGACGCCCTACGGGCGTAACGCCGCATCTCCCCTTTGGGACTGCCGGATTGCGGGGGAGTTCCGAATTGGTAAGGCTGGAAAGAGATTGCTGGGAGTGTTTGAGATTAGTCCTAATGGGGCGGGGAGTTTACGGGGTTTTTGGTAGGGCTGGCGAATTGGATGACTGAATTACGGTGCTGGTGGCTTGGTGAGTGAGTTAGTGGCTTAGTTGCTTACTCGCTTGGTGAGTCAGTGGCTGGCATGATGGCTTGGTTGGTTGGTTGGTTGGTTGGTTGGTTGGTTGGTTGGGGTGATGATTTGAGGCTTGTGATTGCAAGGGGTAGTTAGGCATGCGTAAAGCCTGGTTTTGTGCCAAGCCGCTGATTTTTTCAGCAGTTGCATCACAACAGGGCGGATAGTAGTTGCGTGCAGAGTGGGTAACGGTATAATCCCCAACGTTTTCCGCATACCCTTCAGTGCCGAAG
>NZ_JBAVTT010000065.1:0-70551 GCF_049696395.1 Erwinia sp.
CATCAAAGAGCTGCAAGGTGATGAAGCATCAAGAATTCAGCATCTTTTATCTGAAAGAAACAGAATTTTGAGTTCATTAGCACAACCTTATCTTGATAATCTTGCCTCTGGTAGTCTAGAGTTAAATGGGTTCGATAAAGCTTTGAATGATATTTGGGAAACTGTTGAAAATGAAAACAAAGATATCTTTGAGAATTATATTTATGCATTAGAGAGTTTGAAAGAAAGTATCGACATTCAAACCATTGCAGTAATGGGAGAGGATGAAAATGCTAAACTCAGAACTGAAGTAGACAGATTAAATTCACTAGCGCAACTTGGCATCGCAGTGGAGATTTTAGGCCATGAATTTGAAACATACGATGATATGATTGGAAAGGGGTTAGATTCTTTACCAATTGAATTTCGAAATGGTAGCAGTGGGAAATTAATTACCACGGGCTATCATGGTCTAACCCAACAAATTCAATTCCTATCTCCTTTGCAATTATCAGGTGAACGTATTCAACGTAAGATCTCCGGAATCGAGATATTCCAATATCTGGTTGACTTTTTCGGTAGAACATTTAAAAAAAATAAAATTAACTTCAATGCATCTGAAGATTTCAAATATTTTTCAATTTATGGTCAACCTTCAAGAATTTTCCCTGTGTTTATTAACTTGATAAACAACAGCCAATATTGGGTGTCGAGAAACAATAACGATAATAAAAATATCATTCTTAGTGTTAAAGATAAGTTCGTGATTGTTTCTGATAATGGCCCTGGCGTTGATGATTTCGATATTAAACGCCTGTTCTCACTTTTTTTCACCAGAAAAACTTCCGGTGGACGAGGAATTGGTCTCTATCTATGCAAAGCAAATCTGGCTGCTTCCGGGCATGAAATATCATATGCCACTGACGACGAGTTTAAAGTTCTGTCTGGAGCAAATTTCGTACTGAATTTCAAATCTGCATCGTTTGAGAAAAATTAAAATGACTATTACATACACAGATCTTATACGCGAAACCTTCATTAATCCACTTCGTTCAGTTACAATTATTGATGATCAATACCCAACATGGGAGGATTGGTTGCAAGGTTATGCATTTAAAGATAAAACAGACCAAACATTAAATTCAATACAGAATAAGTCTTGGGAAAATCCTGATAAAATAAAGTCAAGAATTGATGAGCTTCGCAATCAAAAGTTGATAATTGATATACATGATGGCAACGAAGAAGAATCAAGAATAAACTATTACCATCACTCAGATCTTGTTATTCTGGACTATCAACTTGAAGGACAGAATGGAGATGGAAAAAAATCAATCGAAATCGCCCAAAAACTTCTCACTGAAAACTCTCACTTTAATTTAATTGTCTTACATACTCAAGAAGATAACGATCGTTTATTAACCCCCTTCTCTAATATTCTTCTTAAATTAATGGGAAAGCCTGAAAAATTAAATTCAAAGCTGATTGATCAAGGTGATGAATTAATAGATGAATTTGAAATACAAAACCGTCTCAATTCTGCATTCACATTGCAGCACTATCTCACCATTCGCATTCATGATTTTAAATATTTTAAAAATGGGCTGCTTGATAAAACTTTGCAAGCAAGATATCCAATATTTTCAGAATTGACATCAATTGTCCATGAATATAAAATGAACCACCAACAAGTGGCAATGCTCTTAACATCAATTTGCAATAAAATAGCTCATAATTCAGAAGAAAACTTTAGTGATGAGAATGCACCTGGTCTAAAATGGTCTTCAAGTGAGATTTTATGGATAAAAACGGATAAAGGATTCATTGCATTCACAAGCAAAAAATCAGATAAATTATTTATTGATGTATTGCTTACTGCGCTTACTGATTGGCAACCAACTCCTTCTCGCATGATCTCTGGAAAAATAAGAAACCTTTTACATGTTCAAGGAGCAGAGTTTGAAGATAAATTCCTTCATCAGGATCATATTGGATGGTTATTTTATAAAACATTCAACAGTGATAAATCTAAAAACAAAATTTCTTTGGTTACCTCTGAACTTAACCGCCAGATGGAAAGATACTCCGATTTGATACATTCGGGTATACAAGACTTCGCAAATAAAATATTGTTAACTGATTCAAAGGAAGATAATGGACAACCTTCTAAGTTTGAAAAAATGTATCAGTTTGAAGCTGAGAATATAATGATTGCAAGAGATAATTATAATTCATTTGTTTCTTGTAAACCACATGCAAGCGAACATTTAACACCAGGAAATATTTTGTGCCATGGAGATAATATTTGGATTGTAGTAACACCTTCTTGCGATTTGGTACCTAATCAAAAGATATCGAATACCACACCAAATTTCATTAAATTTACAGCTGCGAAACTACACAAAAGAAAAATTGCAGATGTTAGAGAAGAAGCAAACACTGGAAATATAATATTTCTGAAGAACTCCATTAATAATGATGAAATTTCCTGTTATTCTATTTATGGCGCACCAGAAGCAGGCTTCAACGAAAGATATTTAACCCAGAAAATTTTTTTAGCTCAAAATAGAGGGGAATTCACAAAAGCAGAACAAAAATACACTGTCACAGCATTCTCTGAAAAAGAAAACCCTATTGATAATAGGTTAGAGTTCGAAGAAATAACTTTCACATTACATCATCAACAATTAAGATACGAATATGCTCTAAATTTATTGTCTAAAATTGGAATTCATGCATCAAGAATAGGCTTGGATTATATATCTAAATAGCTTTTAAATACCGGAGTTATCGTATCTTAATATGGGGCTACACCTGACTAGCCCCTCAAAAATTAAGCTTTATCGTTCAGCACCAGCTGACCGTTGCTGTCCAGCGGGATGCGGGTGCCTGGGTCGTTATCCATGCGGATTTTGCCCTGATCGTTACCAATTTTGTAGGTAACGTCATACCCCATCATTTTTTCCTGCTTGTCGTATACGGTTTTGCAGCGCTGCTCTGTCGTGGTGTAGGTATCACGATCCTGCATGGCGCCCTGCACCTGATTACCGCCGTAGCCTCCGGCCACTGCACCAGCAACTGTGGCAACATCGCGACCGCGACCGCCGCCAAACTGGTGACCCAATACGCCACCCGCTACTGCACCAAGGACAGAACCGGCAATCCGGTGCTCATCCTGCACTGCCCGGCGGTGTGTCAGCGTAACGTTACGACATTCCTGGCGTGGGTTTTTGGTCGTTTCTTTGATTGGTGTTGCGGAGAGCACCTGCGCAAACTGCGGGCTGCGATCAAAGACGTTCATGCCTGCTACAGCAGCAACGCCCAGCGCAGCTGCCACACCAATTCCAATACCTGCCAACATTGATTTATTCACAGGACGTTCTCCTGAAATTGTTACCGCGCAATTATGTCTGTACCCATTCCCTGGCAGAGACCTTTACCCGGCGTGCGCGACTCGCCATGAGGTGTTGGGGTAATTTTGCGCATCAGGACCATTTATGACAATAAGAATACCGGACGAAATTACGTCCACTTACCATAAGAGAAAGCTTTTAAGAGTGTTCTGATCGACGGTGATTCGGGGCGGTAAAAGAAGAAAGGCTTATAGTAAACGGGTCACTATAAGCCTCTTAGCTGGAAAATTATGTGGTACTACAACGACTAAAATGCGATCAGTGCATTTTCAGTCGCGGGCGGATCACCCGGTTAATGCTGCCAACCAGCATCATCAGGCCCGTTTTGAAATAGCCGTGCAAGGCGACCTGGTGCATACGGTATAACGAGATGTAAACGAAACGAGCAATACGCCCTTCCACCATCATCGAGCCGCGCATCAGATTACCCATCAGGCTACCCACCGTACTGAAACGCGAAAGCGACACCAGCGACCCGTGATCCTTATAAACGTAGGATTTCAGGTTCTGGCCTTTTAACTGCGCCAGAATGTTACTCAGCACCAGTGAAGCCATCTGGTGAGCAGACTGCGCACGAGGAGGGACGAATCCGCCTGAAGGCAGTGCGCAGGACGCACAGTCACCAATCGCGAAGATGCTGTCATCCAACGTTGTTTGCAGCGTGGGCTTCACCACCAGCTGATTGATCCGGTTAGTTTCCAGACCGCCAATCTCTTTCATAAAATCAGGGGCTTTGATGCCCGCAGCCCAGACCATCAGATCGGCATCGATAAATTCGCCCGATTTGGTGTTCAGCCCTTTTTTATCCGCACTGGTTACCATGGTCTGCGTTAACACACGAACACCAAGCTTGGTCAGCTCATGGTGTGCAGCGGTAGAGATACGTGGCGGCAGTGCAGGCAGAATACGCTCACCCGCTTCCACCAGCGTGACGTTCAGCGCCTGGTTGTCCAACCCTTTGTAGCCGTAGCTGTGCAGCTGTTTGACCGCGTTATGCAGCTCGGCTGAAAGCTCAACACCCGTTGCACCAGCGCCAACAATGGCGATGTTCACTTTGTCCTGCGGCTGTTCGCTGGAAGAGAACTTCAGGAACAGGTTAAGCATTTCATTGTGGAAACGACGTGCCTGATGCGGGTTATCCAGGAAGATGCAGTTATCTTTCACGCCTGGCGTACCAAAGTCGTTAGACGTACTGCCCAGCGCCATCACCAGCGTGTCATAAGCCAGCTCACGTTCAGGGACCAACAGCTCACCCTGCGCATCGCGGATCTCAGACAGCTGCAGGCGTTTGCCTTCACGATCGATATCGGTCAGCGTGCCCAGCTGGAACTGGAAACCGTGATTACGGGCATGCGCCAGATAGCTCAGCCCATCAATCCCTTCATCCAACGATCCGGTTGCCACTTCATGCAGCAGCGGTTTCCACAGGTGACTGTGGTTGCGATCTACCAGCGTGATTTCAGCCTTTTTCTTACGTCCCAACTTGTGACCCAGCTGAGTGGCAAGTTCAAGTCCGCCTGCTCCTCCGCCGATAATGACAATTTTCTTCATTGGTGTAGTCAATTGACCCCCTTAAAATGTGAACCAATCGTTAACTAAAGGTTAAATTAATATCCTTAGTAAACATAGGGTTGGCGAGTTTAATTCGCTATCTGCTGGCAGAATAGCACGGGGATGAAGCAGAGATCTCTTAAAATTGATGCAGGTCAATTTTTGCCAATGATCTCAGAATAGTACGAAGAAAAAGCGGAGGACGCAGGCTGATGTCTGCGTCCTTTTTAGGGCTAACCGAGGGTTTTGAAGGCTTTGATGCGTTGCAGGTGTTTCGCGATATTCTTGAATTTATGGCCTTGCTCAGCGTCCCAGATAATTTCATAACTGGTTTGCAAAGCCTCTGCCGAACGCTGGCTGTTTAGCGCTTCATCTTCACGCGAAAGGATCACCAGACAGCGGTCGCGGTTCTTCTCACGGAAGTTGCTGACGCATTTTGTCGCCAGATCAACATACTCTTCAGGGCGGTTAATTTTACCCACCATATTCTCTTCAGGCCATAAGTTAGGATTGAAGATCACCTGGCGGATATCAGTGAGAAAGCCAATCCGTTCTGCCCAAAAGCCCCCTAAGCCCACTCCGCAAATTAACGGCCTTTCGTCCTCAGTGCTGCGCAGCAATTTATCCGTCTCATTCAGCAGATACTGCATATCATGCTTGGGATGAAGCGTGCTGTAGCTAAGCAACCTGACGTCCGGGTCAATAAATTGCAGCTGGAGAACCTTTTCGTGGTTCCCCGGGCTGGTGGAATCAAAACCATGCAGATAAATGATCATTGCCATCCTCGTTGAGAATTGCCGTCAGCTGCCTTTGTGCTCCAGCCAACGCGACTGCAGCGCGGTCAGAGCCTTGTTCGCTTCTTTCCAGCGAGGCGAATCAAGCAGCTGCTGGCGGGTAAATGTTCCGCGATGATACAACCGACTGATGCGCTCGGCTTTGATCGGCGACAGATTATCCAGCACGCTGACCGCCCCTTCACGGTTATTGCAGACCAGAACCATATCGCAGCCCGCATCCAGCGAGGCCTGGCCGCGCTCGGCGTAACTGCCCATAATCGCCGCGCCTTCCATTGACAGATCGTCTGAGAAGATCACGCCGTCGTAGCCCAATTCGCCGCGAAGCACCTTCTGCAACCAATGGGAAGATCCGCTGGCCGGACGGGGATCGATCTGAGTATAGATAACATGCGCAGGCATGATCGCATCCAGCGCCTGCTCTTCAATCAGTTGTTTGAAAATCTGCATATCATGCTGGCGAATGTCCTGCTCGCTGCGATCGTCACGCGGCGTCTCTTTATGAGAGTCTGCACTGACTGCGCCATGGCCAGGGAAGTGCTTACCGGTGGTTTTCATTCCGGCGTCGTGCATCCCACGGATAAACTGACGCGCCATCTGCAAAGCAATGGCCGGATCTTCGTGGAAGCTACGCTCGCCAATGGCCGCGCTGCCGTGACCAATATCCAGCACTGGCGCAAAACTGATGTCGATATCCATGGCGATCATCTCTGAGGCCATCAACCAACCTGCCTGCTGTGCCAGCTCTTCCGCTTTCGTTTCATTGTTCAGCGCATAAAACGACTGCATGGCGGGTAAACGGGTAAACCCTTCACGGAAGCGCTGAACGCGTCCGCCTTCCTGATCTACTGCTACTACCAGCCGGTTACGGGAAGCCTGGCGTATTTGCCTGACCAGTTCAGCCAGCTGCTCAGGATCGTGATAATTGCGGCTGAACAGAATCAATCCGCCCACCAGAGGATGCTGTAAAATTTCACGCTCTTCTGCATCCAGCTCGTAGCCGAGCACGTCTAACATTACCGGTCCCACACTTCACCTCTTAATCTGATAACACCCGCTGCCAGGCTTCTGCTGCCAGCGAGAAAAACATCGGTTCCTGACTCTGCTGCCAGCGCAGCTCATACCAGCTGGCCATCAACAGTCGCAGCCACGGCTGCCAGCGCTGCATCTGCTGCTTCAACGCCTGCTCGTCAAGTTTTTGCTGCTCAGCATAGTAAGCCGTCAGCTGGTGTTGTTGTTGCTGGTTGAGGCCGTTGCCAGCCACTATCGCCGCCAGCTCCAGCGCCACATCGCCATCGCTGGCGTATTCCCAGTCGATCAGCTGCAACCGGTCTTGATCGCGGATGACGTTTCCAGCATGGATATCCATATGCAGTAACGCCAGCCGCAAGGGTTTTGGCTCGCCCTGCTTGCTGAGTTCTTTAAGCGCCCGCAGCCAGCCGTGATGACGACGAGCCGGGCAACTTAACAGCCAGTATTGTTCTAACAGCCGCAACAGCGATAAACGGTAGCCGCTCAATGGCTGCGAGTGCAAGGCTGCCACTTGTGCGGCCACAGGCTCAAGCAGGTGCAGGAATGCCGGCTGATCTAACGCTTCGCCCGGTTGCCAGCCAAGCAGTAACCACTCTGTCGCAAAACCATATACGGCTGGCGCAAGATCGGTGCCGGAAAGTTTGCGTAAGATATGGTACTCGCGACGGCGATCGACCCCTGGAATGGGCTCAGCTTTACGCTGGTGGCGGGCCAGCAAGGTCAGCTCACCCACCTGCACTTTTCCCGTCTGACCGGTGAGCCCGGTCAGCGGAATAAAAGAACCGGCGAAGGGGGCCGCCGGAAACTGTTGGGTGATTAGCCTGCCAAGCGCCGGATCAATGCTGAACGACACCGTTGCCCGACCAGATGATTTCACCGGTCTGTACCAGCATCAGTTGCATCTGCAGCGCAGGCGTTTTCACATCACCCTGCACGTTGCTGTACAGCACATACTGCGCGCCAACGTAGCGAGCCAGGCCTACAGCTTTGCTGCGGGAACCCAAACTGTCTTCTGCCGACAGGCCAAGCGTCTGCTTAGCAGTAGCCAGCTGTTGTGGCGTTACCAACGTGAACTGGGTGTTATTGTCCAGTGCTGAGTGCAGCGCAGCGGTAGCTTTACCGGTTTGCAGACTGCCGTTAGTGCTGTTTTTCACCCCATCCACCAGCAGAACGCTGCCTGCTGTCACGCCATCGGCTTTCAGCATTTGAGCAATCAGGGGGGAAACGCTGGCATCCCAGTTGATCGACTGGAACTTCGGCGGCTGTGGCACGTTATCTACCGGCGGTGGCTCAACTGGCGGTGGTACTGGCTGAGTCGGTTGAACCGGTTCAACTGGCGCAGGTTTCTGTGGCTGCTGTTGTTCATTTACACAGCCTGCCAGGATCAGCGCCAGTAACATGACACCCGAGAGTTTAATTAACTTCCTTTCCACGCAATAACTCCTAAAGATACAAATAGAGCCTGACTTTGCTCGCCGTCAGGTTACCGGTTTGCGATGCTATTTCAATATTGCCATTAGCGGCCACTGTGGTGGTGCGCGGGGCCTCAAACGGGGTTATCTCCAGGCCTTTGTCATCATACCAGTAGAAACGGTAGTGCACGGTCACCGGTTTCACCTGCTGATTATAAAGCACGGCGGAGGCCCGCTGTTGCCCTTCATTTTCGGACATCACGGGCTGATCGGTGGTGATCCCGGCGGAAAGCACCGAAGACTCCATCACCAGCGACTGCGATGTATTAATGGTGGTTTGATCGCTACTGCATCCGCTGAGAAGCGCCAGTAACGTTAGGCCTGTGGCAATCGCCCGCATAATAAGGTGTGTCCGCATTTGAGGGCTAGTTAGCCAGCATTGGGCCTAAAGGACGACCGCCAACGAGATGGAAGTGGATATGATAAACCTCCTGTCCACCGTGCTTATTGCAGTTCATGATCAACCGGTAGCCGTCTTCGGCAATCCCCTGATCTTTCGCAATTTTAGCAGCAACGGTGATCATCCTGCCCAATGCGGCTTCATGCCCTGCCACCGCATCGTTCGCGGTTGGGATCACAATATTAGGGATGATCAGAATATGGGTTGGGGCTTTTGGCGAGATATCACGGAAGGCGGTAACCAGCTCATCCTGATAGACGATGTCTGCCGGGATTTCACGGCGGATAATTTTACTGAAAATCGTTTCTTCAGCCATCAGTCACTTCCTTATAAAAAGTTGAGTTCAGGCAGTATGAGTGAGGTAGCCGTTTTCTTTCAACCCTCCCGTGACTTTTCTTGCGCTAATCGTCTGACATGGCAGCATTCAGCTTGCGCTGGTATGAAAAAGGGGAGCCTCAGCCCCCCTTTTGTCATGGCTCTTTCCCTTAACTGTTACGCATAAAGTCATCCATATCCGTTTTCAGGTTATCGGATTTGGTGCCAAAGATAGCCTGAACACCGGAGCCAGCAATCACCACGCCCGCTGCGCCCAATTTTTTCAGGCCCGGCTGATCAACTTTGGTGACATCTGCCACGCTCACACGCAGACGAGTAATGCAGGCATCCAGATTAGTGATGTTCTCTTTACCGCCAAAGGCGGCAACCAGGTTACCAGCCATCTCACTGGCGTTGCCCACGGATTGCTCCGCCGTAGTGTCTTCACGACCCGGTGTTTTCAGATTGAATTTAGCGATCACGAAACGGAACACCGTGTAATAAATCAGGCCGTAAATAATGCCGACAACCGGGAACAGCCAGATCTTGCTGCTGTTGCCGCTGAGCACCACAAAGTCGATTAAACCATGCGAGAAGCTGGTGCCGTCACGCATCCCTAACAGGATACAGATTGGGAAAGCCAGACCAGCCAGCAGGATGTGGATGGCATACAGCACCGGCGCCACAAACATGAAGGAGAACTCAATCGGTTCGGTGATACCGGTCAGGAAAGAGGTCAGAGCAGCGGAGATCATGATGCCGCCCACTTTGGCACGATTTTCTGGTTTTGCTGAGTGCCAGATGGCGATAGCCGCGGCTGGCAGACCGTACATTTTAAACAGGAAGCCGCCTGAGAGTTTGCCTGCAGTAGGATCACCCGCCATATAGCGAGGGATATCACCGTGGAACACCTGACCAGCAGCATTGGTAAATTCACCTATCTGCATCTGGAAAGGGACGTTCCAGATATGGTGCAGACCAAACGGCACCAGCGTGCGCTCAATCAGGCCATACAGGCCGAAGGCAACAACCGGATTCTGATAGGCCGCCCACTGGGAGAAGTCCTGAATCGCCGTACCAATAGGTGGCCAGACAAAGGAGAGCGCCACACCGAGGAAGATAGCGGTAAAACCGGAGATGATCGGTACAAAGCGTTTACCGGCAAAGAAGCCCAGATATTCAGGCAGCTTGATGCGGTAGAAACGGTTAAACATATAGGCCGCGATCGAACCGGCAATGATCCCGCCCAGTACGCCGGTATCGGCCAAATGTTTGGCTTCAATTTCAGCAGGCGGTAAATGCAGCACTAACGGCGCGACTACCGCCATGGTTTTCACCATGATGCCGTAAGCGACAACGGCTGCCAGAGCAGAAACACCGTCGTTATTGGTAAAGCCTAACGCCACGCCGATGGCGAAGATTAACGGCATATTGGCGAAGACTGATCCACCGGCTTCCGCCATGACGTGTGACACCACGGCGGGTAGCCAGCTGAAGTTGGCGGAACCAACGCCCAGCAGAATGCCGGCTATCGGCAGAACCGAAACCGGCAGCATCAGCGATTTACCGACCTTTTGCAGGTTGGCAAAGGCATTTTTAAACATAGTATGGAACTCCTGAGTATGGGTGCTGTTTTACGCGCGTTACGCGTGATAACGGAGGGGAGATCTCCGCTATTACTGGAACGTCTTAGCGTTCTCGTGATTTATTACGAAGAGTAAAATAAATCGCTAAAATATTGTTTGATGAGTGTCACGTTTCATCGAAGCTTTGTATTTTTACCGGTTCAACTGACCAGAAAGTGTCAATTTTTGCCCATTAAAAACCGCATCGTTCCTGAAGAGCGATGCGGGCAGAGAGGAGCACAAAGGCAGACTTGAGTATGAGCCGTGCTTATCCTTCGCTTAAACGGGAAAGCGGCACGTGGAACAGGTCAGAAAAGTTCTTCGTGGTAGCCTCAGCCATTTGCTCAATGCTGACACCTTTAACCACCGCCATATAGTCGGCAACGTCACGAGTATAGGCAGGCTGGTTCTCTTTCCCCCTGAAGGGAACAGGCGCCAGATAAGGTGAATCTGTTTCCACCAGGATACGATCCAGCGGCACATAGCGCGCGGCTTCGCGGATGGTTTCAGCATTGCGGAAAGTAACGATACCAGAGAAAGAAATGTAGAAGCCCATATCCAGCAGTTTTGCTGCCGTTTCACGGTCTTCGGTAAAACAGTGCAGCACGCCGCCACAGCCTTCAACCTTCTCTTCTTTCAGAATAGCCAGCGTATCTTCACGGGCATCACGCGTATGCACAATCACCGGTTTGTTCAGGTCGCGACCAATCCGGATATGTTCGCGGAAAGAAGCCTGCTGCTGATCTTTCGTTTCTTTCTGATAGAAGTAATCCAGCCCGGTTTCACCCATCGCTACCACTCGCTCATCCGCGGCCAGTTGGCGCAGTTCCGCAAAGTCATAGGGCTCTTCCTGATTCAACGGATGAACGCCACAGGAGTAAGCTACGTTGGGACGATCGCCAATCAGTTTGGTCATCGCTTTATAACCAGGCAACGTGGTGGCTACCGCCAGCATGAATTTCACATCCCGCGCGGCGGCTTTCGCCAGCACATCGCTGACATCTTTATGCAGCACGTCATAATCCAGCCCATCAAGATGGCAGTGCGAATCTACTAAAAACATAATGACTCTCTATTCAGTCTGACCCGACGGCGCAGAGTGAAGCATTTGCTCCCATCCCAGCAGCTGGTCAGTCAGTAATAATTCACGATTTACGGCAACCACGTTGAGCAGTCGATCGCGGCAGGTCATCCATTGGCGCACGCTTTCATGCAGCGCGCTGGTTGGCAATTGCAATGCCATATCCGCAATCAGCGCCTGCTGATCAACATTGGCAATAAATTGCCCGCCGCCCTGCTGCCATTTCAGCGCATCTACCAGTAAGGCACAAAGCCAGCCGGTGCGTTGTACCGCATCATCATGGTTTAACGCGGGCAGCAAGTTTAGCATATCCTGGCGTAAAGCCGTGGGCAGTGCGCTGCAGAGCGCCTGGCGGGTAGCCCAACGCTTCTCTTCTAACAACGTAAGAGCCGCAGCAGGTGCACCTCCACTCAGACGTAAGGCTGTGACCCCGTCCTGTTCAGTCACCGAAAGCTGTTTTACCAGCCAGCCAAGACTTTGCCCCTCATCAGGTGGGGAAAGATGGAAGTTGAGGCAACGGCTGCGCAGCGTTGCCAGCAGTTGTGCAGGTTGCTGGCTGCACAGCAGGAACCAGGTATTCTTTGGCGGCTCTTCCAGCGTTTTTAACAATGCATTGGCTGCCGCTTCGGTCAGTTGAGCGGCATCCGGGATCCAAACGACCTTCGCGCCACCTTGCTGAGCATGATGATAGAGCTTTTCCGTGATACTGCGGACCGCATCAATACCAATCGAACTCTTGCCTTTCTCCGCTTCCAGGCTGTACCAGTCTGGATGGGTGTGCGCCTGCATCAGCTGGCACGCATGGCATTCACCGCAGCTTTTCAACCCTTCACGGCGCTGGCACATCAACCAGCGGCTGATCCCCCAAACCAGAGAGGCATCTCCCATCCCCGGCAACGCCTGCAGCAAAAGAGCATGATGTCCACGCCCTGCCTGATGCTGGCTAAGGATCTGCCGGTAAGGCTGGTTCAGCCACGGATACCAGATCATCGCTGTTCCTTCAGCCATACGACAACAGCCTGACGAATCGAGGCGGATACCTGTTCAATAGACTGCGTGGCATCTACGGTGTGGATCCTGTCATCACTTGCAGCAAGTTCCAGGTATCGTTCACGGGTGCGGATAAAGAAGTTCAGTGACTCCTGCTCAATTCGATCCAGTTCGCCACGGGCTCTTGCGCGCTGAAGACCAATTTCAGGCGTCACATCCAGATATAGTGTCATATCCGGTGAAAACTCACCGAGCACGCTCTGCTTTAGCTGGCTCATTAATGCAGTGTCCATCCCTCGCCCGCCGCCCTGATAGGCCTGAGAAGAGAGATCATGACGATCGCCAACAACCCAAGCGCCTCTTGCCAGCGCGGGTTTGATCACATTCTCAACCAGCTGAACGCGAGCGGCATACAGCATCAGCAGTTCGGCCTTATCGGTCACCTGCTCGCCTTCAATGCCCTGTTTGATCAGGTCGCGCAGCTTTTCGGCTAACGGTGTTCCGCCCGGTTCACGGGTAAAGACAATGTCGTCGATCCCTTGTTCACGCAGCGTGGCAACGACCACGTCACGGGCGGTGGTTTTGCCTGCCCCTTCCAGCCCTTCGATGACGATAAATTTACTGTCCATTTTTTTCCTTTACCGCCTGACGCCAGGCCTGAACCGCGCGATTATGACTGGCCAGGTTGGTGGTGAACTTGTGTCCACCCGTTCCATCCGCCACGAAATAGAGGAAGTTTGTTTTCACCGGATGCGCCGCCGCTTCCAGCGAAGCCTTGCTCGGCATGGCAATCGGTCCTGGCGGCATCCCGGAAATTACGTAGGTATTGTAAGGTGTTGGGGTGTCCAGATCCTTACGCGTTAGCGTGCCTTTGTAGCTGTCGCCCATGCCATAAATGACGGTCGGATCGGTCTGCAAACGCATGCCCAGCCGTAGACGGTTGATAAACACTGAGGCGACTTTTGTTCGCTCGTCGCTCAGGGCCGTCTCTTTTTCGACAATCGAAGCCATGGTCACCAGACCGTTTTTGTCTTTATAAGGCAGGCCATCCATTTTGCCCTGCCACAGATTGTCGACCAGCTTAACCATCCGCTCATTGGCACGCTTTAACAGCGCCACGTCAGTGGTGTTAGCCGTGTAAGCATAGGTGTCCGGGTAGAACCAGCCTTCCACATCCTGCTCAGGTAATGACAGCGCAGCGGCGACGGTCGCCAGCTTATCGTCAGATAGCGTGTGTTTGATGTAGGGCGCACTGCGAATCTGTGCCAGCCACTCTTGCAGGCGCTGCCCTTCAACCAGGCGTAACGGGAACTGCGCTTCTTTACCACTGGCAAGCAGCTCAAGCATCTGCCTGACGGTCATTCCCTGGGTGAAGCGATAGGTGCCGGCTTTGAACGTCGCCAGCTGCGGTTCCAGCTTCAACAGCCAGCCAAACCAGACGGTCTGCGGCACAATGTGCTGCTGATTGAGTTCCGCTTCCAGCACTACGCGACCAGAACCTGCAGGCAGCGTGAAAATAGTTTCTTTATTAATGGTCAGAGCTGAATCGGCAAACTGGCGAATCTGCCAGTAGCTGAAGGCTATGGCCGCCACGACGATGACGACAATCCCGGTGAGTAGTTTTCTTTTTACTGTCATGAAATATCCATGTTAATCGTCTTGAGGATGTAACAGAGTAAACAGCTGCCGCGAGGAGTAGTGCCAGTTCTCAATCTGATGAACCGGCAGGACCGGCATCAATGCATTGGTTATAATCACTTCTTCCGCGTCTGCCAGCGCTTCAGGCGGCTGACTGACTTCCTGCACTTCAGTCCCCCGCTCACGCAATTGCTGGATCACCCGCTGGCGTTGGATCCCGTTTACCCCAGAATGGCTGAGATCGGGTGTAAAGACCTGCTCTCCCTTACGCCAGAACAAATTTGCCGCACAGCATTCCACCAGGCAGCCGTCAGTGTCAAGTACCAGCGCCTCGTCTGCACCAGTCTGGTCAAGCTCTGTACGGATCAGCACCTGCTCAAGCCTGTTAAGGTGTTTGATCCCGGCCAGCAGCGGATTTTTCCCCAGGCGGATCGAACTTAATGCCAGCCTTACGCCGGTTTGTCGCCATTGATGATAATGGGCAGGATAGTCAGAGAGGAAAATCAAACGAGAAGGCCGTTCGCAGCCTGCGGCACTGTAGCCTCGTCCGCCAGCTCCTCTTGAAAGGATCACTTTCAGCACGCCAGTTGCACGGGTGGATGCTGCGAAAAGCATTTCGTCATGCAACGCTGACCAGTCGACGTTGCGGATCATCAGACGTTCACAGCCGGCGTTGAGTCTTTCCAGATGGGCTTCAAGCGCGGCGATTTTGCCCTGCAAAATGCGGGCGGTAGTGAAACAACCATCGCCGAACTGAACGGCACGATCGCGAGCCAGCAGGCTGTCCTGAAGCTCACCGTTAATCCAAACCATTACTTCCCCTGAGTCAACATCGCACTGCGCTAAAGAGTACCTTTATGCCCTGGCAGAATCATCCGATTGTCTGTGCATAATTGTATAAAGAGAGCGCTGGCCTCCCTGAAAACAAAAAAAGGCCCGCATAGCGGGCCTTCTGCAAGGGAGGTCGTCACTTAAATTTTGCGGAAAATCAACGAACCGTTGGTTCCACCGAAGCCGAAGGAGTTACACAAAGCATACTCCAGACCTTTTACCTGACGAGCTGTGTGTGGCACAAAATCCAGGTCGCAACCCACATCCGGATTATCCAGATTGATGGTTGGCGGAATAACCTGGTCACGCAGGGCAAGAATAGAGAAAATTGACTCTACGGCGCCTGCTGCCCCTAAAAGGTGACCGGTCATGGATTTCGTGGAACTGACCATCACGCTGCCTGCACTGGCACCGAAGATAGTCTTCACTGCCTGCGTTTCTGCTTTATCACCGGCAGGCGTGGACGTGCCGTGCGCGTTGATATAGCCAATCTGCTCTGGTGACAACTGTGCATCTTTCAACGCATTTTTCATTGCCAGAGCGGCACCGGCACCATCTTCTGGTGGCGAGGTCATATGGTAAGCATCGCTGCTCATGCCGAAACCAACCAGCTCAGCATAAATTTTTGCGCCACGCTTTTTCGCGTGTTCATACTCTTCCAGCACCACCAGACCCGCACCATCGCCCAGCACGAAGCCATCACGATCGCGATCCCACGGACGGCTTGCCGCCTGAGGATTGTCATTGCGGGTTGAAAGCGCGCGAGCTGCGCCAAAACCTCCCATACCCAAAGGCGTACTGCCCTTCTCTGCACCGCCTGCCAGCATCACATCGGCATCATTGTAAGCAATGATACGCGCAGCCTGACCAATGTTATGCACACCGGTAGTACAGGCCGTGGAAATGGCGATGCTTGGACCTTTCATGCCGAACATAATAGTCAGGTGACCCGCTATCATGTTTACAATCGTGGAGGGAACGAAGAAAGGACTGATTTTACGCGGGCCGCCGTTGATCAGCGAATCGTGGTTTTCTTCAATCAGACCGAGACCACCGATACCGGAGCCAATAGCGGCACCAATACGATCGGCATTTTCATCAGTAATGACCAGACCAGAATCCTGCATGGCTTGAATGCCAGCGACAACGCCGTACTGAATGAAGGCATCCATCTTGCGCTGATCTTTGCGCGAGATAAATTCTTCACAGTTAAAATCTTTTACTAAGCCAGCAAAACGCGTTGCGTAGGCACTAGTATCAAAATGGTCGATCAGGCTGATGCCACTCTGACCGGCAACAAGAGCATTCCAGGTGGACTCTACGGTATTGCCGACAGGAGACAACATGCCAAGACCGGTCACAACTACACGACGCTTAGACACGTTCGTCCTCCAGGGAGGGAAAAAATGACAATGAGACAGTGTGGGGAGTACAGATAAAACTCAGGCGGTCGAATGACCGCCTGGAGATGCTCACTTATGCCTGGTGACCATTGATGTAATCAATAGCAGCCTGAACAGTCGTGATTTTCTCAGCTTCTTCGTCCGGAATCTCGGTATCAAACTCTTCTTCCAGAGCCATTACCAGCTCAACGGTATCAAGAGAATCAGCGCCCAGATCTTCTACAAAAGAGGCAGTGTTAACAACTTCTTCCTGCTTAACGCCCAGCTGCTCGCCAATGATTTTCTTAACGCGTTCTTCGATAGTGCTCATACTATTAAATTTCCTATCAAAACTCGCTTTCGCGATGGTTTTCGTAGTGTATTAAATGGTGAAAAAGATGCAACTAAATCCCGGCTGGTCTGACCACGAATTTACGCTATTTTGCGGGTTTTACCGCAAATAACGCAAATGATTTCGTGATTATCAGACCATATACATTCCGCCGTTGACGTGCAGCGTCTCACCAGTGATGTACGCAGCCTCGTCGGAGGCTAAAAATGCTACGGCATTAGCGATTTCCTGCGCGCCGCCGAGGCGACCCGCTGGGACTTCCGCTAAAATGCCCGCACGCTGATCTTCAGTCAGCGCGCGCGTCATGTCGGTTTCAATGAAACCTGGCGCCACGACGTTAACGGTAATACCACGTGACGCGATTTCACGCGCCAGTGACTTGCTGAAGCCGATCAAACCCGCTTTTGCTGCTGCGTAGTTTGCCTGGCCCGCATTACCCATCGTTCCTACTACAGAACCAATGGTAATGATTCGGCCTACGCGTTTCTTCATCATAGCGCGCATTACCGCTTTTGACAGGCGGAATACGGAAGTCAGGTTTGTGTCCAGGATATCCTGCCACTCATCCTCCTTCATACGCATCAGAAGATTATCACGCGTAATGCCAGCATTATTGACTAAAATGTCCACTTCGCCAAATTCAGCACGAATATTTTCTAACACGCTGTCGATTGACGCGCTGTCAGTCACATTCAGCAGCAGGCCTTTGCCATTGGTGCCCAGATAAGCACTGATGGCGTCCGCCCCACTTTGGCTGGTCGCTGTACCGACTACTTTCGCGCCGCGTGCTACCAGAGTTTCTGCGATAGCACGGCCAATGCCGCGACTTGCACCGGTAACCAGTGCGATTTTTCCTTCAAAGCTCATGTTCATCCTCGTCTACTGTTAAAGCGCCGCTGACAGGCTGGCCGGATCGTTCACCGGAGCCGCGGTCAGGGTGTCAACAATACGTTTCGTCAGGCCAGTCAGCACCTTACCAGGGCCAACTTCCAGCAGTGACGTTACGCCTTCCTGCGCCATAAACTCCACACACTCAGTCCAGCGGACCGGGTTGTACAGCTGACGAACCAGCGCGCTACGAATGGCCTCTGCTGAGGTTTCGCACTGCACATCAACGTTGTTAACCACCGGGAATACCGGGGCGTTGAAGGTCAGTTTTTCCAGCGCAACAGCCAGTTTATCGGCTGCTGGTTTCATCAGTGCACAGTGAGAAGGTACGCTCACAGGCAACGGCAGAGCACGTTTGGCACCGGCAGCTTTACAAGCTGCGCCAGCGCGTTCTACCGCTTCTTTATTTCCAGCAATCACAACCTGACCAGGCGAGTTGAAGTTGACCGGGGAAACCACTTGTCCCTGGGCCGACTCTTCACAAGCTTTCGCGATGGAAGCATCATCCAGGCCAATAATGGCCTGCATAGCGCCTGTGCCTTCCGGCACCGCTTCCTGCATCAGTTTGCCACGCAATTCAACCAGCTTGATCGCTTCACTGAACTCGATCACGCCTGCACAAACCAGCGCACTATACTCGCCCAGGCTGTGTCCCGCCAGCATTGCAGGCATCTTACCGCCTTTTTCCTGCCAAACGCGGAAAATAGCAACAGATGCGGCCAGCAACGCCGGTTGGGTCTGCCAGGTTTTGTTCAGTTCTTCAACAGGACCTTGCTGCACCAGCGCCCAAAGGTCGTAACCCAGTGCCGCTGAGGCTTCAGCAAAGGTTTTCTCAATCAGCGGATTTTCAGCAGCCAGCTCAGCCAGCATGCCTACCGTCTGGGATCCCTGTCCCGGAAAAACCATAGCAAATTGCGTCATTGTGAAATCCTTAATCAAAAACGAACCAGCGCCGAGCCCCAGGTGAATCCACCGCCGAAGGCTTCGAGCAGAATGAGCTGACCACGCTGAATGCGACCATCACGCACGGCTTCATCCAGTGCGCAAGGCACGGAGGCGGCGGAGGTGTTGCCGTGACGATCAAGCGTTACCACCACTTTTTCCATGCCCATACCCAGTTTGCGGGCGGTAGCACTGATAATGCGCAGGTTAGCCTGATGCGGAACCAGCCAGTCAATGGCTTCACGTTCGAGGTTATTGGCTTGCAGCGTCTCTTCAACGATATGGGCAAGCTCAGTCACAGCCACTTTAAACACTTCGTTACCAGCCATAGTAACGTAGGAAGGCTGCTGCTGGTTCTGACGATCCTGATTAGGCAGGGTCAACAACTGGCCGAAGCGGCCGTCAGCGTGGAGATGAGTAGAGATGATGCCTGGTTCTTCGCTTGCGCCTAACACTACCGCGCCTGCGCCATCACCAAACAGGATGATGGTGCCGCGATCTTCAGGATCCAGCATACGAGCCAACACGTCAGCACCAATCACCAGCGCATTTTTAACCGCGCCGTTTTTGATGTACTGGTCAGCTACGCTCAAGGCATAGGTGAAGCCTGCACAGGCTGCTGCAAGGTCAAAAGACGCGGCGTCATCAATTTCCAGCATTTGCTGGATCATGCAGGCTGAGCTTGGGAAAGCGTGGCTGGATGAGGTGGTGGCCACCACAATCAGCCCGATGTCATTTTTATCAACACCGGCCATTTCCAGCGCGCGTTCTGCGGCATGGAAGCCCATTGAGGCAACGGTTTCATCCGGCCCGGCAATGCGACGCTCACGGATACCGGTACGGGTGACAATCCACTCGTCCGATGTATCCACCATTTTTTCCAGATCGGCGTTAGTCCGCACCTGTTCAGGCAAATAGCTGCCTGTACCGATAATCTTCGTATACATGTACGTCATTCACTCTTAGGTAATACAGCTTGAAGGCGGGCAGCAATCCGCTCTGGGACTTGCCGCGCCACCGCCTGCTCTGCCTGTTCGATCGCAGCAGCGAATGCGCGTTGATTAGCGGCACCATGACTCTTAATCACGGTGCCGCGTAATCCTAACAGACAGGCGCCATTGTACTGGTCGGGATTGAGGTGGCCGAAGCGCTTTTCCAGACGTTTTTTGACTAAACGCGCCAAAAGCGTCATCCACCAGGCCCTTTTTTTACCTTCGCCCTGTGATTTCAACAGCGAAAGAAACATTCTTACCACGCCTTCCATGGTTTTCAGGGTGACGTTGCCCACAAAACCATCGCAGACCAACACGTCCGTTTTCCCGGTAAGAAGATCGTTGCCTTCGAGGTATCCAATATAGTTAATATCTGGCGATTCACGCAGGATTACTGCGGCATCGCGAATACTGCTTAACCCTTTGGTCTCTTCCTGACCAATATTCAGCAAGGCTACGCGGGGAGATTTCACTGACAGAACTTCTTCCGCCATCACCGCGCCCATTACGGCAAATTGTACCAGCATCGCGCTGTCGGACTCGACGTTTGCGCCCAGATCCAACACCACGGTTTTGCCCTTGATCTGATTCGGTAATACCGTCATCAGTGCCGGGCGCTCAATCCCGTCCAGCGGTTTGAGCAACAATTTGGCCAGGCCCATCAGCGCACCGGTATTTCCGGCACTGATACAGGCCTGCGCCCGCCCTTCTTTCACCAGTTCAAGCGCCACGCGCATGGACGAGCCACGGCTATGGCGAATGGCCTGTGAGGGTTTGGCATCACTGGCAATAACCGACTCAGCAGGGATCACCTGCAGACGTGCCAACAGGGCAGAATCAGCTTTTGCGAGAAATGACGAGATGTTGTCGGGATTACCGACCAGAAGAAGATGCAGCTGTGTGTTAGAGGCCAGTGCCTGCATTGCAGCAGGCACTGTCACGCAGGGACCGAAGTCCCCGCCCATGGCATCTATCGCCAGGGTCAGACGTGGCAAAGTATCGCCTTGCGTATCTGCAAGAACTACTTAACGATGACCTTGCGACCGCGGTAGTAACCATCCGCAGTGATGTGGTGACGCAGATGCGTTTCGCCAGAAACTTTATCTACGGAAAGAGATGCTGTGGTCAGGGCATCGTGTGAACGACGCATGCCACGCTTGGAACGGGTTGGTTTATTCTGTTGTACGGCCATGGACCTTACTCCTATTACTTACGCTTTAAACTGGCTAATACGGCAAATGGGTTTGGTTTTTCTGCCTCTGCAGGCAGCTTGCCAAAGACCATGTCCGCCTCGGACACTTCACAGTGTTCAGAATCATGCACCGGAACGACAGGCAGGGCGAGGATAATTTCATCTTCAACCACCGCCAGCAGATCGATTTCGCCAAACTCGTTGACCTCGACCGGCTCGTACGCTTCCGGCAGTGCTTCAGCCTGTTCGTCAGTGACGACCGGGCTAAAACAATACGTCACGTGGACCTGATGCGGGAATGTCTTGTTGCAGCGTTGACAACACAGCGTAACGGAGACCGCCGCAGTACCGTTAAGTACTGCTAACCGCTGATTGTCGATGGCGAACGACATCGAGCACTCTACATCACTGTCCACACTCACTACCGATTCGGTAATTCGCTCCACCTGTTCAGGGGTGTAAACGCCCTGATAATCAAGGCGCTTTTGAGCGGTACGAACCGGATCGAGAGTCAGGGGTAATTTTACTTTTTGCATAGGGCGCGCATATTAACTTTGTAACGAGATAGAGTCAAAGAAAAAGGCCGTTTCACAGCATCTTTCACCCAATATTCGCATCCAATGCGGCGCACAGTTTAAAATGCCTTGAACTGATTCGCTATCTATTCTGGAAAAAAATATGACACGACTGGTGCTAGCTTCCACTTCCCCCTTTAGAAAATCTTTGCTGGAGAAACTGGGAATACCCTTTATCACTGCCGCGCCCGAGGTGGATGAGGCCGCGCAACTCAATGAATCAGCTACTGATCTTGTTGTTCGCCTTGCCGCTGCTAAGGCTCAGGCGCTGGCAGAAAACTACCCAAATCATCTGATTATTGGCTCGGATCAGGTCTGTGTGATTGACGGTAAAATAACCGGAAAACCGCACACCGCCGAGAATGCTCACCAGCAATTAAAGCGAGCCAGCGGCCATAGCGTTATTTTTTATACCGGTCTCGCTTTGTATGACAGCCATTCTCAGCAGTTACAGGTGATATGTGAGCCGTTCAACGTCGATTTCCGGACGTTAAGCGACGAGGAAATTGTTAATTATGTGGAGAAAGAGCAGCCCCTGAACTGCGCAGGAAGTTTCAAAAGTGAAGGGCTGGGGATCACACTGTTTGACCGTCTTTCAGGTCGGGATCCGAATACCTTGGTGGGGCTTCCCTTGATTGCGCTCTGCGAGATGCTTCGCACTGCTGGGATTGATCCGCTTAAAGATTGAGTAAGTCGTGAGGATGTTCTGGGGGCAGGTCAGGGAAGGATTGTTGCTGCTGCTGTACTGCAAGTCGTCTGGAGGCTTTGGTGGCAGGTCAGGGAATGTTTGCTGCTGTAGTCGAGTGAGTCGTCTGATGGGTCTGGTGCAAGGTCAGGGAGAGCAGGTTGAATACAAAGACGCTGTGAACCCATACGTGGGGGCTTAACTGCGACGTCCATGTCGCAGATACTTTGCTTATCAACCTGCTCTCCCTTCCCGTAGACTTCAGCGTTGCCTGCTCAATTGGGCAACACGCCTCAAAATCAAACCAGCGGCCGCATTTGACCTGTGCGCCCACTAACCTAAACATCATTTCTGAAGCCTTACCACTGGAGCAGCCGTTGACCTTACCTTGACCTCAAGCCAGCAAGTTGAAGCTATTTAGCCGGTGCTGTTTTACGCAGGACTTCCAGGCAATGCTTCAGCTCGTTGTCGAGCGGTGCTTCAACCCGCATCACTTCCCCCGTATTTGGGTGGGTGAATTTCAACGCGGCGGCATGCAGGAACAGCCTTTTCAGCCCTGTGCCCGCCAACTGTGCATCGAAATCGCGTTCGCCGTAGCGATCGTCAAAAGCAATCGGATGGCCCGCATGCAGCGTGTGAACACGGATCTGGTGAGTACGACCAGTGATCGGGCTGGCTTTGACCAACGTAGCATGAGCGTAACGCTCTTCAACCTTGAATCGCGTTTCTGAAGGCTTGCCTTCGCTGTTTACCCGGACAATGCGCTCACCGCTTTGCAGAATGTTTTTCAACAAAGGAGCCTGCACGGCTTTGATATGCGAAGGCCACGCGCCACGAACCAGTGCCAGATAATCCTTCTGCATCCCCTTCTCTCTTAACTGCTCATGCAGCGAGCGCAGAGCTGAACGCTTTTTCGCGACCAGCAAAATGCCCGAGGTATCACGGTCAAGACGGTGCACCAGTTCAAGGAATCGGGCTTCTGGTCGTAGCGCTCTTAGCCCTTCGATTACCCCAAAGCTTAAGCCGCTGCCACCGTGCACCGCAGTGCCGGACGGCTTGTTCATCACCATGATGTAATCATCTTCATAAATGATCGCATTGGCTAAGGCAGCCACTTTGTCCAGCTTCGGCGAGATCGCCGCATCCTCTCGTTCTGCGACACGAACCGGCGGGATACGTATCTCATCTCCGGCTACGAGCTTGTATTCTGGCTTGATACGGCCTTTGTTGACCCGCACTTCGCCTTTACGCAAAATGCGATAAATCATGCTTTTCGGCACGCCTTTGAGCTGCGTGCGTAAAAAGTTATCGATGCGCTGTCCTGCCTCATCGGCAGAAATTGTCACCATTCGTACTGCTGGAGTATTGGTTTTCATGGTCGGCGATTCTAAATAGAGCGCCAGGATAGCGCCACCTCTTTTTCTGTGCTTAACTGACAGTGGCCCTCGTGGATGATGATTTATGGCCAGTTTTTGGGCAATTTGTGGAAATGAGAGGCAAATCGCCATAAAAGCCGGAATAAACTTCACAGAGCCACTAAAGTCACCTTGCTATAACAAGGTTAGCAATGGAATAATGCTACTGTTTTTCCTCGCTAAACCTTGTGAAACAAGCGTAAAGCGTAATAAGAAAGTTTGCCGGATAGCCCATACACGCAGCAATGGCGTAAGACGTATTGAGCAATCAGGCATTTAGCGGGCTGCGGGTTGCAGCCTGGACGACAAGACGGGATTGGTTCACTCTGGTTATTCACTGGCGGTTCCCCCCTTTTTAAAAGCGCTGTTTTTCCAAATGAAAAACAGGCTGCCGAGATTTTGCGCCCCTTAGCAGACCACAACCGTGAGGTTGACGTTTTTGCGATGAGACTCGGGGCCATCGGTTACTCGCGTCCAGCGTTACTATTGCCCGTAGCTTTGTCACTAATGTAAGAATAATGAGTAAGTTACGATGAAAAGAATGTTGATAAACGCGACTCAGCAGGAGGAGTTGCGTGTCGCCCTGGTGGATGGACAGCGCCTGTACGACCTGGATATTGAAAGCCCAGGACACGAACAGAAAAAAGCCAACATCTATAAAGGCAAGATCACCCGCATTGAACCCAGTCTTGAAGCAGCATTTGTCGATTACGGTGCTGAAAGACACGGTTTTCTCCCTCTGAAAGAAATCTCCCGCGAATACTTCCCAGGTAATTACAATTCCCATGGTCGCCCTAATATCAAGGACGTACTGCGTGAAGGTCAGGAAGTTATTGTTCAGATCGATAAAGAAGAACGTGGCAATAAAGGCGCAGCCTTAACCACCTTTATCAGTCTGGCCGGCAGCTATCTGGTGCTGATGCCTAATAACCCGCGTGCTGGCGGTATTTCCCGTCGCATCGAAGGGGATGATCGTACCGAGCTGAAAGAAGCGCTCTCCGCACTTGAGCTGCCAGAAGGTATGGGTCTGATCGTTCGTACCGCAGGCGTTGGCAAATCTGCCGAAGCGCTGCAGTGGGACTTAAGCTTCCGCATGAAGCACTGGGACGCCATTAAAAAAGCCGCTGACAGCCGCCCTGCTCCGTTCCTGATCCACCAGGAAAGCAACGTGATTGTCCGCGCCTTCCGCGACTACCTGCGTCAGGATATCGGTGAAATCCTTATCGATAACCCGAAAGTTCTGGAGCTCGCTCGTCAGCATATCGCTGCGCTGGGCCGCCCGGATTTCAGCAGCAAAATTAAGCTCTACACCGGTGAAATTCCGCTGTTCAGCCACTATCAGATCGAATCGCAAATCGAATCAGCCTTCCAGCGTGAAGTGCGTCTGCCGTCTGGCGGATCGATTGTTATCGACACTACCGAAGCGCTGACTGCGATTGATATCAACTCCGCTCGCGCAACTCGCGGTGGCGATATCGAAGAAACGGCTTTCAACACCAACCTTGAAGCGGCAGACGAAATTGCCCGTCAGCTGCGCCTGCGTGACCTTGGTGGCCTGATCGTTATCGATTACATCGATATGACCCCGGTTCGCCACCAGCGTGCTGTTGAGAACCGTCTGCGTGAAGCCGTTCGTCAGGACCGCGCCCGCATCCAGATCAGCCATATCTCTCGTTTCGGCCTGCTGGAGATGTCCCGTCAGCGCCTCAGCCCTTCACTGGGTGAGTCCAGCCATCACGTCTGCCCGCGCTGTAGCGGTACCGGCACCATCCGTGATAACGAATCGCTGTCGCTCTCAATTCTGCGTTTGATTGAAGAAGAAGCGCTGAAAGAGAACACCAAAGAAGTTCACGCTATCGTTCCTGTGCAGATTGCCTCTTACCTGTTGAACGAAAAACGTGAAGCGGTAAGCGCGATTGAAAAACGCCAGGGCGGCGTGCGGGCCATCATCGTGCCAAACGATCAGATGGAAACCCCACACTATTCCGTTCTGCGTGTGCGTACGGGTGAAGAGACTCAGACTCTCAGCTACCACTTGCCGAAGCTGCATGAAGCCGAAATGGCGCTGCCTTCTGAAGAAGAACATGCTGAGCGTAAACGTCCTGAGCAACCGGCTCTGGCTGCGTTTGTGATGCCTGATGCTCCACCGGCTCCTCAGGAACCTGTTGTTGCTGAAGCGCCACAGGTTGCTCCAGTCACTCAGGCACCAGCAGCGGTTGCGAAAGCGCCTGCTGAAGCTGGAACCAGTTTGATGGGTCGCTTCTTCCGTGGTCTGAAGAAAATGTTTGCCGGTGAAGAGAAACCAGCAGAACAGCCTCAACCAGCCGTAGTGGTAGAAGAGAAAGAACCAGAAGCGGCAGCACCGCGCGGTGAGCGTCGTAACAACCGTCGCCAGAATAACCGCCGTGACCGCAATAATAATGGCGATCGCAATGAGCGCTACGGCGACCGTAACGAACGCAACGCGGACCGTAATGGTAATGACCGTAACGATCGTAACGGAAGCGATCGTAACGAACGCAATGACCGTACCGATCGCAACGGCAGCGATCGTAACGAACGCAATGCAGATCGTAACGTTGACCGTAATGCGGATCGCAATGAGCGGAATTCTGACCGTCCAGAACGCACTGACCGTAACGAGCGCACCCCTCGTAACGACCGTAACTCTAACCGCAATGAGCGCATGACTCGCGACCGCGATCCTGCTGCTGAAAGCCGTGAAGAGAACCGTCGTAACAAGCGCACTGCGCCAGCGGTAGATGCAGCAGAAGAACTTCTTCAGGCTGTAGCCGCCGAAGAGGCACAGCAGCAGCCGCGTCGTGAGCGCCAGCCACGTCGTCGTCAGGACGAAAAACGCGCGCCAGTGATGGAAGAGAAAGCAGCGGAAATCGTTGAGCTTCCAGAAACTGTGGTCGACGAATCAGTTGAAAGCGATGAGCATGTTCAGGTGATGCCGCGCCGTAAGCCGCGTCAGCTTGATCAGAAAGTGCGTATCGAAACGGCTGAACAGACTGCCGCTCGCTCTTTTGCTCCGGCAGAAGAAGAGGCACCGGTACAGGAACAGGCTGCGGACTTCCCTGCTGCTGTGGAAACCCACACTGAAACGGAAGAAGGCGATGATCGTGACAGCAACAGCATGCCACGTCGTTCGCGTCGCTCTCCTCGTCATCTGCGCGTCAGCGGTCAACGCCGTCGTCGCTACCGTGATGAGCGCTACCCGAACCAGTCGCCAATGCCGCTGACCTTCGCTGCAGCTTCTCCAGAAATGGCTTCCGGCAAAGTGTGGATCACCTACCCTGTTGCACAGACTACTGATGAGCACGAACACGAGCAGTCTGTTGTGCCTGAGTATGGTCATCAGGACACCGAAGCAGCCGTTGCCGTTGCTGCAGAAGTCGTTGCGCAGCCAGCAGAAGTGATTGCTGAAGCGCAGCCAGTGCATTTCTCAGAGCCACAGCCGGAAAACACCCCGGAAGTGACGCTGGTGAACACTGATGAAACTGCCGCTATCGAAACAGCCGTAAACGAAGAACCAACTGTTGTCTCTGCTGCTGATGAAGTGATTGCTGATGCCGTAGCGCAACAAGCGGTTGCAGCAGAAGAGACTCAGCCAGCGGTTCAGGCGGTTGATGCTGTAGAAGAGATTGTTGCTGAAGCTAAACAGGCTGAAGAGCAGCGTGTGACAGAAGAAGCCAGCCACCAGGCTGCTGAAGCTGCCTCAGATGTCACCCCAGCAATTGAACAGCAGGTACAAGAAGTGCTGGCAGCGCCAGAAGCTGTTGCAGAGCCGGTTATTGCCACTGAGCCACATGCACCAGTGCCTGCCCGTGACGAACCCGTTGCTCAGGCTCCTGTTGCTACTCCGGTTGAAGCGCAAGCTGCTCAGGCTCCTGTAGCTGCTCCGGCTGAAGCGCCAGTTGCTCAGGCTCCTGTTGCTGCCCCGGCTGAAGCGCAAGCTGCTCAGGCTGCTTACAAGCACCATTCAACTGCGCCGATGACCAAAGCTCCTGCGCCTGAGTATCAGCCAGAACCAGCCCGTCAAAGTGACTGGGTGCGTCCAGGCTATAACTTCGACGGTCAAGGGTCTGCAGGCGGTCACGCTGCTACCCATCAGGCTACTGCTCCGGCAACCCGCCCAGAGTAAGTAGAACCTGACTGAAAAAGCCCTGGTCTTATGACCGGGGCTTTTTTTTACCTGAAGCCACCCGCTTTACTCCTCTGTCCGTGATGCCAGCCGCTCTGGCACTTTTCACCTTTAACCAGCCACTCCTCCACCCGCTCCACGCCTGCCTTTTGAGCCCGTTCGCTGTTCCTGCCTTCATCCCCAGCCCCCCTCGCATCAGTAACATAAAGAACAACAGCAACAGCAACAGCAACAGCAACAGCAACACTGTGAATCAAGTTAGCAAAAATACCGCCGTAAATATTTGTGTACCAGCCGCCGTAAATCGGCAAATTCCGGACAAAAAAAACCCGCTATCAGAAGGTTAACGCTGATAGCGGGAGAAACTGAACGTACCCGGTTTAAGCACGCTCAAAATGGTGAAACAGGTATTACATTTTGAACAGTGACAGGCTGGACATGTCGGTGAAAACTTTATAAGAGGCCTGTAACGCAGTCTGCTGCATGGTGTAAGAGGAAATAGCACTGGTATAGTCAACATCCACCAGATTGCTCATCTGCGTGGACTGGTTCAACTTGGTGTCAGCCCCTTTTGAATCCAGGTTATCCAGCTCAGTCAGCTGAGTCCCTAACACTGAACGCACCGAAAGCACGTTATTCAGTGAGTTCTTCAACCCACGGTTGGTCTTGTCCAACGCTGCAGAAGCGGCGTCTGAAGTCGCCTGATCGGCGTCTTGCAGCGGTGTGTTCAGCGCGTTAATGGCGGTGTTCAGCGTGGTGAAGATGTTGCTTTCACTGGCGCTACCGTCCGGCTCAGCCGTTGGGTTGCTGGTCAGTGAAGTAAAGACCTGCGCGCCCGTGTGGTTGGTGACCATGGTACGGTTGGAATCCACTTTCTGACTGATTGGCGTAGTGCCACCCACATAGCTAACGTCACCGTTAGCATCCTGAGTGAACGGGGCTTTATCCGTCTGATAACCGGCAAACATGTAACGGCCGTTGCCGTCAGTGGTGTTCGCCAGGTTCAGTAACTGGTCGCGGATACCGGTCAACTGCTGTGCATAAGACGCACGGTCATCATCAGATAAGGTGCCGTTTGCGGCTGCAACCACAATCGTTTGTGCCGCCACAATCACATCGGTCACCTGCCCCAGGTTAGTTTCTTCCTGCGACACGTTATTGGTAGCAAAGCCCCTGGCCGTTGAATACTGGCTGGTTTGCGCCTGAGCCTGTGAAAGCACTACCGCTTGCGCGGCAGCGACAGGATCATCAGACGGGTTCACCACCCGCTTACCTGAAGAGAGTTGCTCGCCTACTTTCAACCAGCTGGCCTGAGAAGTTGAGATCCCGCGCATCTGTTGATCGTAGATCTGGGCAGTACTGAGTCGCATCATGAACTCCTTATTCTGTCATCAGCTAACAGCGCCGATCAGCGCGTTAAAAATGGTGCTGGCGGTTTGAATGACCTGCGCATTCGCAGTGTAATACTGCTGATAGCGCGTCAGGTTGCCGTATTCTTCATCCAGGTTTACCCCTGAGATTGACTGCTGCTGATTGGTCAGCTGCGTCACTACGTTACCTTGAGTGGTACTGGTCGTTTTCAGGTTGCTGGCCTTGTTACCGATATCCGCGACCATGCTGGCGTAGCTCTGGGTCAGCGTTTTAGAACCGGTAATCACGTTTTTCGTTTGCAGGTCCAGCAACGACTGGGCGTTAGTGTTATCACTTACACCATCATCGGCACCGGCTGCAGCAACTTTAGACTCGTCGGTAATATTGACGTCCATATTCACGACGACATCAGAAACCGGCTTCACCAGGAAACTGTCATTTTTGGCCGGCGTGCCGCTCACTGTCAGCTGTAATCCATCAAAACTCAGCGTTGACTTGCCATTGGTGTCGGTGCCCATTGTTGCCGTGATGCTGGCATTATCTGAGTTGCGGGTGACGTTCCAGTTAGTGCCGTCGTAACTGACTTTGTAATTTGAGGCCTGAACCTTGTTGGTATCCGTCCATTCAGCACTCACTGATGTGGTGCTGGTGTTTTTGGTATTCGAGATAACCGAAGGACTCCCCAGATTGAAGAAAGCTTCACCGGCATCACCGTTGCTGTCAAAACCCGCTTCGTGTTGGGTGTTGAAGCTGGATCCCAGCGCCATAGCCAGCTGGCCTAACTGGTTGCGGGTATTATCCAGGTCGGTACGAAACGCAAGCAACCCCCCGAGCGAGCCGGTAGTGACCAGTTTTTCTGGAATCTCACTTTTGACACCAGTGGCTGGGTTGACCATGGCAATCGTGGTCCGGCTTGGATCGCTGCTGGAAGGGACGGCAGCCAGCGAGTTGTAACTGTTGCCGGTGACCAGAGAGATGCCGTTGCCAATACTAATGTTGTAGCTACCGCCATCCTGCTGACTGACCGTCACGCCGACCAGTGAGTTCAGGTTGCTGACCAGCTGATCACGCTGATCCAGCAGATCGTTAGGTTCGTTACCGCCACCTGCGCCCTTCAGCTTCGCTATCTGCTGGTTAACGTTGGCGATCTGCTTGGCATAGCCATTGATCTGATCCACGGTCGAGGTAACGGAGGTGTTCAGGCTGCTGTCGAGGTTGCGCAGGTAGGTATCTGATACCTGCAACTGGTTGACAAGACCATCAGCTTTGCCCAATACCACCTGACGCGCAGAGGCGTCATCAGCATTGCTGACCAGCGTCTGAATCGAGGAGAAGAAGTCCTGGATATTGCTCGACAGCGTATTGGTGGTGCTGGAGAACATATCGTCAATGTTCGACAGCTGATTATATTGCGTGGTCAGTGCGCTGGATTGCGTGCTGGCCGAGCGCAGCTGATTGGTGATGAACGCATCATATTCACGGTTAACGCTGGCAACAGAAACACCGTTGCCGTAATAGTTTGTCCCGCTTAGCGTGCTGTTGGCCTGAGCAAGGATAGTCGTCTGACGTGAATAGCCAGCAACGCTGTAATTACTGATGTTGTTACTGGTGGTATTCAACGCTGCCGAAGCCGCGTTTATCCCGCTTAACGCGGTATTAATTAAGTTAGACATGTCGGTTCCTTGTTTACCCTGACACAGCACGGGCCGGCATTAAAAAGTCGCCGGTATGCTTTAACGCAAATCCGGCCTGAAAAGGTTATCGGTAAAACCAGCACAAACTTGAGTAAAAATCAGAATAAATCACCGATATCCTGGGTATACGCTTTCACCACTTTTTCGCCCATATTCTTGAACTGCTGGATCATGCCTACCAGTTTCTGCGCATATTTCGGATCGGTGGCGTAACCCGCTTCCTGCAAGGCTTTAGCGCCCTGCTCTGGCGTGGCGGCGGTGGTCACTGCGCTGTAGCGAGGGTTATTACCAATCAGTTTGACGTAATCGTTTAACGCATCGAAATAGGAGTCGTACACGCGGAATTTGGCCTTCACCTTTTTCGCTTCGCCGTTCTCATATTCGGTGGTCGTAATTTCGGTGGTTTTGCCCTGCCAGTTTGCCGAGGCTTTAATGCCAAACACGTTGTAGCTTGGCTTGCCCTCAGAGGTCATGATCTGCCGTTGTCCCCAGCCCGATTCAAGCGCGGCCTGAGCGAGGATCAGGTGATGAGGGATCCCGCTTTCCGCACTGGCCATTTTGGCTGGTTGAGAAAGCTGGGCAATAAAGTCGCTGCTGTCACCGCTCAACGGCGTGTCTGAAGAGGGCAGGCGCGGAACCGCCCTACGGACAATCTGTTCCATCGCCAGCGGCGGTAAGGTGTTGATAAAGCTTTTATCCAGCAACATCGGCACCGTACCCGCTTTTTCATCCAGCGGCGCAGCTTGCTCCATCTGCTTGACCATCATGTCGGCAAGACCCAATCCTTTTGAGGCAATCTGCTGCCCAATCTGCTGATCGTACATAGAGGTATAAAGACGCGTTTGTTCCGTGCTCAACAGACCATCCTGCGGCAGTGCCTGGCGCATACTTTTCAACATCATCTGCACAAACATCCCTTCTACCTGCTTCGCGACTTCCTTTGCATGAGCTTTAGGATCGCCGCTGGCCTGGCGCTTAAGGTTGTTCAGTGAGCGGCTGTCGTACGCCGCTCCCATCAGAGATTGAGAATCGCTCATCAGATAATTTCCAGTTTTGCGTGCAGACAACCGGCACTCTGCATGGATTGCAGGATGGACATCAGGTCAATTGGCGTGGCACCCAGCGCATTCAGGGCACGAACCACGCTATTGAGGTTGGCGCTGGCATTCACGCTTTGCAATGCGCCGCCGCTCTGGCGTAAATCAATCTGTGTTTGTGGGGTAACGACTGTCTGGCCACCCCCAAACGGTGTATTTGGCTGACTGACGTTCTGCGACTGGTTCACGGTGACCGAAAGGTTACCCTGAGCAATGGCACAACTGCTTAGCTGAACTTCGCGGTTCATCACCACAGAGCCAGTACGTGAGTTGATGATCACTTTGGCATCCATAATCGGTACGGAGACATCAATGTTCTGAATATCGGCCAGCAGGCGAACCTGTGAAGTGCCGTTCGCGGAAACCTGAACCTGCACGGTGCGTCCGTCCAGCGCCTGCGCTGAACCGTAACCACTGCGGGCATTGATGGCATCGGTGATGCGCTGCGCCATGCTGAAGTCTTCTTCATTCAGGAACAGGTTGATCACGCTGGACGTGCCGAAGTTATTCGGCAATTCACGCTCAATCGTCGCCCCACCGGTGATACGCCCGCCGTTGACCTGGTTAACGGTAACGCTGCTACCGCCAGCGGAAGCCCCAGCACCACCAACAAGAATGTTACCCTGTGCCAGCGCGTAAACTTGATTATCCACGCCTTTCATGGGGGTCATCAGCAGTGTGCCGCCGCGCAGGCTTTTGGCGTTACCCATTGAGGAAACCACGACATCAATGTTCTGTCCCTGACGACCAAAAGCAGGAAGCTTGCCGGTCACCATCACCGCCGCCACGTTTTTCAGCTGCATGTTAGTGCCCGCAGGCACCGTAATGCCTAACTGAGACAACATGTTATTCAGACTCTGAGTGGTAAAGGGAGTCTGGGTCGTCTGGTCACCAGAGCCATCCAGTCCAACAACCAGGCCATATCCAATCAGCTGGTTTTCACGCACGCCGCCGACGGTGGTCAGGTCGCGGATACGATCTGCGTTGGCGAAAGTGCTAAAACCAGCTAACAGCAGCAGGGTGAAACGAAAAATCATCTTACGCATGGTGGAACCTCTTAATACGGTGACAGGTTCAGGAAGAACCTTTGTAGCCAGCCCATCGTCTGCGCTTCATTGATATAGCCGTTACCGACGTATTCAATGCGGGCATCCGCAACCTGAGTCGACACCACGGCATTGCTGCCGCTGATGGTGCGCGGGTTAACCACGCCCGAGAAGCGGATAAATTCCGTTCCCTGGTTAATTTCAATCTGTTTTTCACCCACGACTTTCAGGTTGCCGTTCGGCAGCACCTGATTAACCGTAACGGTGATGGTGCCGGTAAAGGTGTTGTTGGCTGTTGCGCCGCCTTTGCCAGCGAAATCAGTTTTGCCGGAGGCATCAATATTGGTTTTATCCCCGCCTAACAAACCGGTCAGTGAACTTGGCACGGTCAGACCGAGCGAGGTGCTGCCGTCACGTCCTGCGCTTGCCGTGGAGCTTTTGCTCGCACTGACGTTCTCTTGCAGGGTAATGGTCAGCGTATCGCCAATGTTACGTGGGCGACGATCTTCAAACAGCGGTTGATAGCCGTAGTTCATCGGCATCAGACCCTGAAAAATGGAGCCGTTTACAACCGGCGGCGAAGCAGGCAGCGGCTGGGCCGTTGTCGAACCTTCGACCAGTGGCGTACGGGGTACAAGAGCACAACCGTTAAGTGTCAGCAGCAGCGAGGCTACTAACAAACGTCCAGGCATTGAGATTTGCTTCGCCATGGAATCACTACCTTTAATAATGAGAGTTCTTTTATTCAGGGTCGGGCGAACCCGACCACAATGGCATTACAACTGCGTCAGTTTGGCCAGCATCTGATCGGATGTGCTGATTGCTTTACTGTTGATCTCGTAAGCACGCTGAGTCTGGATCATGCTGACCAGCTCTTCGGCTACGTTCACGTTGGAGGTTTCCACATAGCCCTGGTACAGCAGACCGGCGCCGTTGTTACCTGGCGTGCTGTCTGTTGGGGCACCGGAAGCCTGCGTTTCCTGATAAAGGTTCTCACCCTTACTTTCCAGGCCCGCATCGTTAATAAAGGTGCTGAGCGTTAACTGCCCTACCTGCACTGGCTGAGTCTGCCCCTGCTGCGTTACGCTGACCACACCGTCACGCCCGATGGTCATGCTCAGGGCATTTGCCGGTACGGTGATCGCTGGCTGAACCGGGAAACCGCCGTTCGTCACCAGCTGGCCATTCTGGTCAGTCTGGAAAGAGCCGTCACGGGTATAGGCCAGGGTGCCGTCTGGCATCTGTACCTGGAAATAACCCTGACCGCTGATCGCCACGTCTTTAGACGAGTCGGTTTTATTCAGGTTGCCCTGAGTGTGCAGACGTTCAGTCGCCACAGGACGAACACCGGTACCTAACTGCATACCTGAAGGCAAGGTTGTCTGCTCTGAGGACTGAGCGCCTGGCTGGCGAATAGTCTGGTACATCAGGTCTTCGAACACGGCGCGCTGGCGCTTAAAGCCGTTGGTGCTAACGTTGGCCAGGTTGTTCGAGATGACGTCCATGTTGGTTTGCTGAGCGTCAAGACCGGTTTTGGCAATCCATAGGGAACGGATCATAGTAATTTCCTCTGCACTTAGCTCATCGACAGCAGCTGGTTAGCGCGTTGTTCATTCTCATCGACGCTTGAGATCACTTTCATCTGCATCTCGAAGCGGCGTGCGTTGGCGATCATATCGACCATGGTTTCGACCGGTTTGACGTTGCTGCCTTCCAGCACACCGGGCATCACCTGAATGGTGGGATCGGTTTGCAGGACGGCACCACGCTGTGCCTGAGCGGTCGCGTTGAGACGGAATAAACCGTCATCGCCGCGAGTCACCTCTGAACCGACAGCCTTCACCAGTTTCAGACGGCCCAACTGGACTGTGGCATTTGGCGGATCGCCTGGGTTCAGCGCGGTAATAGAGCCGTCAGCAGCGATGGTCACTTCCGAACCCTGCGGCACGGCAATCGGTCCGCCGTCGCCCATCACCAGGTTGCCCTGGATGGTGAGCTGACCGGCCGGGTTAAGTTCCATATTCCCGTTACGGGTATAGGCTTCAGCCCCATCCGGTGCGCGCACTGCCAGCCAGCCGTTCTCACGAACCGCAACATCCAGTGGGCGCTCGGTGTAGTCAAGCGTGCCCTGGGACATATCGGCCCCAGGCGTTGAAGCCGTCACCAGCGTACGGGTTGGCAGTGAAAGACCTTCCACCGGCACAGCGCGCAGCGCGTTCAGCTGCGCACGAAAGCCAGGTGTGGAGGCATTGGCGAGGTTGCTCGCCGTCACTGCCTGCTGATCGAGGGTCTGACTGGCAGCCCCCATTGCTGTATATATCGCGTGATCCATAAGACGATCCTGTTAGCCGGATTAACGCAAGTTGACCAGGGTGTTGAGGATCTGGTCCTGAGTTTTGATGGTCTGGGCGTTAGACTGATAGTTACGCTGTGCCACAATCATGTTCACCAGCTCTTTACTCAGGTCAACGTTGGAAGACTCCAGCGCGCCTGCAGTCAGGGTGCCGAGGTTACCGGTACCGGCAATCCCCACCAGCGCCTGGCCAGAAGAGTTAGTGGCAGACCAGACGTTGTTACCTTCAGACTTCAGGCCTTCCGGGTTAGCAAAGTTAGCCAGCGCAATCTGCCCCAGAGTCTGCGTCTTCTCATTCGAGTAGGTGCCGACTACGGTGCCGTCGTTGTTGATCTGGTAGCTGGTCAATTCACCTGGCTTGTAACCATCCTGAGTAGGGTTACCAAAGGTGCTGGTCCCGGTGTTCTGCTGCTGGCTGTTCAGCACGCTCAGATTAAAGTTGGTTACAGCGGAACCGTTCAGAGGCTGCAATGTAATCGCCTGATCGGTAGTGGAGGTCATCTGACCGCTGGTGTTAAAGGCCATGTTGAAGGTCCCCACATCAGCCGTTGGATCGGCGGCGCTACCATCCTTCACGTTAACAGTCCAGGCACCGTCGCCTGTTTTGGTGAAATACAGGTTCAGGTTGTGTTCGTTACCCAGCGAGTCATAAGTCGTCATCGACGCTTTGCTGTTGTAACTATCGGTATTGTTGATATCCAGCGGGGTGGTGGTCGGTACGCTGTCCGTCGAGTTCAGGTTAGCTACGATTGCCGCCGTGCTGGTTGATTTTGCTGACATCGCGGTGGTAGGGACGTTCAGCGCAACGGGGTTAGCACCGGTCTGCACGGTTGGCGGCGTACCGGATACTGGGTAGCCCGTCAGCTGCAGGCCATCGGCGTTAACGATGTTACGGTTAGCATCCAGAGTAAACTGACCGTTACGGCTGTAGTACACCGCGCCGCTGGTATCCGCCATGCGGAAGAAGCCAGACTGGCTGATAGCCACGTCCAGGCCACGGCTGGTAGAGGTGGTGGTACCGTCGTTAAAGTCCTGAGTTACCGCAGCCACTTTAACGCCCAGGCCCACTTTAGAATCTGCAAACATGTCGGCAAAAGAAACGGTAGCGGATTTAAAGCCGACCGTAGCGGAGTTGGCGATGTTGTTGCCGATTACATCAAGGTTACTGGACGCGGCGTTTAAGCCACTGACTGCCTGTGAAAATGCCATGTGTTCACTCCTGAAAGAGGGTTAAGTTGTTAAATAATCTGACGAACATTTGCGATGGTAGTGGTACCCATCGTGCCGAGGTCTAAAACGGCACCGCTAGTGTCGTTAGTCACCCCATTAACCAGCGCATAATTCAGCGGCTGCGTAACCAGTTGCCCGGTTGCGTTGCTGGCGCTAAGTGAAACGCTGTATTTACCGTCTGCTGCGGTGGTGCCATCTGCGGTACTGCCATCCCATGAGAAGGTATGCACACCGGCGCTCAGACCGCCCAGATTGATGGTTTGCACCACCTTGCCGGAAGCGTCAGTAATTGTTGCGGTAGTCGAGGTTGAAGCCTGCTCAAGGCTGACGCCAAACGGCGTTGTCTGCCCGCTGCCGACCAGCACCTGAGAGCCATCTACCATCACACCATGACCAATCAGCGTGGTAGCCTGTAAAGACTGTCCGCTGTTGATCTGGCCGGAGATAGATCCCAGCGTGGTATTCAGTTTTTCAATGCCGCTGAGGGTATTGATCTGCGCCAGCTGAGTGGTCAGCTGGCTGTTATCCATTGGATTGGTAGGATCCTGGTTCTGTAACTGGGTGACCAACAGCGTCAGGAAGTTACTCTGCAGGTCCGCTGCCGAGGTGTCCGTCGTAGACGACGAAGCCGCAATGGAGGAATTATCAAGTTTCTCATTGACGCCTACTGCTATGCCCATCTGCTTGCTCCTTATTGACCCATCGTCAGGGTTTTCATCATCATCTGTTTAACGGTGTTCAACACTTCCACGTTGGCCTGATAGCTGCGCGACGCGGACATGGTGTTGACCGTTTCCCCTACTACATCGACGTTAGGCATTTTCACGTAGCCTTTGGCATCGGCCATTGGGTTGCCCGGCTCATACACCAGTTTGGCTGGGGTAGGATCGTCAATCACCTGAGCTACGCGTACGCCACCGGTCGGTGAGCCAGGAACAGCATTGGTCTGGAAAACAACCTGCTTGGCGACATAAGGCTGCCCATCCGGCCCGGTCACACTGTCGGCGTTAGCCAGGTTACTGGCACTGACGTTCAGACGCTGTGACTGGGCGTTCATGGCGGACCCGGCGATATCAAATATATTCAGTAAAGCCATTAATTATTGCCCCTGTAGCACGGACATCATGCCCTTGATTTGACTACTGATAACGGTCAAATCGGTTTGGTATTTAAGGCTGTTGTCCGCGAACTGAGTACGTTCGCGATCCATATCAACCGTGTTGCCATCCATCGATGGCTGGTCCGGAACCCGGTACATCAGATCGATAGAGGCTGGCTGCAGCGTTTCTGCGGGAATATGGCGTGCTGACGTCACCGCCAGCGACAGTCCAGACCCTGACGCACGCCCCTGCTCCATCACCTTATTCATCTGACTGGCGAAATCGATATCACGAGCCTGATAGCCTGGCGTATCAGCATTGGCGATGTTGGATGCCAGGATCTCCTGCCGCTGGGCACGCAGGTTTAAAGCTTCGGTGTTAAACCGTAGTGCCGCGTCCAGTTTGTCGAGCATGCTTCCTCCGCAAAATGAAAATTCAGAGCTGACAGAATAAACGGGGTCCGCAATAGTCATCGTCTGAATAGCGCTAAATTATGTTGCTATTTTGCGCCTTGACCTGAACGCACCAGGAGTAGAATCAGTGCCAGTTTGATTTATGGGAGAAATGAGAATGCGGGGAATGACAACCTTGTTAGTGAGTCTGCTGGGTCTGGTGACCCTGTCGGCCAGCGCTGGCGACTTAACGGCTCAGCTCAATCAATTTTTTAAATCCCGCTATGGGGAAACCGGCCAGAATGCCGATACTCTGAGCGTGGTGGTGAAAACGCCTCAGTCTCAGTGGCCAGACTGTGCGGCGCCGCAGTTCTCCCTGCCAGGCAACAGCCGGATGTGGGGCAATATGAGCGTGGCAGCCAACTGCGATCAGAACCGTCGGTATATTCAGGTTCAGGTGCAGGTCACGGGCGATTACCTGGTTGCGGCTCGCCAGGTCATTCGCGGGGGAACGCTGACGGCTGACGATGTGAAAATTCAGCGCGGCAGACTGGATACCCTGCCAGCCAGAACGGTGATGTCTGCCGATGCAGTGACCGACGCGGTAGCGCTGCGCGATATCATTCCAGGCCAGCCTTTGACGCTGATGATGGTCAGGCAACCGTGGCGAGTGAAGGCCGGTCAGAACGTAACGGTAACGGCCAATGGCGGCGGGTTTAGTATCAGCAGCGAGGGGCGCGCAATGAACAATGCCACCACTGCACAGTTGGTTCGGGTGAGGATGAGTTCAGGCCAGATAGTCAGTGGAAAAGTCGGGGCGGATGGGATTATTCTTATAACGCTATAAAGCACTAAAGTAGGGTTCAGTTCTGCCGATAGTGTTATTAACAGACATTGTACACTTAGCTATCAGGCCGTATACCGCCTGAGAATACAGGAGTCAGATAATGAGCATCGACAGAACTCAACCGATGAAACCGGCAGCAACCGTGCAACCTCGCGATACCAGCGAAACCGCAGCACCTAAAGCTCGTCCGGCAGAAAGCAGCAAAACCACTGAAGCCGGCACTCAGGTCGTTCTGAGCGGCGCACAGTCCCAGCTGACCAAGGCCAGTTCACAAGACATCAACACCGCTCGTGTTGAAGAGTTAAAAACAGCTATTCGCAATGGCGAACTGAAAATGGATACCGGCAAAATCGCCGATGCCCTGATTCAGCAGGCAAAAGATTCTTTATAAGGTAACTAAGTAAATGCAGAAGCTGCTGAAAGCGCTGGATAAAATGCTGGAAGTCCTGACCAGTCTTGGCGACATAATGACCGCCGAGCAACAACAGCTCTCGGGCGGGCAGATCAACAGCAGCTTATTGCAACGCATTACCGAAGATAAAAGTTCTCTGCTGGCCACGCTCAATTTTATTGAGCAGATGCGCCGTGATGCTGAAAAAGAGGCAGGGCTGCATGCGCCTTACAGCCTCAATCCTGATATGGCTCGCCGCTGGGCGGACATTCAGGAGCAGACCGTGAAGCTGCGCGATACCAATCTTCATAATGGATTGCTGCTGAATCACCAGATTGGATTTACCGAGCAGGCGCTGGAAGTGTTAAAGCCGCACCAGACTCAGAAGTTTTACGGCCCGGATGGCCAGGCGACCACCAGCAGTTTTATCAGCCGTAAAGTGTAGGCCGCTCCATACTGTAGAGTAAACCCGGCCCAGCCCCGATGCAGTCACCTGCATCGGGGTTTTGCTTTTTATCAGGCCTGAGTTTGACGGGCAAAATCTTTCACGCGGAAGCCCAGCATTGCCAGTACCGCAAAGAACACCGCCCCACCAACGGCACAGACGCCAGCCAGACGCAGTAATCGCGACAACATATTGCCTGTCGCCCATTCCGGCATCACATGCAGCATTCCCACCAGCGCAGCAGCCATTACCGCCACACCAATAAACAACCGCACAAGGAACTGCCCCCAGCCGGGCTGCGGATGGAAAATCTTCTGCTTGCGTAACTGCCAGTAAAGCAGCGCCGCATTCAGGCAGGCACCCAGGCCAATCGACAGCGACAGGCCGGCATGTTTCAGCGGGCCGATAAACGCCAGGTTCATCAACTGCGTCATGATTAAAGTCGCGATAGCGATTCTCACCGGCGTTTTGATGTTCTGGCGGGAATAAAAGCCCGGAGCCAGCACCTTAACCACAATGATCCCCATCAGGCCTACGGAATAAGCCACCAGCGCCCGCTGAGTCATGGACGCATCGAAAGCGCTGAATTTCCCGTACTGGAACAGCGCGACCGTTAACGGTTTTGCCAGGATGCCCAGCGCCACGGCACAAGGCAACGCCAGCACGAAACAGAGCCGTAATCCCCAATCCATCAGGCGGGAATACTCATCGTGGTTACCGCTGGAGAAACTTTTCGCCAGCGAAGGCAGCAGAATGGTCCCCAACGCCACGCCCAGCACGCCGGAAGGGAACTCCATCAGGCGGTCTGCATAGTACATCCAGGAAACGGAACCGGATACCAGAAACGAGGCAAAAATCGTGTTGATAATCAGCGAGATTTGGCTGACGGAAACCCCGAGGATAGCGGGCCCCATCTGGCGCATCACTCGCCAGACACCGGCATCTTTCAGGTTAAGACGGGGCAGTACCAGCATACCGATCTTTTTCAGGTGCGGCAGCTGATAACCCAATTGCAGCACGCCGCCAGCCACCACGGCCCAGGCCAGCGCCATCACCGGCGGATGGAAATGCGGGGCGGCAAACAGGGCAAACCCAATCATGCTGACGTTCAATAAGGTTGGCGCGAAGGCCGGAACGGAGAAGCGATTCCAGGTATTGAGGATCGCTCCCGCCAGCGAGGCGAGAGAAATAAGGAAGATATAGGGGAAAGTGACGCGCAGCAGCGCTGAGGTTAAGGCAAATTTATCGGCCGTATCCGCAAAGCCAGGCGCGGTAACCAAAATTACCCAGGGTGCCGCCAGCATCCCTAATATAGTGATAATCGCCAGCGCCAGCGTCAACAGCCCGGAAACATAGGCTACGAAGACCTTAGTGGCTTCTTCACCCTGCTTGCTTTTGTACTCGGCAAGGATGGGAACGAAGGCCTGGGAAAAAGCGCCTTCGGCAAAAATACGCCGCAGCAGGTTAGGCAGTTTGAACGCCACAAAGAAGGCGTCTGTCGCCATTCCGGCACCAAAAACTCTTGCCACAATGGCATCGCGGGCAAATCCCAGCACGCGCGAAAACAGGGTCATTGAGCTGACCGCTGCCAACGATTTCAACAGGTTCATGTTCTTCCGGGTATTTTGCTTGAAATATCTCGGGCACAGTGTACTGATGTTGCGGCAAATCACCACACTCGTTTGTTACAGCTGATTATTCCCGGTCAATCTCTCTCCAGAGTTTTTCCACCACCCGCTGCGCCATCAGCGCCTGCTCTCCGGACGTTTGCGGCATTGTCTGATTTTCTGCGCAGGCAATGAAGTGGTGCGCCGCACCGGCAAAACCTCGCTGCTCAAGGGTGGATTGCCAGCCAGGGATCGGATCAACGATCAGCTTACCGCCCGTTTCCTGCTGAAAATCACGCATCTCATCCACCAGCAACAGGCTGCCATCGGTCACGGCGCGAACCGACTCACGCTGGCTCCCTGCCCGGCGGTGCATACTGGTGGTGATCTGAATGTCGCCCTGCGAAAAGTGGTGTTCGGCATAGAGCATTTCACCGACATCTGTGGTCAGCAAACTGCCGCTTTGCAGCTTTCCTTTGCTGCCGCTCAGCCACAGCGCGGTATCCACCACATGCAGATAATCATCCAGCAGCGTGAAGAACAGATCCTGCGGGCCAACACTGTCACTGCGGTGTTTGTCCATTCTGAGCGAGGCCAGGCTCGCGAGATGATCTTTTAACTGCAGATAACGAGGGGCGAAACGGCGGTTAAAAGCCACCATCAGCTTTCGTCCCCGCTTGTGGGCAAGTTCAACCAACTGTTCGGCTTCACTGAGTTTTGCCGCCAGGGGTTTATCCACGCAGACATCCACATCCGCCATCAGCAGTTCTTTGACAATGCTAAAATGGCTGGCGGTTGAGGTGTGCACAAAGACCGCATCACTGGCAGCGGCCACTTCAGCCACGCTGCCCAAGAGCGGAATGCGATAGCTGTCACAGACTATCCGGGCTTTTTGTTGGTTGGGTGAGAAAGCGCCGGCAATCTGCCAGCCAGCGGTCTGTGTGACCACCGGCAACCACGCCTTTTGTGCGATGCCCCCAAGACCAATAATGCCCACTTTCAGTACCGTCATATCAGACTTCCCCGGTTAGTCTTGCCAGAACCTGTTTGATCTCTGCCAGTTCTCTTTCCAACTCCGCTACACGTTCACGCAGGTCGTCATTCTCCTGCGAGGGGTCGTTTGTAGCCAGCGAAGCCTCATCAACCTCTCCACTGAAAAGGTGCATAAACCGGCTCTCACGCTTGCCTGGTTCACGCGCTAACCTGACGACAAACGGACCGTCTTCACGTGAAGCCAGTGCCTCAAGCGCCTGTTCCACTTCCGCCATATCCGTAAATTCGTGCAGGCGAGCGCTGCGAGTGCGCAACTCTCCGGGAGTTTGTGCGCCGCGCAGTAATAAGGTGGTGATCAACGCCAGCTCGCCAGGCGTAAATTTCAGCTGACCAAACTCAGTGTTACAAAAGCGGTGTTCGTACTTCACCACCCGATTGCCGAAGCCGCTCTGTGGGGTAGCCAGATGCTTTTTCACCAGCCTATCCAGCGTATCCTGCACGCTGGCTTCACTCAGCGAGAGCACCGGTTCACGGTTGGATTTTTGATTACAGGCCGTCACCACGCCGTTCAGTGACATCGGATATTGCTCTGGGGTGGTGACCTGCTTTTCCAGCAGGCAGCCAAGGGTACGGGCCTCTAAGGCCGAGAGAAGAATTTTCATTGGGTTATCCGCGACGTTCGGGTGTCCATTCTTTGGCGGTCAGTGCCGTCAGCACATGATCCTGCCAGCGTCCATCAATCAGTAAATACTCTTTGGCATAGCCTTCTTTTTCAAACCCTAACCGGGCAAGCAGACCGCCGCTGCGCTGGTTATGCGGCATGTAGTTCGCCATGATACGGTGAATACGTTGCTGCCGCTGCATGTAACGGATGGCTGACTGTAAAGCTTCAAACATCATTCCCTGCCCTTGCCACTTCTCGCCCAGAGAATAGCCAAGGTAACAGGCATGAAAAGAGCCGCGCACCACGTTGCTGAAATTCGCCACGCCACGGACTTCATTCTCTTCAGGATCCATCACCGCAAAATAGAAGGCAGTCCCCTGTTTATGCATTTCTGCAATCAGCCCCAACCGTGCCTGCCAGCCAGAAGGATAGCAGTGGCTTTCATCACGGATCGGTTCCCAGGGTTTAAGAAAAGCTCTGTTTTCGGCATAGTAATCCGCCAGACGCCAGGCATCGCGTTCATGAACAAGGCGAACCACCAGCCTGTCTGTAGTCAGGCGCACTTTCGGGGCAGCGGAACGATAGCCAAACATCTTCTCTCCTGATCCGGCCGATAAAGGATTAAAAAGGCGCACAGTCAGCCCAGCACAACAGCTCAACTTACGCCATATGGCCGACATTTCCTGCGCTTACAAACCACTATAACCGCCCAGGCCCTGACCGGTAAAATAATGCGCATAAAAATTGCGAAAATCGCTTTTGCTCAAGGAATGTCCGGTCGTAGTTTGCCCTCCTGTAGGATCTCTTCCATACTTCCCTAATGCATTCAAATGATTGATGGTGGCCAGTCTGCCATCACTGCTGTCAGGAGGCGTTCTTGAAACTTTATATTTACGATCACTGCCCGTTCTGTGTAAAAGCCCGCATGATTTTTGGCTTAAAAAATCTGCCAGTAGAACTGGTGGTGATGCTGAGCGACGACGAAGCCACACCGAAAAAACTGATTGGGCAGAAGATGGCGCCCATTCTGATGAAAGAAGATGGCAGCTGTATGCCAGAGAGCCTCGATATCGTGCATTTCATCGATAACAAGGATCGTGAACCGCTGTTGACCGGCAAAACCAACCCGGCCATCACCAACTGGCTGCGCCATATTAATGGCTACCTAAATAAACTGTTGCTGCCACGCATTGCTGAGGCCCCGTTTGCGGAATTCGCCACGCCGGAAGCCCGCCGCTATTTCAAAGACAAGAAAGAAGCCAACATGGGCAGCTTCGATGAGCTCAAGCTGCATGCCGAAGGCTATATTAAGAACGTGAACGACGATCTGCGTAAGCTGGATAAGCTAATTGTTAAAGCCAATGCGGTGAGCGGTGAGCTGTCGATGGATGACATTCATCTGTTCCCGGTGCTGCGTTCGCTGTCGCTGATTGCCGGTGTCGAGTATCCAAGCCGCGTGGCGGATTATCGTGACAACATGGCCAAGCAGACTCAGGTCACCCTGTTGTCCTCTATCGCAACGTGATTCTTTCAGGGCCACTTCGGTGGCCCTACTGCACTTCTTCACACAATATTTTCCTGCCGTTTACCCTTTGCCCTGGTGACTCCGTTGCCATTGTCGGGCACTCTATCGCTTCACGTCAGAAGGGTTGCTGACGATAAGTAGACAGAGGAAACGATGAACAAAGCATTTTTCGGGCTGTGCGCCCTGCTGCTGGTCGGGTTACTGACCGGCTGCAATCAACTGACGCAGTACACCATTAGCGAACAGGAAGTGAATCAGGCGCTGGCAAAACACAATAACTACGAGAAGCAGATTGGCGTGGCTGGCCTGGTCGATGCCCACATTGTGCTGACCGATCTGAAGAGCCAGATTGGCCGCGAAGAGCCGAACAAAGTTACCCTTTCTGGCAACGCTAAAGTGAACATCAGTTCGCTCTTTGGTCCCCAGCAGGCGGATATGAAGCTGACGATGAAAGCCCAGCCGTTCTTTGATAAGGACCAAGGGGCGATCTTCCTGAAGGATATGGAACTGGTGGATGTTCAGGTCCAGCCTGAAAAGATGCAGGGGATCCTGAAAACCCTGACGCCTTACCTGAACCAGTCGCTGAAAGATTACTTCAATCAGAAACCAGCCTATGTGCTGAGCAGCGATCGCAGTAAAGCCGAGTCGTTAGCCAAACGCTTCGCCAAAGGGCTGGAAGTGAAGCCTGGCGAGATGATTATTCCTTTCGTTAGTCAGTAGTCCGCTGGTTTCAGCACGCTCTCTGCCCGTTGCTGGTGAAGAGCGTGTTGCAAGGCTAATTTCCCCGAGCCGCAAACAAAGCAGGTGCATTCCCCCCTCTTTATCCCTATGCTTAGAACCCGGCTAAATCGCCAAACCGATTTCACTTCTGCCGGAGCAGCAAAATGACCTCACACCCTCAGCAACTTATCATTCGCCGTCCTGACGACTGGCATATTCATCTGCGTGACGATGAGATGCTGAAAACCGTGCTGCCCTTTACCAGCGAGGTGAATGGCCGGGCGATTGTGATGCCGAACCTGGTTCCCCCGGTCACCAGCGTTGCCGCTGCCATTGCATACCGCAACCGTATTCTTGAAGCGATCCCTGCCGGACATAACTTCACCCCGCTGATGACCTGCTACCTGACCGATTCACTGGATCCGGATGAAGTAGAAAAAGGGTTCACTGAAGGCGTGTTTACTGCCGCCAAGCTGTATCCGGCCCATGCCACCACCAACTCCAGCCACGGTGTCACCCATATCGCCAGCATCGCTACCGTTCTTGAGCGGATGCAGAAGATTGGCATGCCGTTACTGATCCACGGTGAAGTGACGGCTGCAGAGATTGACATCTTCGACCGTGAAGCGCGTTTTATTGAAACGGTGATGGATCCTCTGCGTAAGCAGTTCCCGGAGCTGAAAGTGGTGTTTGAACACATCACCACCAAAGAAGCGGCGGCTTATGTAGAAGAAGGCAATCGTTTTATCGCCGCCACCATTACGCCACAGCATCTGATGTTCAACCGTAACCATATGCTGGTTGGCGGCGTGCGTCCGCATCTGTACTGCCTGCCAATCCTGAAAAGGAATGTGCACCAGGATGCCCTGCGTAAAGTCGTGGCCACGGGCAACGATCGCTTCTTCCTGGGAACCGACACCGCTCCACACCTGCGTCATCTGAAGGAGGCAAGCTGTGGGTGTGCTGGCGTGTTCAACGCCCCTTCTTCACTGCCCGCTTATGCCACTGTGTTTGAAGAGATGGATGCTCTGCAGCATTTTGAAGCCTTCTGCTCTGAAAACGGCCCGCGTTTCTACGGCCTGCCGCTAAACGAAGGGACGATTACACTGGTTCGTAAACCCTGGAAAGTCGCTGACAGCATCGCACTGGGTGAGAACTCGCTGGTGCCATTCCTGGCCGGTGAAACGCTGAACTGGACCGTAGAGCTGTAATTCCTGTCTTTTCGTGCAGTAAATGATTGCCTCCGCTGATATTACTGTATATATTTACAGTATCTTATCCGGAGGCTTTTATGCGTATTGAAGTCACTGTAGCAAAAACCACTTCGCTCCCTGCTGGCGCTATTGATGCGCTCTCTTCTGAGCTGGTTAAACGTATCGACAAGCAGTTCCCCGAATCCAGCAACAGCGTATCCGTTCGCTATGCTGGGGGAAATAATCTGACGGTGATGGGCGGCGGCAAAGAAGCCAAAGACCGTATCACGGAAATTCTGCAGGAAACCTGGGAAAGTGCCGACGACTGGTTTATTACCGACTAGCGCTTTTCTCTCCTTTTTTTGCCGTTGTTTGCCGGGTTTCGCCATCCGGCTTTTTTGTTTTTTTTTTAACCATTCATTTTTACTGTACGTCCGCTTATATAAAACCTTTAATCAAACTCTCTTCTCCTTCCCCGCTAAAATTTCCTCCGGCGAGAATTTTAAAGCCTGTTATAATTACTTTGCTCTATGAAAAAAAAGCCGCATTGAACCTCGATAAATCACTTCGTTGTCATCATTAACACGAGTAATAAGGGGGTTATAATGGACAGAAGCAAAGACGTAATCCAGACACATCCCCTCATTGGGTGGGATATCAGTACTGTAGATTCTTACGATGCCATGATGATCCGTCTCCATTCTCTTACGTCAAATGAACAGCAGAATGAAGACGCAGAAGTAGGTCAGACTTACTGGTTAACCACCGATGTTGCCAGGCAATTCATCTCCATTCTCGAAGCTGGTATAGCGAAGATTGAAGCAACAGATTACTTAGACCGCGATTATAAAAAGCATTAGATCCTGTTGGTTTACTCTCGAAGGCACCCCAAAGGGTGCCTTTTTCATTCCCGCTACATTTTGCTATCCTGCACGGATTGCCTGATCAACTTAGGAGCCGGTGCAGATGGTTTACGATTTAATTGTGGTGGGAAGTGGCTCCGTTGGGGCTGCCGCTGGCTGGTACGCCACGCAGGCGGGCCTGAAAGTGCTGATGATTGACCGCGCTCATCCGCCGCACCGCGAAGGGAGCCACCATGGTGAATCTCGTCTGATTCGCCATGCTTACGGTGAAGGTGCCCGTTACGTCCCGATGGTTTTGCGTGCCCAGCAGCTGTGGGATGAGCTGGAAGCCGCCTGCGGTGAACGCATCATGCACCGCAGCGGGATCATCAATCTGGCCCCGGAGTCCTCGGAATTTATCCGCAACGTCAGCCAGAGCGCTGAAGAATTTTCCCTTACCGTTGAAACACTAAGCAGTGAGCAGGTGATGGCTCGCTGGCCACAGTTAACGGTTCCGGCTGGCTATACCGGCATTTTTGAGCCGCAATCCGGCTATCTGAAATCTGAGGTTGCTGTCCGCCAGCTGATCCGGCTGGCAAGAGAGGCGGGCTGTGCCCAGCTGTTCAATTGTGGCGTGGACGCACTGGAAGAGCGCGACGGATTGCAGCTGGTCCACACTGCTGATGGCACTTACAGTGGCCGTAAACTGCTGCTGAGCGCAGGTACCTGGGTGAAGTCCTTACTGCCTGAGTTGCCGATCACGCCGGTAAGAAAAGTGTTCGCCTGGCATCAGGCCGATGGCCGCTACAGTGAAAATAATAAGTTCCCGGCATTTACTTGTGAAATGCCAGACGGCAGCCATTTTTACGGCTTCCCGGCGGAGAATAACGCACTTAAAATTGGTCGCCATGATGGAGGCCAGCCCATTAGCTCCCCTGAACAACGCAAACCCTTTGGCACGGTAAATGAAGATGGCAGCGAGCTGTTTTCTTTCATTCGTCATTTCCTGCCCGGTGTTGGCGTTTGCCTGCATGGTGAAGCCTGTACCTATGATAATACAACGGATGAAGACTTTATTATCGACACGCTTCCCGGTTCGCCAGATCGGCTTATTATTGGCGGATTAAGCGGCCACGGGTTTAAATTTGCCAGTGTATTAGGTGAGATAGCCGCCGATTTTGCGCAAGGGAAAAAAGCGGAATTTGATTTATCCCCCTTCTCACTTTCCCGCTTTTAATCCTTTCCTTTCGCAATAAAAAAACCGGGCATTGCCCGGTTTTTTTTATCGTTTATGACTTCTCTGTTAAACAGAGTTTTTCGCTTCAGCGTCTTTCTTCTGCTGACGCAGGCGCAGCTTCTTCACCAGCGAGTGGGCTTCAGCTTCGGTAGCCACCGCAGGCGCAGAACCTGACAACGGTTTACGGGCCGTTTCACGCAGCGTGAAGACGGTGATCACCCCAATCACACCGGCACCCATCAGATAATAAGCTGGCATCATCAGGTTATGCGTTTTCTCCACCAGCCAGGTGGTGATCAGTGGCGTGGTTCCGCCGAACAAGGACACGGAGAGGTTAAACCCGATTGCCAGTGCGCTGTAGCGGATATCTGTCGCAAACAAGGCCGGTAAGGTTGCCGGCATCGAGCCGCTAAAGCAGGTATGGATCACGCCGAGGATAATCAGCCCCAGGAACACCAGATACAGATTTCCCGTGCCAATCATCATCATGCAGGGAATGGCCATCACAATCAGGCCGATTGCTCCAGCCCAGATGACCGGACGGCGTCCCAGACGGTCATTCCAGTGTCCCCAGAACAGCGTCAGCGGCATCATCACAAACATCACCACCAGAATCAGCAACAGGCTGCTGATTTCGCTCAGGCCCAGAATACCGGTCAGATAGCTTGGCATATAAGAGGTCAGCATATAGTTCGACACGTTAAACAGCAGCACCAGGCCAATACACTTCAGCATCTGAGCACGGTACTTGCTCAGCATCTGCAACAGTGTCAGACGAGGTTTGCTCTGCTCAAGGGCTTCCTGCTTCTCCATATGCTTTTGGAAGGCTGGCGTTTCTTCCAGCTTGAGGCGGATATACAGGCCGAACAGGCCCAACGGCGCAGCGATGAAGAACGGAATTCTCCAGCCCCAGTCCAGTAACGTTTGTTGCGGCATAGCGACGGTCAGAATGGTGACCAGCCCTGCGCCCAGCAGATACCCCCCTAAGGTGCCGAACTCAAGGAAGCTGCCCATAAAACCGCGACGGTTGTCGGTTGAGTATTCCGCGATAAAAGTGGCGGCCCCGCCGTATTCGCCACCGGTTGAGAAGCCCTGAAGCAGACGGGCAGCCAACAGCAGAATCGGCGCAAAAATGCCAATCGAGGCATAAGAGGGAATGATGCCAATACAAAATGTGCCGATGGACATCATGATCATGGTGATTGCCAGCACCTTCTGACGACCAATTTTGTCGCCCAGCGGCCCGAAGACCAGGCCACCAATCGGGCGGACCAGGAAGGCGGCCGCAAAGGCACCAAAGGTTGCCAGCAACTGTGCGGAAGCATCGCCACCGGGGAAGAAAACTTTCCCCAGGGTAACGGCAAGGTAGCTGTAAACCCCGAAATCGAACCACTCCATGGCATTACCCAGGGCAGCAGCACCCACGGCGCGTTTCAGCATATCGCCATCGACGATGGTGATGTCGTCAACGGTCAGTTCTTTTGGCTTCTTATGCCGGGAGAAAAGCTTCTTCAGCTTGTTATTTGAATCTGATGCAGTGCTCATACTGTCTCCGAAATGACTGAATGAAGAGCGCAGCGTCATAGCTTTCGTTGCCGGGATAAAAGGGGTGATGAAGGGAAAGAAAGCTATAAAGCAGCAGGATTAGACGGTGATTTACACATAAACAACATCTCTTTACGGTAACTGACTTTATACGACAGACCGGATTTTTTCAAGTTTGTGACCGATATCGCTGTTATTACCCTGAAAATCGAAACAGAACGCCATCAGCACGGCATTATTCAGCCTAACCGTCCAACCCCTACTGTTGTTAAAGGGGGTTCATTCCTTTCAGTACCTTTCCGCTTGCCCACACTAATTAGCGAATATAACCTATTCAACAGGGAAATACTGACATTAAGTGACAAATAACTGACATTACCTTAATTAATAATCAAATTAACAGACAATATAAAAAAACTGTCAATCCATTTAAATCAACAAAAAGCATAGAATTAATGCCTCAAAACCCAAAAATAACGACAAACATTCGTTATTTAATTCAATATTTTTGAATAACTATAGCTATTTATTTAGCAGCGGTAATTAGTAGTTGATTTTATGTTTCTGGTTGGTCAGTCTTAGCAAAAAATGGATTACAGGATGTAAGTATGCAATGGAGAAACACCCCTACTCGTTTTGGTCATGTCAGTGTGCTGCTGCACTGGCTAGTGGCTATTGCCCTGTACAGTATGTTTGGGCTGGGCCTGTGGATGGTCACTTTAGGCTACTACGACAGCTGGTATCACCCTGCCCCTGAATTACACAAAAGCATCGGTATGACCCTCTTCGCAGTGATGATCTTACGCGTCATTTGGCGATTCCTCTCCCCTCCGCCAAAACCGTTGAGCAGTTACTCAGCGCTGACAAGGGTCAGTGCCGTTGCGGTTCATCTTTTGCTGTACGGCATCCTGTTTGCCATTTTCATCAGCGGCTATTTAATCTCGACCGCCGATGGAAAACCGATAGAGGTCTTTGGCTTGCTCTCCGTACCGGCTTCGCTGGAAGGGTTTGGCGAGCAGGCTGACCTGGCCGGAGACATTCACCTCTGGCTGGCGTGGTGCGTGGTTATCCTCTCGGTTTTACATGGTCTGGCCGCAGTGAAACACCATTTTGTCGATCGAGACAGTACGTTGAAGCGGATGCTGGGTAGCCGCGTTGATTAACCTCTGAAAGGAACAGAAAAATGTTGAAGAAAAGCCTGACAGGACTGAGCATTGCTGCTCTGTTACTGAGTGCAGCCACGGCCTCGGCCGCTGACTATAAAATTGATAAACAGGGGCAGCATGCCTTTGTCCAGTTCCGTATCCAACACCTTGGCTACAGCTGGCTGTACGGCACTTTTAAGGATTTTGATGGCAGCTTTACCTTTGATGAAGCCGATCCAGCCAAAGATAAGGTCAATGTGACCATCAATACTAACAGTATTGACACCAACCATGCTGAACGCGATAAGCACTTGCGCAGTGCTGATTTCCTCAACGTGGCAAAATTCGCCCAGGCGACATTTGTTTCCACCGCGGTGAAAAAAGAGGGCGATGAGCTGGATATTACCGGCAACCTGACGCTGAACGGCGTGACTAAACCAGTGACGCTGGAAGCGAAAAAACTCGGGGAAGGCAAGGATCCGTGGGGTGGGTATCGTGCAGGCTTTGAAGCAAAAACCAAACTTGCGCTGAAAGATTTTAATATCAAAAGCGATCTGGGGCCTGCGTCTCAGGACGTTGAGCTGATGATCTCGGTAGAAGGTATTCGCCAGTAACCGTCAGGTGAAAATCAGGCCGGGTGACTGCTATCCGGCCTGATATGACTACTCTGCGGAAGGGATTTTCAGCGTCATCGTCAGCTTGCCACGAGACTTATTAAACACCTTGTTGCCATTTTCACGGCCAGCACGGCGGGCGCGCTGCTCTTCTGGTGTTAATGCCAACTCTTCCATACAGATTGGGCTACAGCACGCCTGATATTGCTCTGCGCAACTGGCGCACTGAATAAACAGCAAATGGCAGCCATCGTTCTTGCAGTTAACGTGCGTATCACAGGCTGCACCGCACTGGTGGCAGTTAGCAATCACATCGTCAGAAATGCGTTCGCCCATCCGCTCGTCAAAGACAAAGTTTTTACCTTTGAAGCGAACCGGTAAGCCTTGCTCACGTGCACGGCGGGCATATTCAATAATCCCCCCTTCAACGTGATACACATTTTCAAAACCGTTATGGCGCATCCACGCACTGGCTTTTTCACAACGGATCCCGCCGGTGCAATACATGACGATTTTCTTCTCTTTATCGTCTTTCAGCATCTCAACCGCCATCGGCAGCTGATCGCGGAAGGTATCTGCCGGGATCTCCATCGCGTTATCAAAATGGCCCACTTCGTATTCGTAGTGGTTACGCATATCCACGAATACCGCATCCGGGTCGTCGAGCATTGCGTTGACATCATTCGCCTTCAGATAGCCGCCAATATCGCTGGCATCAAAGGTGTCATCGGTGATGCCATCGGCCACGATGCGCTCACGCACTTTCAGGCGCAGTACCCAAAACGATTTTCCATCGTCATCCAGCGCGATGTTCATGCGCAGATTATCCAGCGCCGGATGGAAAGCATAAAGCATCGCTTTCATCGTTTCATACTGGCTGGCTGGCACGCTGATCTGGGCGTTAATCCCTTCGCTGGCGACGTAAACACGGCCGAAAACCTTCAGTTTAGTCAGCGCAACATACAGCGCATCGCGGAAAGCTTTAGCATCATCAAGGGTAAAATATTTATAGAAAGAGACCGTGGTACGCGGTTCGGTTTCGGCCAACATCCGCGCACGCAGCTCTTCATTGGAAACAAGGTTATGTAACACTGGCATGGTGTACGTTCCTGCGTTCAAGAGAGAAATTTTGCGGGCGCTATCATACCTGAATAGTGGGAAAATCAAACCTGATTCCCTTAAAACCGATGAAAAGGTCAGACTTCCCCGCCTTCCCTGCGCACCTTCTAAAAGCATGCCTTGCTCAACGCGGCAAAAAAATCCGCCTATAGTTAGCCTTTGTCCCTGACATTGTTAACCCACCGGAGAACATGCATGAGCCAGCTTTTCACCCCGATCACCCTCGGTAAGTTAACCCTTGAGAACCGTATTGCCATCGCGCCAATGTGCCAGTATTCCGCCGACCACGGTAAAGCCACAGCCTGGCATCGTATCCATCTTGGCCATCTGGCGCTTTCCGGGGCGGGCTTATTGATCATTGAAGCCGCTGCTATCGAAGCGGCTGGTCGCATTACCCCGCAGGACTTAGGGTTGTGGAATGATGAAACGGAGCAGGCTCTGGGCGAGGTGTTGAAAGACGTCCGCCAGTACTCTGCTATGCCGATGGGCATCCAGCTTGCCCACGCTGGCCGTAAAGCCTCCACCGATGTGCCGTGGCAGGGCGGCGGCTTCCTGCAGCCTGAAGGCGGTGGCTGGCAGACATCCGCGCCTTCCGGTGTGCCCTTCAATAAAACGGATGGCACACCTCAGGCGTTAACCAAAGCGCGCATCGAGGAGATCAAACAGTCCTTTATCGACAGTGCCCTTCGCGCTGACAGGCTGGGCCTGGATTTGATTGAAGTCCACGCGGCGCATGGGTATCTGCTGCATCAGTTTTTATCGCCGCTCTCCAACCAGCGGGACGACATCTATGGCGGATCGCTGGAAAACAGATTGCGTCTGACGCTGGAGATATTCCGCGAAGTCCGCCGTGTGTTCCCGGCGAATAAACCGGTCGGCGTAAGAATATCCGCAACGGACTGGGTGGAAGGCGGTTGGGATATAGAACAATCGATAGCATTAAGTCAGGCTTTGGCCGCAGAAGGCTGCGCTTATATTCACGTTTCGAGCGGCGGGCTTTCACCTGAGCAACAGATTAAGGTCGGGCCAAATTATCAGGTGCCGTTTGCAGAAGCTATCAAGAAAGCCGTCACTATTCCGGTCATTGCGGTTGGCATGATTACCGATGCGGAACAAGCCGAAGCCGTATTAGTTGAACAGCAGGCGGATATGGTCGCTCTGGCGCGCGGGATGCTCTACGACCCACGCTGGCCTTGGCATGCGGCGGCAAAACTCGGTGCAAAAGTTCGGGCACCTGAACAATATTGGCGTTGCGAGCCTCATGAAGTAAAAGGACTGTTTAAACAATAATTCCGTTTGCGGTCGCCACAGCCTGTTTATGCTGCTGGCGACCATTATCTTTGACAAGACAGCGGGTTCTTTCAATATGCAGTTAACAAATGGCACAATAGGCCATAAATAAAAGTGCTCGGGCAGCATAATATTGCCCTTTTATGCGATCTGGAAACTCATGACTCAGTTGCCTCAATTTACGCGCGCATTGTTGCACCCTCGTTATTGGCTTACCTGGCTGGGTATTGGCTTCCTTTACCTGCTTGTGCTATTGCCCTACCCGGTGCTCTACCATATTGGCTGCGGTCTTGGCCGTCTTTCCATGCATTTTCTTCGCAAACGCGTGGCGATTGCCCACCGTAATCTGGAACTCTGTTTTCCCACCATGCCGGAAGCAGAACGTGAAGCCATGGTGGTACGCAATTTCGAATCGGTTGGCATGGGGCTGATTGAAACCGGCATGGCCTGGTTCTGGCCAAACTGGCGCATCAGCAAGTGGTTCCACGTCAGCGGGCTTGAGCACATTGATAAAGCGCATGAGGAAGGCAAAGGGATCCTGCTGATTGGGATGCACTTCTTAACGCTGGAACTGGGGGCGCGTATTTTTGGCATGCACAATCCTGGCATTGGCGTCTATCGTCCTAATGACAATGCGCTGCTGGACTGGCTCCAAACCTGGGGCCGGATGCGTTCCAACAAAAGCATGCTCGATCGCAAAGATCTGAAAGGCATGATCCGCGCCTTAAAAAACGGCGATATCATCTGGTACGCGCCGGATCATGATTACGGTCCGAAGAGCAGCGTGTTTGTGCCCTTCTTTGGCGTGGATAAAGCCGCCTCAACCAAAGGCAGTTATTTGCTCATTCGCACTGGCCAACCTGCGGTCATCCCCTTTGTCCCCCGCCGTTTACCTGATGGCAAAGGGTACGAAATGGTGATCCTGCCGGAAGAAAAAGGCATGCCGCTGGATGATGAAGCCGCCACGGCCGCGAGAATGAATCAGGTTATCGAACATGGCGTGCTGATGGCGCCAGAGCAATATATGTGGCTGCATCGTCGCTTTAAAACCCGCCCCGCTGGTGAACCTCCCCTTTACTGATGCTGGTTGGTAGCCGGTATTTCGCTCCCTGCTACCATACTAAAACCGTTTTTCATTTTTGCTGATTACTTATCCCCCTCTGTTCAGTCAGTTTTTTTAAGCGCATAATTAGCCTGCTAATAATAAAATCTTACCCTACAGGTCCCCGACTGCACTATGGCTACCGCTGACGTTCCGCCCTCCTCAATCAACTGGCAAAAGAATTTGTTTGTCGCCTGGTGCGGCTGCTTTCTGACTGGCACGGCCTTCAGTCTGGTCATGCCCTTCCTGCCACTCTATGTCGAACTGCTTGGCGTTTCCGATCCTCAGTCTCTGAATATGTGGTCCGGGCTGGTGTTCAGTATTACCTTCCTGTTTTCGGCGATTGCCTCTCCCTTCTGGGGCGGACTGGCTGACCGTAAGGGCAGAAAAATCATGCTGCTGCGCTCTGCTTTAGGCATGTCCATCGTCATGGTGTTAATGGGTATGGCGACCTCCATCTGGCAATTTCTGGCACTGCGTGCGGTGCTGGGCTTGTTGGGGGGATTTGTCCCCAATGCCAACGCGCTGATAGCCACTCAGGTGCCGCGGAATAAAAGCGGCTGGGCGCTCGGCTGGCTCTCTACCGGTGCCGTTAGCGGGGCGTTAATTGGTCCGTTGATTGGCGGCTTACTGGCGGACAGTTTCGGCCTGCGGCCAGTGTTCTTTATTACTGCTGCCGTGCTGTTTGTCTGCTTTATCATGACCCTGTTCGCCGTCCGCGAAGAGTTTATTCCGGTACAGAAAAAGGACATGCTGCATGCGCATCAGGTCTTTACCACCCTCAAGAATCCCAGGCTGGTGCTGACGCTGTTTATCACTACGCTAATTATCCAGGTCGCGACCGGCTCAATAGCCCCCATCCTGACGCTGTACGTGCGGGATCTGGCTGGAGATATTCAGAACCTGGCGTTTGTGAGTGGGCTGATTGCTTCTGTGCCAGGCGTTGCAGCGCTGATCAGTGCGCCAAGACTTGGAAAGTTAGGTGACAGAATTGGTTCTGAACGCATTATTGTCGCAATGCTTTTAGTTTCGGTGCTATTGCTGATCCCCATGTCGATGGTACAAAACCCGTTGCAGTTGGGGATTTTGCGCTTCCTGCTCGGCGCCGCAGACGGGGCGTTACTCCCTGCGGTGCAAACTCTGCTGATTTATAACGCCAGCAATCAGGTCGCGGGGCGGATTTTCAGTTATAACCAGTCATTCCGTGATATTGGCAATGTGACTGGCCCGTTGATGGGGGCCGCCGTGTCCGCACACTGGGGATTCCGTGCCGTATTTTTAGTCACCGCCTGCGTGGTCTTGTTTAACGCCATTTACTCGTGGATTACCCTTCGCCGCCGCGTAGATCGCAGTACGATGCTTGAAGAGTAGTTCCGGCAGAAAGCTGAACAGGCTCTCCTGGGGTAAAGACCCTCTCTCTCCTGCCTGAAGAAATGCCCAAGGGAGTCAGTCTGCGCCTGGTACAACAGCCAACTCATACAAATTTTTAGAATGAAATTTACCAATTACCCGCAGGTAATTTAACCAACAGCAAAAAATCATCAACGCCTAACCCCTCCCTTTTAAAAAACAGGGTGATTAAAATAAGTAATTTTACTAATGTAATTCAACAGGATACCCCCTTCAAATTCCTGTGTCTTTCGGCACCATCAACGCTACCCATTAAAATCCTTTGATTATTCAATGTTTATTATGGATAATTTAACGCTCTTGACAGACGGTTCCCAATAAATCCTGAAAAATAATTAAGGTCTCCACCCCTTATGTGGTGATTTTTACCGTACAAAAAGCCAGAAGTGACTCTGCATTTTTGTACAACACAGGGGTACAGATGGCTGGTTTTAGCGTCAATAAACTTGATGCAGTACTGGTAGTACAAAAACACTAATGACATAAACAGCTTGCTCCCTCCTTTGGAGTGAGTCTGGTTACAACGCTGTTTTGATCTTTTTTAACGGCAAACTATCCAGACCTGAAATGCCAATCACTGGCAATGATTAAGAAAATAATTTAATAAATAACAACGTATTGGATACGAAAAATTCACTTTCGAGTCTCATCAAGGACTCACACAGCAAATGGACTTAGTATGAATAAAGCGAAAAAGTATTATGTCAGCAATCATGCACTTCATGGCCTGCTACTTCATAGCGCCGGGTGCAAATTACTCCCCCCTACAGACTCTCGGGCTTTTATTGGATCGTGCTATAGCGCATCACAAGCGTTAACAGTGGCGGGAAATCAATATAGCCACGTAAGATTGTGTGAATTCTGTTTGCAGGCCGCTAAAAAAGAGAACTGTAAGCCTGTGCTGAATACCCAGGTTACGCCTGTTCTGCGTGAACAAAAACAAACTGTCTGCATGGGTTTCAAGATTAAGGGAAAAGAGGTGAAGGCCGTAAAACACTTTCCCCATACCGGTTAACTCCCAGCAGGTTATCCCTTTTAACTGCGTTAATTCACCGGCACACTGCCGGTGATGAGCGCAGGATCCCGCCCCCTATCTGTTTTCAATCAATGTCTTCGCCTGTTCTCATCACAGCAAGTAAAACCCCATTCCCTTCCCGCTCCTTTGCACTTATAGCGGCGGTGATGTCGACAGAAGTCGCGCAGTGCACTAAGCAAGGCCATGATAAATATAATTAAATCTACTGTGTTTTTTTTTGCGGCCGCAGGTTTACCCCTGCAAAAGTTCTACTATCCTTTTCTAATCATCCTAATTTTGAAAGGGAGACCGTATGTCACTTTATGCAACACTTGAAGAAGCCATAGACGCCGCGCGCGAAGAGTTTTTGGCCGCTAATCCGGAACTGGAAGAAGAAGACGCCTCAGTGGGCCAGTTTAACCTGCAGAAATATGTGATGCAGGATGGGGATATCATGTGGCAGGCCGAGTTCTTCGCCAATGAAGGCGATGAGGGTGAATGCCTGTCACTGCGTGGAGGCGAAGCTGCCCAGGCCATTTTTGATGACGATTTCGATGAAATTGAAATCCGTCAGGAATGGTTGCCAGAAAATACGCTGCACGAGTGGGATGAAGGCGAGTTTCAGTTAGAGCCCCCTACCGACACAGAAGAAGGCAAAGCAGCAGCGGATGAATGGGAAGATGATAACAGCGAATCTGAACGCTACGAATAGGGGTCATTCAGGTCCATTTACGCCTTTCTAAGCTCGCAAGCAAGCCCGGCTAACCAGCCGGGCTTTTTATTCGTAAGGACCGTGATGCGCGTCGACAGGCAGTAACAGCGTATCCACCACCAACGACAGCGGCAGGTCGATAATGGTCAAAAAGCGCCACGGTGTGTCACGCACATCCCACTGCACGCCAGGGTAATACTGGTTACCGTGCCCCTGGCCAGGAAAAGTCCGGCTGATAATACTGCCGCAGCCCGTTAACAGCACCACTATCGCTCCTGTCAGCACGCCACGGTAAATTAGCTTAATCATAACAACCTTCAACGGATGAAAAACGCGCCATTGTAGAGTAACTGCGCGCGAGCTATCTGGCAAAAAACGCAAAATTTCCGTAAGCGTGGCGTAAAGCACCCAGTCGTCAGGCATAAAAAAGGCCGGGATAACGTTCCCGGCCTTTCTACTTTTCAGCGTTTACACACTTTCAGGCTTGCTGCTCTGAATCGCCTGAGGATTCATTTTCAACGACTTATAGTAATCGAACCAGTCGTGATACTTGTCGGCATGTTGCCACAAGCGGTAATGCATCCTCGACAGCATCACCGGGTCGCTGATCAGCGCCAGACGGCGATCGCGATCCAGCTTCGCTGGTGATTCACTCAGTGCCTGATCAACCTGACGGTCGCGGGCATATTCCAGCACATCACTTTTCAGGTGGCGGGAGGTAGCCAAAGCACTGGCCAGCGCATTGAACGAGGGATTATACACAGCGTGCATAAAGCCATCTTTCAGGGCGCGCTCGCGGTTCACTTCCACGTAACGGTCGGTATCTACCAACTCTCTCGGCGGCTCAAACTCTTCCGGGATAAGGAACAGCCCGGCGCGTTTTGAGGCAGCACCGGTAGTGGAGCGGCTTGAGAACACCGACACGAATGGCGACAGGATCAACGAGAAGACGATCGGCGCCAGCCACCACAGGAAGTTGAGGTCGAGCCAGCCCATTCCGGCTGCCCAGACAATACCCAGAGCCATCTGCGAGCCGTGACGTTTAAAGGCTTCGCTCCATGGCGTGGCATCATCATCACGCTGTGGAGAGTTCCACACCACTTCCCAACCGAGGAAGGCGCTAACCACAAACACCGTATGGAACAGCATGCGCACCGGCGCCAACAGCACCGAGAACAGCATTTCCAGGAACAGAGAAATCGTCACGCGGACCACACCACCGTAAGGCTTCGCGCCCTTGAACCAGACCAGCATAATGCTGAGCAGTTTCGGCAGGAACAGCAACACCATGGTGGTGGAGAACAGCGCTATCGCCAGTTCGGGACGCCACTGCGGCCAGACAGGGAACAGCTGCCGGGGCTGCAGGAAGTACTGCGGCTCCATCAGCGTGTGCACCACCTGCAACGCGGTTGAGAGTGCCAGGAACATAAACCACAGCGGGGCCGACAGATAAGACATCACACCGGTCAGGAACACCGCACGGTGAACCGGGTGCATACCTTTCACCAGGAACAGACGGAAGTTCATCAGGTTACCGTGACACCAGCGACGGTCGCGTTTCAGCTCATCCAGCAGGTTTGGCGGCAGCTCTTCATAAGAACCCGGCAGATCGTAAGCAATCCACACTCCCCAACCAGCACGACGCATCAATGCCGCTTCCACAAAGTCATGCGACATGATGGAACCAGCAAACGAGCCTTCACCAGGCAGCGGTGCCAGGGCACAGTGCTCGATAAACGGCGCGATACGGATGATGGCGTTGTGTCCCCAGTAGTGGGATTCACCCAACTGCCAGAAGTGCAGACCAGCGGTAAACAGCGGACCGTAAACGCGGGTCGCAAACTGCTGACAACGGGCATACAGCGTATCCATGCCTGACGCTTTTGGCGAAGACTGGATAATACCGGCGTTCGGGTTGGCTTCCATCATGCGCACCAGACCAGTAAGACACTCACCGCTCATGACGCTGTCCGCATCCAGAACCACCATGTAGCTGTACTGGCTGCCCCAACGACGACAGAAGTCATCGATGTTGCCGCTTTTACGCTTCACGCGGCGACGACGACGACGATAGAAAATGCGCCCTTCTCCGCCGACATCACGCACCAGCTCCATCCAGGCTTTTTGTTCAGCTATAGCGATATCAGGGTTGTAACTGTCGCTCAGGATATAGACGTCAAAATTCTTCTCTTCGCCCGTTCTGGCAACCGATTCCCAGGTTGCGCGGACACCAGCGAAAACACGCCCAACATCCTCGTTACAGATCGGCACGATCAGCGCAGTACGGTGCTCAGGGTTGATCGGCTCATCGCCGTTCAGCCCATAGGAAATACTGTACTTATCCTTGCCCATCATCAGCTGCAGGAAGCCCATCAGCGCCGTCCAGAAGCCAGCGGAGACCCAACAGAACAGCACGGCGAACAGGAACAGGATCCCCGTTTGCAATACGTAAGGCAGGATCTGCAGCACCGACTGCTGCCAGTTCTGGTTGATCATCTCCAGAGGATCGATCATGGCCCAGCCCTGGTAAGGCAGAATGGTTTTCATGTACCAGGTCGCTACGACGGTCTGTGAGATAGTCAGCAACAGCAAAATATAGCGACGAATCGAGCCAACATGACGCCACTTGTCTTCCTGCCGCTGCTCTTCAGGGTTGGCATAACGATGAGTGGATTTGCGGCCACGAACGGAATCCCAGGCGCGCGCAACCGGGTTGGTGCGCCAGGCTTCCGGGTACATGGAAGAGCGAGTATGGCGAGGCATGGCCTTCAGCGTGGTGCGGTCCAGTTCATCAGTATCGAACTGTTCCCCTTCCCCAATAGCGTCCGGCCAGCTCATTTCGATGCGCGTCTTGACCGACTCCAGTGGCGCATCGTCAGGACGACACTCTACCGGGCCGCCATCCGCAAGCGACTGGTGCAGCTTACTGAACGCCTCTTCAGGCTGTTCAGGCAGCGACTCACGCAGCGCCCCTTTCCGCTCAGCGGAAAGGGGCAGCGCATCGATATAGTCAGTGGGTAAAACTGTAGGCTTATTCATTGGCAGGCAACTGATAGCTCCAGGTTTCTGTCAGCGTCTTATCACCGTTCATCAGCGCAGCACGCATCTCGGTAGCTTGCTTGTTGTCTTTGACGCGTAAACGCATCATCAGACGCCAGCCTTTTGTTACCGGATTATAACGCACGCTGTTTTCCACCAGCTCACCGTTGTTGCCGATGCTGACCTGAGGCGTTACCTGAGTATTCTCTGGCAACTTGCTCATGTCCTGACCGGTGAAGTCCACCACGAAGGCTACCGTGCCATCCGGCTGGCGAACCAGGTTAGACTGCTTCACATCGCCAGTAGAACGCAGCGTGTCTTTCACATAAGCCATCTCTGGCGAATGCAGCTGGCTCTCGTCGCGGGTGAAGTGCAGACGGTATTTAAAGTTCATCTCTTTGCCCGGCTCTGGCAGGTTTTCCGGCGTCCAGAACGCAACGATGTTGTCGTTGGTTTCATCAGCCGTTGGGATCTCGACCAGCTCTACGCGGCCTTTACCCCAGTCACCCTGCGGTTCGATCCAGCCACTTGGACGCAGATCGTAACGATCGTCCAGGTCCTGATACTGATCGAAATCACGTCCGCGCTGCAACAGTCCGAAGCCTTTCGGGTTCTCTACGGTGAAGGTGCTCACCGCCAGATGTTTCGGGTTGTTCAGCGGACGCCAGATCCATTCGCCGTTGCCAGCGTGGATAGAGAGACCATTAGAATCATGTAACTGCGGACGGTAGTTGGTGTTTGGCGAAGGTTGGTTCGGCCCAAACAAGAACATACTGGTCAGCGGAGCAACGCCCAGCTTGCCCACTTTGTCACGCAGGTAAACTTTAGACTGCACGTCAACGGTGCTGTCTTTACCTGGGGTGATCAGGAAGCGATAAGCTCCTGTCGCCCGCGGCGAATCGAGCAGCGCATAAATCACCAGGTGCTTATCAGAAGGTTTTGGACGTTCAATCCAGAACTCTTTAAAGCGTGGGAACTCTTCGCCAGACGGCAGCGCAGTATCAATAGCCAGACCACGAGAAGAGAGGCCATAAACCTGACCAGCGCCAATCACGCGGAAATAGCTCGCGCCCAGGAAGCTGGTGATCTCGTCGTCTTTCTTGTTTTTACTGTTTAGTGGGTACAGCACTTTAAACCCGGCGAAACCGAGGTTTTTTACCGTTTCCGGATCGTGCTTTACGTTGCCAAAGTTAAAGTAATCAGGTGAATATTTAATCTGTCGAACCGTGGAAGCGGTGACTTCATTAATCTGCACCGGCGTGTCGAAGTACATTCCTTGATGATAGAACTCAAGCTTGAATGGGGTCTTCAGCTTACTCCAGTAGGCTTTATCGCGATTGAACTGAATCTGCTGATAATCCGCATATTTCATCTCACGCAACTGGGAAGGCAAATTGCTTTTCGGCGCTTCGTACCCTTTCCCTGCCAACTCTTTAGCCTGCTTTGCTACGTCATCAATGTTGAAAGCCCAGCTAGAGCTGGCATACATTGACAGCAAAACTGTTACGCCTAACCAGCGCAATCTCATCAGTTTTGGCTTATTTTTCATTTTAATCAGCACATCCCCCCCTTTCGTGTGCTTAAATCAATCCCATCCATCTTAATGGATTATTCAGCATTCCGACAGCTCGGCAATCATTTAGTTCCTCGTGTGGCCTGCGCTAACCGCCTTATTCTCAAGTGTTTAGCGGATCCAGATTAGCCTGATAGTATACCCGCGTTTTCTCCCATAGAGTGAGCGTAAGGCTTTAGCGTGGTTCAGGGTGAACCATCGTGTTAACGTGTTGAATACTGGATGAATATGACTAAAAACACACAGGAAAGAGAGTACTTTTTCGATTCAATCAGGGCCTATTTAATGCTGTTGGGCGTCCCTTTTCACGTCTCCCTGATTTATTCCACCCAGATCTGGACGGTCAACAGTCCGGCCCCTTCTGAATGGCTGACCCTGTTAAATGATTTCATTCATGCTTTTCGTATGCAGGTGTTCTTTGTCATTTCCGGCTATTTTTCGTACATGCTTTATTTGCGATACAGTTCAAAGCACTGGCTAAAAGTCCGGCTTGAACGTGTCGGCATCCCAATGCTGGCGGCGGTTCCGCTGCTGACGCTGCCGCAGTTCTATCTGATCAAAGACTGGACCAGCAAGATTGGCGACTGGCATGACTTCAGCTTTTACCAGCGGTTTAATGCGCTGGCCTGGAATTTAATTTCCCACCTTTGGTTCCTTCTGGTGCTTGTTGTGCTGACCGTGATTGGGGTCTGGGCTTTTAAATGGCTGCGCGACGGCAAAGGCTCAAAAACAGACTATTCCGACATAACCTGGGTGAAATTATCCCTCGCGATCCTGCTTTGTAGCCTCGGATGGGGAGCGGTTCGTCGCCTGTTGTTCCTGTTTGCCCCGGATTTACTGGGCGATGGCTTATTCAATTACGCCGTGATGCAGTCATTATTCTTCCTGCCTTTCTTTATGCTGGGCGCCATGTCGTGGAAGTATCCGGCCATCAAAGCGTTGTTTGTGAAACCGGTGCCCTGGACTTTTGTGGGTTCCGCGCTGGCGTTTGTCGCTTACGTGGCCAACCAGACCTACAACAAAGGCGAAGGCTGGCTGTATGAGATTGATGCGATTGTGTCGATGATGATGGGCCTGTGGATGGTGAATGTCGTGTTCTCGCTGGGGCACCGTTTCATGAATTCGCATTCACCACGGGTGACCTATCTGGTAAATGCTTCGCTGTTTATCTACCTGGTGCACCACCCGCTGACCATTCTCTACGGCATTCTTTTTGTCCCGGCGATTGGCAATAACACCCTGGGCTTCTTTGCCGGGTTGGCCTTTGTGTTTGGTATTGCGTTTATTCTGTACGAGATCCACTTACGTATACCTTTTGTGCGTTTCCTGTTCTCAGGTAAGCCACAGCGAAAAAAGAGCACAGAGCAAAAAGTCAGTTAAAAAAAGCGCCCGTTCATTGCTGAACGGGCGCTTCATTCGCTTAAAGCAGCCACTCGATAGGCAGCCGCCAGACCAGACGAACCATCAGTCGCTGCACAAAACGTGTCCGGGGCTCATGCTTATGCACAATCTCTTTCTCCCCTTCTCCCGGATACTCCACCCAATTCACTCTGCCCCACTTGTCCAGCCGTAAAGTCCAGGCCCGGTCGCGCATACGGGTAATAAAACGTTGATGAATGCTGCAGGCCAGAGATTCGCTCTCAATCACAAAGCCCATCTCTGTATTCAGCATCGCTGAGCGGGGATCGAAGTTAAAGGATCCGATGAAGACTTTCTCGTTATCCACGCTGAAGGTTTTGGCATGCAGGCTGGACCCTGAGTTACCGGTTAAACCACGGTCATGCGGTTTATCACGGTTATCAGTGTGTGGTTTCAGCTCATAAAGAGTGATCCCATGGCGCAACAACTTCTTGCGCCATTTGGCATAGCCGGCATGCACCACAGAGACATCATTCGCTGCCAGCGAATTGGTCAGAATGGCAATCTTCACGCCTTTACGCCTCAGCGACAGCAACTGCGCTACGCCTGCGCGGGTTGGCACAAAGTAAGCGGAGATAATATCGAATTGCGATTGCGGCTTACCTATCACTTCCAGTAAGCGCTGCGGCAGCAAACTTCCGGCTTTCGCCCGCCCTAATCCTTTACGGGGATCGTCACTCAGCAACCGGGTGTTTGCCCAGATCAGGCGCAGGTCACCACTTTCCAGTTGAGCGACAAAAGGTGAAGCGTGGATCCTCTCAAGGTAGCGCTTAACCTGAGGGTCGCTGTGCCAGGCTTCCGGCAATGACACGGCTGTATGCGCGGCGGCTTCATCCAGTTCGACCACTTTACTGAACGGTTCAACGGCCCGGCTTTTCCAGTAACGCTCAAAGTCCCTGCTCACTTCTGCCACCACCGGTCCAATAGCCAGCACGTCAAGATCGGAAAACAGCGGCTCTTCGCCAGCGCCAAAGTATTCATCCCCGACATTCCGTCCCCCGACAATGGTGGCTTCTCCGTCTACGGTGAAGCTTTTGTTGTGCATGCGGCGATTAAGCCGGGCAAAGTCGGTGAGATAACCTAATGCTCTGAGCGTACGGAAGGAAAAGGGGTTGAACAGCCGGATCTTGATGTTCTCATGCTTGCTGAGTTGGCTTAGCGTTTCATCAAGGCCCATGGTGTTATTGTCATCCAGCAGCAGGCGCACTTTAACGCCACGATTTGCTGCTTCCAGTACCGCGCTAAACAACAGTCGGCCGGACATGTCGTTCTGCCAGATGTAGTACTGAATATCCAGCGTGTGCTCGGCCATGCTCATCAGCAGATAGCGGGCAGCAAACGCGTCCAGACCATCCTCAAGGGGATGAATGCCGCTCTGGGCGGGATGAGTATCCACCAGCGGAGAGACGGCTCGGGTCAGGCGTGTCTGCCCGAATTCCGGCTCGTCGGGTTCTGGGGTATAGGCTTCGGCCATCAATGGTCCTTAGTTCGAAGGAAAGGTCCTGCTGGGTCTATTATCAATGCTGTTAGCCTGTATTGTCATGCGACAGTTCTGATTGCGGCCTGCAATGCCATTTAGTCTAGACTTAGCCCAGTGCGTTGCGATAGCCCTTGTGTTGAGGAAATGCCATGAATAGCGAAACGCGTCAAGACTCACCCCTGCGCCACAAGCCACAGCTGTTTAACAGTTTCTTTCAGGGCAGTTTCGCCTGCTCTACAGCCTGTCGGGGAGAAGGCAAGCGTATTGACCTGGTGGTGAACAGCGGCCATGACACGTTGCTGGAGAAAGATTACGCGCATCTGGCGGCAGAACATCTGTTAACAGCTCGCGACGGTGCTCGCTGGTATTTAATTGAAAAAACCCCAGGAGAGTACGACTGGTCTACGTTTTTGCCGATGTTACAGGCAGCAAAGCAACACAATATTGAGATGATTTGGGAGCTGGCCCATTTTGGCTGGCCAGACGGTCTGGATATCTGGCAACCGCAATTTGTCGATCGGTTCGCCGCTTTTTCCCGTGCGGCCGCTCGTCTGATGCGGGATGAAGGTTTCAGCGCCCCGTTCTTTACCCCGATGAATCAGATCTCATTCTGGTCCTGGGCCGGGGCGGATGTGGCGTGGTTTAACCCAAATGTGACCGGGCACGGCAGAGAATTAAAGCAGCAGCTGGTGCGGGCTTCTGTTGCCGCCATGAACGCCATCAAAGAGGAGCTCCCTGCGGCACGCTTTGTGCTGACGGATCCGTTGGTCAATATAGCCGCTATGGATAACAGTGAAGAAAGTCGCCGGGAAGCCAGCCGCCAGCATGATGCGCAGTATGAAGCCTGGGATATGTTAAGCGGCCGCCTGAACCCAGAGTTGGGTGGCAATCCGGCGTTGCTGGATATTATCGGGCTGACTTATTATCCAGATAATCAGTGGTTTATTAATGGCGACCCGCTTGTGGCCCCTCATCCTGAATACCGCCCTCTGGCTTCTTTACTGGGCGAGGTATGGCAACGTTATCAACGGCCGTTGCTGATTGCCGAAACCGGTGCCGAAGGCGAGGCAAGAGTTCCGTGGTTAAGAGAGGTGATTGAACAAGTGGGACTGGCGATGGATCAGGGAGGTGAAATAGAAGGAATTTCTTTGTTCCCGGCGGTTGATTACCCTTCCTGGGCTGACGACCGACGTTCACCAGGTGGCCTGTTTGGTCTGCCAGATGCCAACGGTAACCGAACAATTTATGAGCCTTATGCGCTGGAGATCCGCAGTCAGCAAATTAAATTTAAGCAGCGGGAATAATCAGGTCATCCACAGCGTAATAATCAGGACAAACATGATTAACGTGAAGGACGTCAGGGCAAGAACCACAATGGCAAACTGCGCATCATCGAGGGGAAAGCGGGGTTCTTCAGGATAATCGTTTTCAGGACGTTCGCTCATTTTTCTTCATCATTGGCTGGCCAAACGTCCTGTGTTTAACGCCAGTAATTTCTTATGGACTGTACTATAGCACAGTAGCCTCCTGATAAAACGACTAGTCCCAAAGGTTTGAAGAATTACCGTCATAATTCCGTAAAGAAAAAAGGCCGCTTCAGCGGCCTCAGGATTAGAAATCGTAAGAGAGGGAAAGTTTCAGCTCTCGCGGGTCGCCCTGATAGATATAGGTTCCGTAGCTTTCCACTCCGGACCAGTATTTCTCGTTGGTGACGTTTTCCACACCCAGACGCCAGGTCAGGTCATTTTGTTGCAGCTTCATGCGGTAGCGCATACCCAGATCCAGCGTGGTGTAGCTGTCCAGCTTTTTGGTATTGGCCTGGTCGGCATACTGGGAACCAGAATGCGTGACGCGGGCCAGAGCAGTCAGACCTTCGACCGGTTTGATGTCATATTCCGCACTCAGCACGGTATAGAAGTTCGCCACACCGATGGCATCTTTGCCGTCGTAGGTGCCGTCTTCAGTTTTCGTCATCTTCGGATCCAACCAGGTTGCGCTGCCGTTCAGCCGCAGACCGTAGACTGGCTCACCAAAGACGTTCAACTCCACACCACGGTTACGCTGTTCGCCGTACAAGCCAAACACGTTGGTTTCAGGATTAATGATACCGGTAGGTTTTTTGATTTCGAACAGCGCCAGCGTTCCACCCACGCTGCCGTAATCAACCTTCATCCCCACTTCATTTTGTTTAGACAGAGAAATGCCCGTTACCTGCCCTACATTAACCGCACCAGTACTGGCCGTTTCACCAGGCTGCAGTGCTTCAATGTGGTTGGCATAGAACGAGACGGTTTCCCAGGGTTTAACGACCAGACCATACCCTGGCGTCCAACGAGATTGTGTAAAGCGGGCATCTGTATCTTCCGCCGCCGTGCCATAAGCGTAGTTACGCACCACAACTTTCTGGTGACGGGCACCCACGGTCAGCAACACTTTGTCGTCGATAAAGCCGAGCGTATCAGACAGCAGCAGGCCTTCAGTACGCACGCGGCTGGTCGGACGGGGATCATCCAAATCGCCACCAAAGTAGGTGTTCGTAGGTGCGGAAACCGCAGTGGTGTCGTAGATATTGGTCTCTTTCGAGGTTAACGCCATACCGTACGAGGTCTTTTCACGCTTGGTGAGCGCAGCATAGCCAAGGTTAACGCTGTGACTGACAATACCGGTGTCGAATTTGCCGCGAAGGCCAGCCATGCCGCTGAAGGCATCAACAATTTTGTTGGTGTCCATGCGGCCAAGGGTGGCTGAGCCGTCTTCGTCGGTCAGTTTAGGTGACGCGTAAGCGCCGGTTTCATGCGAATGCTGGCCGCCCATTGCGCCGTAGAGTGTCCAGTCAGGCGCGAGGTCATATTCTGCACGAGCCATGCCGAATTCACTTTCCAGGTTGCTGTAAACCCAGTCCTGGCTGTAGTTGCTGGTGGCGCGAGGAACTTCAGGGATGAAATCCACGCCGCTGACATTCACGCCTAAGCGGCCGCCGTGGTACTCCTGCTTCTGATAGCCCATGTCCAGGGACGTACGCAGTTTATCACCGCGATAATCCAGCCCGATGGAAGCCAGTGTGGCGCGGCGCTTTTCATTATCGATAGCCGTTTCGCCTTCACGGTGCAGCAAGTTCACCCGCACGCCCCACTGATTATCGTCACCGAAGCGGCGGCCAGCATCCAGTGTCGTGCCAACCTGTGAAGCGGAAGTGTAATCCACACCGAGACGGGTCAGAGGCGTATCTTCAGCGTGCTTAGGTTCAAGGTTGATCATGCCGCCCACGCCAGAAGAGGCAGAGCCGTTGATCAAGGCATTGGATCCTTTGAAGACTTCAACACGGTCGATCATTTGCGTAGAGACAACCTGGCGCGGCATCACGCCTGCCAGACCGCCGAAGGTCATGTCATCGCCATCCAGATCAAAACCCCGGATGCGATAGGTTTCAGCAAAGTTCCCGTAGCCCTGAACGTTCTGCACAGAGGCATCGTTAGCGACCACATCTTTCAGCGTGGTGGCCTGCTGATCCTGGATCATTTTATTGGTGTAGCCGATGACGTTAAACGGCACATTTTTGGCTTCCTGCTCACCCAGCATACCGAGGCGGCCGCCATTGGCGATCTGGCCATCAAGATAGGCTGGAACCAACTGGTCGCCACCGGCTTTAAAGTTGTCATCGGGCTTAGCCACAACCGTCATCGTTTCTTCGGTGGTTGCGGATTTTTTGCTGGTAGCAGTGTCAGCCGTCGCAGCCAGTGCTGGTGCAGTGGCTGAGCCAATTAAGGCCGCCAACAGCGTTAATCTGAAGCGATTCTGCGTGGAAGAATACGTCGCCATTACATTCCCCTGATAATTAATACAAGTGATAATCATTATTATTCGGATTGCGATTATCCTCAGGGAACTCCGAAATGCAAGCTGAAAATGCGAGCACGACAAAATCGACATCACTAAGTTCAACCTATGCCAATTCAGGCAGTTGGCCTTCAGAAGATGAACTATTAAGGGCAGATGAAGTGTTAGTAAAAGCAATTGGGCTCAGGAAAGCCGCTTGCTATGCCGGGCGCAGACAGGGTGGCAGAGCCAGCTTAGATCCTCAGGCACATGAGTCAGTGGCTGATGGCAAGAGTGAGGATAGTTTGGTGCTGAAACTGAGCAAGCCGTCTTTAGGTTAGCGTGGCTGGATCGGAGAATTTTTGCCGCGGTAGCCGGGTAAGTCGTCTGGAGGTTCCGGTGACAGGTCAGGAAGTGTTTGTTTCTGTAGTGCCGAACGTTGTCTGGACAGTCAGGTGGCTGATCAGGGAGAGTTTGTCTCTGCAGTGCCGAAAGTTATCTGGGCAGTCAGGTGGCTGGTCAGGGAATGTTTGTCGTTGTGACCCTGCAAGTTGTCTGGATGATCTGGTGGCAGGTCAGGGAGAGAAGGTTGAACACAAAGACGCCGTGAATCCATCCTTGGAGGCTCAGCTGCGAAGTCCATGTCGCAGATGCTTTGCTTATCAACCTTCTCTCCCTTCCCATCAGCTTCAATGTTGCCTGTTCAAACGGGGCTACACACTTCAAAATCCACAGATTCAAACCACTCAAACCATTCAAACCATTCAAACCATTCAAACCATTCAAACCATTCAAACCATTCAAACCATTCAAACCATTCAAACCATTCAAACC
>NZ_JBAVTT010000066.1:0-16720 GCF_049696395.1 Erwinia sp.
ATTCCCCCCCCCCCCCCCGCATTTTGTATTATTCACCGCCGTGATAGTGCATTAACAATATCAGGACGTGCTCCTTGACCTTTATGCTGAACTCGCGAGGCGGGAATTTATCTGCCCCAACCAGTCCCCGAACGGATGGTGCAAATACATCATCTTAATGATGTGCAAAAAAAACGCGTGGCAGCGGGCTAACCCTGTTATAAACAGGGGTCGATCTTATGGGATTAACGATGGATATCGCTGGTTTAAGAATAGAAGGATTAAGGTTAAGTGCAAATATCAGAAGAAAAAAACCTTGAAGAAGCCCCCTACGAATTACGAAGAACGCAAAGTTAAGTAGATAAAACCAGCCTCGGGACGTTCTCGCCGTTTTTACCAGACGACACTCTTTATCCAAAGCACAGGACTTGTTATGGGTTGAATTTGCGAATATCCGGAAAAAAACCCGGCCTACCAGGCCGGGAAAGAACAATATTACACTCATATAACACGTAGCATTCACCACATATGTAGCGTTATTAGCCTACTACGTACGAAAAGTTAAGGCTCTGTGAAAATACTTAGTGCACAAAAGTTCAGAGGTTTCTGAGGAAAAGTGCGGTTTAGGACTGATTAAAATCTGAATTATGACTGGATGTAGAAAAAGCATACGCCGGATTAAATCTGCCGCAGAGGAGGCTAAACAACCGATCGTGCGTAGCTTAAGATTCAGGATTTTTTTCCCACGGGGATATCTCACTTTACTTTATCTTTACCCGGAGGGGTAAACCAATCCGACGTTGTTACGAGTACGGGCTGATCGGGCTGACTGATGAAATTAGGTGACATGATCTGCACGCCGAATTCATTAAAAACGTCTTGTATTTGGCCGTGAAGCGTACTTCTTACGCCAGCAAGTGATTCACCCGGATTTAGCCTGATCTGGAGTTCATACGCCACGTACCAGTCCTGCAGCGCCAGCTGGCGCACCAGTGGTGAGATATCGCGATTAATGCCAGGTGTCCGGCTTGCTGCAAGTTCCAGCATGGCTTCAACCTGCCGCCATGGCGTGTCATAACCAATGGTGACACTGGTTGTCATATTAACGCCTTCACCTTTAAGCGTTGCGCTCAGATTTACAATCCTGCCGCTGACTACAACCGCGTTGGGAACCGTCACCTCGTAGTTTTCACGCGTCTGAATTTTGGTTGCCAGCATGCCCACTTCGCTGACGACACCCTCATGATCGGCAATCCTGATAATGTCGCCCTTTCGCAGCGCACGGGAATAGGTCAGCACCAGCCCGCTCATGGCATGATTCATCACGCCTGCCGAACCGAGTGTCAGCATCAACCCGAAGAAAACGCTTATGCCTTTGAAGGCGAGTGAATTAGCTCCGGGTAAAAATGGATATGCAGCCGACAATGCGAATAACCAGATGACCACGCTGATAAGTTTACGGGTCACGCCAACGGTATCCGGATGCAGACCCGGCAGGTATAATTGCCCGCTCTCAACGCGCCTTAGTACCAGTCTGAGTAATCGCGTTACCAGCGCAGTAATGACGAATATGACGACCACAATAAGCACGCCGGGCAGAGCGGAAAATATAGCGAGCCCGAGACGCTGCAAGAGTCCAAGTGCATAGCCTCCCAGCTCCATGCCCCAAATCCGTGTCCAGGGATACAGCCGCAATACCCAGCTCACCCAGATGTAAAATGCCACGAAGAAGGCAGTAGTCAAAAGAATGGCATACAGCCTTACTGCTACAGGACCGAGAAAAGCCCGTAGCGAGCCAAGTACAAGGTTTTTACGCGGAGGCCGCCGCTCAGCATATCTTCGTTTGAGCCAGGCATAGGAACGTATTGCAAGCAGTATGGATCCGGACAGCGACAGAGCGCCTATAAGGCCTTTTACGGATGCAAGCAGAAGGTAACGGGATGAATACTGTTCGGATAATGAGAGACGAAGAGTGTCGAAGCGAAGCCTGACGCGCTCCGCCGCCTGAGCTAGCGACAGGTCATCCCCTTCGTCCAGATCTGATTGAGCCAGTAACATAAACGGTTTGCCGTTGACCGAAAACAGCACGCCTGGCTGGCCGTATCGCGTCAGATCATGCGTTTCAACCGGATGAGCCAGATCGTTATCCTTAAGCGCGCGCAAGATCGTCACGATACGCTTTATCCGCTCCTCAGGCGTGGTAAGGCCAAATTTCGCCTGTAACATCACGACGGGCTGATTAAGCAGGTACAGGGTCCGCGCGGACTCCTGCTGCGAAGGTGCCTGACGTGGCTCAGCGGCAGTTGCATTTTGTAAAGTCAATAGCAACAGGCAACTGCAAATTCGCATTAACGCTTTGAACATCATGCCTCCGGAAAACCCGTTACTGCCTTATGGTACATCTGTACTTAAGGCAACCGACAAAAACATTCTTGAAGTCAGAAGTTAGGTTGTAATGCCGCATCAACCAGTATCGATTGCCAGCTTAAATAAGCTCATATATTGATATAACTATGGACAGAAGAGAACGCTTTCGATGGCCTCACCCTGAGCTGTCTCTTCATTATTTACATTTTAAAGTACGTAGTATATCTCTGGAAATTAATGTGTATAAAATTACTTATTGCGATTCCGATCACAAAAATCCGACCTATTCCTTTGCAAAAAAATCGCATCGCAAATGTTGTTTTTTTGAAATAACATAGATGTAAAATACATTGTAAATCATATAGATGAACAATCACACTCAAACAGGCGTGATGCATCATAACTTGACGCCACAGGAATAGGGTTTAGCATTCCATAAATGGTAACCTGAGTTACTATTCTTATGATGTAGATTTTTTAATGTATGTGTTGACATATTTCTATGTTTAACGTTATATATTAATTATATTTTTTAAAACCAGTGTTATTTTTACCCGCAATTAATTATCAGTTGTTAATTTATTTGTCATATTAATGACTGGCTCTAAATTCAAGTTTTTTCGGACGGTGTATGAGACAATTCATTAACCTAACCCTGGGCTGTTCGATATTTTTTTCCGGTAGCATATATGCAAGCGGACTATATCTTTATGAAATTGGTACCGATGACCTGGGCCTGGCCGGCGCGGGCCAGGCGGCGCGCGCACAGAATGCCGGCACGCTGTTTACCAATCCGGCTGGGATGACGCTGCTTCCGGACCGTTCCCTGTCTTTGGGTGGCCAGGCGTTATATGGCGATACGCCCTATCAGCTGAGTGATGATGCACAGCTAAACGGCAAAAGTCCCGGTAACGTGATCGGCTGGTTTCCGGGTGGCAGTGCGTTCTACAGCCAAAAAGTATCCCATGAGGTCACCGCCGGTATTGGCCTGTACGGGAATTACGGCTTGGGGCTGCACTTCGGCAACTGGGCCGGTGAAAACCTGATTAAAGACAGCACGCTGCTGGCATTAACCCTGATGCCAGCCATGGCCTGGCAGGTTAACGACGCGCTGTCACTGGGCGCCGGACTCGGCATTAACTACGGGTATCTCTCCCTCAAGCGGCAAAATCTGCAGGGTGATACGCAGGACCACTCGGATCATGACTGGGCCTTAAACGTCAAAGCAGGCGCGTTGTATCAGTTCAACAGCCATACCCGGGCGGGGATCACCTATACCAGCCGCACCGATTACCATTTCAATATTGCGCCCACCGTCACCCTGTCACAGCTAAATGATTCGCCCTCTTACACCCTGCCGATTGCAGCCACCGTCAACACGCCACAACAGGTGATGACCAGCCTGTATCACGATCTGAACGCGCGCTGGGCGATTATGGGTGACCTGGGCTGGCAGGACTGGAGTGAATACAGCAACAGCGACATTCGGGTTAATGGACGGTCGACGGCGGGCAACGATCGCCTGCGTGATACCTGGCATCTGGCGCTGGGTACGCAGTTCCGCGCCACCGAAGCCTGGACGTTTAATTCCGGCGTCGCCTTCGACAGCAGTTTCTACCGCAACCAGAACGATGCCTCCATGACCATGCCGTCGGGCGATACCTGGCGATGGGGTGTTGGCACGCGTTATCAGCTTGATAACAGCAGCAGTATCGGTGCGGCATTCGAATATGCCCATATCGATTCTTCCCAGGTTTCCTCCCCGCTGCTGAAAGGCGGATATTCCAACCCGGCACTGTATTTCTTTGGCGTGAACTACAACCGGACCTTTTAACCCTCGCGACGGGAGGATTTAAGCCCAAGCAGTCCAGCCTCTTTGCCGTCAATATCCTGCCGGCACAGGTAAACCCAAAGCTCAACCCAATGGAGCGCAAAATGTCACGAATGCCTTTTTGCAAAACCTTGTTAGCCTCGATGCTGTCTGTTGCCTGCTGTTCATTCAGCGCACAGGCTGCACCGGACAGCAATACCGCGACCACCGCCCCGGAACAAAGTAAGGGCAAGCCCAATATCGTGGTGATATTTGGCGATGATATTGGTTACTGGAATCTCAGTACCTACAACCAGGGAATGATGGGGTATAAAACCCCGAACATTGACAGCATCGCGGCGGAAGGGGCTAAGTTTACCTCCTACTACGCGGAGCAAAGTTCCACCGCAGGCCGCTCGTCATTTATCACCGGCCAGATGCCGTTCCGTACCGGGATGAGTAAAGTCGGCATGCCTGGCGCACCGCAGGGTCTGCAGAAAGAAGACCCCACTATCGCGTCGGTTCTTAAACAACTCGGCTATGCCACCGGCCAGTTCGGTAAAAACCACCTCGGCGATCGGGATGAGTTTCTGCCGACGGCCCATGGCTTCGACGAGTTTATGGGTAACCTTTACCACCTGAATGCGGAAGAAGAGCCGGAGAACCCGGACTATCCTAAGGATCCGGCATTCCGCAAAGAGTTTGGCCCGCGTGGCGTCATCAAATCGACCGCCGATGGCAAGATTGAAGACACCGGTCCGCTCAACACCAAGCGCATGGAAACGGTCGATGAGGAGACGCTGGCGGCCAACAATGACTTTATGGAACGTCAGGTTAAAGCCAACAAGCCGTTCTTCACCTGGTATAACACCACCCGCATGCACAACAAGACCCATATCAAGCCCGCTGACAAAGGCGTGACCGGATTGGGTGACTACGCTGACGGCATGGTTGAGCACGACAAAATCGTGGGCGAAGTGCTGAAGAAGATCAAGGATCTCGGCATTGAGGATAACACCATCGTGGTTTACACCACCGATAACGGCCCGATGATCGCCACCTGGCCTGATGCGGGAATGACGCCGTTCCGTGGCGAGAAAAACACCGGCTGGGAAGGCGGTTTCCGCGTACCGGCGATGGTCAGATGGCCAGGGCACATCAAGCCTGGCACGCTGATCAACGATATGGTTGGCAGCAATGACTGGTTCCCGACGCTGGTTGCCGCCGCCGGGGTACCGGACATCAAACAACAGTTGCTGAAAGGCTACAAAACCAGCGCGATGACCTACAAAGTTCACCTGGATGGCTATAACCAGCTGGATTTCCTGACCGGTAAAACCCAGGAGGACCCGCGTAAAGAGTTCTTCTACTGGAGTGATGACGGTGACCTACTGGCGATGCGCTATGGCCGCTGGAAAATGCACTTTATGGTGCAGGAACATACCGGTCTGGACCTGTGGAAATACCCGTTTGTTAAGCTCCGCGCCCCGCTGCTGTTCGATCTGGAAATCGATCCGCTTGAGAAAGGCGACAGCGGCATGGACTACAACCACTGGTTCTATGACCGCATGTTCCTGCTGGGCGGCGCGCAGAAATACGCCAAAGAGATGATTGAAAGCTTCAAAGAGTTCCCGCCGAGGCAGAAGCCGGGCTCCTTCACCGTATCGGATGTATCCGCGATGATTGAGCAAGGTAATCCGTCAACGAACTGATGTGACGACCCACAGCCGGGCGGTTATCTGCCCGGCTTCCGGAGGCTGAGATGAAATACAGTACCACTCTTCCTGCTAAGGCACTGCCCACGGCAGAAAAGTACAACGGTCGGGGACCTGCATATAAGCGCCGTTTTCATGTTATGGCGAAACCCACGGGATCGCGTTGCAATATCGACTGTAATTACTGTTTCTACCTGCATAAAGAGCAGTTGCTGAAGCAGGATCACAGCGGGATGAGCGATGAGGTGCTCGAGGCCTTTATCCGCGATTACATCGACAGTCAGGACGGCGAACAGGTGGTCTTTTCGTGGCAAGGCGGCGAACCCACGCTGATGGGACTGGCGTATTTTGAGAAAATCGTTGCGTTGCAAAAGCGATATAAGAAGCCCGGCCAGCGGATTGAAAACGATCTGCAAACTAACGGCATTTTGTTGAATGATAAGTGGGCCTCATTTCTGAAGCGGCACCATTTCCTGGTGGGTCTGTCGATTGATGGCCCGGCGGAACTCCACGATCGTTACCGCGTGACGCGCAGCGGCAAACCAACCTTTGCCATGGTGATGAAAGGCGTCGAGGCGCTGAAGCGCCATCAGGTGCCGTTTAATGCCCTGGTCACCGTTAATCGCACCAATGCACAGTATCCGCTGGAGGTTTATCGCTTCCTGACGCGGGAACTGGGCGCGACCTATATCCAGTTCAATCCGTGCGTCGAGCCGGTTGACTTCAAAAGTACCGCACCGCAGTTCTGGCGTGATGACAGCATTCCGATCACCGGCACCCGTCGCGCCAAACCCGGAGACCTGGACTCCATCGTCACCGACTGGTCGGTCGATCCCGATGACTGGGGCAGCTTCCTGATTGCCGTCTTTGAAGAGTGGGTTAACAACGACCTGGGCCGCGTGCAGGTCAATCTGTTCGAAACCGCCGTCGCGCAGACCATGGGCATGCCCGCGCAGATCTGCATCACCTCCGAGTTTTGCGGCAAGGGGCTGGCCATCGAAAAAAATGGTGATATCTACTCCTGCGACCACTATGTCTACCCCGAATACCAGTTGGGCAATATCAAACAAACCAAACTGGCGCATCTGGCATTTTCTGAACGGCAAAAAGCCTTTGGCTACGGTAAACGCGAAACCCTGCCGCAGGCCTGCAAAAGCTGCCCCTATCTGAAGCTGTGTTATGGCGAATGCCCGAAAAATCGTCTGGTGCGCAGTGAAGACGGCGAACTGGGCCTCAACTATCTCTGCCCGGGCATTAAAGCCTTTTTCAACTATTCACACCCGATGCTGGTTGGCCTTGCCACCCTTCTGCAACCTGAACCGGTGGAGCAGCTATGACTCACAGGGAAAAAATGCTGGCACTGGAAACCGAGATGAATGCCCAGGTGCTTGGCCAGGAAGAGCTGGTCAGAATGCTGATAGTGGCCCTGCTCTGCGACGGCCATGTGCTGCTTGAGGGCCTGCCCGGCCTGGCAAAAACCCGTGCCGTGCGCGAACTGGCGAAACACCTCGAAGGCGATTTTTGCCGCATCCAGTTCACCCCCGATCTGTTGCCGTCGGACATTACCGGCAGCGAAATCTACCAGCAAAATGCCACGCGGGAAGAAGACCAGTTCCGCTTTCGTCCTGGCCCGGTGTTCGGCAACATTATTCTGGCGGATGAAATTAACCGCGCCTCAGCCCGCGTGCAGTCGGCATTACTGGAAGCGATGGAAGAGCGGCACGTCACCGTGGCCGGGAAAACCTGGCCACTTCCCGGCGTGTTTATGGTGCTGGCAACGCAAAACCCCATCGATCAGGAAGGCACCTGGCCGTTGCCGGAAGCGCAGCTGGACCGCTTTCTGATGAAAATCCTCGTCAGCTATCCGTCACAGGAAAACGAACAAAAGGTGATGCAACTGGTGCGGGCCGAGCAGCAGGCACAGTATCAGGCGGCCAGGCCCGACGCCGTCGCGGCAGCGATCACCCGGCTAAGCCAGGCCGACATTGCCAGCTGCTGGCAGGAGATTGCCAGCGTCTACGTCGCGCCAACGGTCGAGAGTTACATCATTAACCTGGTTGAAATGACCCGCCAGCCGGCCTCGGTCAGTGACACCTTTGCCAGCTATATCACCCTTGGGGTCAGCCCGCGCGGCACGCTGGCGCTGGATCGCTGTGGTCGCGCGCTGGCGTGGCTGGAAGGCCGCGATGCGGTGTTACCCGAAGACATCAAGCGCATTGCGCCTGCGGTGTTACGCCACCGCCTGCTATTGAGCTATCAGGCCAATGCCGATAACTGTAGCGCCGATCGGGCGGTACAAATGCTGCTTGATGCCGTGGTGGCATGATGGGCAGCCCTCTGGTGATCGATCGTGCCGCGCTGATGGCGCTGGCTGGCGAAGCCCGCAGGCTGAACAACCCGCCGGGACAGATGCCGCCAGGAGCCATGGCGGGTGAACGGGCGTCAAAACAGCAGGGTCGCGGCCTCAATTTTGACAGCCTGCGTCGCTATCAGCCGGGGGATGATGTCCGGCTGATTGACTGGCAGGCCACGGCCAGGCTGCGTTCGCCCTGGATAAGGCTGTATAACGAAGAGCGTGAGCGCCCGGTGTTTCTGCTGGTCGATCAGCGTCTGGATATGTATTTCGCCACCCGGGGGCAGAGCAAGTCGGTGGTTGCTGCAACGCTGGCCGGGCTGCTGGCCTGGCGCAGCTGGCATGATGGCGATCGCCTCGGGTGCCTGGTTTTTGACGATGAAACCTGTGCGCTGACCCCTTGCCGCTCGCCCAAAACCAGCCTGACCCCGCTGCTAAGCCACCTTGAGCGTTATAACCAGCGTTTAGCGGAACAATATCCGCAGGAAGTAACCACAACGATGACCCTGGCGGGAAGCCTGGAACGGATCGCTGGCAGCGTGCCGGCCGGTAGCTGGCTGGCGATTATCAGTGATTTCCACGACCTGGATGATCACAGTGAAGCGCTGTTGGCGGGTTTGCGCCGTCGCTGCGAAATCAGCGCGTTTGTCACCCTCGACGATCTCCATCTTCGCTTACCGGCGCAAGGCCAACTGGCCGCCTGGTATCAGGATCGGCAAACCACCCTTTCGCTTTCGCCCGCCCTGCGCAGCCAAATTCAGGACAGCGTGACCACCCGGCTGGCAAACCAGAAGAACCGGCTGACACGGCTGGGTATTAAGGTCAATCAGATTGTGGTCGGTGATGATCTGCTACCGCAATTACAAAAGGGGTTTTAAATGCTGGCAAAAGGATTTTCCGTGCCTGATTTGGCGCATCCCGCCCTGCCTGCGGCGATCCCGTGGCTGCCCTTGCCGCCGGGCTGGATTGTGCTCGGCGCGTTACTGTTCGCAGCGTTGCTGTTGTGGTTCTGCCTCCGCCTGTTGCGCTGGCGGCGGAACCGGTGGCGACGTGAAGCGCGACGCCATATCCGGCAGGAGCAAAGTGCCGACGGCTGGCTGGCGGTGATCAAACGCATTTTGCTGGTGCACCATCCGCGCGATGACATCTCAACGCTGGACCGTCCAGAAGCCCTGCTCGCCCGTTTGCCGCTGGATGAACCGGACCGACAACTGCTGATTGGTCGCTATTGTCAGCGGGATAACCGGCTGGAGCCGGATCAGAATGCACGTCTGCAACAGCAACTCTCTCGCTGGCTGGAGACGCTACCCGATGTCTGAGCTGCTGACGCACATTGATTTTGCCTGGCCGCTGGCCTGGATCCTGTTGCTGCTGCCGCTGCTTATGCGCTTTCTGCCGACAAAAGAACGGCAGCAGGAAGAAAAAGTCCGCGTGCCGTTTTTACCGGCGCTGGCGGAAGAGCTGAAGCTGCATACCCCACCGGCAAAAATTCGCTGGCCGACCCAGCTGGTATTCTGGCTGGTGTGGACGCTGCTGGTGTGTGCGCTGGCCCGGCCGGAATACCTGATGCCGCCACAGCAAATCATCAAGCCGATGCGCAATATGGTGCTGATTCTGGACGTGTCCGGATCGATGGAGAAAAACGATGCGCAGGATGGCATCACCCGGCTGCAGGCGGTACAGCGATCGGTGCGTGCTTTTGTCGCCCAGCGCAAAACGGATCGCATCGGACTGGTTATTTTTGCCAGCAGCGCCTGGCCCTTTGCGCCCATCAGTGAGGATAAGCAGGCGTTACTCTCGCGGATTAACCAACTGGCGCCCGGCATGATTGGCCAGCAAACCGCCATCGGTGATGCGCTGGGTGTGGCGGTCAAGTTGCTCGACAGCAGCCTGGATCGTGATGCCAGCAAGCTGGCGATCCTGCTGACCGATGGCAACGATACCGCGTCACAGCTCTCTCCGGCGCTGGCGGCACAGCTGGCAGCAACGCATCACGTTCAGGTGCATACCATCGCCTTTGGCGACATCAACAGCAGTGGCGAGGACAAGGTGGATACGGCGCTGTTGAAACAGATCGCCCAGTTGACCGGTGGGGAAGCCCTGCAGGCAAACACATCCGCTGATGCGCTGGACAACGTCTGGCAGCAGATTGATGCGATGACGCCTTCGCAGGTCAAGACCACGGGATTCTCCTGGCACCTGCCGCTGTTCCACTGGCCGTTAATGCTGGCGATGTTTCTGCTGCTGGCGTTCACCGTGCTACGGCTTATCCGGGAGCGCAGATCATGACGGACTTGCACTTTATCTATCCGTGGCGGCTGCTGGGACTGCTGCTCTGCCCGCTGCTGTGGTTTCTCGCCAGCGGTTCGCGCAGCGCCTGGCACCGCATTATGACCAAACCCTTCGCACGCGCACTCATTCATGGCCAGCGCCGCTCGCTGTTCCAGGTGCTGCCGTGGCTGTTCGCGGCGGGCTGTATTGCGCTGGCCGGGCCGAGCTGGCAAAAAGATCTGCCCGCTGGCATGACCTCGCAAACTCAGGTCATGGTGATCCTGCAACAGGACCTGGGCATGATGGCGCAGGATTTACCGCCGTCCCGTCATCAACGCATGCAGCCGAAAATTGAGGCGCTGATGAGCCGGCTTCCCGGCAGCCATATGGGCCTGGTGGTGTACAACGCGCAGGCATTTTTGACCACGCCCATGACCAACGACAGCGCATTTTTCCGGCTGTTTCTCGACGCGCAGCAGCCCACGCAACTGCCCGAAGGGGAAGGTTCCGGATTACAGGCAGCCATTGCGCTGGCACTAAAAAACCTGCCGCAGTCGCCGACGGTGCCGCACAGCCTGCTGCTGGTGGCCGACAACCTCAGCGCGGAAGACGCGCGCTGGCTGACGGAACAGAAACTGCCGTTGCAGGTATGGGTGCCCGGCACGGCTAAAGGCGGCGCGCTGCCGGAGGCGCTGGCAGCGCGAGGGATTGATACCCGCCTGAACGTGCCGCGTTTTGAACAGCTTCGCAATAACGGTATTCCGGTGACGCTGGCGACCGCTGACGATGACGACCTGCCCGCCATTCTGCAAAACATTCAGCAGTCCGTGGTGGCGCAGCAAAACTCCCGCAACGATCTGCACTGGAAAAACAGTGGTTACCTGCTGATTATCCCAATGCTGTTATTGCTGCTGATCTGGCGTCAGCAGATGATTTTACTGCTGCTGATCGCCGTCTCGCTGACCACCTTTACGCCACCGGCCGCCGCTGCCTGGACTGAGGCCTTTATCAGTCCGGATCAACAGGGCCAGCGGGCCTTCAACCGGGGTGATTATGCAGAGGCAGCGGCGCATTTCAGCGATCCCCTGTGGCGCGGCATTGCCCTTTACAACGCCGGCGATTTCCCTGCGGCCACCAGCGCTTTTCTGCAGGCGCCAGCCACACCCGATACCCTGCTGTGGATCGGCAACAGCTACGCGCAGCAAAAGCAGTGGCAGCAGGCGCTGACCCGTTATGACCAGGCATTAAGCCTGCGGCCTGACTGGACGATGGCGAAAGATAACCGGGCGAAGATTGCGCACATCATCATGCAGTTACGGCAAAAAGAGCGCGATCGTCAGGATTCTCAGCATAAGGAACAGGATGAAACGCCCGATGCGATCAAAAACGATCTGGAGAAAGATCAGGGCGTTAAGCAGCAGGATATGCAGGCCACGGCGGGCAACTCGCCGCAGGTTAATCAGTGGTACGACAATCTCAGCCTGTCACCCAGCGGCCTGCTGGAAAACCTCTACAACTCAGCGCCTGCGGAGGGGAAATGAGACGGTTTCTGCTGATACTTTTACTGTTTTCCGCGATGCCGCAGGCGGCAATGACGCTGACCCGCGAACTGGAAGCACCGGATCATCTGGTCCCCGGACAACCTGTGCGGGTGGCGATCACCTTCTGGACGGATAGCTGGTTTAATCCTCCGCCGGAATGGCCAGAAATGACGGTCGAAAATGGCATGCTGCTGACCACTTCGCTGCCCAACCAGCTGGTTTCACGGCGCGAGGGAAGTACCAGCTGGAGCGGCATCAAAATGGAGCGGCAGCTGATGGCCTGGGATGGCGGCATGCTGAGGCTGCCGGCGATGGATCTGACGCTAACTTCGGCCGGGCAACCGCCGCAAACGGTGACGCTGCCCGCGATAGAGAAACAGGTCAGCTGGCCAGCCGGCGTACAACAGCCGGATCGTTTTCTGCCGGCCAGCGCCCTCAGCCTGCAGCAGAAAATTCAGGTCTGGCGGGCCGACGGCGAACGGACGATTCATGTTGGTGACGTCATTGAACGTCAGGTAACGGTGCAGGCGCAGGAAGTGATCCCGGCGCAGATCCCGCAAATCCTGTTCGCCATTCCTGGCTCAGGTACGCAACGCCTGACGCCGGAAAACAGCCTGCTAACCCAGGGCCGCGGTGAGGTGATCGGCGCCCAGCGCACTGAACGCCTGCGCTATTTGCCCGCCACGGCCGGCACCCTGACCCTGCCCGAGATCAAGCTGCGCTGGTGGGACACCCGCAATCAGCAGTGGCAGACTGCCTCGCTGCCCGCAGCCTCCTACACCATCGCGCCCGTTCGGGCGGCAGGCAGTGAAAACGTCCTGCGAGCCAAGGGGACGACCTCCCTTTGGCCTGCCGTATCGATTGCTGTCGCGGTCATTTTGCTGGCGATTGTCGGCTGGTTTATGCGCCACGCATTATGGCGCACAGGCCGTTTTGTTATTCAACGCGGGTTGCGGATCTGGCGCATTGTGCCGCTGCCCGACCTTGCAACGCTGAAGAGGAAAAAACATGAAGCGTAAACTCTGTGCTCTGGCGCTGTTATGCAGCGTGGGCGTGTGTCAGGCGGCTGCCAATCCGACGCTGTCTGCCTGGAATGACACCGCCGCCAAAACGGCTATCGAACAGTGGGTGGAACATGCCACCACGCCAGGTGATAACGCGTTTATTCCCGAGAAGCAGCGCTATGTGGTGTTTGATAATGACGGTACCCTGTGGCCAGAAGCGCCGGTTACCTTCCAGCTGCAGTTTGCGCTGGATGAGCTGAAGCGGCTGGCACCGGCCCACCCTGAATGGAAAAGCGATCCGCTGATTTCTGCGGCGTTAAATAACGACACCAAAACGCTGGCCGCGTCGGGCAGCAAAGGGCTGTTTAAGCTGGTCGCCCTGACGCACAGCGATATGACCACTGAAGAATTCACCCAACGTGTGACCGACTGGGTCAGTACGCACAAGCACACGCGCTTTGGCTGCGGTTACGATCGGCTGGGGTATTTACCGATGCGCCAGTTACTGGATTATCTGCGGCAAAACGGCTTTAAAACCTGGATTATCTCCGGTGGCGGCGTGGATTTTATGCGTGTGCTGGCAGAGAAAATGTATGACATCCCGCCGGAGCAAGTGGTCGGTTCCTTTTCGTTATCCGAGTTCTCGCTGACTGACAACGGCACGCAGCTGCGTAAGACCATGAATGGCGCTTTTTATGATGATGCCGCCGCCAAGCCGGTGGCGATCCATCTGTTTATGGGGCATCGCCCGGTAGCCGCTTTTGGCAACAGCGATGGCGATGTGCCCATGTTGCAATACACATCGGCCAATCCCGGCGTGAAAACCTTTGGATTACTGGTGCATCACACCGACAGCCAACGCGAATATGCCTACGATGCGCATCCGCCGGCCAGCGGAACTTTAGTGAACGGATTAACGCTGGCGGGAAAATACGGCTGGACGATTGTCGATATGAAAAAAGACTGGAAAACGGTGTTCGATCCCGCTCTGTGCCCGGCGACCGGCAGCGCGCAATCAACCACAACACCTTAACTCTTGCAGGCGCAATCCGATGAATTTTCGCAAAACGATTCTGGCCGGCGTTTTATTTTCGCTGGCGGCCGCAGCCCTGGCATCACCGTACGACAATCTGGCTTATGCGCTCAGGCAGAAAAAAATCATCGATGATTTACGCAGTCATTGCCAGATTGATACCGCTATTCCCGATGCAAAAATAAAAACTACCTTCCTGCATGATAAACAGACCGAGCCACACATTCTTACGGCCGCTGCAGCATTGAGAAATAAGAATTTCAAAGCCTACGAAAGATCGATAAAAGATGTTCAGTGCCCTGAACCAAACTGAACAGCGGTAAAACAGCCTCTAATTCTCAGGATTACAGATGAAAAAAATTAATTTTCCCCCTCTGCTACTTCTGCTGCTGATAAGTCAGGCATTTGCTCAGTCTGGACAGATAAAAGATGAGAAAGATAAGTTGGATGATGATCCGACCAAGGTCACCACAAAGGCGGGCGCATCCTGGTCAGATAACTACGAGCTTGATGACAGCAATCTTTCGTTTTCCGGCTCCGTGGCGCTTGATGAGGCACGAAAGCTCAATGCCCGGATTAACAGTGATGCCAGCGAATGGCGTATTGGCGGGTCATGGCTTTTCCCTGTGGGCATCCTCAACTTCAACTTTGGCAAAAATGAGTATACCAACGGCGCATCCCAAACTAACTACTCGGTCGGCACCTTTATTCCACTGAGTTATTTCGGTATTGAGCCAGCAGGTTTTCAAATTTTCCCCATGGCCGGATATACCTATAATACTGGTGAAACGCTGGGGTGCAAAACGGACGGCAGTTCTAAATGTCCTTCGCCAGAAATTATTGCCAGCGGATCTACCGATCTGGGATTAGACACGATAACCACGTCAGGAAGCAGCGGGTATCTTGGTCTTTTTACTTTAAAACCCCTGACACCCGACCTGAGAGTTGTTGCTTTTGCTGCCGGATCTTACGGTTCAAAAAATGACGACGGCGACCATTACAAGGGTTATTTTGGTGGGTTGGGGCTCGGTTATTCCTTAAATAAACATAACTCTTTTAACCTGTTCACCTTCCTGATGGATAACAATACCTATCTGGATGATCCAGATAAGCGATTCCTGATTTCATACACCTATCAGTTTAACTAAGCTCATGAGAAAACCAGAAAGTCTTGATGCTAATCCCTGGAGGCCATGGCTGGCTCCAGGGTGAAAATTTCGCAAGAGGACAGGGCGAAGCAGGATAAGTACTACACCTTTCCTGGGAAATTGAGTTGAATCGATTATTTATTCAGCTTTTGAAGTTGGATGTCATCGGCTTCTTTCGCTTTCACAGCCAGAGGCACGAAATCCAGTTGATTGTAAAAGTGCGCCGGTTCAGGCAGACCTTTCATTTGATGACCTGAATAGATTTGTAATTCGCCCAATGACTTAAGTGAGTACTTCCCAATATGCTCAGGAAAAGTCAGCAAATATGGCGGCGCTGCTTCAAAGGAGACTGGCATGGGGTAACGTTGTTCGCTGAGATCATAATTTCGATTCAGAACGAGGAATTTATCCGGTACCCGACGTTTACTGTTCCACCAGACGCCATCAATCTGGCGGAACTTTTCGGCGGTAACACTTTTCGGAGTTGCTTCAAGTCTGATCAAACTCGTAATAAGCTGCTTATCCATCGCGTGGTTGTATTCTGCCAGTGTGCCAGCATGTCCCTGCAGAATTACCTGTATGGCTATGCGAGCCCCCAGTAGATTGGAATAAAGATCTTCCGGTGAGAAAGCGGAGATCTCCTCAGAAAAGCCGGGGACTGACTGGAAGCCATACCACTGAGCCACTTCATGCCATTGCGCTAACTCGAAGGCGAGATGCCCCGCCAGCCATGCAGCTAGCGTGTAACGTTGTCCGCTGCTGGTAGGTGCTGTGAAAGCGTTCATTTGTACCCGACGCACTCCCAATTCTTCGGTCAGGAAAAAGCGTTGTTCATGACCCAACAGAGGTGCGATCTTTGAAAATAAAAACAGTGTATTATCAGCTGTATCCCGCACATGAGCGATATCAATAAACCCACCGCGGTGAGTATATATTAATCCGTTCTTCTCCTGACTTATCCCGGCAATATTTTCAAGCGCAGCGAGGCTGCTGTCATTAAAACGATGGGATCCCAGTGTTTCTACCGTCAAAATATTTCCAATCTGATAAACAGGGATGGGGATCCCTGCCGCTCGAACATGGAGATCATAGCCAAATGCGCAACAAGGACGAAGTGACTCTGGTGCAGAAAGGTGTTGAATAACTGGCAAGCCTTTATCCGTTTTCTGCAAAGGGAAAAGATCGACGTTTACTGCGTGAGTGACAGCAGAAAAGAGTAGCCAGCTCAGGCAGAACAATATCCGCATCAAAATGCCTCCGCTACCTGAAAATAAAAGCCCGTGCTTTCCTTGCCCATACCAAGATCTAATCTGATATTCATCTTCGGTTTTACCTCAAAGCGATATCCCACGCCAACGGTGGGTAGCAATGGCGTATGCCTCATATCCTGCACGTCATTGCCGAGCGCGCCTACGCCCAGCCAGAGAACATATCCGTGACGCCAGGTTAATTTTTGACGGTACTCCACCTGGGCGCTGGCCATATCATTATCGCGATAG
>NZ_JBAVTT010000067.1:0-17075 GCF_049696395.1 Erwinia sp.
TTCATAACCTGTATATCGATATTCTGCACTTATGGTTGCCCTAATGATGACTATGACGAATTGAGCTACAGTGATTCACTGCATGGGTAGATGAAGGGGCATTAAATGCAATATTCAAAAAAAAGCCATTGCTCATCTCTAAACAAGTGAATCTTCTTCACCAGGGAAATAAATTACAATAATGCTTAAAAATAAAATCATAAAGGTGCATTTTTTCATTAACGTTATGAGCGATATTCACTAATAGTCAGGTGGGCTATTTATCTGATTGAAAGCAAAGGTAATTTACATTTTTACGTGTAAAGTTAGCCATTATGTCATTAAACTAATAACTGCTATTAGATAAACTTATTTATCACTTTGTGATTTGATTGTTAGAATCATTTTTGATAATGAGAGTATCAATCAGAAATCGTTCCTGAATCCCAACATTCGCGTAACCAGATAACTTGCACTTGTTCATTGTCATTCATTTGCTGATGATCTCTTTGCAAATCAGGGAATGGCTGCAGGGCCTATCCTTGCCTCCGTTTTTTTGTTCTAACCAGCCTCCTGACTGCCCCTTTTTCAGGCCGTTTCGACCCAATAATCTATGCCAGTCATTACAATCGAGCCCATTTAGACATTTTTTGTTCTTTTCTTCAACCAGACAAGAACTGACTGAAGCAGTGATAATTATCACACAATTTAAAATACATCCTGAGCAGGTACTGGAGAGTTATGGAACTTCTGATAAATAACCGAACCGTTGAGGTCGATGCTGAGAGTGACACCCCATTATTGTGGGTAATCAGAGACGACCTGGGGATGACGGGAACCAAATATGGCTGCGGTCTGTCGCAATGTGGAGCCTGCTCGGTCATGGTCAATGGCCAGCTAGTTCGATCTTGTGTCACGCCGATTGACCAACTTGTGGGCAAAAACATCACCACCATTGAAGCTATTGAAGCAGATGAGATGGGTAAACGTGTGGTCGCTGCATGGGTTAAACATCAGGTTCCACAATGTGGATATTGCCAGTCTGGACAGGTTATTGCGGCTACCGCGCTGTTAAAGCAAGTGGCTCATCCTTCTGATGCCGAGATAGCCGCAGCAATGGTCAATCTTTGTCGCTGCGGGACTTACAATGCGATTAGCGCCGCTATTCATGAAGTCGCTGAAGATAAGGACAGAGCATGAAACCTTTTTCTGACCTCTTTTCGTCCACATTATCCTCAATGGAAGAGGGGCAAGCCGCAAATCTGTCGCGGCGGCGATTTCTCATCGCCTCTGCTGGCACCGCGGTAGGCGCTTTGGTGTTGGGGTTTGGTCTACCTGTCGGTCAGGCTCGAGCTCAGGGGGCCGCAGCTACTGTTGCCCGGGGAACACGAGTTCCAGCATTTTTGGAAATTCGTCCTGATAACACGATACGTTTTCTTTGCCCATTTGTGGAAGGCGGCCAGGGGATCTTCACCGGCATGGCGCAAATAGTCGGGGAAGAACTCGATGCCGATCCGGCGGTCTTTATTGTAGAAAATGCGCCCGCAGGTGCTGAATATACGGTGATGGATATTGGTATTCGCATCACGGGTGGCAGCATGTCTGTTCGTATGAGCTATAACACGATGCGCAGGCTTGGGGCACTGGCCCGACAGATGTTGCTTCAGGCTGCTTCAGCAGAATGGAATATTCCATTAGCTTCACTCATTACCGAGCCAGGAAAAGTGATCGATCCCGCCTCAGGTCGATCGTTAACTTATGGTCAACTCGCCCCGAAAGCAATGGATCTCCCTGTCCCAGACCCAGCCTCAGTCAAATTAAAAGACCCTTCCCAATTTCGCTGGATCGGCAAGCCAGTCCCGCGGGTAGATATGCACATTAAATCCACGGGACAGGCAATCTACAGTATTGATTGCAAAGTGGATAACATGCTCCATGCGGCAGTTCAGCACGCTCCCCGTATTGGCTTGTTGGTGGGAGACATCCATAACGAAGCCCAGATTAGTGCCATGAAGGGGGTCCATTCCGTTCACCGTCTGCCGGGTGCGGTGGCGGTGGTAGCTGAACGCTGGTGGCACGCCAAACGCGCAGCTGAAGCACTCCAGATAGCCTGGAACGAACCCGCTGAAGACGCCCGCGATCGGTATATGCCTGCCGATTTTTCATCAGATAAATTTGCTGAGGAGTTGGGAAAAGAGCCTGGAGCAGGGGATGATGCTGAGGTAAAAGGGCATGCAGCTGAGGCAATGAGCAAGGCAGCAACCAAGATACAGGCACTTTATCATTCACAATATCTAAACCATGCGCAATTGGAACCGCCATCAGCCCTGGCCCGTTTCAATGCCGATGGCACATTAGAGTTATGGATGCCTAATCAGGCTCCTGAGATGTTCCAGGCCGACGCGGCTAAACGCACCGGGCTGCCCCCGGAAAAAATCTTTATCCACTCCCCACTTTTAGGGGGCTTCTTTGGCAGACACTTTGTGTATGACACGGCAATGGTCCATCCCCAGGCCATTGCCCTGGCTAAGGCCGTTGGACGTCCTGTTAAAGTGATTTGGAGCCGCGAAGAGGAGTTTCTCCGCGACACCCGCCGTCCTATGGCTGCGGTTCGTTTCAATGCCGGACTTGATGAAGCCGGTTATCCCGTGGCGCTTGAGGTTGTCAGTATTACCGAAGGCCCAACGGAAGGTATTGCGGGTAAACGGGGTGAAAAACTGGATGAAACAGCCGTAGAAGGGTTAACCCACAAGGCCTATGCCATCCCGAATCTGCGTGTCGCCCAGATTTATAAAAAAGGGCCTGTTCAGGTCGGCTATTGGCGTTCTGTCGGAAACTCGATGAATGATTTCCTGTATGAAAGTTTCCTGGATGAAATAGCCGATGCCGGGAAAAAAGATCCTCTCGAGTTACGCCTTCATTTGTTACAGGGTAATCAACGCCTGACCACGCTGCTTAATGCGGTTGTGGAGTTATCAGGGGGATGGAAACCGGGTCCTTTCACAGCACCAGATGGCTCTAAGCGCGCAAGGGGAATTGCCATGGCTTCTCCTTTCGGGACAGAAGCTGCCGCTATTGCTGAAGTGTCCATCGTTAATGGCAAGGTAAAGGTTCACGACATTTGGGAAGCAATCGATCCCGGTAGCATTGTGAACCCGGCAATTATAGAGGCTCAGGTCAACAGCGCTGTGGCACTGGGTTTATCCCAGGTATTAGTGGAAGAAAGTGTTTTCGAACAAGGTCAGCCTGTCGCGCGTAACTATGACCTTTATCCTATTCTGACACCCTCGGAGATGGCTAAAGTCCATGTGAAAATTATTGAAAGTGGTGAAAAAATGGGGGGGATTGGTGAACCTCCTCTCCCTGCTATTCCTCCTGCAGTGGCCAATGCCGTGTTCAGGCTGACCGGCAAGCGTATCCGTAGCATGCCGCTGTCCCGTCACGACTTCACTGATTCGATGAGCTGAGATTGAGGAATAACAACATGACAAAACGCAGGATCGTGACGGTTTTACTCCTCTTGCTGGCAATAATTAGTGGCTATTTGTATTGGGCGCTCAGATTGCCAGTCTCTCATTTTGCAACCAGTGAAAAGTTGGATGCTCCCACTGCTGAGATGCTCAAACAGGGAGAATACGTTGCAAGGCTAAGCGATTGTGTTGCTTGCCACAGTATTCCTGAGGGGGCACCCTTTTCCGGTGGGTTGAAGATGGCCACGCCAGTAGGCAATATCTACACCACCAATATTACACCGGACAACGAGACGGGTATTGGCAACTATACTCTGGCTGATTTTGATCGGGCGGTAAGAAAGGGTGTGGCAAAAGACGGGCACAGATTGTATCCCGCTATGCCTTACCCTTCGTACGTTAAACTCAGCGATGCTGATATTCGCGCGTTGTACGCCTGGTTTAAACATGACGTGAAGGCTGTTCATCAGGAAAATAAACCCAGTGATATTCCATGGCCATTAAATATGCGTTGGCCGCTCGCCTTCTGGAATTCTCTTTTCACTGTTACTGGACCGCGTGAGCAAAAGCCTGAACAGAATGAACAGTGGAACCGGGGTGCCTATCTGGTAGAAGGACCAGGTCACTGCGGGAGTTGTCATACTCCGCGCGGCCTGGCGTTTAATGAGAAGGGGCTTGATGACAGCAGTCAACACTTCCTTGCTGGAGCTTCCCTTGATGGTTGGTATGCCCCCAGTTTACGTGGAGACAGTAATACCGGACTATCCCGTTGGAGCGAAGATGACCTGTTTACCTTCCTGAAAACAGGGCGTAATCAGCATGGTGTGGTATTTGGATCAATGGCTGATGTCTTTAATAACTCGACTCAATATATGAGTGATGAGGATCTTAGAGCTATAGCGCATTATCTTAAGTCTTTACCCGCCGGGAGCAATAATCAGCAGCAAACCTGGCATTATGATGAGGCCAAACCCGGTACGTTGACCCTGGCTGACCGCATTAAAACGCCAGGTGCTCAGACATTTATGGCGCGTTGTAGCAGCTGTCATGGTGCTGATGGTAAGGGGCAGGCTCCCTGGATCCCACCGCTGGCAGGTGCCACATCGATGCTGATTGATGACTCGTCATCAATCAATGTCACGCTTAATGGCTCTGCAAGGGTGGTGTCTGCTGGAATGCCTGATGCTTTCCGTATGCCTGCATTCCGTAAGCAGCTCTCTGATCAGGAAATGGCTGATGTGTTGAGTTTTATCCGCACGTCATGGGGTAACACGGGAGCGCCAGTCAAACCGGAGAAGGTCAAAGATTTGCGAGAGAAAACGGACCCGGCTAGCAGCAACGTTATTATTCTGCAGATGCGATAGTTCTACAAAGACCTACCTGGAAAGGTAGGTCTTTGCCTTCCCATAACGCCAGAGGCGGAAGCTGCGCCCGCAAAACCGATCTCTGTGGGTCATCCATGCACTTTGTAGATTTCAGAAATCACCTGCATCGTTGCGTCTTCGATCGTTCCTTCATTGCGGCATAACACCCAGCCGTGATTGACAATTTCTCGCTCGAAAGCCTCAGTACAAGCAACATGCTCTTCCAGCTTGTGAATCACCGTACTTCTTAGCCCGCAAGGTCGGGCCGCTGCTCTCGCCCATGAAATGTCAGGCGCTGTAACAACCCCGACATGCAGGTCTGGCGTTCGCACGTTTCGTTCACTATTAAGCTGTAAGATCGCGCTAAAGGGAACCATCCGCCGAAACGCGGCATCCGACGGGTACCAGCGATCCATCAAGATAATGCTGTTCGGAGGCTGTTTGGTCAGCACGTGCTGGGAAATCCAGGCACGGCTCTCAGCCAGGCGCTCACAAATCTCCCATTCCAACGCCAGGGAAGGAGATCTGGCAAATTTGTTCACGAGGGCCATTGTTTCTCCCCTGAAGGGGTCACTTTTTTTCTCGCTAAGGCGGATCACCTTCTTATTGTCCGCCCTTAGTGCTTTCGCGATGGCCTCCAACAGGGTGGTTTTACCTGCGCCCTTGGGCCCATCCAGAGACACAAACAGTGGGCGACTCATTCTGTAAACGAAGAGTGATAAAGGGTTTTGATAAAGCTCAAATCTGGCAATAGCATCTTACTTCCTTCGTATTAATCGCTGACCCTCCTCTTGTCAGGCCGAGCCGCTTAAGACCTCAACAAGAAACGAGGGTACTTATAAACAGACCCTGAAGAACATTCAAGCACCTTCTCTGACTGAAAATGATAAAAGCTATTTATTATAACAAGTTATGGGGATTACCGATCGGTGATGACACTGTGCAGTGTAGTTTCAGGCAACCGCCTGGAAAAGGTAAAAAGCCGAGGTTGAGCCGGTTCTGGAGCTTGATGACGGTACGCTTATCGCGGAGTGTACCGCTATCACGCAGTATCTGGATGCGCTGGAGCCGTCATGCAGTCTGACCGGTAAAACTCCAGCAGATAAGGGCACCATTCATATGATGACGAAGCGCGCTGAAATTGAGTTCCTGGATGCAGTAAGCGTGTATTTCCATCACGCCACGCCAGGATTAGGACCTGAGGTTGAACTTTATCAGAACCCGGAGTGGGGTAACCGTATGCGAGATAAGGCTGTCAGGGGAATGTATTACTTTAACCGCATACTGCAAACGCAGCCTTATGTTGCCGGTGATACTTTCTCAATGGCGGATATCGCGGTAATCGGTGGCATACCCTGAATCACCACAAAGTGTTGCTCATAGGGTGTGAATGACTAAATCTGACGCAAAGCGGTCTGAAACGCGAGCCAAGGCCTCCAATGCGCGATAACCTGCCACAACCAGTCAAAAAAGAGGTGCACCCGTTTGCCGGGGTCAATATCAACTGGCGAAACTGCTGCCGCAGTCAATCGAGCGGATCAGGTATTGACTGTACCTCTCTCAGAAAATCCACAAAAGCGCGCAGAGGTGCTGACATAAAGCGGCTGGGGAAGTAGAGCCAGGGACCTTCAAATTCGGGCCACCAGTCCGGAAGCACAGGCTGCAGTTCACCCGTCGTAAAGCAGGGCTGCAGCCAGTTTTCAAAGATGGCGATAATGCCCTGACCCTTTTTTGCCAGCTCAATCGCTCCGGAAGCGCCATTCACGCCTATAGTCAGGCGACCAGCAGGGTTGACGTTGACTGTTTCCCCGTTGCGTTCAAATTCCCAGGGGATCAGCGTGCCGCTGGAATACTTAAGGCGGATGCAGTGATGTTCGGCCAATGCCTTCGGGTGAACGGGAAGACCGCGCGAAGCAAGGTAGCCGGGTGCCGCCGCGAGAGCCAGACGCTGGCGGCGCGGGCCGACAGGAACGGCAATACTGTCCCGGGCCAGATGTTCGCCATAGCGTATGCCCGCATCGCAGCCTTCCGCCGTGGCATCAACAAGGCGATCGTCCACCATAATCTCTACCCGTAGCAACGGATGGCGATCGAGGAATTGCTCCAGCAGGGGTGGCAGAATATCGACCATTACCGCGCCCGTCACGTTCAGCCTGAGCAGGCCGCGCACCTCGCGTTGAGAACTTGCCACGTCATTCATCACCGATCTCATTTCGCTCAGCAGAGGCGTCATGCGATCGGCCAGCATCACGCCGGCTTCGGTGGGCGTTACGCTGCGGGTTGTGCGGATAAACAGCGGAACGCCCAGGCTCACTTCCAGCGCGGTGACCCTTTCACTGACCGTTGAGGGTGCCAGGCCTAAGGTCTTAGCTGCGGCCCGGAAACCCTGACCTCTGAACACGGCAAGAAATATCGCGACATCATCCATATCCACTTCCGTTATTGTTCGCTTTTCCGAACAACGTATTCGTATTGTGACCTCTTATCAAGCGGTTCTGAGTGATTTATAACTCAGATACACCTGCATAAATCACTGAGGCAACGCCATGAAGAAGAGATCAGTATTAATTACCGGCGCAAACAAAAGTATTGGCTTTGAAACGGCCAGAGAGATGGGGAAATTGGGATTTAAGGTCTGGCTGGGTTGCCGCGATGCGGCGCGCGGTAAGGATGCGGTCAGCCTGCTACTGTCGGAAGGTATTGAAGTGCGGCAGACTATCATTGACGTGACGAATCAGGAAAGTATTGATGCGGTCGTCGGGCAGATAAATTCAGAAGATGGAAAACTTGATGTGCTAATCAACAATGCGGGGATTCTCGGAACCTGTCCCATCGCGCCAGAGGCGCAAAGCATCAGCGATATAATGACAGTTTATAACACCAACGTTTTTGGCGTCATCAGGGTAACGCAGGCTTTTCTGCCGCTACTCAAATTGGGCGAGGAAACCCGGATAATCATGGTCAGCAGCGGACTGGGATCACTGGAATGGGTATCTGATAAATCGCATCCCTACTCTAAGGTAGCGGCATTGGGTTACACCAGTTCAAAAACGGCGTTAAATGGCGTTACGGTGGCGTTTGCCAATGCACTTTCTGAGTGTGGCATCAGCGTAAACGCAGTTGACCCGGGATACACGGCCACCGATTTTAACGGACATACCGGTCACCAAACAGTATCCGAGGCGGCAAGAGGGATCGCCTGGCTCGCTGCTGAAGCATCCCAGACAATCACCGCAGGATTCTTTTTCGATGGAGAGCGCGTACCCTGGTGAATCTCGTCAAATGGAAGCATTCCACCTGCCTGGATGTGGCAGGTGGCTTGAAAGGTTGCGTCAGAGCGCATGTCGTGTCACGCGCAGTCGGTTTTCAAACAATCTTTATATATTTCATAACGTAATTTTTTATTTCCTCTACTATAAAATTAGCTAATTTGACTTATATCGTGAGGATGTATGGGGAAAAAGTTAATTTTTTCAATAATTTGTGCCTCGCTGTGCGTATCTTCACCTGTGTTAGCTCAAGACTCGACTGCACCGCAATCGCCACTGATTAAACAACTCAATAATGGTAACTGGTTACCGCAGGATGAAGCCCAAAATCTGAGTAATGAGTTGTATTACCAGGATGCTGTTCAGGCTTACATCTCATCATTGCCTTTACTCAATACAATCGGCTTACGGGATGGTTCTGAAGCCGCTTTTGGCAGTGGTTATAATGTGTTGCCGATCTGGAAAGAGCGTATGGACAGCCGCGCGGTGGTGCCGACACCCAATGGCGATGTGATCTATTCCATGAGCTACCTGGACCTTAAAAAAACCGGGCCTCTGGTGGTAAAAGCACCTGCCAATGTCATTGGTATGTTTACCGACTTCTTCCAGAGAACGATTACTGACGTGGGCTCTGTAGGCCCTGACCGCGCGCGCGGGGGACTTTACCTGTTGCTGCCACCAGATTATGAGGGGCCGGTACCACAGGGTTATTTTGCATTCAAATCATCGACCTATAACGTTTTTCTGTTCTTCCGTACCATCATGGGCAAAGGAGAGGGCAAACCTGATCCCGCCCCAGCGGTGAAGAATGCCGAAACAACCCGCATCTATCCATTATGGGATGTTGAAAAAGACGTTAAGCCTATGCAGTTCCCCGATGCCAGCGGCAAACGTGTCACTATGATGTACCCGGTTGATGACCAATTCTGGCAAAAGCTGAAAACCTTCGTCGATTACGAGCCCCTCACCGCCATTCCTGAAGATACCCGAAGTGCATTATTGAGTATTGGCATCGTTAAAGGTAAGCCGTTCACGCCAACAGACAAAGAGAAAGAGCTGCTGAAAAAGGCCGTAGAAACGGCGCCGAAGATGATCCTCGCCCGTCGTCAGTCAGGGCGTGACGATCAACGGCAACTCTATTATAAAGACCGCCAGTATGAGAACTCCTGGGCGGGTGCCACGGCAGAATGGATGCAATACGGCACGCTGGATAAAAATCAACGCGCCGCCTTCTTCCAGATAGCTTACTCAAGCGCATCAGCAATGGTCATGCACACCACCGGCGCAGGTTCCAAATACCCTTACACCGCCCGTGATAAGGAGGGCAAGTTCCTTGAGGGTGGAAAAACCTATAAGTTGCACCTGCCGCCAAACCCACCGGCCTCACTTTTCTGGGCCATCACCGCCTACAACATCACTGACGGTACGATGCCGGAAACGGATCAACTCCTTCCTTCTACCAACGGGTATTACGACATTCCAAAAAATCAGGATGGTTCGATTGATATCTGGTTTGGACCGGCTAAACCTGAAGGCGTGAATGATAACGCGTTTATTAAAACGATCTCAGGCCGTAACTTCCTCGTAGCCCTGCGCCTGTATGGCACAGGTGATGCGTTTTACGATCAGAGCTGGGTCCCTGATGATGTGGTGCAGGTCACTAAGTAATGGCTCAAAGGGTGTCAGGTTCTGGCTGCTGTTTGAGCCTGACACATTCACTTTTGATGAAGGTAACGTTCATGAAAATAAAGTCTCTCTCTTTAGTGATAGCCTCACTGGTTATCAGTGCTGGCATATCAGCTCAAACCGCTCCGTTGACCATTGCACATCCCACTCGGTTTGATCAGCTTTCCCTGCCGGCCTCAGGCGTCAACATGCCAGAAGCCTATGTAAAAGCCCTCGCGCAGCAGGCTTACATCTGGGGGTATCCAATGGTGAACCAGTTCAACCGCCGAATGACAATTACTCAGGCTCCCTATCCGGCATTGAGCGGCGGCATGGTTCCCGTTGCGCCAATGGGGCAGCTCAGTATGTTGACGGATTACATTAAGCCGGAGGAAACCTTCGTCACCTGTCCCAACCAGGATGTGGTGTATGGTCTGGGCTTTTATGAGCTGGATAAAGAGCCGGTGGTAATCCAGGTGCCTGACTTCGGAGACCGATTCTGGGTATACGCCATCTATGATGCGCGTACCGATCAAATCGGTAATGTCGGAAAACCCTACGGCACTAAGCCAGGCTTCTATTTACTGGTAGGGCCAGACTGGGAAGGAAAGACACCTAAAGGAATAACAGGAGTCATCCGTTCTTCCACAGAGATGGCGAACATGATCCCTCGTGTGCAGATGGATGATACCAAAGAAGAACGTGTGGCTATTCAGCCCTCAATCCGCGAAATCATGTCTTATCCTCTCAGCCAGTTTGACGGAAAAATGAAATCCTTTGACTACTCGACCTTGCCTGCTGTTGGTGACAAGCCTGACCCGGATGCCGGAGAAGTGCATTGGGTGGTGCCGGATAAGTTCTTCGATCAGCTGGATAATGTACTCAAAAAAGTCCCTCCGCTGCCGGGGGAGCAGGCCATGTATGCGCAGTATCGTCATCTGGTCGATGCGGGTAAACGCGACCCACAAATTCGTAAGTGGATGAATGAAGCCGCTGATCAAACTGATAAAACCGTCATCGCTGATTTCTTCAAATGGAAAAATAATGGGGTGCCGGCAGGCAACGGCTGGAACCGTTCCAAAAACAATGCGGCGTTTGGGATTGATTATTACAACCGGACCGGCACGTCAAAATCGAACATGTTCGATAACAAGCCGGATGAAACGCAATATTTCTACACTGACAACGATGCAGGTGAAGTGCAGTTAGACGGAAAGCAAAGCTATACCGTCACCTTTGCAAAAGGGCAATTGCCGCCGGTTAAGGGATTCTGGTCTCTCACCTTGTATAACCAGCGTCATCTGTTTAGTCCAAATGAGCTTAACCGCTTCTCACTCGGGACCAAGAACAAAGACCTGAAGTTTAACGCTGATGGGTCTCTCACTCTCTATATCAGTCACAGCTCGCCTGGTGCGGATAAACAAACCAACTGGCTACCTTCACCTGATGGGACATTCTCTCTTTATATTCGTGCCTATTGGGGTGAAAAACCGATCCTGGATGGCAGCTGGCAGCCGCCGAAAATTGAAAAATCCCACTAACGATAATTAGCCGGCAAGCGCAACTGCCATTCCGGCTGTATTTGTATTATGACACGTGAAATGGATACCTATGAAAAAGTTAATCTGTTTTAGCTTGCTGGCATTATCGGTTACACAGGCTTATGCCGCTGCACCCGCGAGTCTTGAAAAAGCAAGAGCGTTGGAAGCTGAGGCCAGTGATAAGAATGTCAGCGTCACCAAAGACAACTTTGCCTTTGTGATGCTGGATCTTGCGATGAATGAAGAAGTGAAACATGGCGCGACCAATAAGTTTTATCACCACCGTATGCCGATGGAAATCGACAAGCAACCTGCGGTGTTGATGAATCGCGATACGCTGTATTCGTTTGCCATTATTGATGCTTCTCACGGCGCAACGGTCACGTTACCTGAAGGGGATGGACGGTATTTCTCGCTTCATGTGATGGACCACGACCACATAACAGAGAATGTTTTCTACGGCGCCGGTGACTATAAGATTGACCCGCAGAAATCGACCCGCTTTGTCGTTTTAAACGTCCGTACCCAGGTCAATCCCAACGATCCTGCAGATATCGCGAAGGCGCATAAGATTCAGGATGAGTACAGGGTGACGTTCCCGCAGGGCTATACACCAGAAGCCTTTAAGGTAACGGACTGGAACAAAGCTGAATTGAAAACACTTCAGGAGCACTACAGAAGTGTGGCAGACAAACGTGGCGTAAGTAAAACAATGGGGCCCCGTGATGCGTATCCTCAGGAAGACGTGAATGTAGGTGCAGGTGTGGCTACGGGCTTGTTACCCGATAAGGATGCCTGGTATTCCTTCAATAATTACAAGGTCAGCAAAGCACTCTGCTACACCGCCACCTATTCCGTGCCCGGAATGACAAAACCCGATCTCGGCTTTTATTCAATGACGATATATGGAGAAGACCTTTATCTGCATACCGAAAAAGGCTCCAGTCTTTCAAATAAAGAGCTGAAGCTTAATCCTGACGGTAAGTCATTCACCCTGCATTACGGCACGCCTGAAACCTGCGGAAAGGATGCGCCAAATCTCCTTATTGCGCCTTCGGATAACTGGACGCTTGCGTTGCGTGTCTACTTCCCTGCTCAGGATATCCAGGATAATACCTACAAGCTTCCACAGCCTGTCCCGGTTAATAAGTGAGTTCAGAGGACCAGCCTTCATGCTGGTTTATCTGTGATTCTGGCAAAGCTTTAAGAGGTAAATATGATGAATAAGACGATACTTTTTTCTCTGTTAGCAGGGATGGTTGCCTCGGGTGGTGCTTATGCAGCAGGTGAGACAGGGGGTGCAGCTCAGGCGAATAACCCGCTGGCCAACATGACCGCTTTTAACATGCAGAACTATTACATTGGGGATGTCAGCGGTACGGATAAAGACGCCAATCAGTTCTGGCTCCGCTTTGCTCAGCCCTTCTCAATAGATGAAAGCAACTGGATCCTGCGTGCCTCCTTACCCGTAAATACCTATCCGATAGCGCCAACCGGCGGCCATCAGACTGGCGTGGGCGATCTTAATCTTTTCACCGCCTATCTGATTGATACCGGTAATCCCGCGGTGAGTTTCGGTTTCGGCCCGCAACTGACGGCGCCCACCGCCTCACGGGATGCGCTGGGAAGTGAAAAATGGTCAGGCGGCCTGGTCAACGTTCTGTTTAATGCCAGCTCACCAAAAATTCAGTATGGCTACCTTGCCTCATGGCAGCACAGCTTTGCCGGGGAAGATGACCGCGCGAATGTAAATATTGCGGCCTTCCAGCCTTTTGTTTTCTATCAGCTGGGCGGGGGAACTTATCTTCGTGCCGCACCTATCTGGAACTATAACTTTCAGAATGACAGTTATGGCGTACCGCTGGGGTTAGGTGTCGGACAGGTTATCAAGCAGGGTAAAACCGTCTATAACTTCTTCGTAGAGCCCCAGGGCTCGGTTGCAGATGATGGTCCGGGCCAGCCCCGCTGGCAGATCTTCTTTGGGCTTAATTTGCAGTTCCTGAACTGAGAGTTTATTAACACCTGTCACTTCACAACCCGGCAGCACACCTAGAGTGTGTGAGAAGTTTCACCAGAACGACAAGTGGCCGCATACTGCTGGGGTAGCCTATGAGGAGCCGTTTAGAAAACGGAAAATATCCTGCGCGGCCTGTTTTTTAAGCAGTTATGACAGGCAGCTTTGAGCGAAGAGCAGGCTGGCTTTTTTGAAAAATCTATTTCTTTAGATCCCAGTTTTGGTAGCAGTCGTTGATATCTCGGGGTAACGCCAGCATCAGCTTGGGAATGGCCGCCTGCTCGAAAAGCTTCAAGTGGTGAAGGCGATTTTTAGGCGCTACATACATGATGTATTTTAGCATTTCCCATGTCACATTCTCCCTTCCGGTGTTGAGTCCACTGATTCTAGGGTTTAACGAGTAACATCGACGTAGGTCGGTTTTGTCAGGGAAGGTTCTGCGGTTGCCACTGATGCCGGAAAAGTGATTGAAGAGATAATACTGTCTATCAACGGCGTTTCTTCCGTGATGAGCGAAATTTCTTTGGCGTCAGGCGAACAGACTCAGGGGATTATGCAGGTGAACGTCGCCGTCAGTCAGATGGAAAGCGTTACCCAACAGAATGCTTCACTGGTAGAGGAAGCCTCTGCAGCCACTCAGGCGCTTGCCGATCAGGCCCGTGGCCTCAAGCAGATGGTTCAGATCTTTACCGTCTAAGGATATGGACTCCATATTCTCCGGTACGCGACCGTCAGTGCCGTTTAGTCGTGGGAATGTGGCACAGGGGGCTGAAGAGCACCTGTTCCTTCCCTTACCTCCAAATGTTCCTCCGATATCGTATTTCTGTGAGGACACATGGGTAAGGGAGGGAAATTTAATGCGGTTAGGGGAATAAATTGCGATAGGTTTCGAGAATAAGTTTGTTATCAGAATCGATGTGATTTTCCCTTTCAATATAATGTAACGCTTCCCGGGCATGAGCATTCGCTGTAGAAGCGTAGAATTCGGGCCGCGCATGACTCAGCATTGCCAGTCCTTTCAGCAGTCTTATCTGGATTTCTCGCATTGCAGCTCCATCACGCGCGATCGGTGAGAAAAAATCGTCAAGAAGATCACTCGTGGATAGCGGGGCAATATGTATGGCAGGATAACGAACTTTACCGTTCTCTGCATATTGGTTTCCATAAACCGTAAGGACTCTGACCCCGCGACCAATAACATCAATGGCTGTTCCAGGATCATTTACTGCAGGAGAAAGTGCCCGGCAGGCAATTTCAGCCATTACGCTCAGGCAGAATCTGGGGTCCTGATTAAACGACCTCACATCTGACACACTCAGTGCAGACAGTAATTCAGAATAAATCGTACTGTTCGCATTACTGGTTACATACATCACAGGTTGAGAAGGATGAACGAAACTGCCGGGTTGCCCGATGAGATAAACGTTGACCTGACTGCCTGTCAAGAAAGAGGCCAGCTTCCCAATATCAATATGCTCAATATAACCGATACATTCTGGACAAACGGCCACCGTTCCTGCCGGCTGAGTATCGCACTTCAGCCAGGGGGATGCCCCCAGGCACGGATTCTGCGCACGCGCGTTAAATGTTGCCAAAGCAGCCTGCTCAACTTTGGCGGTCGTTTCACCGACCCTGCCTAGTGCGGTTAAATGCTGTATCCAACGGAGTAGCGTTAATACAATAAGTACAATAACTACGAGGGTCACCGCGAATAAAATAATGCGTCCTCTCCCTCCATAGGCTCCCATATGAAGTGCAATAATGCCCACCAGGCTAAACAGAAAAGAACCTATGAACGTCGCCAGGACATTCTGGGTTGTGGCATCCTCCACAACCAACCGGGTTGCCCGGGGGGTAACGTTTGTCGTGGCTGAGCCATATGCAGTGACCATAATACTCAGAGAAAAAGTCGTCACCGCAAGCATGCTGGAGGCCAATATGTTCAGAATACTGTCTACAGCTTCCGCACCGACCTTCATTGAAAAGGAAAGCGGTATCATTGATTTAAAGAATATTGATATCAGTGCGGTAACAATAGCTGCTAATGCAAACAGTGTCGCCCTGAACCAGATTTTCTTATATATCTTTTCCATTATCCATTGCCATCGTGAAATCATTATCCTTCCCGTTATTTCTTATCATAAAAATAGAGTCACCGGCCACATCATCGATGTTTTTGTATCAAGCTCAGGACAAAAAGATGTTTGTTAAAAATTTCAATTCAATATTATCAGTTGTATCCCTACTGCTGATTCTAGCTCATTTCCACCTTGGCCAGTTTTTTTGTCAGAGGGTGACAGGCGAAGCAGACCCGCCTTGTTGATCCGGGCGATGCAACGTACTGGAGGGTAAACGGCAGAACCACCCGTATTGAACATCACATTTGGTTGCACACCCCCGCAGAAACGCGTTCAGCTCGTTTCTGCCGTGAGATGGCCGTTTACGGCACTATCCAAAGCATGACCGTATCCTGCGGATGACAGTGTAAGAATGCTCCGGAACCGGCCCGGACAGGGTGACAAAGACCCAATGACCGGCTTTTAGCCCGCTGCCTATGGCTTTGAATTTTTCATTGTCTTCAGGTTGTATCTGCGGGAATATCATCAGCGGCCGCTTTTCGTCCTCTTCAAAATACCGCAGGATCCCACCTAATTTTTGGTCTGCTGTTATGCCATCCAGGGCGCTTACCATAACGATCGCTGGTCCCTTTCTAATACACAGACCGGCCAAAGATCGGTCGTCGTTTAAGGTGGGGGAGGACAATTCACCGGAGAGTGATAACATCCAAATATGGCTGTCCGGCGTATTCGAGGCTGCGTTTTGGGTGTTCATATTTATTAACCTATTTCACCTTTATAATCAGAGCACGGTTGGCCTGGGTGTTGCCATGTATGATTTATTCCTGTCATTAACAGTGAACAGGAATTGTTTCAATTTTATTACGCAGACATATGAAATAATTTCCTGTTGTATAATATAGACTTAATTAATAAGAGGGGATTTATATATCTATAATGCATGTTCTGTATGTTTATTTAACGTCACAGGACAGCCTGCGGAAGGAAAAGGGTCATAAACCATTAAATTTATTATAATACGTTCTGTATGCGATAACATATTCTTAATCTTAGAATGGACGAATGCGTTGGTTATTCTGACCTAAACACCTGAGGTTAGGGTAAGTAAAAATAATCAGATAAAAAAATTTAATCGAGCGGTACCACTCGTGCATATTCTTCAACTCACCGCCAGTCAGAGCGCACATTTCTGCTTCTGGCACCAAACGGCCAGTCTCATCAAGCGCTGGGTCCACTAAGAGCGAAGGGCGGACGTTGTTGTCTCATATATACTTCAACATTCGTTTACATGTACGTTCCCACCGCTCATGATTTAGCTATCAAAAAAATTGCCATTAATATGACATGAGAACATGACAATACTGATTTTGACCCCGATACTACTTGGGGTGATTAGCTCTAATACAAAGTGGTTCAGCGTCGACAACAAGATAAAAGTTTGACTAACGTCCGCTCCTGGCACTAAGCGGGCCCCATCATCTTGTGCTAAAGTCAACCGCTAACCTATTATTGTAGGGGCTTTTTTGGGATGGATACAGTTGAAGCTTTGAAGGCGAAATACCCGAAAGCCCAGGCAGGGTCATTCGGCGACAATGCCGATATGGCTAACGAGCTTGCAGACTTGGTAGTGAAAGGGATTAAAACCGCATCATGCTGTTCTCTGGCCTCTTTTCAGGCAGCAGAATCGGTAACAAG
>NZ_JBAVTT010000068.1:0-34231 GCF_049696395.1 Erwinia sp.
GCTCAAACCTCCTTCGGAGATTCTCATCCTCTGTCGGCAGCAGGATGCAAAAAGGCCAGCTCGAAAGCTGGCCTTTTCTAAATTGGTCGGCGAGAGAGGATTCGAACCTCCGACCCACTGGTCCCAAACCAGTTGCGCTACCAAGCTGCGCTACTCGCCGAATACTGCTGGTACTTCTTTACTGCTCTTGCTCAGTTCCTTGGAACTTAAGCAAAAAAACCTGCCTCGGCAAGTCTTTGAAAGTGGTCGGCGAGAGAGGATTCGAACCTCCGACCCACTGGTCCCAAACCAGTTGCGCTACCAAGCTGCGCTACTCGCCGAATACTGCTGGCACTTCTTTTACTGCTTCACCCTACTACTGATTTTGTTGGTGCGAAGAGAGGGACTTGAACCCTCACGTCCGTAAGAACACTAACACCTGAAGCTAGCGCGTCTACCAATTCCGCCACCTTCGCATACCTGAACAAAATCTGGGGTGGCTAATGGGACTCGAACCCACGACAACTGGAATCACAATCCAGGGCTCTACCAACTGAGCTATAGCCACCACATCTACTGCTGCACTTCTTTACAACTTTTACTGCTTACTGCCTAACGCGGTAAAACTACCACCGCAGCTCTTGCTGCACTAAATTAATGGTGCGCCCGACAGGATTCGAACCTGAGACCTCTGCCTCCGGAGGGCAGCGCTCTATCCAGCTGAGCTACGGGCGCTTAGCGCCGTTGCGGATGGGCATACTACGTATTTGAGCCGATCCTGTCCAGTGCTTTTTATCACTAAATATCTTGTTTGATTACGCTTTGTGCGTTCTGTCTAAATGGCGAACGTTTTCACCCTACATCCGGGCCAAAATGCTCAGCTTTCCAGCAACAGTCCACGAACAAATAATAAAATTAAAGATCGCCGCGCCAGTGATAGTTCAGATATTTCAGCAGCCTGAGCTGCCTGCGCAGACGCGATGGCTGCATAATAAGCCGATAGAGCCACTCCAGACCCATTTTCTGCCAAATCTTAGGCGCACGCTTCACATGCCCCGTAAAGACGTCATAGGTACCACCCACGCCCATATAAAGGGCTTCTGGCCAGACAGCCTTGCAGTCACGCATCAGAATTTCCTGCCGGGGCGATCCCATGGCCACAGTGACAATCTTCGCGCCACTCGCCGCAATCCGTGCAAATAAAGCTTCGCGGTCTGCCGGAGAAAAATACCCATCCTGCGAACCGACAATGTTTACCTTCCACTGGCTACGCAGTTTCTCTTCTGTTTGTGCCAGCACCTGCGGCTTGCCGCCAATCAGGAAAACAGGCGTACCTTCCCGCCCGGCACGTTCCATCAACCCTTCCCACAGATCGGCTCCGGCAATGCGGGAGACCTCCGCCTGAGGGTATTTTTTGCGAACAGACCGCACAATACTGATGCCGTCTGCGTATTTAAATTCCGCTTCGTCAATCAGCTGGCGGATCTCAGGCTGACTTTCTGCGGTCAGAACTTTCTCAGCATTGATAGCCACCAGCGTGCCGGATTTAAGGGTGTTATCCAGATAGAGATAGTCCAGAAACCCAGCCATATCGCGAAACCCGAGCAGCTTAAAGCCACGGATCTGGTATTGAGGGACTGAATCCACAATCGTTTCCTTCAGGTCAAATGCAGCAAATCGGGCCCGCAGGCCCGAGAAAAATTAGTCATACACGGCTACCGGGACTTTCCGCGAACGAATCAGGCCTGCCGTGTCAAACAGCCAGAACAGCAGTTTCGCTGCGATGACCGCCACCACAAAGATCAGGCAGAAGAACACCACCCTGGAAGCAAAAGAATCCAGTCCTTCACGCGCCAGTACAATCATATTAAACACCGCGCCAAAGCAGAAACTCTGTAAAATCGCGGCCTTGTAGCGGTTGGCTTCCTGCTGTCCCTTTTGATAGAGCCAGTCGAACCATTTAATGATCATCCCAACGGCTACCGCACCTAACGGGATAAACCACGCGCCGCCCATCACCACCAGAGAACCAATCAGCGTGGGTGAGATCGCCAACCCGGAATGATTATTCAACACTTCCCAGGTGAAATAGTTCCCGCTGTTCAACACGATGGATGGCCGGTCAGGCCATAGCCAACTGGGGATAAACACGTAAAAATCCCGGACGATCGGTGCCAGTCCCTGGAAATCAATCTTGTCGTAGTTTTGCAGCAGCAGGCCCAGGTTCTCCCAGGGAGAGAAAGTGTCCCTGGTCAGATACAGGAAGGTATAAAACGCTTCGGAGCCACTGACATCCAGGTTATAGCGGCGCAGTGCCAGCCAGAACATCCCGACCACTGAAAAGACGCCGGCCATCGCCAGCATCCACAAGGTAATCCAGCCGCGAATAATGCCGATAAACAGGAACAACGCAAAAGCGATGATGATATTCGCCCGCGTCCCCCCAACAATCGCATAGGTAAGTAAGCCAAAGGCCACCGTGGCAACGAGGAAAAATAACCAGTTACGGAAGCTGGGATTGAGAAAATAGATCACCAGCATCGCGGGGATGAAGAAGTAGAAAAAGCGCTTCAGCGCTACGCCCGACACCTCGGCGGAGAAAATCTGGCTGTAACTGTGCAGTTTAAAGAGCAGGAAGCCGTTGTGCAGGAAGAAGACCAGCACCGTTCCCAACGCTATCACCGCCAGAATACCCCAGGTTAAATGCGCTTCAACCCTGTTGATGGTGAACACCTGTCGTCTGGGCTCGGAGGTGGCTGCACGCAGGCGCGTCTTATAACTGACATAGTAAATGGCATAAAAACCGGTAGCAGAAAGCAGCGCTTCTAACAGGAATTCAGGGGGAACGACCTCAACGTTAAAGCCGAACACCAGCATGCAGGTCAGCGGGAAGCCGAAGTAAAATGTCAGCAAAAAAAGCAGTGAAAAGAAGACATTGAAGTTGAATTTCACCCGTCGAAACTCTTTCCAGGTCAGCGTCAGGATCAGGCCAAGCGACAGCAGCCAGACGACCAACAGGCCAGCAAATTGCATCAGCGTCATGCCTTCTCTCCTTCAGCCTGAGCCAGCGCCCTTTTCCAGCCCTCAAGGTAGGCAGGCTCAAAAAAGGCAATCGAAGTTTTATCCAGCAGGGTCATTTGCCGTTTTGCCTCGCTAACCACCTGCGGATCCAGCGCATCGCCAGCAAACAGGACCGGAACCTGTTGCTCAGTCAAATCCTGCCAGAACGGGTTCTTACGGTTAACAACAAACGGGACATTGGCCTGGATCAGCAGGCATAAGGTGCCAATGCCTTGCTGACGTTCAAAAATAAAATACCCCAGGTCACACCGCGAAATCAGCTGCAAATATGACGTGAACTCGAGCTTTTCCGTGAGGATTTGTAACCTCTCCAACGGAAAAAGTGCCTGTCCGGCTTCACGCACGCGCTGAATATAGGCCTCATTGTGATCCGGGTAGCCCATCGGTACAACCACATTAACCCGATCACCAAACTGCTGATGGATCTCGTGAAGTGCCTGGATATGGCGGTTACTTTCATCGCCGGAATTACCCACCAACAAGGTCATCTCTTGCTGTAATTCTGCGGCAGGCAACTCAGTCTGAGCCATTCGAGTAGGGAAATAGAGCAAAGAGGCCGGTACATCAGGATGGCTTTGCTGTAAATGGTTGATGTCCCCGCGCGTGGCAAATACCTGACCCACTCTTTTTTGCGCCAGCCGCCGCATAAAGTAAAACAGGCGGAATTTCAGGCCACCGGCCTGTTCGTATAAATCCGCACCCCAGATATGCCAGTAAACCTGCGCCGGTTTAATTTTGCCAAACAGGATCGCCAGCCACAGCGTTGGGTTGAACTGCCCATGGAAGAAGAAATGAGTTTTTCTGTCTGCCTCGGCAAGGGCGACGACTGCATCAGCGATGGCGCGTTTGTTGGCAAACCAGCGAATGGCCAGCTTGCTGCAATCAGCAGTGGCAGCGGGCTCTCCCACTACCCAAAACTGACGAGGCTCCGCACGCGGCATGGCTTCGGCCACGCTGTCGTTAAAAAAGCGCAGCACGGTGTGATTATGGTGTGGAATGGCAGAGCCGAGAACGTGAATCAATGTTGTCATACTTTTCTACGATAAAGAAAAAAGGTGCCTGCGCAGAGCGCAAAATAGACCATATAAGTCGCCATGTAGGCTTGAGCCGCGCCGGTTGCACCATGCAGCGGGATCAGCCAGCGAGCGAACAGAGTCAACAGAATGAACTGGCTGATCTCGGTCAGGGCATAAAAACGCAGTGAGGCTTTGGCTATCACCAGGTAGCCAAACACATAAGAGCCTACTTTAAAGACATCACCCGTCAGCTGCCAGATAAAGAGGTCACGCATGCCGGTAAACTGGCTGGAGAACAACAGCCAGATAGCCACATCACGCAGCAGCCAGACCATCAGACTGACTGCCATCACCGCTGGCAAAACAAAGCTCAACGAGCGAAAAATTTCACGGGAGATCTCTTTTTTGCTGGTCAGACGCGACAACGTGGGCAGCAAGTAAACGCTGAAAGATGCGGTGATAAACTGCAGATAAGCATCCGAAATGCTGGTCACACCTTGCCAGAGCCCCACCTGCTCCCAACCGTTGTGTTCGGCCAGCAGATTACGCATCATTATCCACGCCACCGGCAAGGTGACGGAGGTCATCAGCGACATCAGGGTGAACTTGCTCAGGTTACGGGCAATCTCACCCTCCCAGCGCGGTTTAAGGAAGCGCATCGGCAAATGGTCACGTTTTGCCAGCAACAGTGCCGCAGGCAACACAACCAGAGCAGGAACCATTGCCATCCCCACCAGCGCGCCGCTGTAGCCACCTAACCAGTAACAGACAAACCACGCCATCACGCCAATCAGGCTGCCGAGGATCAGCGCCAGCGCATTCCCCTTTGCATCACGAAAACCTTTTATCACCGCCAGAGCCAGATTGGCCCAGGCAATCCCAGCCTGCAGGAAAGCAACGATACGCACCACATTCTGATAATCGCTGTGGCCAAATAAGCCAACGCTGATCGGCTCGGCAAAAATTAAAAACACAATGGCCAGTAATGTGGAGAAACCCAACACCATTGCGGAAGCTGTACCGGTGACGGCCTGAAGCTTCTGCGGATTATGCTGATGTTCAGCAACGTATTTGGTTACGCCGTTAAAAATACCGGCTCCGGCCAGCACCCCAAGCACGGTAATCAGCTGACGAAAGTTGCCTGCCTGGCCCACGCCGGAGGGGCCAAATGACACCGCCAGCATTTTGACCACCAGCAGACCGGCCGCAATTTTGACCAGAGTGGACGCTGCCGTCCACACCGAAGCTTTAGCCAGCGACATATCAGGAAAAATAGCTCAGCAGGGAGTTAATCACCGTCTGCTGATTGTTATCAGTGAGGTTATAAAACAGCGGCAGACGCAGCAGACGTTCACTTTCGAGCTGAGTGTAACGATCTTCGCCGTGGAAACGGCCAAAACGCTGACCTGCAGGTGAGGAGTGCAGCGGGATATAATGGAAAACCGCCAGAATCTCGGCTTCTTTCAGCCAGTTAATCAGCGCCGTACGGTCTTCAACATCACGTAGTTTTATATAGAACATATGCGCGTTATGCTGGCAGGTAGACGGGATCGTCGGCAAAGTCATCCGGCCGCTGGCTGCAATGGGTTGCAGCGCCGTGTGATAGTTTTGCCACAAGCGCAGACGCTGCTGGTTAATGCGGGTAGCCGCCTCAAGCTGAGCCCAAAGATAGGCTGCCTGTAAATCGGCCATCAGGTAGCTTGAACCAATATCGCGCCAGGTGTATTTATCGACTTGCCCACGGAAAAATTGGCTACGGTTAGTCCCTTTTTCTCTGATGATTTCGGCACGCTCCACCAAGGCCGGATCGTTGATTAACGTGGCTCCGCCTTCCCCGCCAGCCGTGTAGTTCTTGGTTTCGTGGAAGCTGAAGCAGCCGATATGACCAATCGTCCCCAGCGCTTTGCCTTTCCAGGTGGACATCACGCCCTGCGCAGCGTCTTCAATCACAAACAGTTGATGCTTCGCCGCCAACGCCATAATCGCGTCCATATCGCAGGACACGCCAGCGTAATGAACCGGGACAATGGCTTTCGTTTTATTGGTGATCGCCGCTTCAATCAACGTCTCATCCATGTTCATCGTATCCGGACGGAGATCAATAAACACGATTGTGGCACCGCGCAGCACAAAGGCATTCGCCGTTGAGACGAAGGTATAGCTTGGCATGATCACTTCATCGCCAGGCTGGATATCGATCAGGATCGCGGCCATTTCCAGAGAGGCCGTGCAGGAAGGCGTCAGCAGCACTTTTTTGCTGCCGAACTTATTTTCCATCCATTGCTGGCAGCGTCGGGTAAATCCGCCGTCGCCACACAGCTTGCCGCTGTTCATGGCCGATTTCATGTAGTCGAGTTCGCTTCCCACGATCGGGGGGGCGTTAAAGGGGATCATAATGTTACCTGTAGAGCCAGTAGGCGGTGCGTTCAATCACGCCCCCACAGCGATGATAAAGTCTGAGCGCGGGTAAATTGCCCAGTTGAGTAGCCACATGCAGGCGAGTGAGGCGTCGCGCGCGGCACCAGTCGGAAGCCGCTTCAATCATGCGCTGCCCAACACCCAGTCCCTGAGCTTCGGGCAACGTAGCCAGCAGCCCTATTCTCGCACTGCCATCCGCCAGTTCACGCAGGGAGATAAAACCCTGTAGCTCGCCCTGCTCGCTGACAGCAAGCAGGCATTGATGATCAAAGGTGCCCAGCACGGCGTTTTCAATCCACTGGGCATAGAAACGACCACTGTCACCGGGCTGATACCAGGGAGCACGGAAACGGCTTTGCGCAAAAGCGCCGCTGGCCGCTTCCCGCAAGGCAGGGATATGCTCTTTTCTGGCAATCCGAATTCCTTCAGGGCGGCTTGCTGAGGCAATCCCCAGCACGAAGTCGGCCTCTCCTTCCACCAGCTTAAAACCCAGCGAAGTGAGCGCATCCAGCTCTGCCGTCTGCTGCGATAAAACCTTTACCTGAACGAGATCGTAATCAGCAAACAGCGAGTCATTTAACGGCTTCTCTCCATTCAACTCAATCAGACCGCTCTGCAACCGGAAGAATTCGTTTTCCCACTGCAGCGGCTTAATATTGGCGTGGACGGGCATGAAGAAGGTCTTCCAGATATTGGCCGTAGCCTGTTTTAGCCAGCGCCAGTGCAGAACGGCGCACATCTTCATCCGTCAGCCAGCCATTTCGCCAGCCAATCTCTTCAAGACAGGCAATTTTGAAGCCTTGGCGTTTCTCTACCGTCTGCACGAAGGTACTGGCTTCAATCAGGCTGTCGTGAGTACCGGTATCTAACCAGGCAAATCCTCTACCAAGCAATTGCACGGAAAGATCACCCTGGTCCAGATACATCTGGTTAATACTGGTGATCTCAAGTTCGCCCCTTTCTGAAGGTTTAACTTGTTTGGCAAATTCGACAACACGATGGTCATAAAAATAGAGGCCGGTAACTGCCCAGCGCGATTTCGGCACGCGTGGTTTCTCTTCAAGAGAAATGGCCTGGAAATTATCGTCAAATTCAACAACGCCAAAACGTTCAGGATCCATAACCTGATAAGCAAACACTGTGGCGCCCTGAGTTTTGGCTGCAACATGCCGCAGCTTAGGGCTAAAACCCTGCCCAAAATAGATATTGTCTCCTAACACCAGACAGCAACCCTCTCCGTTAAGGAAGGACTCGCCGATAATAAATGCCTGTGCCAGGCCATCCGGGCTAGGCTGTTCCGCATAGGACAGCTCAATACCAAACTCTGCCCCATCACCGAGTAAACGATGATAGTGGGGTTTATCTTCCGGCGTGGTAATAATCAGGATATCGCGGATACCTGCCAGCATCAGCACCGAAATGGGATAGTAAATCATTGGCTTATCGTAAACAGGCAATAACTGTTTGGAGATGCCACGGGTGATAGGGTGCAAACGAGTACCCGATCCCCCAGCTAATACGATACCTTTCATCACACCCTCCTTGAGGCTTTCCTGATCACTGAACTAGCCCTAAACGCTCGCCCTGATAGCTACCATTGAGAATACTTTGCCACCATTGTGGGTTCTCCAGAAACCAGCTCACCGTTTTACGCATCCCGGATTCAAAGGTTTCAAGGGGCCGCCAGCCCAATTCACGCTCAATTTTACTCGCGTCTATCGCATAACGGCGATCGTGCCCAGGTCGGTCAGCCACAAAGGTGATCAACTCATGAAAATCGTTCACACCGGCAGGTTTTTCAGGCGCCAGCTCGTTCAGCAAATCACAAAGTGTATTGACCACATCAATATTTCGCTGCTCGTTATGCCCGCCAATATTGTAAGTTTCGCCGGGCTTGCCCGTCTTCACCACCTGACAGAGCGCTACGGCATGATCATCCACGTATAACCAGTCCCGGATTTGCGCACCATCACCGTAGACGGGTAAAGCCTTGCCGGCTAACGCGTTGATAATCATCAATGGGATCAGCTTCTCAGGGAAATGGTATGGCCCATAGTTATTCGAGCAGTTGGTGACTATTACCGGCAGACCATAAGTACGATGCCAGGCGCGGACTAGATGGTCGCTGCTGGCCTTAGTGGCAGAGTAAGGGCTACTGGGTGCATAGGGCGTGGTTTCTGTGAAAAAATCTGTCTCACTTTCCAAATCGCCAAACACTTCATCAGTGGAGATATGATGGAAACGAAAATCGCTTTTCTCATCTGCTGTAAGAGTCACCCAATAATGCCTGGCCGCTTCCAGCATCACATAGGTGCCGACAATATTGGTCTCAACAAACGCAATGGGACCCTCAATAGAGCGATCAACATGGCTTTCCGCCGCCAGATGCATGATCAGCTGTGGCCTGAAATCAGCAATCTCGGCATCCACTGCCTGCCTGTCGCAAATATCTACCCTGGCGAATGAGAAACGAGGATTATCGGCTACCGGACTCAATGAAGAGAGATTGCCGGCATAACTCAGCTTATCGATTACCCGGACCTGGTCATTGGTGGTGGCGATAATATGCCTGACCACTGCCGAGCCAATAAAACCGGCCCCTCCCGTTATGAGTATCCGCTTCACTGCCAGACTCCTTTGGTATCCACTCTCTGATGAGCGTGGATCTGCGCCGCATCCATGGCTTTAAACTGTGTGTGATCTACCAGCATCACCAGCACATCAGCTTGCTCTAAAGCCTGCTCCAGTTGGACCAGAACGGCTTTACCAGCCAGCTTCTCTGGCAACTGGTGAATGTTCGGCTCAACCACTAAGGTGGTGCCTGAGTGCCAGTCGGCGATCATTTCTGCCACATGCATCGCCGGGCTCTCACGCAGATCGTCAATATCTGGTTTAAAAGCCAGGCCGAAACAGGCAATTGTCAGCTCACTGGCGCGTTTATCGTTGCTGGTCAGACTCTCGGCTAACGCCTTTTTAACCTGCTCAAGTACCCAAAGCGGCTTGCTGTCATTCACTTCACGCGCAGTGCGGATTAAGCGAGCCTGCACCGGGTTCTGCGCCACGATAAACCAGGGATCGACGGCAATGCAGTGGCCGCCAACGCCAGGACCAGGTTGCAAGATATTCACTCGTGGATGGCGATTCGCCAGGCGAATCAACTCCCAGACGTTGATCCCTTGATCGGCACAAATCAGTGAAAGCTCGTTAGCAAAGGCGATATTGACGTCACGGAAGCTGTTTTCGGTCAGCTTACACATCTCGGCAGTACGCGAGTTCGTCACCACGCATTCACCTTCAAGGAAGATGTTGTATAAGTCGCAAGCAAGCTGGGAGCAGGTTGGTGTCATCCCGCCAATTACCCGATCGTTTTTAAAAAGTTCGACCATGACCTTGCCCGGCAGCACTCGCTCCGGGCAGTAGGCGATATGCACGTCGGCAGCATCACCAGCCTGCTGTGGAAAAGTCAGGTCTACACGCGCGGCAGCCAGCCACGCGGCCATTTGTTCGGTAGCACCAACCGGCGAGGTTGACTCCAGGATCACTAAATCCCCTTGCTTCAACACCGGCGCGATGGATTCAGCAGCTGCTTTAACCCAGCTGAGGTCAGGCTGATGATCATCCTTAAACGGGGTTGGCACAGCGATAAGAAAGGCGTCAGCGGCTTCTGGCCTGGTGGCAGCGCGCAGGTAGCCTCCTTCAACGGCACTTTTCACTACCCGGTCGAGATCGGGTTCAACGATGTGGATCTCACCGCGATTAATGGTTTCGACAGCGCGGGCATTGATGTCGATGCCAATCACTTTTTTCTGCCGTGAAGCAAAGGCCGCTGCGGTGGGCAGGCCGATGTAACCCAGCCCGATAATGGAAATGGTATTGAAAATCATAACGTAACCCGATTGTTTTTTAGTGCCTGCACAATACGTTCGCAGGCCAGGCCGTCCCCATAGGGATTGTGGGCGCGGCTCATGGATTGATAAGCGTCTTCATCGGTCAGCAGGCGTGTTACCTCGCTGACAATTTTTTGCACGTCAGTGCCCACCAGTTTGACCGTACCAGCCTCAACCGCTTCTGGTCGCTCAGTGGTGCCTCGCATCACCAGCACCGGTTTACCCAGTGAGGGCGCTTCTTCCTGTATTCCGCCAGAATCCGTCAGGATCAGCCAGGAACGGACCATCAGCCAGACGAACGGCAGGTATTCCTGCGGATCAATCAGGAAAATGTTGTCGATACGGCTCAGAATTCGGTTCACCGGTTCGCTGACATTGGGATTCAGGTGCACTGGATAGACAATTTGCACGTCTGGATGCAGGCGAGCAATTTCGGCCAACGCACTGCAGATACGCTCAAATCCGCCACCGAAGCTCTCTCGTCGATGCCCGGTCACCAGGATCATTTTTTTATCGGCATCCAGGAAAGGATAGCGCGAAGCCAGGTCGTGCCGTAACGCGCCATCACCTAACACCCGATCTCTGACCCAGAACAGCGCATCAATCACCGTGTTGCCCGTCACGAACATCCGGTCACTGCGCAGGTTTTCTTTCAACAGATTTTGACGGGAGTTTTCCGTAGGGGTGAAATGCCAGGTGGCAAGATGACCGGTCAGCGTGCGGTTAGCTTCTTCCGGCCAGGGCGAATAGAGATCGCCAGTGCGCAGGCCTGCTTCAACATGGCCGACAGGAATGCGGTGATAGAATGCCGCCAGACTGGCGGCAAAGGTGGTAGTGGTGTCTCCATGCACCAGCACCACATCCGGTTTGAATTCAGTGAATACCCCCTTTAACCCTTCCAGAATCCGGCTGGTAATTTCGGTCAGCCCCTGACCGGGGCTCATGATATTCAGATCATAATCCGGAACGATGGCGAACAGTTGCAGCACCTGGTCCAGCATCTCACGGTGCTGTGCAGTGACGCACAGACGAGCGTCAATCTCGCTATCCTGCGCCAGAGCATGAACCAGCGGCGCCATTTTTATCGCTTCAGGGCGCGTGCCAAAAACTGTTAATACTTTCAAGGTGACTCTCTTACGTTCATCTGTCTGATAACGACAGGCCAGCCGAGGTTTAGCGCGGTCGGCGTGCCAGTGCAATCCCTGCTCCAATTAAGGCACCCACAGCGCCCCACATGATCATCAAAAACAGGCGACGAGGGCTGTCGCGTTTCACCGGCTCCTCCGGTGTACGCAGATAGCGGTAAGTCTGGAAAGTAGTCACCAGTGTTGGGCCGACATTCAGCGTAGACAACATGGCTTTGTTTTGATCATAGTCCAGATCGTAGCCTGGTCCGCTGGCCTGGAGATTTTCCAGTCTGGCTTGCAGCAGAGGCCGACCCAACAGGAACAGTTCTGAATCTGGCAGCTGTTCGGAAGGCGTATCCGTTTTAGACTGCTCGAATCCCTGCTGTTGGGCAATTTTCAGCGCTTGCTGAACACTGTTTACCTGACGATCGTAAATAGCTTTCGCTACCGCTTCCTGTCTTTTTACCTGCGCTTTCATCTGAATGGTTCTGGCAGCCCAGGCACCGGTCAGTTCTTCATTTAAATGCGTGGCCGCCCGCTGACTGGCGAAGGCAACGTACTGCCGCAGAAGCGTATTAGCGTCTTTTGACGTCTCAGCGACCAGACGCACGGAATCATTCAGGTTTTTAGCCGCATCGGCAGGCTGAAACTGAATGTTGGCAATCATCTCATCTAATAAGACCGCATCATCTCGGGAGTTGCCGCTCTGCCGTTGCTTGTAATAATCAGTTTGCAGCCAGAATTCCCGGCGAGTGTCATAAGCAGAGAGTTGCATCACAAACTCCTGGTAGGCCTCAGCCATTACCGAAGGAGGAGCCTCTGCTGACTGACTGGCGTGAAGATCCAGATTATCCAGGAATTGTTGTTGAGAGTAGAAACTGCTCAACATGTTGACCGTTGGGCGATCGGTAATCGCTGTGGTACTCCATTTAGGCGTCACCAACAGCGACCAGACCCAGGCAAGCAGGACAAACACCAGCGCCACGCCCAGGATCCATTTTTTACCCTGCCATAAAGTGCAGCAAAGCCCGCGAATATCCAGCTCGTTATGGTTGACGTCAGGATGCGTCATACTTGAGATTCCTTGTTTTCAGGGCAAAAATTTATTCTGTTTGCGAGGGTTTATTGGCCTTACTGTTACGGCGCATACGGCGTTGAATACGTTTTAAGAAACGTGCCACGCGCCACGCGCGTTTTATGCAGTAGCCGTAAAGCATGAAAGCCAACAAAAACAGCACTAACATCATCCATTCAGGAATAAATTCCAGATATTCACCCAGAACGCCTACGGCTGCCAGAAGTGCCGCTGCTGCAGTGATAAGGACAAAAGCCTGACGAGAAGTGAAACCAGCGCGCATGATCAGATGGTGAATATGCTGGCGGTCTGCTGAGAAGGGACTCATTCCTTTGCTTAGTCGACGATACATAATCGCCACCATGTCCATCAGTGGGATAGCAATAAGCCATAACGCCGTGACTGGCGTAATGGGATGATTTTTCCCCTGGGTCGCTTCAAGCAGGATCCAGATAACGGTAAACCCTATTAATGTGCTGCCGGCATCCCCCATGAATACTTTATACCGGCGACCAAACACGCCCATATTCAACAGGATATAAGGGACTATTGCCGCGATCATGGCGAAGCACCACATAGCCAGGCTCTGCTGTCCATCGAACAACAAGATAATGCCCATGGCCAGGAATGTGACGCAGGAGAGTCCTCCCAATAAACCGTCAATGCCATCAACCATATTGAACGCGTTAATCGCTGCCCAGACGGCGAACAGAGTCAGTACATAGCCGAAAGGACCTACTACGAGCTCCCAGGGGCCAAAAATATACCCCAGGCTCAGTAAGTAGAGGTTCGCTGCAGCCATCATTACGCCAGCAACGCCCGCCTGGACGGCAGCTCTGAATTTGACGCTGATATCGTAGCGATCGTCGACTGCACCTACCAGGACCAACATCCCGGCACACCCGAGGTAAAGGTGCGAATGCGGCACATAATAATCGGTTATCGAAAAGGTGAAGCATATCCCGGCAAACACAGAGATACCGCCGACAAGAGGGATCACCCCCTGATGACGCTTACGATAATTAGGTTTGTCCACTAACCCAATTTTTTTCGCTGCTTTACGTGCAAAGAAAAGAAATGCAAGTGAAAACAGGAATATAAACGTTATCTCAGTACTCAAATTGAGTAAATTCACATTAACCAGCTCTCTGCTATGAATCTAATTGTATTGACGGCATACATTGTGCCAAACACACTGCGAAGATTCTGTTTTTTTTAAGCAAGAAGAATGTACTAATCCACAGTAACATTGCTTCTGCCGTACTCCGTTAAGGTCAGACTCAACGAGACCCTGAAATATCGTATAACTCAAAAACGAAAAACGCCACGTCTTAGCGTGGCGTTCCCCGAGTTTTATGAATTTTCTGGCACTTGAGGCTTTTCATGACAAAGAAGCCAAAAAACGGAAGTCTTTATCAGCACTTCCGTTTTTTTACTGCCCGATGAATCGCTTAAGAGCGTTTCATCATGTCGAAGAACTCATCGTTGGTTTTGGTCATGGCCAACTTGTTGATGAGGAACTCCATGGCGTCAATTTCACCCATTGGATGGATGATTTTACGCAGGATCCACATCTTCTGCAGTTCTTCAGAGCTGGTAAGCAGCTCTTCTTTACGCGTACCTGAACGGTTGTAATCGATAGCAGGGAACACACGCTTCTCAGCGATTTTACGCGCCAGATGCAGTTCCATGTTGCCTGTACCTTTAAATTCTTCGTAGATCACTTCGTCCATCTTCGAACCGGTATCAACCAGTGCGGTGGCGATGATGGTCAGGCTTCCGCCCTCTTCTACGTTACGTGCAGCACCGAAGAAACGCTTTGGACGGTGCAGGGCGTTAGCATCAACACCACCGGTCAGCACTTTACCTGAAGCAGGCACAACGGTGTTGTAAGCACGAGCCAGACGAGTAATGGAGTCCAGCAGGATGATCACATCTTTCTTGTGTTCAACCAGACGCTTGGCCTTCTCGATAACCATTTCGGCAACCTGCACATGGCGGGAAGCTGGCTCATCGAAGGTGGAAGCGATCACTTCGCCTTTCACCAGACGCTGCATCTCGGTCACTTCTTCCGGACGTTCGTCAATCAGCAGGACCATCAGTACGCAGTCTGGATGGTTGTAAGCGATGCTGGTTGCAATGTTCTGCAGCAGCATGGTTTTACCGGCTTTTGGCGGTGCCACGATCAGACCACGCTGACCACGGCCAATAGGCGAGGCCAAATCCAGCACGCGAGCGGTCAAATCTTCTGTCGAACCGTTACCACGTTCCATGCGCAGACGAGAGTTTGCGTGCAGCGGGGTTAAGTTTTCGAACAGGATTTTGTTGCGGGCGTTTTCTGGTTTGTCATAGTTAACTTCGTTAACTTTCAGCAGGGCAAAATAACGCTCACCTTCTTTCGGCGGGCGGATCTTGCCGGAAATGGTGTCACCTGTGCGGAGGTTGAAGCGGCGGATTTGGCTAGGAGAGACGTAGATATCATCAGGACCGGCGAGGTAGGAACTGTCTCCGGAGCGGAGGAATCCAAAGCCATCCTGCAATATTTCAAGTACGCCGTCGCCGAAGATGTCTTCGCCGCTTTTGGCATGCTGTTTCAGGATAGAGAAGATGATGTCCTGTTTGCGCATGCGAGCCTGATTTTCAAGCCCCATGTTTTCGCCGAGTGTAATCAGGTCAGAAACCGGCGTATTTTTTAATTCGGTAAGATTCATAATGGTGGGTTCTTAAACTCGGGGTAAATCTCGGAATGATTGTCGTAAGTGGTATGGCGAAAAATCCATGCCTGTTAATGGCACTCTTGTCAGGATCCGCTCGATGATCACGTGCAGGAAAACGCAAATCTGAGACGAGGAGACGGTAAGGACAAGACGCCGGAAATTCTGATGATGCTAACCGTCAGATTGCTGAATGCCTGCAAGGAGAAAATGATTAGGCGTTCAACAAGGAGTAATTCTAAGATTCAAACTACAGGTAAGTTCGTAGTGCAGTAAAACCAACTTAGCACGACTAATGTGAAACGTCTAGCGGCGGACTGAAAATATGCCGGGCACCTGACAGAGGACAAATAAAGACCCTCGAGCCAGGCGCCGGACAGGCTGTTAGCCCAGGTTCGCGTTAAGGAACTCTTTGAGCTGGCCTTTAGAAAGGGCGCCGACTTTCGTCGCCGCTACTTCGCCGTTTTTGAACAGCAGCAAAGTAGGAATACCACGAATGCCGTATTTAGGCGCTGTGCCCGGATTATCGTCGATATTCAGTTTCGCGATTGTCAGCTTGCCGTCGTACTCTTCGGCGACTTCATCCAGGATCGGGGCGATCATTTTACAAGGACCACACCACTCTGCCCAGAAGTCGACCAGCGTCAAACCTTCTGCTTTTAATACGTCGGAATCGAAGCTGTCGTCGGTCAGGTGGACAATTTTATCGCTGCTCATGTCTTACTCCAAAAGATTATGCCTGGCTGGTTGGCGTAAAATCTGCCAACTTAGGTTGACTTTATTTCACCGGATACGCTTTCGTAAAGCAATAGTAAGCTGATATTCTACCACACTATGAGCAAAACACACTTAACCGAACAGAAGTTTTCCGACTTCGCCCTGCACCCTCAGGTCATTGAAGCCCTTGAAACTAAAGGCTTTCATAACTGCACGCCGATTCAGGCGCTGGCATTGCCTTTCACGCTTTCAGGGCGTGATGTAGCGGGACAGGCGCAAACCGGTACCGGAAAAACGATGGCGTTCCTGACGTCAACGTTCCATCATCTTCTTTCTAACCCTGCGCCAGAAGGCCGTCAGGTGAATCAGCCACGCGCGCTGATCCTGGCGCCAACTCGCGAATTGGCCGTGCAGATCCATGCCGATGCTGAACCGCTGACGCAGGCAACCGGTCTCAAACTTGGGCTTGCTTATGGCGGTGACGGCTACGACAAGCAGCTTAAAGTGCTGGAAAGCGGTGTAGATATTTTAATCGGCACCACTGGCCGACTGATTGACTATACCAAGCAAAATCACGTTAACCTCGGCGCCATTCAGGTCGTTGTGCTCGATGAAGCGGATCGCATGTTCGATCTCGGCTTTATTAAAGATATTCGTTGGCTATTCCGCCGGATGCCTGCGGCAAACCAGCGTCTGAACATGCTGTTCTCTGCAACCCTTTCTTTCCGCGTTCGCGAACTGGCGTTCGAAAACATGAACAACGCAGAATACGTGGAAGTGGAACCAGAGCAGAAAACCGGACACCGCATTAAAGAAGAGCTCTTCTATCCTTCTAATGAAGAGAAGATGCGTCTGCTGCAAACGTTGCTGGAAGAAGAGTGGCCAGATCGTGCCATCATCTTTGCTAACACTAAACACCGCTGTGAAGATGTCTGGGGCCATCTGGCTGCAGATGGACACCGTGTTGGACTGTTGACCGGCGACGTCGCTCAGAAAAAGCGTCTGCGCATCCTGGATGACTTCACCAAAGGTGATATTGATATCCTGGTCGCCACCGACGTTGCGGCCCGTGGTCTGCACATTCCTGCGGTAACGCATGTGTTCAACTATGACCTGCCGGATGACCGTGAAGATTACGTTCACCGTATTGGTCGTACCGGACGTGCTGGCGCGAATGGGCACTCCATCAGCCTGGCTTGCGAAGAGTACGCGCTGAATCTGCCTGCTATCGAAGAGTATATCGGCCACAGCATTACCGTGAGCCGTTATAACAGTGATGCGCTGATGACTGACCTGCCGCCAGCGAAGCGTTTAACACGTCATCGTTCTGGCAATGGTCCACGTCGTGGCAGCAACAACAATCGCCGCAGCAGTGCACCACGCAACAACAACCGTAAACGTTCAGGTTAAAACAGCCATGCTGAGCGCGTCATCACTTTATGCTGCTATCGATCTGGGATCGAACAGTTTCCATATGTTGGTGGTGCGCGAGGTGGCTGGAAATATCCAGACCGTAGCGCGCATCAAGCGCAAAGTCCGTCTGGCCGCCGGCCTCGATAGCGAAAATCATCTTTCAGATGACGCTATGGAGCGCGGCTGGCAGTGTCTGCGACTGTTCTCCGAGCAGTTGCAGGACATTCCTGCCGAGCAAATTCGCGTCGTTGCCACCGCCACGCTGCGACTGGCGTCGAACGCCGGAACCTTCCTGCAAACTGCCCAACAAATCCTTGGCTGCCCGGTGAATGTCATCAGCGGCGAGGACGAAGCACGCCTGATTTATCAAGGTGTTGCGCATACTACCGGCGGCTCTGACAAGCGTCTGGTTGTAGACATAGGCGGCGGTAGCACGGAGCTGGTTACTGGAAGCGGGTCGCAGACGACTTCCCTGTTCAGTCTGTCGATGGGATGCGTTACCTGGCTTGAGCGCTATTTTGGCGATCGTCATCTGGCGAAAGCCAATTTCGAACAGGCTGAACAAGCCGCCCGCGCCATGATTCGCCCGATTGCGGCCCAGTTACGTGAACAGGGCTGGCAAGTTTGTGTTGGTGCTTCTGGCACCGTACAGGCGTTGCAGGAAATTATGATGGCTCAGGGCATGGATGAGCGCATCACCCTGAGCAAACTGCAGCAGTTGAAGCAGCGAGCCATTCAGTGCGGTAAGCTCGAAGAGTTGGAGATCGAAGGGCTGACGCTGGAACGCGCCTTGGTGTTTCCAAGCGGTCTGTCGATTCTGATTGCCATTTTCACCGAGCTCAACATCAACAGCATGACGCTGGCTGGCGGTGCCCTACGTGAAGGGCTGGTATATGGCATGTTGCACCTGCCCATAGATCGCGATATTCGCAGCCGTACGATGAGAAATATTCAACGTCGTTTCACTATTGATGCGGAGCAGGCCGATCGCGTGCGCAATCTGGCAGAAAGTTTTGTCCGCCAGATCAGCCACAGCTGGAAGCTGGACGACCGATGTCGGGATCTTCTGGACAGTGCCTGCCTGATGCATGAAATCGGACTGAGTGTCGATTTCAAACAGGCTCCGCAACACGCCGCTTATCTGATTCGCCATCTCGACCTGCCTGGCTTTACCCCCGCACAAAAAAAACTGTTAGCTACTTTGCTGCAAAATCAGGTCAACAGCATCGATCTGGCGGTACTAAGCCAGCAAAATGCGATCCCACCAAGAATGGCTGAACGACTTTGTCGTTTGCTGCGTCTGGCAATTATTTTCTCCAGCCGTCGACGTGACGATACCTTGCCCGCGGTTCGCCTGCATGCTGATGACGATGCGCTGCATGTCACTCTGCCAGCAGGTTGGCTGGAAGCACACCCGCTTCGTGCAGAGCTGCTGGAGCAGGAATGCCACTGGCAAAGCTACGTTCACTGGCCGCTGACAATCGGCTGAGTGACTGGCAGTAAAAAGGGGCTGATTCAGCCCCTTTTCATTTTTATCTCGCTTTGGCTCTACTTCCCTTTCGCCTTGTCGAGCATTGCCTTCAGATTGGCTACCCGACTTTGCCCTGTCTGCATACGCTGTTCAGCACTGACAACTTTGCGCTCGGTTTCCCACGTCAAATCATCCTGCGGCAGCTCCATCAGGAAACGGCTCGGTTCAGGACGGATCGTCTCACCGTACTGACGACGTTCGCGGCATAAGGTGAAGGTCAGCTCTTTGCGGGCACGCGTGATGCCTACGTAGGCAAGGCGGCGCTCTTCATCGACATTGTTCTCATCAATGCTGCTTTGGTGCGGCAACAGCCCTTCTTCCATCCCGACTAAATAGACATAGGGGAATTCCAGCCCTTTGGAAGCATGCAGCGTCATCAGCTGGACCTGGTCCATATCTTCCTCGCTTTCGCCGCGTTCCATCATATCCCGCAGCGTAAAACGGGTGACAACCTGAGTCAGCGTCATCGCTTCATCGATGTCACTGCCTTCCAGCATTTCCGTCATCCACTGGAACAGCGTATTGACGTTTTTCATCCGCATTTCAGCCGCTTTTGGGCTGGCAGAGGTTTCAAACAACCAGCTTTCGTAGTCGATGCCACGGATCAAATCGCGAACGGCGGCCACGGGCTCACGTTCTGCGAGCTGAGCCACTTCCTGAAGCCAGAAAGTGAAGCGCTGAAGTGACTCCAGACCACGCCCTGTAAGCGTCTGCTCAAGGCCCATATCAAAGCTGGCAGTGAACAGGCTTTTGTTACGTTGCATCGCCCACTCGCCCAGCTTCTGTAACGTCGCCGAGCCGATTTCACGCCTTGGCGTATTCACAATGCGCATAAAAGCGCTGTCATCGTTCGGATTGGTCAGGATCCGCAGATAGGCCAGCAGATCCTTAATTTCCGGCCTGGAGAAGAAGGACGTTCCCCCTGAGATGCGGTAGGGAATGCGGTTCTGCATCAGCATTTTTTCGAATACGCGCGACTGATGGTTGCCGCGATACAGGATCGCGTAATCCTTGTACTGCGTTTTATTGATGAAGTGATGGGCGATCAGTTCACCAATCGTTCGCTCAGCCTCATGGTCTTCATTGTTGGCAGTGACCACTTTCAGCTCTGCGCCATAACCCAGCTCGGAGAAAAGGCGTTTCTCAAACACATGGGGATTATTGGCAATCAGGATATTGGCTGCTTTCAGGATGCGCTCTGTGGATCGGTAATTTTGTTCCAGCTTAATCACCTGTAGCGCAGGGAAGTCTTCGCTAAGGAGCACAAGGTTTTGTGGCCGGGCACCGCGCCAGGAGTAGATTGACTGATCGTCATCGCCTACCACGGTAAAACGCGCGCGCGCCCCTACCAGCAGCTTCACCAGTTCGTACTGGCTGGTGTTGGTATCCTGATATTCATCCACCAGCAGGTAACGGATGCGCTGTTGCCAGCGTTCCAGCACTTCCTTATTGCGCTGGAACAGCAAGGTCGGTAGCAGGATCAAGTCGTCAAAGTCCAGTACGTTGCAGGACTTCAGATGCTTGTCATACAGGCCATAACAGTGAGCGAAAAGTTTATCCCGCTCAGACACAGCGCCAGCCGCCGCACGGGAAGGATCCATCAGATCGTTCTTCCAGTTGGAGATCGTCGATATCAGCTGTTGCAACAGAGTCTTGTCATTTTCCAGCCACTCTTCTGTCAGGTCCTTCAGCAACGCCAGCTGATCCTGATCGTCAAACAACGAGAAGTTCGACTTCATGCCCAACGCGGCATACTCGCGCTTGATGACCTCTAACCCCAGGGTATGGAAAGTGGAAATCATTAATCCACGGGCTTCTTTGCGCCCCAGAGTTTGCGCTACACGCTCTTTCATCTCGCGTGAGGCCTTGTTCGTAAAGGTGACAGCGGCGATATGGCGAGCCTGATAGCCGCATTCACGGATCAGATGGGCGATTTTGTTGGTGATCACGCGCGTTTTGCCCGACCCCGCACCAGCCAGCACCAGGCACGGCCCGGTAACAAATTCGACGGCTTGTTGTTGGCCAGGATTCAGACGCATAGGAAAGTCGCTCGATGAAATGACAGAAGGAAAGAGAAATTCAGCGTGGTAGTATAGCCAGCAGCATCCCTATGACTCAAGGTACGATCATGGCAAAAACCGCAGCAGCACTCCATATCCTTGTTAAGGAAGAAAAACTGGCTCAGGACATTCTGGCTGAGCTGGAGAAAGGCGCAGACTTTGAAAAGCTGGCCAAAAAGCACTCCACCTGTCCGTCAGGCAAAAAAGGTGGCCATTTAGGCGAGTTCAAACAGGGCGCAATGGTGCCAGCGTTTGATAAAGTGGTGTTCTCATGCCCACTTATCGTGCCTTATGGTCCTCTGCATACCCAGTTCGGTTACCACATCATCAAAGTGTTGTACCGCAACTGATTGCCGGATGACAGACGAAAAAAAAGAGCGCAGCCCGCTCTTTTTTTTTGCTTCAGGGCCGGAGAAACCAGCCCGTCAGACAGGCATTAACCTGCAACAGCAATACGTTTCATATCGGTCATGTAGCCACGCAGTTTGCTGCCTACAGCTTCGATTGGGTGATGACGAATCGCTTCGTTCACGTCACGCAGCTGAGCGTTATCGATCTCGGTTGAAGTCGCTGCTGATTTACCCAGATCGCCGGCCTGCAGAGTGGTCATGAACTCTTTCAGCAGGGGAACTGCCGCGTAAGAGAACAGGTAGTTACCGTATTCTGCGGTGTCAGAGATAACCACGTTCATTTCATACAGACGCTTACGAGCGATAGTGTTGGCGATCAGCGGCAGCTCATGCAGAGATTCGTAGTAAGCTGACTCTTCAATGATACCCGCAGCAACCATAGTTTCGAAGGCCAGCTCAACGCCTGCTTTTACCATCGCGATCATTACCACGCCTTCGTCGAAGTAAGTCTGCTCAGCAATTTTACCTTCGAACTGGGAAGCGGTCTCGAAGGCAGTTTTGCCTGTCTCTTCACGCCAGCCCAGCAGCTTCTTATCGTCGTTCGCCCAGTCAGCCATCATGCCGGAAGAGAACTCACCGGAGATGATGTCATCCATGTGCTTCTGGAACAGCGGAGCCATGATGGTTTTCAGCTGCTCAGACAGAGCGAAAGCACGCACTTTAGCTGGATTAGACAGACGGTCCATCATCAGCGTGATGCCGCCCTGCTTCAGCGCTTCGGTCACGGTTTCCCAACCGAACTGAATCAGTTTTTCAGCATAAGTAGGATCCGTCCCTTCTGCCACCAGCTTATCGAAGCACAGCAGTGAACCAGCCTGCAGCATACCGCACAGAATAGTTTGTTCGCCCATCAGGTCGGATTTCACTTCAGCAACGAAGGAAGATTCCAGAACACCGGCACGGTGGCCGCCAGTTGCCGCAGCCCAGGCCTTAGCAATCGCCATGCCTTCGCCTTTAGGATCGTTTTCCGGGTGAACCGCGATCAGCGTTGGCACACCGAAACCACGCTTGTACTCTTCACGCACTTCGGTGCCTGGGCACTTCGGCGCGACCATCACTACAGTAATGTCTTTACGAACCTGCTCACCCACTTCAACGATGTTGAAACCGTGAGAGTAACCCAGCGCTGCACCGTCTTTCATCAATGGCTGAACCGCCTGAACAACCGAAGTGTGCTGCTTGTCTGGCGTCAGGTTAACAACCAGGTCAGCCTGAGGGATCAGCTCTTCGTAGGTACCTACTTTGAAACCGTTTTCAGTCGCTTTACGCCATGAAGCACGCTTCTCAGCAATCGCCTCTGAACGCAGGGCGTAAGCGATGTCCAGACCGGAGTCACGCATGTTCAGACCCTGGTTCAGGCCTTGAGCACCACAACCAACGATGACGACTTTTTTGCCTTTCAGGTAGCTGGCTTCATCAGCAAATTCTTCACGGGACATGAAGCGACATTTACCTAATTGCGCCAACTGGTTGCGCAGGTTCAAAGTATTGAAATAGTTAGCCATGGTAACTCCGTATAGGGTTGTTTGGGTCTTTTAATAAGGCGGGAGAGCCGTCAGCGGCTTACCCTGTATAAACCTTATCATATGACAGGAAATGCATTGCTTAAATTGATATATTAACAACGTGATATTGCAAAAACTGCAACGTGAAATTGAGGCCTGAATTGTATGGACTTACGCGACCTGAAACTGTTTCTTCATCTGGCTGAAAGCCGCCATTTTGGCCGCAGCGCAAGGGCGATGCACGTCAGTCCCTCCACCTTGTCACGGCAAATCCAGCGGCTGGAGGAAGACCTGGGCCAGGCACTGTTTCTGCGAGATAACCGCACGGTAACGCTGACAGATGCTGGCGAGCAGCTTCGCCAGTTCGCCCAGCACACGCTTTTGCAGTATCAGCACCTGCTGCATTCCATTGGTCAGAATGGCCCATCGCTGAGTGGAGAGCTTCGGCTTTTCTGTTCGGTGACGGCGGCTTACAGCCACTTACCCCCAATACTGGATCGCTTTCGCGCTGAACATCCTCTGGTGGAAATTAAGCTGACAACCGGCGATGCCGCCGATGCGGTGGAGAAAGTGCAAAGCACAGAGGCGGATATTGCTATTGCCGGCAGGCCGGAAACACTGCCAGCCAGTATCGGTTTTACGCCGATTGGTCTGATCCCGCTAGTGTTGATCGCCCCGGCGCTTCCTTGCCCGGTTCGCACTCAGGCCACAGAAGCTGAACCAGACTGGTCAGAGATCCCCTTTATCCTGCCCGACCAGGGACCGGCGAGGCAGCGCATTGATTTATGGTTCCGCCGTCGTCGTATTCCTAATCCGTTGATTTACGCTACGGTTGCCGGCCATGAAGCGATCGTGTCAATGGTCGCGCTGGGATGTGGCATCGCTTTGCTGCCGGATGTGGTGCTGGAGAACAGCCCGGAATCGGTGCGAAATCGTATTCTTGAGCTGGATAACGTGGAGATGGTCGCGCCGTTCGAACTGGGCGTATGCGTACAAAAAAAGCGGCTCAATGAGCCGCTTATCGATGCGTTTTGGGCACTGATGTAACTAGCCTGCCAGGAAGAAGCTGAAGGCCGGGTTATTACTTTCATCGTGGAAATCATAGCCCAGCTCAGCCAGGTGCTCTTCAAACTGCGGCTCGCTGTCGCTCAGTTCGAATCCTGCCAGCACGCGACCATAATCCGTGCCGTGGCTGCGATAATGGAACAACGAAATGTTCCAGTGCGTTCCCAGCGTTTGCAGGAAGCGTAGCAACGCACCCGGCGCCTCTGGGAATTCAAAGCTGAACAGACGCTCGCGCAGCGGTTTTGAAGGACGCCCGCCAACCATATAGCGCACATGCAGCTTGGCCATTTCATCGTCGGAGAGGTCGACAACCTTGTAGCCACCCTCTTCGAGCAACTGCAGGATCTCGCTTCGTTCTTCAAGACCCCGCGTCAGGCGCACGCCAACAAAAATGCAGGCGTTATCGGCTTTGGCATAGCGATAGTTGAACTCGGTGACCGAGCGGCCTCCCAGCAGTTGGCAAAACGTCAGGAAGCTGCCTTTCTGCTCAGGAATGGTTACGGCCAGCAAAGCCTCACGTTGCTCACCCAGCTCACAGCGCTCCGAAACATAACGTAAACCATGGAAGTTTACGTTCGCACCAGAAAGCACATGCGCCAGACGTTCACCTTTGATCTGATGCTGTTGAATGTATTTTTTCATGCCTGCCAGCGCCAGAGCGCCGGAAGGTTCCGCAACGGCACGAACATCCTCAAACAGATCTTTCATGGCGGCACAGATGGCATCGCTGTCTACGGTGATGATGTCGTCGAGATATTCCTGACACAGACGGAAGGTCTCATTGCCGATGCGCTTCACGGCCACACCTTCAGCAAAGCCGCCAACACGCGGCAGATCGACAGGATGACCAGCATCGAGCGCGGCCTTCAGACAGGCCGAATCTTCCGCTTCCACCGCGATCACTTTAATCTGCGGCATCAGCTGCTTGATCAGCACGGCAACGCCAGCCGCTAAACCGCCGCCGCCAACTGGCACAAATACGCGGTCGAGGTGCGCATCTTGCTGCAACAGTTCCATCGCCAGCGTACCCTGCCCGGCGATCACCATTGGATGATCGAACGGGGGCACAAAGGTGTAACCCTTCTGTTCCGCCAGTTCGATCGCCCTGGCTTTTGCTTCGTCAAAGTTGGCGCCAAACAGGTAAGCCTCACCGCCAAACGCCCGCACCGCATCCACTTTGATATCTGCGGTGGTCACTGGCATCACAATCAGGGAGGTAATCCCTAATTTAGAAGCAGACAGTGCCACACCCTGAGCATGATTGCCTGCGGAAGCGGTAATCACCCCGCGCGCTTTCTGCTCTTCGTTTAACGTCGCGATCATCGCGTAAGCCCCGCGCAGCTTGAAGCTGTGCACCGGCTGACGATCTTCACGCTTAACCAAAATGGTGTTGCCCAGACGGGAAGAGATCTTCTCCATCTTCTGCAACGGGGTGACCTGCGCCACTTCGTAAACCGGCGAGCGGAGAACCGCCCGCAGATACTCCGCGCCGCAAGGCTGGTCGGGTAACGTTTGAGACTCAGCCATCGTTGTTAGCCTCCCAGCTTGCTCTTGTCACGCACCGCGCCTTGGTCCGCGCTGGTTGCCAGTAAGGCATAAGCGCGCAGGGCATAAGAGACTTCACGCTCACGACCATGTGGCGTGTAGGCCTCGCTACCGCGAGCTTGTTCTTCTTCACGACGGGCATGCAGCACGTTGTCAGGCACATCAACTTTGATGCCGCGATTCGGGATATCGATATCAATGATGTCGCCGTCTCTCACCAGCGCAATGGTTCCGCCGCTAGCCGCTTCTGGTGAAGCATGGCCGATTGACAGACCAGAGGTACCGCCAGAGAAACGTCCATCGGTGATCAGCGCACAGCTTTTGCCCAGCCCCATTGATTTCAGATAAGTGGTTGGGTACAGCATTTCCTGCATGCCAGGCCCACCTTTAGGACCTTCGTAGCGGATAACGACCACATCACCAGCAACGACTTTGCCGCCTAAGATCGCAGCAACTGCGTCATCCTGGCTTTCGTACACTTTGGCCGGGCCGCGGAAAGTATGGCTCTCTTTTTCCACGCCAGCTGTTTTAACAATACAGCCATCTTCAGCGAGGTTACCGTAAAGCACGGCCAGACCGCCGTCCTGACTGAAGGCGAATTCACGCGTGCGAATACAGCCTTCTTTACGATCGTCATCCAGCGTTTCCCAGCGGCAATCCTGCGAGAACGCCTGGGTAGTACGGATGCCTGCAGGACCAGCGCGGAACATTTTTTTCACGGCTTCATCTTTGGTCAGCATGATGTCGTACTGATCCAGCGTTTCCTGCAGCGTCAGGCCCAACACGTTACGAACGTTTTGTTGCATCAAGCCTGCACGGCTTAATTCACCGAGGATACCGAATACGCCACCAGCACGGTGCACGTCTTCCATATGGTATTTCGGGGTGCTTGGTGCCACTTTACACAAGTGCGGCACTTTGCGTGACAGGCGGTCGATATCAGACATATTGAAGTCGATATCGCCTTCCAGCGCAGCGGCAAGAAGATGCAGAACGGTATTGGTGGAGCCGCCCATGGCGATATCCAGCGTCATGGCGTTTTCAAACGCGGCTTTGCTGGCGATGTTACGCGGCAGCGCGCTTTCATCATCCTGCTGATACCAGCGTTTAGTCAGTTCTACAATGCGCTTACCGGCATTCAGGAACAGATCTTTGCGGTCTGCGTGAGTAGCCAGCAGCGACCCGTTGCCCGGTTGGGAAAGGCCCAGCGCTTCGGTCAGACAGTTCATCGAGTTGGCGGTGAACATCCCTGAACAGGAACCACAGGTTGGGCAAGCTGAACGTTCGATTTGCTCGCTATCGGCATCGCTGACGTTCGGGTTTGCGCCCTGGATCATCGCATCAACCAGATCCAGCTTGATGATTTTGTCAGAGAGCTTGGTTTTACCGGCTTCCATCGGGCCGCCAGAAACAAAGATCACTGGGATATTCAGACGCAGGGAAGCCATCAGCATCCCCGGGGTGATTTTATCGCAGTTGGAAATACAAACCATCGCATCGGCACAGTGAGCATTCACCATGTACTCGACGGAGTCAGCGATCAATTCGCGCGAAGGCAGGGAGTAAAGCATGCCACCATGCCCCATCGCGATCCCATCATCCACGGCAATGGTGTTGAACTCTTTTGCCACGCCGCCGGAAGCTTCAATCTGCTCAGCAACCAGTTTCCCCATGTCGCGCAAGTGAACGTGGCCCGGGACGAACTGGGTAAAGGAGTTAACTACCGCAATGATTGGCTTACCGAAATCGTCATCGGTCATTCCAGTGGCGCGCCACAGGGCACGGGCACCGGCCATATTGCGGCCATGTGTGGTGGTAGCGGAACGTAACTTAGGCATGCTCATACTCCAAAATCAGCTAGTGCGCGGGCGTCATACGACGCCCGCTCAGGTATTTTTTATTATGGGTTGACCGAATCCAGCCAGCCCCATTTGTCTTCTGTCTCGCCGGTGAACAGGCCGAAGAAAGCAGACTGTATGCGGGCAGTAACCGGACCGCGCTTGCCTTCACCCACCTGGATACCGTCGACGCTGCGAACCGGCGTGATTTCAGCAGCAGTACCGGACATGAAGACTTCGTCAGCCAGGTACAGAGATTCACGTGACAGAACCTGCTCACGAACTTCGATACCCATATCTTTAGCCAGCTTGATGATCGCATCACGAGTAATGCCTGGCAGAGCAGAAGAGGTGAACGGAGGCGTGAACAGAATGCCTTCTTTCACTTCAAACAGGTTCTCACCGGCACCTTCAGAGATGTAGCCCTGAGTATCCAGTGCGATGCCTTCCTGATAGCCGTGGCGGCGAGCTTCGCTGCCTACCAGCAGAGAGGACAGGTAGTTGCCGCCTGCTTTCGCTGCGGTTGGGATGGTGTTTGGTGCAACGCGATTCCAGGAAGAAACCATAGCATCAATACCCTGCTCCAGTGCTTCCGGACCCAGGTACGCGCCCCACGGGAAGGCAGCGATGATAACGTCTGTGCTGAAACCTTCTGGCGGGTTAACACCCAGGCCGACGTCACCAACAAACACCAGCGGACGGATATAGGCGCTTTTCAGGTTGTTCACGCGCAACACTTCACGGCACGCTTCCATCAGTTCGTCAACGCTCTGGCTGACCGGGAAACGGTAGATTTTTGCAGAGTCGTGCAGGCGCTGCATATGTTCACGATGGCGGAAGACTACCGGGCCTTTGTGCGAGTCGTAGCAGCGGACGCCTTCAAAAACAGACGTACCGTAATGCAGTGCATGGGACATCACGCTGACCTTCGCGTCTTCCCACTTAACCATCTCGCCATTGAACCAGATAAAGTCAGCTTTCTTCGTCATTCTTATTTTCCTTTCGCGCTCAGGCGCGGATCTGTTGTGTTGTCTGTTGTTGGATCTGGACGCATGCGACATCCATCAGCTTGCTTAATTGTGTTGACAGTAAATCGACTGAGCGCTGACTGGCAACGGTCATTTCAATATTAATATTGTCGGTACTGCTGCCGGAAGCCATATTCATCGCACACACCTGAAAACCACGGTGCCGGACAACCCGCAATATCCGCTCCAGTATTTCGGGTCTGAAGCGGGCTTCGATAGACAATTGATGCTGCATCATGAGGTTTTCTCCATCATATTTTCGTTGCTGGCACCAGGCGGTACCAGCGGCCAGACGTTTTCATGCTCGTCAATGGCGACGTGGAGCATGTATGGCCCTTCACTGTGCAGCAAAGCGTCTAATGCGGCGTCGACCTGGTCTTTACGGGTAATGCGCTGGCCAGGAATATTAAACGCACTGGCCAGGGTAAGGAAATCTGGGTTGTCAGACAGATTGGTTTCGCTATAGCGCTCGGAGAAGAACAGCTCCTGCCACTGGCGAACCATGCCTAAACGTTGGTTATCCATCAGCACGATTTTCACCGGCAGCTGCTTACGTTTGAGGGTGCCAAGTTCCTGCACATTCATCATGAAGGAGCCGTCACCGGAAACGCAGATCACCGTATCATCAGGGCGGGCAACCTGCGCACCTACTGCCGCTGGCAGGCCAAAGCCCATCGTACCCAGCCCGCTGGAGGTGATGAAGTTCTCCGGGCGGTTGAAACTCATATGTTGCGCTGCCCACATTTGATGCTGTCCTACGTCAGTCGTCACTACAGCGCTGGCAGGTTTACGATCGGATAACTGCTTCAGGAACAGCGGAGCAAAGATAGCCTCGCCTGGATGATCATAGCGCCAGCCGTTTTCCGCTTTCAGCGCGGTTACGTGCTCGCGCCAGGCGCTAATGTCTGCCGGATGGTACAAGTCTGGCAGCATTTTATTCAAGTCACCGCGTAATGCCACATGCGCCTGGCGCAGTTTGTTCAATTCGGCCGGGTCGATGTCCATATGGATCACGCTGGCGTGCGGTGCGAAGGTGTTTAATTTACCCGTTACGCGGTCATCAAAGCGGGCACCAACAGCAATCAGCAAGTCACACTGCTGTACTGCGTAGTTAGCGGCTTTGGTGCCATGCATTCCCAGCATCCCCAGGTAGCACGGGTCTTCAGCATCGGGCGCGCCCAATCCTTTAAGAGTAGCAACAGTTGGGATGCCGGTCTCTTTAACAAAAGCGCGGAGTGCCTCAACAGCTCCGGCCATGCCAACACCGCCGCCCACATAGAGGATTGGCTTCTTCGCCTGCGCCAGCATAGCCCTGGCCTGCTGCAATTCCTGATGAGGATGCTCGGTTTCAGCTTCAACAGGCAACAGATGGGCCGTTAACTCGCCACTCGCCAGCTGAATATCTTTAGGAATGTCGATCAGTACCGGGCCGGGACGACCAGACTGCGCAATGGCGAAGGCTTCAGCCATCACTTCGGGCAATTCATCCAACGACTCGACCAGGAAACTGTGTTTAGTACAGGACAAGGACATCCCGAGCACATCGATTTCCTGAAATGCATCTGTACCGATAAAGGCAGAGGAAACCTGACCGGTGATGGCCACTACAGGAACTGAATCCATCATGGCATCAGCAAGGCCGGTGATCAGATTCGTGGCACCAGGTCCGGAAGTGGCAATACAGACGCCGACTTTTCCAGTAGAACGGGCATAGCCGATAGCGGCCATTGCTGCGCCCTGCTCATGGCGACAAAGTAGGTGTTCGACGCCACCGTCATAGAGCGCATCATAGACGGGCATAATCGCCCCACCCGGATAGCCGAATACTGTCTCGACACCGTGCGCACGCAACGCCTGAACCACCCACTGAGCACCATTCATAGTTATTTCCCCGCCTCTGGCTGGGAACAACAGCATTTTATTCTACTGTTCATCTTCTGTTCCTCTGTCATGGATAACCTGCCAAAAAAAAACCCCCGGACCTTTCGGTGCGGGGGTTCTTTCGAAATCAGGCTTGATTTTTAAGCCTTTCTTTCTCCGAGCGTAGCCCCGCACGGCGTGATAATAATCACGACGACGTTAATAATGACTAGGCTGACGACTCGTAGAAGGGCTTTCATTTGTATTCGATAATTTCGCTTGTTCGAAGTAATGCCTACAGAGTTATCACAGTTGGCGAGTCAAACTCAACTTTTTTCATCATTTTATTTTATGCTCTGCGCTGCAATATTCGAAAAAGCGATGGTTATTCAGGGGATAAGCCAGATACTGAAAATTATTCATTACTCACCCGCCGCAATGACTTCAGATGAAAAAAACACCGTTCAAGGTGAGAGCCCTGCCGAACGCCGACGCCAGAATTTGTCAGCAACGTAATATTTTTTGCGGGCAGGCTCAGTGAACCGGTTGCGGGCACTCGTAAATTTTCCTCTGCAAAGTCAGACTGCGATAAACAAGGAGTGTCTATGTCGCTGTCTCTCGCCTATACCCGTGCCGCAATTGGTATCGAGGCACCTTTGGTGTTGGTAGAAGTCCATCTGAGTAATGGTCTGCCTGCACTTTCTTTGGTTGGTCTGCCTGAAACGACGGTGAAAGAGGCCCGTGATCGAGTACGCAGTGCGATCATCAACTGTGGCTTCACCTTTCCCGCCAAACGAATCACCGTCAATCTTGCGCCTGCCGATCTCCCTAAAGAGGGAGGCAGATACGATCTTCCCATTGCGATAGCGATTCTGGCGGCCTCAGAGCAGATCCCTGCGGAGAAACTGGCGCAATATGAATTCCTGGGCGAGTTAGCCTTAACAGGTGCTCTCCGTGGCGTACAGGGCGCTATTCCTGCAGCAATCGCTGCCGCTCAGGCACAGCGCCAGCTGATCTTATCCAGCGATAATCTTGACGAGGTAGGCATGATCCGCCAGGGGAAAAGCTTGCTGAGCAGCCATCTGCTCACTGTTTGTAGCTTTCTGACAGGTCACACAATGCTTGAAGAAGCGCGGTGTGAGTTGCCAGAGGTGAAATGGCAAGGAGGAGACCTGAACGAAATCGTGGGTCAGCAACAGGCGAAACGGGCACTGGAAATTTGTGCTGCTGGTGGGCATAACCTGCTGTTGATCGGCCCACCGGGCACGGGGAAAACCATGCTTGCCACCAGGCTGACAGGATTGATGCCCTCATTAAGCGATGAGGAGGCCCTGGAGAACGCGGCGATAGCCAGCCTGGTCAGCACAGGTGTTCTGCATCAACAATGGCGACAGCGCCCTTTCCGGGCTCCTCATCACACTTCATCACGCTATGCTCTGGTGGGTGGAGGCTCGCTGCCTAAACCCGGAGAGATCTCCCTTGCACACAATGGCCTCCTTTTTCTGGATGAGCTGCCAGAATTTGAACGTAAAACCCTGGATGCGCTCAGAGAGCCCCTCGAGTCAGGCGAGATCTGTATTTCGCGAGCGAGAGCAAAAGTGACCTACCCGGCCCGCTTTCAGTTGATTGCAGCGATGAACCCAAGCCCAACCGGCCATTATCATGGCACGCATAACCGCAGCACACCTCAGCAGACGCTGCGCTATCTCAACAAACTGTCGGGCCCGTTTTTGGATCGCTTCGATCTGTCGCTGGAAGTCCCTCTTCTGCCACCAGGAACGTTGAGCAGACAAGATGACACCTGTGAAAGCAGTGCCGACGTTCGACTGAGGGTATGTGCAGCCCGGCAATGCCAACTTGCACGTGCCGGAAAGATTAATGCTCTGCTTCAACCGACAGCAATTAAACGCGATTGCAGGATCACGCAGCTGGATGCTGAGTGGCTGGAAGAGGTGTTGAATCAGTTAGGGCTGTCCGTTCGCGCCTGGCAGCGTATTCTGAAGGTTGCCCGGACGATCGCAGATTTAGGAGAAGAGGAGAGTATTCAGCGAGCGCATCTGCTTGAGGCTCTGAGCTATCGGGGGATCGACAGATTATTGATCCATCTACAGAAAAGTCTGGAATGAGTCGGGAATGTAAAAGGGGCCGTAGCCCCTTTTTCTTTTAATCGTCGCTATCCGTATAATCTTCCACGCCTTCCATCTGCGGCTTACCGCCGGACAGGGTGTGAAAACGTTTAGGGCGTTTAATGCGGCTCATGTACTTGGACCATACGCGTTCTGTTTCAGTCTGTGGCTCACGGACGCCGCGGCACACTTCAACAAACAGACGCTCTTCTTCCGTCACAGGCTCACGTTTTACCAAATCCAACTCGTTAAAAGCGTAACCATAACGCTCAAGAAGTTGGGCTTCTTTGATGGTGAAATCACCATGACGGGAGAACCCGCGCGGATAGTGTTTATTATCAAAAAAACGATTAGTTGTTGCGAAGCTTTCCGCCATTCTACACGCTCCTAACTCTTCTATGGCCGTGCTATTTATGGCGCGGAGTATTAGATACGCTTGACAGAGTGTAAAACAAAACATTTAAATCATAACGACAAATGTTTTTTAGGAGATGGATGTGGATACGGAATTACTAAAGACCTTTCTTGAAGTGAGCAGAACTCGCCACTTTGGACGTGCCGCTGAAGCGCTCTATCTCACACAATCGGCCGTGAGTTTTCGCATCAGACAACTTGAAAATCAGTTAGGGGTAAACCTTTTTACTCGTCACCGTAACAACATACGGCTGACTTCTGCGGGTGAGCGTCTGCTGCCCTACGCAGAAAGTCTGATGAGCACCTGGATAATGGCCAAGAAGGAAGTCTCGCACACCCAACAGCATCATGAGCTGTCGATTGGGGCCAGTGCATCATTGTGGGAGGCTTACCTTACACCCTGGCTACAGACCCTGTACGAGAACCGTGAAAGCCTGCACCTTGAAGCTCGGGTCGCCCAGCGTCATTTGCTGGTTAAGCAATTACATGAACGACAGTTGGATCTGCTGATCACCACTGAGGCACCCAAAATGGATGAGCTCACCAGCCAGCAAATTGGGCACATCTCCTTAACCCTGTATCGCTCACGAAAATCAGATAAACGTGAAAAATATGACTACATAAAGCTGGAATGGGGAGCGGATTTTCACCAGCATGAGAGCTATCTTGCCGGCGCAGATGATGTCCCGGTGTTGACGACTACCTCCGCCCATTTAACCCGGCAGCTGCTGCACACGACCGGAGCTTGCTCTTTTTTGCCCGATATCTGGCAAAGCGAATACCCCGATTTAGTTGTCATCCCGGATACGCCGGTGGCAGTAAGACCGCTTTATGCGGTATGGCTACAAAACAGCGACCAACAAACGCATATTCGCCAATTGATTAAATTTCCGGTCAATACGCAGTAATTTGCGCCTGGAAAGCGAACAGAATGGTCAGTTTACTGGCCATTTTTTTCATCTGAAGAGGGGGGGACAGGCAGTTTTGAGGGGAAATCACTTTATTGCAGGCAAAAAAAAATCCTTTGCCGAAGCAAAGGATCGTTTTTAATGGCAGGGGCGGAGAGACTCGAACTCCCAACACCCGGTTTTGGAGACCGGTGCTCTACCAATTGAACTACGCCCCTAAAAGGGTGGCGGAACGGACGGGGCTCGAACCCGCGACCCCCTGCGTGACAGGCAGGTATTCTAACCAACTGAACTACCGCTCCACCGATTCTGTACTGAAGTCAGAAAAACTTCTGATTCCAGGTATTTCGCCCTTTCCATGTCACCGGGAAGGTCATGACCATAAAATGGTCTAAATTGATGCCTGGCAGTTCCCTACTCTCGCATGGGGAGACCCCACACTACCATCGGCGCTACGGCGTTTCACTTCTGAGTTCGGCATGGGGTCAGGTGGGACCACCGCGCTAAAGCCGCC
>NZ_JBAVTT010000069.1:0-21543 GCF_049696395.1 Erwinia sp.
AGCGATAGCGAGAAGCAGACTGACTCAGCGACAAATCTGGAAGCAGGGCTGCGCGAGCGGCATCGTAGGCCTCCCAGTTTTCATATTTCTCCAGTGATGGGATCGTCACGCTCTCGCCCAAATCCAGTCCCGCCAGGGCTGCATCTACCAGCGTATCGACTTCCATCAGCATGTGCTCTGGCAGCTCATCGCTGGATCTTCCTGAACGTTCGAAAATCTCGGTGCGGGTCAAACCTGGCAGCACGGCCTGCACTCGCACACCGTACGGTTGCAGCGAAGCTTCCAGCGATCGGCTGAAGTTCAAAACGAAGGATTTGGTGCCGTTATACACGCCGTTAGACATTTCATGCACCAGTGAAAGAACGGAAGCGATGTTGATGATGGTGCCCTGTTTGCGGGCCTTGAAGGCGTTAGCCGCAGCATGTGCAAGGCGAGTAGGGGCGAGTACGTTGAGGATAATCATCCGCTGTACGCTGTCGATGTCGTTATCCAGGAAGTCGTCAGCCACAGTCATCCCCGCGTTATTTAATAACAGGGTGATATTGGTATCAGTACTCAGACGCTGTTCGACGCGGGCCAGGTCTTGCTGATCAATCAGATCTGCCGCCAGCACGTCGGCTTTAACGCCATAGTCTGAAGACAACCTTGCGGCCAGCGCTTCAAGCTTCGTTTTATCTCGTGCAATCAGCAATAAGTCATAGCCGCGCTCCGCAAGACGTTGTGCATAGAAAGCACCAATCCCTGCCGATGCGCCGGTGATAGCTGCTGTACCTTTAGTTGGGGTAGATGTGGTCATGATGCTCTCCTGAATATGATGGTTATCATTTGGTGATGCGGCTTAATATGATGGTCATCATATTTGCTGTCAATAGCCTCAAAATGACGGACTCACCAGCCCGCAACCGCTCAGTTAAAATTAAAGATAATTCTTTCAATCAGATAGCTCAGCATCTGCCCGAACATCATTGAATATGACGGTCATAATAATTATTATGATAGTCATATCCTGTTAACCGCTGACCTAAGCTGGGTGTCATCTCATCCGCGCTATGGCCTTTATTCACGTTAAGCAGGCGCAGAGTTAAGTCGATCAACCACTCAGTCCCCAACGGAGGCACAATGTCAGAAGTCATTACCCATAAAGAACGCACTCGCCAGCGTATTCTGGACGAAGCGGCAGCCATCATGCGCGTCGTGGGGACAGAAGGTATCGGCGTGGCTGCGTTGATGAAGCGAGTAGGGCTGACGCACGGCGGTTTTTATGCGCACTTCACCTCGCGCGATGATCTGGTGGCGAACGTTATCGACCGCATGTTTAACGAAACCGGCGAAAGACTGAGTGCTTTATCACCTCTGCCTGAAGGAGCTGAGCGACTCTCCAGCCTGATCGATTCGTATCTCTCTCCGGAAGCCCGCAAAGCGCCTGAGCACAACTGTCCGATGCCTTCGCTGGCGGGCGAAGCCAGTCGATTACCGGATGAGGCTCGTGCTCGTTTTACGCTTGGCATTCAGGAAATGCAGGAGGTGATCGCCCGTTCGCTTCAGGCGATGGGGCATCAACAGCCGCAGTCACTGGCCTCATCAGCTCAGGCTGAGTTGATCGGTGCAATGGCGCTGGCCCGTGCGATTCAGGATGAAGCAGTGGCTGAGGAGGTGTTGGCGGACTCTCGTAGCCAGCTGAAGCAGCGGCTAGGGTTGAACGGTGAGGCTAATAAAGCAGGGTAAAAGCAGGATTAAGGGACCATGGCATCATCAAATCTTACCTGACCAGGATGCTGGTTGTGTCGGCAGTAATACGCTAAAAAGGGTATGAAAAGGTACGATTCGTACCTGTTTGCAGACAGAAGGAAATAACCATGCACAGCTTTACAGCCAGTGAGGCCAAGATCCAGTTTGGCGAGCTCATCAGTAAAGCGCAGCGCGAGCCAGTCAGTATTACCAAGAACGGCCGCCCTAAAGTGGTGATGATGTCGATTGAAGACTTTCACGACTACGAGCAGTTGAAGCTATTGAAACTGCGGGCGATGGTTGCTGAGTCGATTGCCCAGTCAGAGCGTGGTGAGGTGCACAGTATTGATGATGTGTTCAGCGAGCTGACCAAAGAAGAAATCAAACACGCTGGGGAATAGGTTCACGGATGACCGTCATATTTACCACACAAGCAAGAGCGCAGATCCGCGCTATCAGAGCCTACTCATACCGCCATTTTGGTGCGGTTACCGCTGGTCTGTATGCCAACGCGTCAGGTACCACGATGCAGGACATCCTTGAGCCTAACCCTGCATCAGGCCGGGACCGCAGTGCGGATATCGGCCCCGGCGTGCTCAGTTTCCCCTGCAACTCTCACATTATCTTTTACCGGGTAGCCAATGTCGGCATAGAGATCCTGGCCGTGGCACATCAGAAAGACGAACCCACAAAATATTCCCCCTGACCGATGCCTGAGCTGCAAAGATCGGTGTTCAGTGAAGCTTGCCTGCTCCCCTAAAACTCACATCAACTGTCGATGTCTGTCGAAAGCGCTATCTCTTTCTGCGCTTCCAGCGCCGCCAGCCGTTCGGTCAACGCGGCATGAACGAGTGTGTAAGCATCGCTGCCTAGCGTCAACCTGCGTGGCGCAGGGGAACGGTCGACAGAGGCGATTATCTCGCGCACCATCTTTTTCGCGTCGCCGACTGTTGGCCAGTTCTGCAACAGTTGCCGCATCACGCTGTCATCATAAGCGGCAAGCGGTTCAGCCATCTCCATTCCCTGAGTGAATCCAGTCTGCGCGGTGCCGGGTTCAACCAGTGTGAAGTCAATATTGAATCCTGCCACTTCCTGAGCGACCGTCTCGACAAAGCCTTCCATCGCAAATTTGCTGGTGTGATAAAGGCTCAATCCTGGGAAGGTAACCTGTCCACCCATGGAAGAGAGTTGCAGGATGCGGCCGCCATCTTGCTGACGAAGATGGGGTAATGCCGCGCGGATCAGATGAATCGATCCCAACACGTTGGTGTTCATCAGGCGCTCAATTTGCGCATCGGCGAGTTCTTCCGCCGCTCCCGCAAGACCGTAACCAGCGTTGCTGACTACGACATCAATCCTGCCTAAATCAGCGAAGGCCTGGTTAACGACCTTCCGCACATTTTCGGCGTCAGTCACATCCAGTTGGGCCAGCCAGAGTTGCTGTCCGTAGCGCTCTTTCAATGCCAGTAATACGGCGGGTTTGCGCAAAGTGGCCGCCACGCGGTCGCCACGTTCGAGCAGGCGTTCAGTCATTTCCAGGCCGAAGCCGGATGAGGTGCCGGTAATAAACCAGGTTCTGGACATAGGGTTTCTCCTGTTGGGTGTCAGGTAACCTTACGCCGCCAGAATTGATGCTACTATCCGTCTAATCGTGCATGAGTTAGTGAAAATTTCCCATGAATAGCAAACCCGATCTTACCGCGCTAAATGCCTTTGTTCTGGTCGCTACCCGGCGCAGTTTTCGTCAGGCCGCCGACGAGCTGGGGTTATCGCCTTCAACCTTGAGCCACATGCTGCGGGCGCTGGAAGAGAAGATGGCGGTGCGTTTGCTGCATCGAACCACTCGCAGCGTCTCGACGACTGAGGCCGGAGAACAGTTGCTGAAGCAGTTAAAGCCTGTTTTACAGGGGCTGGAAAGTGCGCTCAGTTCGGTTGAACAATTCCGTCAGCAGCCAGCCGGAACGTTAAGGATCAACGCGAGTGAAAGCGCCGCACGCCAGCTGTTGCAGCAGGTTGTGCCGCTATTTTTGCAGCGTTACCCCGCAATATCGTTGGACCTGGTCACCGAAGGGCGGTTGATCGATATCGTCAGCGAGCAGTTTGATGCGGGCGTGCGGCTGTTTGAAGATGTGCCGCAGGATATGGTGGCGGTGCCCTTTGGCGGCGATCTGCGCTTTATTGCTGTGGCTTCGCCGGCTTATGTAGCGAAAAATGGCCAACCTGCCACACCCGACGATTTGTTAAAGCATCAATGCATTCGCTTCCGCTTACCCAGCGGCAAGCTCTATCGCTGGGAGTTCTCCCGCCGTGGCGTGGAGCGGCATGTGGAGGTGAAGGGCGCGCTGATGCTGGATCATCTTGAACTGATGGTTGAATCCGCTGCGGCAGGATTGGGGATCGCTTATGTGCCGAGCAGTGTGGCGGAACCCTGGTTAGAGAGTGGCAAGTTGCAGACAATGCTTGAGGAGTGGAGTCCGCCTTCGCCAGGCCTGGCCCTTTACTATCCCGGCCATCGTCATGTGCCAGCAGCGTTAAGAGCCTTTATTGATGTGGTGAAGTCGCTGCCTGTCACCCCATTCCCGGCGGGATGACAGGCGGATGATAAATGGCGGCGCTCCAGTGTCGGCTGCTGGCATGTTTCTCAGCCAGCCAGCCCTCTTTACGCAGATGACGGGCGATCATTTTGTTCATGATCCCGTGTCCCAGCAGCAGAACATTGCCCTGTTCGGAGAGGGAGATCAGCCGGTTGGCGGCCTGGCTTGCCCGCAGTTCAGCCTGCTGGAATGACTCGACGGAGCCCGCATAACCGCATAGCCACATCAGGCGAAGTAAGGAAAGCCACAGCGAAGGCGGCAGATGAGGATAAGCAAGGCGCATTGTGGGAAGGGAAACTTCACTGAAAACCGCATCGATACAGGCCGGTTCCAGCCCCAGTTTTTGCAATGAGGAACGGGCGCGAGGGAGTGGGCTGGTCACCACATAGTCTGCCATCGCTGCTACCCGGATGCTTTTTTCGGGCGGACCATCCTGAACGTTCGACAAATCATAGGCTTCAGACCATTCAGTCATGGCCAGCGCCGGCAAGCGGCCGCCCACGGTGTGGTCCGGTTTGCCGTGACGCATCAGAATTATGGTCATAACCTTCCCTCAGGTGACTTTTCTCAAGAGTAAGCTTCCGTTCACGTTAAGACAAATAAGCAGGCTGATTTTAAGATTTGCCCCGCAAAACGGGTTGATTCATCTGGCTGCAACAAAACGCTGTTTAGAATGCCCACGACTGAGCCGGTCGACAGTGAGTAAAAATCGATCTTTAGTACAGTTTATTCGGTGTATTGTAGTGCAATTTAAGACAATGAAAACAGGTTTTTTATATAAGTGACTGTATTTTATGTTTTTGTTTTGAAATTGCCTGTTCCCAATGTGAAGTGACACTAATTTATTTCAAGAGATCTATTGCATTATCTACGCGCGTAGATAGAATAGACCTCGTAGTAAAAATTCGCGACGCATGATGCTTATCTGCCCAGTGAAGGTCACTTTGTTTCACGTTATGGATGCGATTGGTTACTTAAAACCAACGACCGGGAAACGAATAAAACTCTCCCAACACCAGGGAACCTGTTACTGACCTTAACCATGGCTCAGCAAAAGAGCGTCCTAACTGGCGAATTTTTCCTGACTCTCAGGACTCGCCAGGGAAGGCAAATTAGCACTCTGCATCTCAGGGAATTTTCATGTCCACTCCTCAAAGCATTCAGCACGAGGCTTCACGTTCCGCACCCTCTGCAGCGGATGAACGCCTGACTACCCCGGAAGGGCGCAAAGATTTCTGGCGAGCCACCTTCTCCTGTTGGCTGGGCACCGCTATGGAATATGCGGATTTTGCACTCTATGGTCTGGCCGCCGGGATTATCTTTGGCGACGTCTTCTTCCCCGAATCCACCCCGACAATGGCACTTCTGGCCACCTTCGCGACCTGGTCCGTTGGCTTTATCGCCCGCCCCATTGGTGCGCTGTTCTTCGGCTGGCTTGGCGATCGTAAAGGTCGTAAAACCGTCATGGTCTCCACCATCATTCTGATGGGCGCTTCTACTACACTGATTGGCCTTATCCCAAGTTATGCCTCAATTGGCCTGTGGGCACCGGCTTGTCTGGTCGTTTTACGCTTCAGTCAGGGCTTTGGTGCAGGAGCGGAGCTCTCGGGCGGAACGGTGATGCTGGGTGAATATGCTCCGGCAGAAAAACGCGGTCTGGTGTCCTCGATCATTGCTCTAGGTTCAAACAGCGGCACGTTAATCGCCTCGCTGGTCTGGCTTGCCGTGGTGCAGATGGACCAACAGCAGCTGCAGGAGTGGGGCTGGCGTATTCCGTTCCTTTGTAGCTCGCTGATTGCTTTGGCAGCGCTGTGGATCCGCCGTCATCTGAGAGAAACCCCGGTCTTTGAACGCAAGAAAGCCGAAGTGCTGTTGCAGCGCGAAAGCTCCCGCGTAGCGACTCCCGCGCCTGTAGATACCCGCAGCTTCGGGAAGCGCAGCCGCTCGTTCTTTGTGATGGTTGGCTTACGTATTGGTGAGAATGGCCCTTCGTATCTTGCCCAGGGTTTTATCATCGGTTACGTGGTGAAAGTGCTGGCGGTGGATAAGTCTGTCGCCACTACGGCGGTATTCCTGGCCTCGTTGCTCGGCTTCCTGATTATTCCTTTTGCTGGCTGGCTCTCAGACCGCTTCGGTCGCCGGATTACCTACCGATGGTTCTGCCTGTTGCTGATCCTTTACGCTTTCCCGGCCTTCATGCTGCTGGACTCTCGTGAGCCAGTGATTGTGATCTCTACTATCGTTGTGGGTATGGGTCTGGCTTCGCTCGGTATTTTTGGCGTGCAGGCTGCCTGGGGCGTAGAGATGTTTGGCGTGAATCATCGCTACACCAAAATGGCGACGGCGAAAGAGCTGGGGTCGATTCTTTCCGGCGGCACTGCGCCACTGGTTGCCGCGGCGCTGTTGACCTGGACAGGCCACTGGTGGCCGATTGCCACCTATTTTGCGGCGATGGCGGCCATTGGCTTCCTGACTACTTTTGTTGCCCCGGAAACCCGTGGGCGAGATCTTAATGACCCGGAAGACGCGATCTGACGGGAACAAGGTGAACCGTTGGTCTCCCGGCGGTTCACTTCTTTAAAAGGGTATACATTGGCAAAAAGTACCGTAAGTCGCGCTACCCGCACTGATGTGGCCAGAGAAGCTGGCACGTCGGTCGCCGTGGTGAGCTACGTTATCAATAATGGTCCGAGGCCGGTTGCCGAAGCAACACGGCTTCGTGTGCTTGCAGCGATCAAGAAAACGGGTTACCGCCCCAATAGCGTAGCCAGGGCGCTGGCTTCTGGCACCACCAAAACCTACGGTCTGGTTGTGCCCAATATCTCCAATGCTTTTATCGCTTCATTTGCTCATGCCTTGCAGCAGGAAGCGTTGAGTAACGGCATGGTTATGCTGCTGGGCGATGCGGGAGACTGCCGCAAGCGGGAGTTGGAGCTGATCAATAACCTGCTTAGCCGCCAGGTTGACGGGCTGTTTTATAACAGTGTCGACCGCCATCCTTATATCGATGTGATTCAGGCTACCGGCACGCCGCTGGTGATGCTGGATCGCGTCGACCCCGCTCTGCAGGTGAATATTCTGCGGGTCGATGAGCGTGAAGCCGCCTTTCAGGTGACCTCACATCTGTTAAGCCACGGCTACCAGGATATTGGCATTATCTGCGGGCCGCTGGAACGTTTTAATACCCAGGATCGTCTTTCAGGCTGGCGTCAGGCGCTGGCCGACTTTGGCGTGACGGAACGACCAGAGTGGATATTCCCAACCACCTACACCCGCGAAGGCGGCTATGAAGCCGGGCTGCAGATGCTGAAAAGCGGCGAGTTACCTCGCGCGCTGTTTGCCAGCAACGAAACCCAGGCGATTGGCTGTATTCGGGCGCTGTCGGAACACAACATCACGGTGCCAGAGCAAGTTGCTCTGGTCTGTTTTAACGGAACGGATCAATCAGCGTTTCATGTCCCTTCATTAACCACCGTGCGACAGCCGGTTGGCGAAATGGCAAAAAGGGCCATAGCAATGCTGACAGCCCCGGAAGGCGAGGCACAGCTGAGTGAGTTTGCGCACCAGCTGGAAATAGGTGAATCCTGCGGCTGTAGCTTTACCGGCAGCCACGGCGCCGGACAAAAACGATAATAAAAAAATGAAAAGACTGATTATTGATTGTGACCCAGGAAACGGCATCGTTGGTGCCAATGTCGATGATGGTCTGGCCATAGCGCTTGCGCTGGGGTCACCCCATATCTCGCTAGAGTTAATCACCACGGTCGCAGGGAATACCCCCAGCGAGCAGGGTTTTAACGTAGCGAAAGATTTAATCCAGAATTTAGGCCTGACCCTCCCGGTTATCAAAGGCGCCACTCAGGCGTTGAAGGAACCCCCAGAACCCTGGCGTGAGGCGCTGGATAATCGGGTGCATGGCAATAAGCTGGCACATTTATGGCAGGGCGTTCGTCAGCCGCAGGCGTTTGACGCACCTGACGAAGAAGCGGCTGAAGCGATTGGCCGGCTGATATGCGAAAATCCTGGCGAGATCACCCTGGTGGCTATTGGGCCGTTGACCAACGTGGCGCTGGCGATGGAACGCTATCCTGATATGGTGGAAGCGGTGCAGGAAATCGCCATCATGGGCGGCGTCTTCGCGCTGGATGATTACATCAAAGACACCAATTTTGGCCTCGATCCTGAAGCCGCGCACAAGGTGCTGAATAGCGGCGCGAATATCACCTTAGTGCCAATGGACGTCACCACTCAGACGATGATGACACATCGCGATCTGCTCAGAATTGCTAAGCTGAATACCCCACTGGCGAGGTTTGTCACTGAGACGCTGAGGCCATGGATGGATTACTCCATGCAGACCCGCAATCTTCCGGGCTGCTGGATCCACGATGCGCTGGTGGTTGCCTGGCTGTTGAATCAGCAGGTGGCGACAGCGGCAGATTATTACGTTGATGTGGAAGTCCGTGAGGGACCAACGCGTGGAAAATCCTGGCGCTACAGGCCGCCATTACGTGTAAATGTGGGTATTGATCGGTCAGCGGGTGGACTTGTTCATGTCCTGCAAACGGTGGATAACCGTCTGCTGCTCTCCATGCTGGAGAAAGCCCTTTCTTAAGGCTGATGGCAACTGCTCCTGTCAGATTCGAACGATCAAAAAGGGCGGAGAAATCCGCCCTGATGGTATTCAGCCAGGCGTGCCGGTGACGAATGCCCTCGCTCCGGTACCTTTAAAGCTCTTCGCTCAACCCCGACTTCCAGCCACTTTCACCGCGCGCTGCCAGCGTACCGCATCAATCACCAGCATCACTAACAGGCTGATGCCCATCAACGGCAGGCTTAATGCCAGTGCAACACCGCAAACAGACACCGCAAAGCGGGCGCTAAGCGACAGTTGCCGCCAGTGATAAATCAGCGTTTCGGCTGGATGCGGACCTTGACCGGCAGCCGGACGGCGCAGCCACCATAAGCGATAGCCCATCACAATCATCACGCACAGCCCGAGGGCAAATCCCGCCATAACCAGCTGATTAGCTAAGCCGAATAACACGCCCATATGTGCATCCACGCCCCAGCGCGTGAGCTTAGCCAGCAGGCCAAATTGCGCAAATTCCACCTTATCCAACAACGCAAAGCTACGGGGATCTACCGACACGCTGTCTACCTGCGTTGGCCAGCGGCGATCGATCTCGCTGACGGTCCAGGCTTTATCAGCACGCGTGGTGGGACGGATCTCTATCTTACCGGCAGAAATCCCCGCCGCGCGGGCGGTATGCACCACAGCATCAAATTGCTCTGGCGAGATGCTGACAGAGGTTGCCGGTTCTTCAGGCATCTTCATGCCTGACATACGGTGCTCAGCATGTTCATCTTCCGGCATGTTCATACCAGGCATACTGTGATCGGCATGCTCGCTCAGATCCGCTGACATCGGCCTTTCATTTGGCGTGAGCACGGTATTCACCGAAGGGGTTAGCCAGCCAAAATGGGCACGCAGGGATGAGATGTTATCGCCAGCCCAGCGAGACCAGGTCAGGCCTGTTGCGGAGAAGAAGATCAACCCCAACAGCAGCGCAACACCCAGCGTGCTGTGCCAGTAGCGGGTGCGCAGCAGGCTTTGCCCGCGCGATCGGCTGCCTTTCTTAATCCGCCCAGGCGCACGGCTGGTCGCCCACAGTAGCAGGCCGCCCAGAGACGCAACCCATAACCAACTTGCCGCCAACTCGCTGTAATTCCGGCCAACGTCACCTAACAGCAGATTCTGATGCAGATAATCCAGCCAGGTGCGCAGCGGCAGCACGCCGCTGGTGCCGTAGACGTTAAGCATGCCCCGAATCTCTAAAGTCTGAGGATCGACAAAGACGGCGGTGGTGGCAGTTCCTCCGTCTGGCGTGGTGAACATCACCCGAGTGGTTTCACCTGGGGTGGGAGCAGGGCGCAGAGCCGTAATTTTTGCCTGCGGGCCGATAGACTTTTCTGCGACCAGAACCTGATCGGCGAGAGATTTTTCCGCACCCTGGCTGGAGGTGAACAGTTGGTGTGAGTAGATCGCGTTTTCCAGCTGTGGAGTCAGCGCATACAGCGCGCCGGTGAAGGCCGCAACGAAGATAAAGGGACCGATAAATAGGCCGATGTAGAAATGCAGGCGACGCAATAACGGCAGCAACGCGCTGCGGGAGTGTTCGGCGCGCGCAGACTGCGCCAGGATTTTTTCCGACATGATAGTTTTCCATCCGCCTGTTTTCAGGCATGAGCAGGTGTCTGTCGCTGTAACGACAGAATATTTTTAGTTATCAACACAGGCTCAGTAAGCGGGTGGGGCTCTTGGATGGAAAAATTGCGGAATAAACCGTGCCACAGCAGGGCGAAACGGCGGCAGATCGGCAAGCTTTGCGGCCTGCAGTGAAGACCACAGCACCGGTAAATGAGTCAGATCCAGCGGTAAGTGAGCCAGCAACACACAGTAACCACAGGCGCTGTCATCCATCATCGACATCGGATGGTGTTGCATCATTCTTGCGTGCTCAAGCGGCGACATTTCTGCCATTGCCCTGCCGTCCATCGGCATCTCATGATCCATGGCCATCTCATGATCCATTCCCGGCATCATCATTGGATGGCGGGCAGCATCGCTTGCCAGTGATTTGGAAATCACCGGGGCAATAAACAGCAGCATAATGGCAACTACCGCCAGCCAGGCCGCAAAGCGGTTGGGTGAACGGTGCATCTGAATCAGCGACAAGCCTTGAGCATCCTGGTCAAGAAATCCACGACCGGCAGTGTAACAAAAAAAGATTTTTTGTTTGAGGGAATAAAGCTGTTGCTGGTTCGCTTTATCGGGTAATCAAACTGTAGGTGATAACGATGGCTTAGCGATGGCGATTGTCGCCGGAACCGTGGCGGTGCTGATTTGTCTGTTTGTGGCTTTCGGCAGGGAAACGCGAGGGGTGGACATCTCCTCCTCGTCAGGCAAGGTGAGCGAATAATCCCGCCAGAGGGAAACAGGTGAGCAGGGCGGTTCTAAGAGCCGCCCAGTTTTAGGGTCAGGCAGGGATTTCGCAGACGTCGACCCATTTGGCGTCAGTCAGTTGGGCCAGCATCTCCGGCGAAATTCGCACGGCGCTGTTGATCGATCCTGCTGCGGGCAGCACTTCTGCATAGTGCTTCAGCGAGATATCGCACAGGATTTGCAACGGCGTTTCCAGCCCAAAGGGACAGACGCCGCCGACCGGATGACCCGTCCAGTTCACCACTTCATCTGTGCTGAGCATGCGGGCTTTCGCCCCGAGCGTAGCTTTCAGCTTGCGGTTATCCAGGCGGGCATCGCCGCGAGTCACAATTAATACCACCCGATCTTTCACCTTCAACGACAAGGTTTTGGCAATCTGGCCGGGCTCCACATGGTGTGCCCGCGCCGCCAGAGCGACCGTTGCTGTGCTCTCGGCCAGCTCAATAATGCCAATATCAGGGGCGCGCTCGGCAAAAAACTGCCGTACAGACTCCAGGCTCATGCTTTTCTCCCACTTAACGAAGCGGATAAAGTTGCCACAGAGCTGACTGACTGTAAACGGGAAGGCGTTAATTTAGCTTAACGTGCAGTTTCCGCAGCGCTCAACCTCAGGCAGGCGGTAACGCTGGCAACAAGTGCGGCGCTGCATTTCACCGTCGCGCGGGAGCATAGTGCGATAGAAAGGATTGTCAGAACCATCAAGCAGGGTTTTGCTAAAGAAGAAGGCGTGCTCCAGCTCGGCGTGCAGGGATTTGCCCAGCAGAGGAGCTAACTCACCCAGGAACCAGTGCACGGCGAAGCCGGTATTGCTCAAGATGAGTTTGCCGTTGATGTCACCGTGCTGCTCAATAGCGCGGACAGCCGGGATCACATGCTGTTGGATCAGGCGGTCCATACGGCGATGCGGGCTAAGAAAACGCGCCTCTTCATCTTCGCGAACATCAAACCAGAAGGTCGCTGGGCGGCCGGTTTCATGGAACTCAACGTGACAATGCTCTGGCGAGCAGTCCAGCGGGCGGTTTTCCAGCAGCAGAGCCATCATCATCGGCGGCAGAACCAGGCCGAAGTACCATTGCGCCCAGAGCGATTGCAACGGTTTGTTTTCGCGTTCCATCCCGCCATGCTCACGATAGATAAAGTCACCGTATTGGGCGTTGAGGCGGGCGAAATTCTCCGGTGTGGACCAGCGATCCAGCGTCATGCTGCTGGCTGGCGCTTCCTCCCCCAGCTTCACGCTATCCAGGAAATAAGCACGGTGTTCACTGAACAAGGCGCGCAGCGAAGAGGCCAGCGAACGATTGCTCTGCAAAAAGATCAGCGGATGTGAACCATACTCAACTGCCTGACGAACGATTGTGGCCATGGGATTTCCAGGGTAAACCGAAGTACAAAAACAAATGATAATCGTTCTTGATTGTATCTGAGCAGATACGGACAAACAAGCAGCAATTTGTGCGCGAAAGAAAAGGGGGGATCAGGCGCGTTCTTTCTGAAATATAACCCTACCGTCAGCGGGGAAATAAGTCTGAATGGCTTCAGGTATTTGAAGTCAGGTGTTATTTACTGTTTAAAGAGCAGATCTGTCCCTGTTAACGATAATCAATGGAAATGCAGCGTTAATTCCAATTATACGGAATAATGATGGCTGAGACTTTATCTGCTGTAAATGACCTTTTTTCGCTCGCCTTTTTGCTGCTGAAATTAACAAATTTATTTCATTTGTCTCATTAATGAGTTTATTACGATGACAGGGCGGGTTATTGCCAATAAGCTGGCAGGATAGGGAATTTGAATTAATTGAACGGATTAATTATTTAAAGCTATCGGCCCGGTATTCCGGGCCAGACAGGCAATCACATTGCGTCAGCAGGCTGGGTAAGACTGCCTTTCGCAATATCTTCATAGGAGAGAATAGTATTACGGCCCCGATTTTTTGCCAGATACAGCGCCCGATCGGCATTTGCCAGCGCGGCATCAAAATCGTCTTCGAACAGCGGGGCAAAGCCAGCGCTGACGGTGACATGGGTGGCTACCCGGTCGTTGAAACGGTGCGGGATCTCCAGATTCAGCACGTACTGCCGGATGCGTTCAGAGAGCTTGCAGGCAATCGACTCGTTAACGTTGGTCAGCAGCACCAGAAACTCTTCGCCGCCGTAGCGGGTCACAATGTCCCTTGAGCGCACCGCATCGCGGATAGCAACGGACACGCGCGCTAACGCCTGGTCGCCCATCGCGTGGCCATAGTTGTCGTTATAGGCCTTGAAGTTGTCGATATCCAGCAACAGCACGTAATGGCTGCCCGCGTGGTTCTCCAGGATGTTCTCAAGGCGATTTTTCAGCCCACGGCGATTGTACAACCCGGTTAACGGGTCAAGCATGCTGAGGTCGCTGTAGGTCTCTTTCTCTTCATACAGTTGGCGCATCAGACGCAGGGTAAAGTTATCCCTGCGGCGCTGCATCAGGTGGTGCAGGGTAAAGCCAATCAACGGCAGGGCAATCGTGAACAGGATCAGCAGCGTATTCTGGCCGTGGTCCAGCACCAGCACGGCAACCGAAGGCGGCGCAGTGTGCAGGCAAAACGCCAGCAAATGGTCGCCTAGCGCGATAGCGCTGATAAAAAACACGCTAACCAGACTGATCACCAGAAAACTGCCATCGAAATAAAATACCGCTTCATACTTATCGTAAATTTGCCATGTCCAGAGCAAACCCGTTATTACGGCTACCCCATTTAATATCGGGAATTTCCCCGCAGGTCTTAACAGCATTAACGCCATAATCGCTGCACAAAATACAGCAATGGCCAGCGTAGGGAGTGAAAACTGGAACTGTTCCAGGCTTCCTTTCGTGTTACATAAACAAAATAAAGACGTTGCTGTGTTTAAAAAGAGAAAGAGCATCAGCGACAGCCGATGCTTGCTGTGAAGCAATTCATCATAGCTTTGTAATTTCATTATTTTCTACTCGTGACTGCAGAGAAATAATCCGCACCAGTAACCTAAATTGGCGGAGTCATTCGTGCGTGGAATAGTTTATGTCTGTTATTATTTGAATTTTCTTAATAGTGAACGCTGTCAATTTACCACTTAACATTCTGAGTGTCATCAGCGTGGGCAAAGTTTCAGCAGGAGGACGGTAAATTATGCTGCAAAGTGATAAATATTCTTATATGCTATTGGTAATCATTATCATTTGAAAGGATGTGGGTACGACAATGCTGATAGCAATGGTCACCGCATGTGGACTTTGGGGGGTAAGCTGGATGTTCGGAAAAAAACTGGATAGCGCCTGGGGCGTATTGCTGCCTTGTGCGGTGATGCCGCTGATCGCCCTGATGAAGCTGTCGTTCAGTGAATGGCGAGTGGTGATGGTGATTGCTCTGTTGGCAACCGTAGCGATGCTTTATCACAAACGGCTGCGTCATTACCTGTTATTACCTTCCTGCCTGGCACTTGCTGGTGGCATGGCGGCAATCTCAGTGAATTTCGGCATGCTGTGACAGCGTAAACAGGGAAGTTTAAGGGCAAAGGAGTAGCCGCGCGTGAAGATAAAATCAGCGACGAGAAATCGGGTCTGAACAGGGAGTGTTTAACGAAATATGAGACAGGGAAAGGGCAGAGAACATTCTGGAAAGAGGGGGGAAGCAGTAAGACAGTTTCAACTTGGTGCGAAGAGAGGGACTTGAACCCTCACGTCCGTAAGAACACTAACACCTGAAGCTAGCGCGTCTACCAATTCCGCCACCTTCGCATCCTGTTGAACTTTACTGTTTATTCATATCACCGCATTGGTGCGAAGGGAGGGACTTGAACCCTCACGTCCGTAAGAACACTAACACCTGAAGCTAGCGCGTCTACCAATTCCGCCACCATCGCTCTAATGCTGCGTAATATGAACAACGTGATTTATGGTGCGAAGAGAGGGACTTGAACCCTCACGTCCGTTAGGACACTAACACCTGAAGCTAGCGCGTCTACCAATTCCGCCACCTTCGCATACCATCAACACAGGTAAACTGTATTGCAACCACGGAGGCGCATTCTAGAGACTTTCCAGTGTACGTCAACAGTTATTTGGTCAGGCTGGAAGGATTGCTGCAAAAAGCAACGCTCTGCACGGCGGGTTTGGCAAATCAGGCACTTGCTGAGCGAAAAGCGGCGAAATAATCGCCGCTTCGGTCATTAACGCTTGGCTTTCGCCGCGCGCTGTAAAACGGCACGGTAAACTTTAAAACGGCCATTCTGCAACAGCACTTCATGGCTGCCAAACGTCTCATCCAGAATCTGCGGGTAAGGCAGGAAGGCGTTAGCCACGATGCGCAACTCGCCACCCATATTCAGATGCTTAACCGCGCCACGGATCAGCGTATGAGCAGCATCAAGGCTGGTCTGCATGCCGTCGTGGAACGGTGGGTTAGAGATGATCATGTCGTAACGGCCATTTACATCGGAGTAGACGTTACTGGCAAACACTTCACCTTCAAGTTCGTTAGCAGCCAGCGTGGCTTTACTGGCTTCGATAGCCGCCGCATTCACGTCAGTCATAAACAGGCGAACTTTAGGCGAGAAGCTGGCCAACATGGCGGACAGCACACCAGCGCCACAGCCCATATCCAGCACTTTGCCTTTCATGTGCGGTTTCAGCGTGGAGAGCAGCAGATTGCTTCCCACATCCAGACCGTCACGGCTGAACACGCCTGGCAGGGTTTTGATGGTCAATGCACCGAGAGGATATTCATCCCAGTACTGATCCACATCAAACGTCGCCTGCTTTTCCAGGCTGCCATGATACAAACCACAGCGACGTGCGCTGTCGATTTTGTTCATTTTTGCCCAGGGTTCCAGCATCTGTTCTGCACTGCGAACGCCGCTGCGGTTTTCGCCCACCACAAACAGATCGGCGCCCACCGGCAACAACGACAGCAGATTTTCCAGCTGGAACAGGGCTTCTGGTTTGTTCTTCGGCCAGAAGTAGATCAGCGTGTCGCACTCGGCAACGTTTTCGGCTGTCGCCACCAGGCCGAACTGGGCGTTGTCTTCCAGCGTGCGGCTCAGGATCTGCCAGTGATGATATTGTTGGGTATGCACCCGACTCAAAACGGTGTCCAGTTGGGCGGGCAGGTCATCCTGCAGATCGCCAGCAAACAGTACGCGGCGTTGAGTAAATTCATCACTGTGGCGCAGTATCACTTCACTGGCCGGGCTAAATGCAGACATCGGTGGCTCCTTACGAATCAGAGCGGGGATTATACCCAAATTAGCCAGAGTTGCAGCACTGCCGGAGGAGAACGCTGCATTCCGTTGTTTTCGTGCGGTCAGCCAGGCCGCTAAACGTGGCTTTGTTGGCGCAGGGCCGATGGGTTTGCTAGCATAGCGTCGCAATCGGGCGACCAGACGGGAATAAAGATGTCCTCCAGACGTGACTGGTTATTACAGCAAATGGGCATTACGCAGTATACGCTGCGGCGTCCGCGTGCCTTACAGGGCGAGGTTGCGGTCTCACTGCCGGAACAGACTCGCCTGCTGATTGTGGCTGAAGTGCCCCCTTTGCTGACGGATCCGTTAATCAGCGATGTGCTCCGTGCCATGTTGATGCAGGAGCAGGAAGTGGTGGTGCTAACCCCGGAACAGCTGGCCATGTTGCCAGACGATATCCGCTGTGCAACCTGGTGTCTGGGCATTGAACCAGCCGCCGTGCCAGACGGATCACAGATCGCTTCGCCTGTTCTTGCGGAGCTCTATCATAATGCCGGTGCCAAACGTGCACTGTGGCAGCAGATTTCCCACTATGAATCAGATTTCTTTACTGACCCCGCAAGACCTTGAGACCGCTTTTGCCATTGAGCAGCGCAGTCATGCTTTCCCCTGGACAGAAAAAACCTTTGCCAGCAATCAGGGCGAGCGTTACCTGAACTTTCAGATCACCGTTGGTGGGCAGATGGCAGGATTTGCCATTACTCAGGTGGTACTGGACGAAGCGACGCTGTTCAATCTGGCTGTGGATCCCGCCTTTCAGCGTAAAGGGATTGGTCGGGAACTGCTGCAACAGGTGATAACCGAGCTGGAAACAAGAGGCATTCAGACCTTATGGCTGGAAGTGCGCGCCTCGAACCGCCCGGCGATAGCTTTGTATGAGCAACTGGATTTTAACGAAGTGTCGGTACGCCGTAATTACTACCCAACGGCGGACGGCAAAGAAGATGCCATTATTATGGCCCTGACTTTATAAGGACCGACAGAGAGATGCTTAAAGATTGGGATTGGATCTTATTTGACGCTGACGATACGCTGTTTCACTTCGATGCGTTTGCCGGTTTACAGCGTCTTTTTCAGCAATATGACGTGGCTTTTTCAACCGCTGATTACGATGATTATCAGGCGATCAACAAACCGCTGTGGGTGGATTACCAGAACGGCGCCATCAGCGCCTTGCAGCTTCAGCATCAGCGCTTTGAAGGCTGGGCTGCAAAGTTGCAGGTTACGCCATTAGACCTGAATGACGGCTTCCTGGCCGCGATGGCCGATCTGTGCAAGCCGCTGACCGGTGCAGTTAGCCTGCTTAACACCCTAAAGGGGAATGTTAAGATGGGGATCATTACCAACGGTTTTACCGCCTTACAGCAGGCGCGCCTGGAGCGCACGGGGTTACTGGGCTATTTCGACCTGGTGGTTATCTCTGAACAGGTTGGCCATGCTAAACCCCATCCGGCGATTTTTGATTACGCGCTGAATGAAATGGGCAACCCTCCGCGCGAGCGGGTGATGATGGTCGGGGATAACCCTGATTCGGATATCCTGGGCGGAATAAATGCGGGGCTGGCAACCTGCTGGCTGAATGCCGACAACCGTCCTCGCCCTGAGGGCATTCAACCCACCTGGCAGGTAAAAATGCTACAAGAGCTGGAAGTGATTCTTAATACTTAAGTTTGAATTTTTCGGTGAAAAATCCCTTCTGTAAAAAAATGTCAGCATAAATGGCTGGCATTTCCTCAAATACCTCACTTCATTGAGATTAAACGATTTAAATACAGGCTATAAGGTCGCTATTCGATAACTCAGCCTTTCCCGTTGGGAGTCTTATTCACGGATAAAAAAAAGGGCACCCCGAAAGATGCCCCTGTGCGGTTAAGCGACTTTATTTAGCCAGCTTATCCTCAGTGCGCAGATCGAAGTCAGAAGCATCGTGGCGCTCATGCAGCTGTTCTGATGGCTCACCGAAGGTACGGTTGACGATGCGGCCACGCTGAACCGCCGGGCGCTGGGCAACTTCATCGGCCCAACGCACCAGATTTTTATAGGAAGCGGCGTCCAGGAATTCGGCTGCGTTGTACACGGTTCCTCTTACCAGCGCGCCATACCACGGCCAGATAGCGATATCGGCGATGGTGTACTCTTCCCCGGCGATATAGCGATTATTTGCCAGCTGACGGTCTAATACGTCTAGCTGACGCTTGGCTTCCATGGTGAAACGATCGATTGCGTATTCGATCTTCACCGGCGCATAGTTGTAGAAGTGGCCAAAGCCGCCGCCCAGGTAAGGCGCGGAACCTTGTAACCAGAACAACCAGTTCAACGTTTCAGTGCGGGCTGCCGGATCTTTTGGCAGGAAGTGACCAAACTTCTCTGCCAGATACAGCAGGATCGCGCCGGACTCAAAGACTCGGGTAGCGGGCTTGGTCGAACAGTCCAGCAGCGCAGGAATTTTTGAGTTAGGGTTTACTGCTACAAAGCCTGAAGAGAACTGATCGCTTTCGCCAATGCGGATCAGATGCGCATCGTATTCCGCATCGTTCACGTTCAAAGCCAGTAACTCTTCCAGCATAATGGTCACTTTCTGGCCATTCGGCGTGCCCATTGAGTAAAGCTGAAGGGGATGCTTACCAACCGGCAGTTCCGCTTCGTGGCGTGCGCCAGCGGTTGGGCGGTTGATGCTTCCCCAGGTGCCACCGGCGTCTTTGTTTTCTGACCAGACTTTGGCTGGCTGATAATCCGTTGTGCTCATGTCCGAAAATCCCCTTTCTGATAAAAAAATGGCGCATCCTGGAGCAAAGCCCACAGACGTCTCGCCGATGATGGTCTAAAAATAGCTGCTGTCTGCGCAAAAAACCAAACGCGGTTGTTACATCGGATGTCAGGTATAGCATCAGGATATGACCAGCGTTTATCTTTACAGAGCACTCCTAACAGTCTTCAACGGGAACACAGAATGGATGAGCACTATCTGGCAGATCTGCAAGAAGCCGGACTGACACTGACGGACGATGGCCGCGTTTGCTGCTACTGGCAGCCTTCAATGCCTGACTATCACGATAATGAGTGGGGCAAACCGGTTGTGGACGATCGGCGCCTGTTTGAAAAGGTTTGTCTTGAAGGTTTTCACTCTGGCATGTCCTGGCAGCTGATTTATAACAAGCGGGAAAACTTCCGCCGCGCTTTTAAGGATTTTGATTTCCACGCGGTGGCGCGCTTTAATGAAGATGACGTGGCTCGCCTGCTGGAAGATGCAAGCATTGTGCGTAATCGGGCGAAAATTCTTTCCACCATCAATAATGCGCAGCGGGCCATAGAATTGATTGAAGAGGCGGGATCGCTGGCAGCCTGGTTCTGGCAGTTTGAGCCGCAGCCAGCCGAACGGCCGCATACCGTGGATTTGGAATACTGGAAGAGTGCCAAAACCTCGCCGGAATCGGTTCGCATGTCTAAGGCACTGAAAAAACGCGGCTGGACGTGGGTAGGCCCCGTAACAACTTATTCGCTGATGCAGGCGCTGGGGCTGATCAACGATCATCTGGCTGGTTGCCAGTGTCGGGAAAAATTCGAGCAGCAGCGTGAAGGGCTCAACCGCCCGGGCTGAATCTGTGTTTAAGCAACGCTGTGAACATTCATCAAGAGGCTATGCCAGTGTAGAACCTGAATCCCCGCCGCAAAATGGTTGAAAAAAACAGCAGCTGAAGCCAATACGCTTCGCTGCGCTACGCATTTATGGGGATAACGCGGCGTTCTGCATTGTTTATAACCGCCGGATCGGCGAAAATGCCGGCCATTGATGATTAATCGCCTGTGAAATTGCCCCCGCGCCGTCTGCGCAGCGGCAGCACAGCACCTAACAGAGTTTTTTCATGTCTAATGCACCCTTTATGCAAGAGGTGGCTCGTCGCCGCACTTTTGCCATCATTTCTCACCCGGATGCCGGTAAAACCACCATCACTGAAAAAGTGTTGCTGTTCGGACAGGCTATTCAGACTGCCGGTACGGTAAAAGGCCGTGGCTCTAACCAGCACGCCAAGTCGGACTGGATGGAGATGGAAAAGCAACGTGGTATCTCCATCACCACCTCCGTGATGCAGTTCCCGTATCGCGAATGCCTGATCAACCTGCTGGATACACCGGGACACGAAGACTTCTCCGAAGATACTTACCGTACTCTGACGGCGGTCGACTGCTGTCTGATGGTGATTGATGCCGCAAAAGGCGTTGAGGATCGTACCCGTAAGCTGATGGAAGTTACCCGTCTGCGTGATACGCCAATCCTGACCTTTATGAACAAACTGGACCGTGATATCCGCGATCCGATGGAAGTGCTGGACGAAGTAGAGAGCGAGCTGAAGATTGCTTGTGCGCCTATCACCTGGCCAATCGGCTGTGGCAAGTTGTTTAAGGGTGTTTACCACCTTTATAAGAACGAAACTTACCTCTACCAGAGCGGTAAAGGGCGCACCATTCAGGAAGTCCGTATCATAAAAGGTCTGGATAACCCGGAGCTGGATGTGGCGATTGGCGAAGACCTGGCTGTTCAGCTGCGTGAAGAGTTAGAGCTGGTGCAGGGCGCTTCCCATGAATTTGATAAAGAACAGTTCCTGGCCGGTAAGCTGAGCCCAGTGTTCTTTGGTACTGCATTGGGTAACTTCGGCGTGGATCATATGCTGGATGGCCTGTGCGAGTGGGCGCCGCCGCCAATGCCGCGTAATACTACGCTGCGTACTGTGACCGCTGCCGACGAGAAGTTCACCGGCTTCATTTTTAAGATTCAGGCAAATATGGATCCTAAACACCGTGACCGCGTGGCCTTTATGCGTGTGGTGTCTGGCAAATATGAAAAAGGCATGAAGCTGCGTCAGGTCCGTCTGGGCAAAGACGTGGTGATTGCCGATGCGCTGACCTTTATGGCCGGTGACCGTTCGCACGTTGAAGAAGCCTATCCTGGCGATATCATTGG
>NZ_JBAVTT010000070.1:0-2625 GCF_049696395.1 Erwinia sp.
TGTGCAACAGATGATTGGCGTTGCTGAAAAAACACTGTCTACGGGGTCGGATTACGTCGAATTTATGCTGCACTCTTCCGAGTTTATGCCTGATGGCAGCCCGACCTTTAAAAATGAAGCTGATATCGATCGCCTTTATGACGATCTTGAGCAGTTGTTTATCTGGCTGGATAGCCGGACGACAGGAATGACCTTAGCGGAATATGCAGCCACTAAAGTTTGTTGATATATCCATCAGGACGCGATGAGAATGAACATGAAAATCAGCTTTAAAAAGACGGACTTCAGTTCTGCTTTTTACTTCCTTGCCCTTGCCTCAACGTTATTGACAATTATGGTGACCTTTATTGATGTTAAAGGTGCCAAGGTTCTCTTTTACTGGAGCGTCTATTTTTCGCTTGCCGGGATTTTAGTTAACTGGAACACGTTTTATAAATCCCGTTTGTGGTTTATTGGGCTGTTAGCAGCCGTCGGCCTGAGCAAAGTCATCTGGTTTTACTGGGAGTATTTAGGCGACCCTGCTTACAACGACTTTAATGACTACTTCAATGCGGGTAAACGCATACTTCTGGCTTGTTGCGTTGGCTACTGGTTGTTTTCTCAGATGAAGATTCAACAGGTTAAAAGTCTCTGGCTGATCCGAAACGGGTTACTTCTTGCATTCTGTGCGGCCACCATTTTTGGCTTCTATCAGTATTTTAGTGATATACATCGGGTTGTTTTTTCCTTAGACCGTGCAACAATATCGGCTTATGGCTATGCAATGTTGTCGACGATGGTGCTTTTTATGCTGGCATCGGAAAAGCACACGCCGCTGAATATCCTTGCCTGCCTGACGATTTTTTGCCTTTCCTATTTTGTGCTGGTTCAGACTGGCACCCGCAATATGATGGCGGCGTACCCGGTGATTATCCTGCTGGTTGGCGTCCTGCAGTTTCGCCATTTTGGCCTGAAATCATTAGTGTCGGTACTGGCAGCGATAGTGATATTGGTTGGGGTGAGTTACAAGCCCATGATCAAGCCTAAGCTGGACTCGACTCTGCAAGAATACACTACGTATATCCAGTCTGATGGAAACAAATTCGGGTCGTTAACGACTCGTCTGGCAATGTGGAAAGTGGGGACAGTCTGTTTCATAGGGAATCCTTTAGGGATGAAAACAGAGGATCGTACCGCTTGTTTCGAAAACTACGTGAAAACCCGTCATAAAGACAAAGTGTCGTTAATGTATGAGAAAGTCCATTTGCATAACGAATTACTGGATAGCGCAACGTTGCAGGGGATTCAGGGAGCGTTGGTCATGCTGCTATTTTATGTGGTGCTGATTGTCTACTCTTTAAGAAGTAAAAATGCTCTGTTGCTATCGGTGATGTTTGGCGTGGTGATTAGCGGCTTGACTGACGTGGTGTTCATCAGTCGTGAATTAACGATTTGCGTGGCGTTGATGTTGATTATCTGCGAGATGTTTAATTTCCTGAAAAAGCATCACGAGAACGACATCGCCCGCTAAGGCTTTCACCGGGGTCTTCACCGACCCCGTTTACGCACTTTCAACATTTTTCTTTTGTAGCTCAGTCTGATTTTTCCATCCAGCAGAAATCGGCTCAAACTCACCTGACAGATACGTTTGTACACCAGAAGGTCCTGCCCACTACTCCGCAAAGAATCTTCGTAGCGATTGGCTATATCCAGCCAGTGGCAGGTGATCAACGACGCAAAACGACTGGGCAGAACCTCATCCATATGCTGAGTAGCAGCAATCAGGCAGTCAATTTTCTGTTTAGTAATGGCCGAAGAGAGGCTGCCAGCATGCTTTCTGTAGAGATAGAAACCGTGATTCGAATAGAGCGTCTTCTGGCTTTCAGTCAATAACAGAGGAAATAACCAGCTGTCCTCATAACATATAAAGTCCGGGAAAGCGTGCTGCTGCAGCAGACGGCGGGAAAAGAACTGGCCGATGAAATGTGCCTGATAGTCCCGGTGGACAAGAAAACGCTCGATTGACTGATGCTGAGTGAGAGGTTCGGGTTCGCCAGCTTGCCAGGCAGGTATTTGGCCAGGTTCTCCACGCACTTCAATGATTTTACTGAGAAAAATGTCAGGTTTTTGCTCTTGCAACGTGAACAGCCGATCCCGCACTGCACAGGGCAGGAGTTGATCATCACTGTCGACCATCAACACATACTCCCCCGTAGCGAGGCTGACGGCCTCATTGCGAACTTTACCTACGTTTCTGTGAGCCGTGAGGGCGCTACGGAGTTGGGGGAGTTGTCGGGCATAGTTATCGATAATCGCTTGTGTGCCATCCGTGGAACCATCGTTAATGATGATGATTTCAGCTTGATCCAGAGCCTCACCCAGTGAAGCTATAATACTGTCGAGCGTAGTAGCCAGAGAAGCTTCGCAGTTGTAGGCTGCAATCAGAATACTGAGTTGGCAGGAGTGGGTCATTCGCTTACAGATACCGGTAAGACGAGCAATGGCATTAACAGCGACATGACTTTATCCGCCGTAATGGAGGCCATATTATTGCCCTGCTCAGGGCGCAGTACACACTGATTCTTGCCATAACCGCCAATCAACCCCGGATCTGTCGGACCATAAAGCGTGATGTTGGGGCGGTCC
>NZ_JBAVTT010000071.1:0-42596 GCF_049696395.1 Erwinia sp.
GCCTGTCATCTCATCGGCTGACCAGCCTGTCATTTTGCTGTAAGAGGGCGAGATCGACACGTACCTGCCGTCCGAGTCGCAATGGGCGATCAGGTCAGTGCTGTTTTCAATCAAAAGACGGTACTCAGCTGCCTTGCGCAGTGCGTCTTCAAGGGCTTTGCGTTGCGCGGTGATATCCAGAATGAAGCCGTTGTACTGAAGGTGAGAAGCATCAGGTTGGCAATCCGGCAGGCCTGAAACAATCACGCGCCGGGTGATCCCGTCCAGACACTGGATCGGCACTTCAAGATGAAAGGGGGTCACACATTCCAATGCCGCAGTCAGTTGCAGCGCAATTTTCGCATCATCATCTGCCTGTGCGAGCCTGAGCCATGCACTTAGCGTAACGCCTTGCAGTGTGGGCAACAGGCCTGCAGGGCTTTCCTGACTGGCGATGAAGATGCCCTGGGCATCCATGGACCAAACGGCGGAAAGGGTAGGTTTGATCACAGTAGTCATGGTGGTCGATCCGTTGTTTGCTTACGCTACAGCCTGTTGAGCAGCCGTTTTTACGATGCTATTTTACGCGCAAAAATGAGCAGGAGAGTCTCTTTGACCCGTTCAGGGTCAGAAGGAGTGTTCTGTATTTATCGGTCGATTGGGCTGCGATCTTTAATGAAACCTGCCGTATCCCACTGAGTTGAACCCGCTAAGCTTTCACGGTATTGAATTTGTCTGGTGCCAGTGTGGATAGCCGCTGGAGAAGATCCGTTCCTCGCCTGGTAATGAGATTAGCAGATTTGTACAGTGGGCCTTATGCCTCGTTTTGCTCTACTGCTTCACGTCAAATTGTCGTTAGTATGTGGGTGATGCAAACACCGATCACCGGCACTGAAAACTAATCAATCACTTATATCGCGATGGATGAGATTAATGACCAAAATCACCGAGCTCCTGAACTGGCGTTACGCTACTAAAAAATACGATCCTTCGAAGAAAATTTCGGCCGATACCCTGGAACATATCCTGGAAGCTGTGCGGCTCACGGCCACATCAAGCGGCCTGCAGCCATTTGAATTACTGGTGGTGACTAACGAGGAAGTTCGGGAAAAAATCAAAGCGGTGAGCTGGAACCAGGCTCAGGTTACGGACTGCTCCCATCTGTTGGTGTTCGCTGCCTGGGACGACATCACGGCGGATCGCGTCAATATGATGTTTGATCTGACCAATGAAGTTCGCAGCATGACCAATGAAGGTTGGGAAAATTACCGTCAGATGCTGTTGGGCATCGTTGCCGAACGGGGTCAGGAAGCCAATTACCAGGCCGCTGCTCGCCAGGCTTATATTGCTCTGGGTTCCGCTTTGATCGCTGCAGCAGAACAGCAAGTGGATGCCACGCCAATGGAAGGGTTCGATCCGGCAGCGGTTGATGAGATTCTGGGGCTGTCGGCCAAAAATTTACGCAGTGTGATCATCCTGCCTTTGGGCTACCGTGCAGAAGAAGGTGACTGGCTGGTGAATCTGAAGAAAGTACGCCGTTCTCGCGAGAATTTTATTACCGAGATTAACTAGGTCTGAGTTCGCTCTTTGCTTATTGACCTATTTTCTAAATGAGGCTCCTTAGGGAGCCTTTTTGTTGCTCTATCCACTCAGGTTTACACTGCATAGTGACGGTCTTCCATCTGGCTGCAAGTCAAAATTTGGCTAAATGGGTTTTATCACCCAAAACTTGCTGGAGAAGTTTGTAAGCTTCTGCATGTTTCACCTCATTCATGTTGGCCAGGTTTTTAAGTTTCCAGCGCACGGCTGGTAACCGTTCAATGCCGTCCAGTCCGAGCAGTAGCCAGTCCGGGGTGCGGTTTTTAAACGACAACAGGAAATCACGTTCAGATCGAGTAAGAGCCTTATTAACCATTTCAACCAGTTCCTCACGGACATTTAAAGCGAAACAGTCCTGTCTGGCGATGAAAGGAATCAGTTGCAGCAGTAACTGGACTTGCCTGTAGTAAGTGCTCTCTCTGTCCATTTTGATTCACATCTCCCGAGGTACAGTGATCTGCCACGCTTTATCCAGGCTCCCACCTTTTGCAATTTCTCGCTTTCCTGTGCCAAGCTCATACTGGTCTGGATTCAGATAATTAAGCCAGGCGTGCCGGTATCGATTAGCCAGCCAGAAAAACAGACGTTTCACCTTGATACTGCAACTTGATTTCAACAGCGCATCCAACTTACGGGGGGATAATGTTGCCAGTCCCTGCATAAGCTGATCAGCATGTTCGAAACTGATGTTATCAGGCACATTTGCCAGAAGTTCAAGAACAGCCTTTTCTGGCCCTGAATAGACTAAGGTAGGCAGCGACTCACGCCAGTGATCTTCTCGCAAAAACGTAGAATTATTCATCACTGATGCAGGCCACAGGCGCTGCACGCCATGCCATTCAACAGTGGCATCGATTTCAATTTTGTACAGCCAGGCAGGTAGTGGGGAAGCGGAGAACAGGTGGATCAGCGGCGTTTTACCTCTGGCCTGATAATGTGAGAGTCCTTCAAGATCCAGTGCTGATAATCCACCTACATGGACTGGTTCGCTGCTCATTCGTTGAAGCGAGGTCACGATCCCTTTCCAGTGCAGCGGCTTCTCTTCGCGTGCATAAACACCCGGCGTGAGTGCCAGCAATGTCCGACTCTTGACCGCGTTATCGATGAAATGCAGATTGAGACCCTGAGCGAGCAGCCAGGGTTTTGTCGCCACCATGCCGATGGGGAGCAGATTTTTAAGCTGATGTCGTGCGTTGAGATTGAGCATAGCGCCACACCTGGTTTGAAAAGAATGAAATTCACGTTAATTATTGCCGTAGATAATCATTTTTTCAAACTGATGTCGCTTTTTAGTTTAAATAAATACTCATTTACGGCAATAAACGCCGTAAAAATAAATATTAGTAAACCAACAGCCTCAACCACAGCCTGCGTAGCAAACCCAAAACCCCCAACCCCCTAAAACCAAATTCATCGTCCGTACATTAAGCCTTAACCCCGCTGTCACATTCCGCACGCAACATACCTGCATTGAAAAAGTCAGGTCGCCGGAGTTTTCCTTCTTGCGACACCGCCTCCTCCCTGTGATTGAGGATTTTTCCATGCTGAACCTGTCCAGACATCCGACCACTGTATATCAGGCTATTGCTGCCCAACTCGAAACGGAACTCAGCAGCACCTACCGCTGCGGGGAATACCTTCCTTCCGAAAAACAGCTGGCGGAGCGCTATGCCGTTAATCGCCACACACTGCGCCGTGCGGTGGATGAGCTGGTCAATAAAGGCCTGGTTCAACGGCGGCAGGGCGTGGGCATCCTGGTGCTGATGCGTCCTTATAACTATCCGCTGCATTCGCAGGCTCGCTTCAGCCAGAACCTGCTGGAGCAGGGCAGTCACCCAACCAGCGAACGTCTGCTGGCGGTGCTTCGTCCCTGTAATGCCGAAATCGCCGCCGCGCTTGGCCTGGTCGAGGGCGATACGATTATCCATCTGCGCACGCTGCGTCGGGTGAATGGCGTGCCGGTTTGCGTGATTAACCACTCTCTGCCAGACCTGCGCTGGTGGCCGACGCTGCAACAGTTCAACAGTGGTTCGCTGCATGACTTTATGCAGCAAAACCTGTCGCTGGCGTTGTCCCGCAAGCAGACCCGAATTACCGCGCGTCGCGCTCAGGCCAAAGAGAGCAAGCTGCTGGAAGTTGCGCTGCACTCTCCTTTGCTGTGCGTCCGCACCCTTAACACCACGGGCGAAAATCAGCTGGCGGAATACTCCGTCAGCCTGACGCGCGCGGACATGATTGAACTGACGCTGGAGCATTAAATGGACCCGATCAAGGCAAGACAGCGCTGGCTCTCGGTGCTGGCTCACTGCCAGCCCGCGCAACTGCTGGCTCACTGGCAGCCGCTGAACCTTCATCCGCAGTATGAACTGCTGCGTGTTCCGGAAACCGGTCTTACCCGCCTGCAAGCCAGAATGGGCGGCACCGGTCGCCGTTTTATTCTTGGGGATACCACCGTAACCCGCGCCGTGGTCCGTCTTGATGACGGCATTTGTGGTTACAGCTACGTGATCAGCCGTAATAAAGACCATGCCGAACGCTGCGCCCTGATGGATGCCTTGCTGCAACAAAGCAGCAGCGCAGAGCTGATCCAGACTCAAATCATCGCGCCTCTGGCTGCCGCCCGCCAGGAGCAACTGACTCAGCGTGCCCGCGAAATCGCCAGCAGCCGTGTCGACTTCTTCACCCTTGTCCGGGGAGATAATTAATGACTTTACTTGCCAGCTTTACCCATCCGGTTGCCGATTCTCAGCGGGCTTTTCGCCGCATCCTGAAAGCGATGAGCGAACCCGGCGTGATGGTCTCTTTGCCGCAGCTGCCCGCCTGGGGGCGCGTCTCTTCTGCCGCCACGGCCGTGCTGATGACGCTGGTTGACCGTGAAACGCCACTCTACCTGGACAGCACCCTGAACGACGAAGCGTTGCTGACCAATCTGCGCTTCCATACTGGTGCGCCAGTGACAGAACAGACTGATGCGCCTTTTGCTCTGCTGCATGCCAAATCCGCTACCGCAATCGGGCAGTTCTCAGCGGGTGATAACGTCTCCCCTGAAAAAAGCACCACGGTGATTATTGAAGTGCCGAGCCTGAACGGTGGACTGACGCTGCGCCTTAGCGGACCGGGCCTGTTGGAATCCCGCGCGATTGCCCCTCAGTTGCCGGAAAGCGTGCTGGAATACCTGCGCGAGCGCCCGCATAGCTTCCCGCAGGGGATTGACCTGATCTTCACCTGTGGGGAAAACATGATGGCGCTGCCACGCACCACAGACGTGAGGGTTTGCTGATGTACGTTGCCGTTAAAGGGGGCGAGAAGGCGATCGAAGCCGCCCACCAGCTGCAGGAAAACCTGCGCCGTGGCGAAGGGAAAGACGAACTTCACTGCCAGCAGATCGATCAGCAGTTAGGTCTGGCGGTAGATCGCGTGATGACCGAAGGCGGCATCCACGACCGTGAACTGGCAGCGCTGGCGATTAAGCAGGCCAGCGGGGATTTGGTGGAAGCTATCTTCCTGCTGCGCGCCTATCGCACCACCTTGCCACGCCTTGCAGACAGCCTGCCGCTGGCCACCGAAAAGATGCGTCTGGAACGCCGCATCTCAGCTGTTTACAAGGATTTGCCCGGTGGTCAGGTACTGGGCCCGACGTATGACTATACCCATCGTCTGCTCGACTTTACCTTGCTGGCTGAAGGCAAAGCGCCACAAGCGCCGCGTGCGGAACAGCCTTTAGAAGAGAATTGCGCTCATACCTTCGATCTGATGACGCGCGAAGGTCTGGCACTGCGTGAAGAAGATGACGGCAGCGAGCCGGTGGATATCACGCGCGACCCGCCGTCTTATCCTTCTCCGCGTTCCGCGCGTCTGCAACAGTTGGTGCGCGGTGATGAAGGTTTCCTGCTATCGCTGGGTTACTCCACGCAGCGCGGCTACGGGCGTAATCACCCGTTTGCTGCGGAAATTCGCACCGGCTTTCTCACGGTTGAGATCGAGCCAGAAGAGCTGGGCTTCCCGCTGGAGATCGGCGAAATTTTGCTGACGGAATGCGAGATGGTTAACGGCTTCACTACCCCAACCGACAAGGCACCGCATCTGACTCGCGGCTATGGGCTGGTGTTTGGTCGCTCCGAACGCAAAGCGATGGCGATGGCGCTGGTGGACCGTGCGTTGCAAACCACCGAATACGGCGAGCGGGTTACCAGCCCGGCGCAGGACGAGGAGTTTGTGCTGTCCCACGCGGATAACGTGGAGGCGGCTGGCTTCGTCTCGCACCTGAAGCTTCCTCACTATGTTGATTTCCAGGCCGAGCTTGAGCTGCTCAACCGCCTGCGTGCCGAATACCAGGAGAAGCACCGTGACTGAACTGAGCGGTTATAACCCCGGTTACCTTGATGAGCAGAGCAAACGCACTATTCGTCGGGCGATCCTTAAAGCGGTGGCCATTCCTGGCTATCAGGTGCCGTTCGGCGGCCGGGAAATGCCGATGCCTTATGGCTGGGGCACCGGCGGCATCCAGCTGACCGCCAGCATCATTGGCGTACACGATGTGCTGAAGGTGATTGACCAGGGCGCGGATGACACCACTAACGCCGTCTCTATCCGTCGCTTCTTCCAGCGTGTGAGCGGGGCAGCAACAACAGAGCGCACGGTGGATGCCACCTTGATTCAGACGCGTCACCGTATTCCGGAAACGCCGCTGACCGAAGATCAGATCCTGATTTTCCAGGTCCCCATCCCGGAGCCGCTGCGGTTTATCGAGCCGCGTGAAACCGAAACCCGCACCATGCACGCGCTTGAAGAGTACGGGATCATGCAGGTGAAGCTGTATGAAGACCTCGCCCGTTACGGCCATATCGCCACCACTTATGCCTATCCGGTCAAGGTGAACGATCGCTACGTGATGGACCCTTCGCCCATCCCTAAATTCGACAATCCGAAGATGGACATGATGCCTGCGCTGCAACTGTTTGGGGCCGGGCGTGAAAAGCGCATCTACGCCTTGCCGCCTTACACCAAAGTTGAAAGCCTGGACTTTGACGATCACCCGTTCACCGTGCAGAAGTGGGACGAGCCCTGCGCAATTTGCGGCTCGCGACACAGCTATCTGGATGAAGTGGTGCTGGACGACCAGGGAACCCGGCTGTTTGTCTGTTCCGATACCGATTACTGCCATCAGCAACAAGAGGCGCAACAAGCATGATCAGCGAACAACCCCTGCTGGCCGTCAACCGGTTAACCCACCTTTATGCGCCAGGCAAAGGCTTCAAAGATGTGTCGTTTGAGCTGTATCCGGGCGAAGTTCTTGGGATTGTCGGCGAGTCCGGCTCCGGGAAAACCACGCTGCTGAAGGCGATTTCAGCGCGGCTGGCTCCGCAGCAGGGCGAGATTATCTATCTGGGACAGGATCTGTACCAATTGAGTGAAAGCGATCGCCGCCGCCTGCTGCGCACCGAATGGGGCGTAGTGCATCAGTATCCGATGGATGGCTTGCGTCCGCAGGTATCGGCAGGTGGCAACATCGGCGAACGCCTGATGGCTGTCGGCCAGCGGCATTACGGCAACATCCGCGAGACGGCTGGTCAGTGGCTGGAAGATGTCGAAATCCCTCTGTCACGTATCGACGATTTGCCAGGGACGTTCTCCGGCGGGATGCAGCAGCGTTTGCAAATTGCCCGTAACCTGGTCACCCATCCGAAGCTGGTGTTTATGGATGAGCCAACCGGCGGACTGGATGTCTCGGTGCAGGCTCGTTTGCTCGACTTGCTGCGCAGCCTGGTGCGGGACCTGAATCTGGCGGTGGTGATTGTCACCCACGATTTGGGCGTGGCGCGTTTGCTGGCCCATCGCCTGCTGGTGATGAAAGAGGGTGAAGTGGTAGAGAGCGGGCTGACCGATCGGGTGCTGGACGATCCGCATCATCCTTACACGCAACTCTTAGTCTCCTCCGTGTTGGGTTAACTCTGGAATACATCATGACTCTTCAACTTCGCGTCGAAAATTTATCGAAAACCTTCGTGCTGCATAACCAGCACGGCGCAGAGCTGCCGGTATTACAGAACGCCAGCCTGGAAGTGGCCGCCGGAGAATGTGTGGTGCTGCACGGCCATTCGGGCAGCGGCAAGTCCACGCTGTTGCGATCGCTGTACGCCAACTATCTGCCGGACAGCGGCCATATCTGGGTCAGGCATCAACAGGAATGGGTCGATCTGGTCAGCGCTCCGGCGCGGCAGATTCTGGCACTGCGCCGCGACACCCTGGGCTGGGTCAGCCAGTTTCTGCGGGTGATCCCGCGCATCACCACGCTGGATGTGGTGGCGCAGCCGCTGCTGGAACGTGGGCTGGATCGTCAGGAGAGTGAAGAGCGGGCGAAAGCCTTGCTCAGTCGCCTGAATGTGCCTTCACGTTTATGGGAGCTGGCCCCTTCTACCTTCTCCGGCGGTGAACAGCAGCGCGTGAATATCGCTCGTGGTTTTATCGCCGATTATCCGGTGTTGCTGCTGGATGAACCCACAGCCTCGCTGGACAGCACCAACAGCGCGGCGGTAGTCAGCCTGATTGAACAAGCCCGCGATCGCGGTGCTGCCATCGTGGGGATCTTCCACGACAGCGCGGTACGCGACCGCATTGCCAACCGTCTGCATGTTATGAACCCCGTTGCCGAGAGCGCCCAATGATCATCAATAACGTCAAACTGATTCTGGAAAATGAAGTGGTCAGCGGATCGCTGGCCTGTGAAAACGGCGTAATCCAGGCGTTCTCGGATACCTCAAGCCAGATCCCCGGTGCCATTGACGGCGAAGGCGGCTGGCTGATGCCGGGTATGGTCGAGCTGCATACCGATAACCTCGACAAATTCTTTACCCCGCGTCCAAAAGTCGACTGGCCTGCGCACTCGGCAATGAGCAGCCACGATGCGCTGATGGTAGCTAACGGCATTACTACGGTGCTGGATGCGATTGGTGTGGGCGATGTGCGTGACGGCGGGCACCGCTTAGATAATCTGGAAAAGATGATCAACGCCATCCGCTACAGCGAGAAACACGGCCTGAACCGCGCTGAGCACCGATTGCATCTGCGCTGCGAGCTGCCACACGATTCCACGCAGCCGTTGTTCGAGCAGCTGATGTGTACGCCAGAATTGTCGTTGGTGTCGTTAATGGACCATTCGCCGGGTCAGCGTCAGTACACCTCTCTGGAGAAGTACCGCGTTTACTTCCAGGGTAAGTACAACATGAGCGATGCGGAAATGGACGAGTTCGAAGCCAGCCAGCTGCGCTTAGCTGAGCGCTGGTCGAAGCCAAACCGTGAAGGGATTTCAGCCTGGTGTCGCCAGTACAATATTCCGCTGGCCAGCCATGATGACGCCACGCTGGCGCATGTGGAAGAGTCCAAAATGGTGGGCAGTGTGATTGCGGAATTCCCGACCACGGCAGAGGCGGCACGCGCTTCCCGCGAGCAAGGGTTACAGGTATTGATGGGCGCACCGAATATCGTGCGGGGCGGATCGCATTCCGGCAACGTGGCTGCGCATGAGCTGGCAAGCCTGGGAATGCTGGATATTCTCTCATCAGATTACTATCCGGCCAGCCTGCTGGATGCCGCCTTCCGCATCGCTGATGATGAGAAGAATAGCTACACCTTGCCTGCGGCTGTCGCGCTGGTCACCAGCAATCCGGCACGTTCCATTGGTCTGCACGATCGCGGGGTTATCGCTGAAGGGAAGCGGGCGGATCTGGTGCTGGTTAAGCAGCATAAGGAACAGGTTTACGTACGTTCAGTCTGGGCGAAAGGCAAGGCCGTTTACTGATGGCCAGGCTGATCTGGTTGATGGGGGCGTCGGGTTCAGGTAAGGACAGCCTGCTCGATGCGTTACGCGAAACGGCGCCGGAAGGGGTGCTGGTGGCGCACCGTTACATCACCCGAGCGGCCGATGCCGGGGGCGAAAATCATGTTGCCCTCAGCGAGGCTGAGTTTCGCCGTCGTCAGCAAAAAGGGCTGTTTGCCATCGACTGGCAGGCACATCAGCACCATTACGCGCTGGGCATTGAGATCGACTTTTGGTTGTCGCAGGGTCTGGATGTGGTGGTGAACGGCTCAAGGCTGCATCTGCCGGAAGTTGAGCAGCGTTATGGCGCGCAACTGTTGCCGGTCTGTTTGCAGGTGTCGCCGGAAGTGCTGGCACAGCGGCTGCGTCAGCGTGGAAGAGAGAGTGAAGAGCAGATTGCCCAGCGACTGCGCCGGGCCGTTGAAGGTGCGCCAGCATGCTGTGTAATGCTGAATAACAATGGGCCGCTAAACCAGACACTGAGCCATTTCCTGGCGCTGCTGACTGAGCAGGTTAAAACGCCAGAATATCCCTCTTTGCGGTGAAATACGGCAACGGCCGAAGGCTGAATTGCACCCTTCGGCCGTTGGTTGGTGACTTAAATTCGTGGGCTTATTGCTGCCCCGATCATCAGAAGCCCGTTTGAGGGAGTATTTTGATTATGCAGTTTACTTTTTTAGGCACCGGCGATGTGCAGCAGGTTCCGGTCTTTGGCTGCGCGTGCCCGGCCTGTGAACGGGCGCGGCAGCATGCTGAACGGCGGCGCGGGCCAACCAGCGCCTTAATCCACCATGATCGCCAGACCACACTGCTGGACGCGGGGCTCTGCCATCTGGAGCAGCGTTTTGCTCCGGGTGAGCTTAACCGCATTTTCCTTACGCATTTTCATATGGATCATGTGCAGGGGTTATTTGCGCTGCGCTGGGGGCTGGGGCCAAAAATCCCGGTGTACTGCCCGCCGGATGAGCAGGGCTGTGACGACCTGTATCGTCATCCCGGTCTGTTAGCATTTCAGCCTTTTCTGCGGCCTTTCGATCCGCTTCCCTGCGGCACTTTGCTACTGACGCCGCTCCCGCTGATCCACTCCAGGCTCACCTTCGGTTATCTGATTGAACATCAGGGTAAACGGCTGGCGTATCTGACTGACACGGTTGGCCTGCCAGCGGAGACGCTAAGTTGGTTGCAACAGCGCAAGCTGGATCATCTGGTGCTGGACTGTAGCTACGCGCCGGCAGAATCACCGCCTCGCAATCACAACGATATTTCGCTGGCGCTGGCGCTGCATGAGCAGCTGTCGCCGGGCAAAACCTGGCTGACGCATATCAGCCATGAAGTGGACAACTGGCTGGCGGAAAACGTGCTGCCAGCCGGGGTATTTGCGGCTTACGACGGCCAGGTTTTAGAGATTTAACGCTATTTTTTCTTTTCCTGCCTCGCGGGGCAGCCCGTTATCAATGGGGTGGTGGCTACAGCTACCATTCTGATTTTAAAGTCTTTTTTGGTTGCCTTCCTCTCCAGACGAAGCGGCTGTGTCCCGTAGTCATGCTTTCATCATATCCCTGTCATTAAAACGTCACCCCGCTCGCCGTTAATAGGGCGCACAAGGCGTAACGCCTGCCTCACTACGGGAAATATTATGGCACAGGCACTTTTAAAACCGGCTCCCGCTCCTGACGTCACACCTTTGCGGGCAGCACAGAAAAAAGTTCTGGCAGTGAAGGGACTCGGTAAAGCCTATAACGCGCAGAACCGCGTGTTGCACGACATCAATTTCGATCTGCATGCGGGTGAGTTGGTCGCTGTGGTTGGGCGTTCCGGCGCGGGAAAATCCACCTTGCTGCATGTATTGAACGGCACTTTGCCGGCCACCGACGGTGAGATCCTTAATTACCGTGAATCCGGTCAGCAGCAGAACATCGTTGAGCTGAACGCTCGCCAGATGCGCGAGTGGCGTAGCGAGTGTGGGATGATTTTCCAGGACTTCTGCCTGGTTCCCCGTCTTGATGTGCTCACCAATGTCCTGCTTGGCCGCCTGAGCCAGACCTCCACCCTGAAATCCTTTTTCAAAGTGTTCCCTGATGCAGATCGTGCCCGCGCCATTGGCCTGCTTGAGTGGCTGAATATGTTGCCGCAGGCGCTGCAAAGGGCAGAGAACCTGTCAGGGGGACAGATGCAGCGCGTGGCGATTTGCCGGGCGCTGATGCAGAACCCGAAAATTCTGCTGGCCGATGAACCTGTCGCTTCCCTCGACCCGAAAAACACCCGCCGCATTATGGATGTGCTGCGTCAGGTGAGCGACAACGGCATCAGCGTGATGGTCAACCTGCACTCGGTTGAGCTGGTGAAAGAGTACTGCACCCGCGCCATTGGCATTGCCAAAGGGCGCATTGTGTTTGACGGACATCCGTCGCAGTTAACAGAAGACCTTCTCCATACGCTGTATGGCGAAGAGATGACGCAACTTAACTAAGACCTTTTTTGGGATACGGACTCAGCAATGAAAAAATTATTTTTATCGGCAGTACTGGCCAGCGTAGTGGCTTCTGGCGTTGCTCAGGCTGCCACGCCAAAGGAACTGAACTTAGGCATTTTGGGTGGTCAGAACGCCACGCAGCAGATTGGTGATAACCAGTGCGTGAAGGATTTCTTTGATAAAGAGCTGGGTACCGATACCAAACTGCGCAACTCTTCAGACTACTCTGGCGTGATCCAGGGCTTGCTGGGCGGCAAAGTGGATATGGTACTGAGCATGTCACCTTCTTCTTACGCTTCCGTTTACATCAATGACCCGAAAGCGGTTGATGTTGTCGGTATCGCAGCGGATGACACGGACAAGTCAACGGGTTACCACTCAGTGGTGATCGTGAAGGCAGACAGCCCTTACAAGAAGCTGTCCGACCTGAAAGGCAAATCTTTTGGTATGGCTGACCCGGATTCCACATCTGGCTTCCTGATCCCGAACCAGGCGTTCAAGAAAGAGTTTGGTGGCACCGTTGATGATAAGTATAAAGGCTTCTTCTCCAGCGTGACTTTCTCCGGCGGCCATGAGCAGGACGTGTTAGGCGTGCTGAACGGTCAGTTTGAAGGGGCGGTGACCTGGGCTTCGATGATTGGTGATTACAACACCGGTTACACCAGCGGCGCATTCACCCGTATGATCCGCATGGATCACCCGGACCTGATGAAGCAGATCCGCATTATCTGGGAATCACCGTTAATTCCTAATGGCCCAATCCTGGTGAGCAACAAGCTGGACCCGGATTTCAAGGCGAAGCTGATTACCGCGATCAAGAAGCTGGATACCAGTAACCACAGCTGCTTTATCAAGGCGATGGGCGGCACGCAGCACATTGCTCCGGCTACCGTAGCTGACTACAAGAACATCATCGAGATGAAACGCGAGCTGACTAAGGGCGCGCGTTAAGGTGTAACAGCTGGCGGCTTCCTGCTGTTGGGCCGGGAGCCGCTACAAGAGATATCCGGTTAACGTATGCAAAACACTGAGTTCGAGCGTTATTATCAGCAGATCCGTGGCAGGCAAAAACGCGATACGGTGCTCTGGTCCCTGGTTCTGTTGGCGCTTTATCTGGCTTCCGGCAACATTTCTGAATTCAGCCTGACCACCGTCTGGTCTTCTCTTCCGCATTTCTTCGATTATCTGGCCGAAACCGTCCCCGTCCTGCACTGGAAATTGCTGTTTGCCGATGGGCACACCGAAGGCTCACTGGCTTACTGGGGCTATCGTCTGCACATTCAGCTGCCGTTGATCTGGGAAACGTTAAATCTGGCATTAGCCGCAACCCTTCTGTCGGTGATTGTGGCGGTAATACTGGCTTTTCTGGCGGCCGATAATACGCAGTCTCCCGTTGCGGTGCGTTATGGCATCCGTACTGCGGTAGCCTTTTTACGCACCATGCCGGAGCTGGCGTGGGCGGTGATGTTTGTGATGGCGTTCGGTATTGGGGTGATCCCCGGCTTTATGGCGTTGGCGCTGCACACGATTGGCAGTCTGACCAAGCTGTTTTATGAAGCGATTGAAAGTGCCTCGGACAAGCCTGGACGCGGTCTGGCTTCCTGTGGCGCAGGGCCGCTGCAGAGGATGCGTTTCGCTCTGTGGCCGCAGGTGAAGCCGGTCTTTCTGTCTTACAGCTTTATGCGTCTTGAAGTGAATTTCCGTCAGTCGACCATTCTGGGTCTGGTAGGGGCAGGCGGGATAGGTCAGGAGCTGATGACCAATATTAAGCTGGATCGTTACGATCAGGTGAGCATGACCCTGCTGTTGATTATTGTGGTGGTGTCATTGCTGGATACGCTGTCCGGGCGGTTACGGAGTTGGGTCGTAGAGGGGAAAGCCGCATGATCGCATTAGCCGGATCAGAGACATTGCACAGCCTGAAGGCGCAACACAGCGAGCTGTTTGCCGTTCAGCGGCGTTATTTACGCAAAATAGGGATTCTGGCGGCGCTGATCCTCGCTTATTACGTTTTCTTTTTTAATATGTTCGGCATTACCTGGGCGCAGTTGGCAACAGGATCGACGCAGATCACGCGGTATTTTCTGCGGATGTTTGTCTGGCATGACGTGGCTAACTGGCCGTTTGCCTATTATTTCAACCAGATTTTTATCACGCTGGCGATCGTGTTTGCCGGAACGATCACCGCCACGCTGGTGGCTTTACCGGTGTCGTTCCTTGCGGCGAGAAATGTTATGTCATCAAAGCCGTTGCGGCCAGTGGCGCTGGTGGTCAGGCGGTTGTTGGATATTATGCGCGGCATTGATATGGCGATTTGGGGTTTGATTTTTGTAAGAGCCGTAGGGATGGGGCCGCTGGCAGGGGTGCTGGCGATAGTGATGCAGGACGTAGGCTTGTTGGGCAAGCTGTATGCGGAAGGGCATGAAGCGGTGGAGCGCTCCCCGAGCAGAGGGCTGAATGCAGTGGGAGCCAACGCGTTGCAGAAGCACCGTTACGGTATTTTCACCCAATCCTTCCCGGCATTTCTGGCGCTGAGTTTGTATCAGATAGAGTCAAATACGCGGTCGGCAGCGGTATTAGGTTTTGTAGGAGCAGGCGGCGTGGGGCTGGTGTATGCCGAAAATATGCGGTTATGGAACTGGGATGTAGTGATGTTTATCACCCTGATTCTGGTGGTGATTGTGATGACGATGGATTACGTCTCTGCGAAGTTGCGGAAGCGGTATATCACCGGCAAGGCTATTCCGTTGTTTGGGCAAGAATAGAGAGGTCAAAACCGGCTGCGGAGGTATGGCGTCAGCATAGCGCTCGTTATCCGAGACGCCGTGAATATGTCCCTATAGGCTTAGCTGCAGCATCCCTGCTGCAGATACTCGGCTAACGAGCGCTATGCTGCCACCCGGAAGCTTCGGTGATGTCGGTTGGCTTGGTGGACGCACAGGTCAAAATCCTCACAACATCCCTGCTGTATACACTTGTCTAATGAGCGCTATGCGGGCACCCTGGTTGGACAGAGCTTGGCTTGCTTCAAGCTGGATTGGTCTCATTCGCTACAGACAGGGTCTTTATTTTAAGTCAAATTTTACCTGCTGACTTTATTTTAAGCTGGTACTATCACCCAAAGTAACCACATGGACTGGAGGGTGACTATGGCTTTGCAAGGGAAATTGTTTCTGAATGGCGCTGATTACGCGCCATTTAATCTCTAAGGTGTGGGCGTTTTTATGGCCTTTTCAGGTCAGGGGGCTTACAGAAATAAAGGGGGATGTGCAGCCATTTCCAACAATGGCCCAATACCGCCGGGGAAGTATTGGATTGTTGATCGTGGCAGCGGTGGTCTGTTTTCATGGGCAAAGGCTCAATCTCAGGACTTATTTAATCGACTTTTTGACGACGCTCAATTCGGCCGCAATGAATGGTTTGCCCTCTATAAAGATGACCTGGGCATTGATGACGGTACGTGGATTGACGGCGTTCATCGTGGAATGTTCAGGCTTCACCCAGGACGTCTCTCAGAAGGGTGTATTACGGTACCCCATAACTCTGATTATGCCGTTATCCGCAATGCGCTGATGAACACCTCTTTGATACAAGTCCCTTGTATGCGTTCCTTAATGGCGCGGGGGTGGATTGAGGTGGTAGCCAATGGCTCGAACACTTGTCCGTAGATTTATCAAAGTCATTTTCTATTTAATTCTGATGGTGGTTATTGGCCGGACTTTAGGTCCCTCTGAAATATGGCTGGACCGCGCCTGGGCTTTGAGGTTAGGCATTGCACTCTATGGGCCTGGCGAGGTTGGAGCCGATAATTTTTATGACCTTTATTTTTATATTGATGTTCTTTCCAATTTGATAATAACCACACCTATTTATCTCATAACAATGAAGTTAATCAGCAGAGTAAGGAGCAGGTAAAATGCCAATCCCACCTTATATGTGGCTCAAAGACGATGTTGGCGCGGATATAAAAGGGGCTGTAGACATTAAAGATCGCGAAGGAAGCATTGAGATTAATGGTTTAGGTCATGGTGTTAACCTGCCTGTAGACAGCGCCAACGGGAAAATCACTGGCACACGTCAGCATTCATCGATGATGATTGAAAAGGATGTTGATAGTTCGACGCCATATCTCTACAAAGCCGCTACAACTGGCCAGACGTTGAAAAGCGCAGAGATTTGCTTTTATCGCATAAACGATGCAGGACAGGAAGTTTGCTACTACACCGTAATGATGGAAAATGTAAAAATCACTGGCGTTAACTGCGGTGTACCCAATGTGAAGTTAGCCGGAAACGATAAAATGAATCACACAGAGAGCGTAAGCTTACAGTATGAAAAAATCACCTGGCGCATTATTGATGGGAATATCCAGTTTACTGACGGCTGGAACGAACGCGCGACTGGATAATGCAGCACACATGCGGACTGATCAATGAAGCGCAGAACATCACCTGGATTTTGAATTGTGTAGCCACAATCATCTGCTCAACTTTGAAGCTAAAGGGAAGGGAGAGAGAGTTGATAAGCGAAGCATCTGCGGCATGGACGCCGCAGCTGAGCCTCCAGGATGGATTCACGGCGTCTTCGTGTTCAACTCTCTCTCCCTGACCAGCCATCAGAGCACAAAGACCACTTACCAGATCCTAGCGAAAAGCGACCTGACTTTGACCCCAGGCCGCTAAGACGACTTGAAATATCCCAGTAAAAACCGCCCCAACTTTGCCATCAAACCCTTTAGACGAGTGATTCCCTCCAGTCCCGACTCAGGATTTGGCGATATCCCACCACATCTTGTTCAGGACATAGTTGCGGTCGTTCTTGTCCAGCGCCTTCTCCCACGGTTTGTCGATGATGTAGTGAATATTCTTCACTTCATCAAGGTCCCACATCGCCGCGTGCTGGAACGGCAGGGTTTTTAAGGCGTTGTAAATGTAGGGCAACGGCTTCCAGCGTTCGTGGAAATAGTCATTCAGGAAGTCCTGCTCGGCAAACAGATAACGCGAGAGATCGTCCAGCTCCGCCAGCTGATGCAGCATGTCTTCGAATATCTCCTGATCCGGTCGCAGAACCAGGAAACCGCCGTTCAGATAGTTATCCACTTCTTCCAGCTCTTCAGTGTGCTCAACGCCACGGCAGAAACTGTAGAAGCAGTTCTCTGGTCGCCAGCTTTTTGGATAGCTTGGGATCTTGTTGGGATTACAGCGGCAGGCGTGGCAGGCGGCGATCTCGTCCTCTGCCAGGGGCAGGTCAAACAGCTCGTCCATATTCTGCGTCACCAGCATGTCCGCATCCAGAAACACGATGCGCTCAAACTCGGTCAGCTGCCACACGGCCAGCTTGGTCCACACCTCGGAAAACCGGGCGTTGGCATAATTATTCTGCAAGCTGCTGTTGGGGCTTATCGGCTGCACGTCACGCAGCAAGCAACCCGCGGCTTCCAGCGTCTGACGTGCCTGGGCATCAATATTTTCCGTTACCATCACCACCAGCGGATACGCGCTGCCAGCTTTTACTAACGACTTCTGCAAGGCCTCAACGCCGACCAGATAGCCTGGCTGCGTCAATAGGGTAGTCCATGCCTTCATTGGCTTCTCCTGGATAATCAGTCAAACAATGCGGCGGTAAACGCATTATCAAATTTGTGGCGGGGATCCAGCGCTTCACGCACTTCTTCAAAATCGGCCCAGTGCGGATACAGCGCTGCCCAGTCGTATAACGGCGCTTCAAAGTATTTGCCCCAGTGCGGCCTGCCACCTTCGGCTGCCAGCACTTCTTCTACGGCTCGCAGGAAATTCACCCCTTCTTCAGACAGTGAACCGTCTTCGGCGTAGTACACCACAAAGCCAAAGAAGCAGGTGTCCTGCCCGTAAGAGGGGCTCAGCCAGGAAGAAGAGGGGCCGGTGCAGCGCAGGATAATCGGGTAATGCATATGGGGCTGCGTTTCGGCATGCCAGGCTTTAATCTTGCTTATCACCTCGCCAGTTTTGGCCAGCGGGATCCCGATCTCCACGTTAATCTGCGGCGTAGCAATGCCACGGCAGAAGACCTGATATACATCGCCAGTCACGTCTGAGAAATCTTTAAAGCGCGTCACAGTGCGGAACGGTTTGCCGTTCTCATCAACGATTTTGGTGTCGCTGCGCATGTGCTCCAGCGTCTGATCGATCGTCTGGTTCATCGCATCACTGGTCTCTTCCTGCTTGACCAGATCTTCGTTGTTATCGCGATAAAGCGCGATCTCTTCCTCGTTCGCTTCCCTGGCTGCCCAGACGTGAACCTGGTTTTCGTTCGGGAACCACCAGGCTTTGCTCAGCGCATAGTTCTGGTTCCAGTCGAGCAGATCCTGCTCCAGCGTATCGGCCGTCACGGCATTTTTAAAACAGGTATAGACCAGCGATGGCTGGGTTCTAAGCGTGACCTGCGTCAGCACGCCTAACGATCCCAGTCCCAGCTGTACGGCTGGAAACCATTTATGGTCGCGATCGTATTCGGCTATGCTGCCATCGGCCAGCACCAGACGAAGGCTCAGGGCTTCATCGGCAATCGAACTTTGCTGTAATCCCTGGCCATGCGTGCCGGTTGATAATGCCCCGGCCAGTGATTGTGAAGCAATCACGCCTGGTGAAGCAGGCAACATCCGGCCAATCCCGGAAAGGATCTCGTAAACCTCGTGCAACGGCGTGCCACCCGCAAATGTCGCACTGTCGTCAGTAAGGGCAATCAGCCCGCGCAATTGGCTCAGGTCTACCAGCGTATCGCCTTTTTCAACCAGCTCCAGCATCCGGCCTGGGGACATTTTGCTGCCCATCACGCGGATCTTGCCCTGGCTTGCGGCCACCAGCGTTTGCAACTCGGCCTCTGAGCCTGGCGCGCACACCGCGCTTTTCTCGCCGAGCGTGGCGTTTTGTGCCCAGTTCCACACTTTGCCATCGGCGGCTGGATGGGGTTTGCGAAGGGGATATCCGCGATTTTCGCTCGTCATCGACAACTCCTGGTTTAAGGACAATAACTGATCGGTAAGGGGGAAAAGCGCAGGATTGAGCTTTTAAGACGCCGTACACTACCGATAAGCATAGCTGAAAAGCCCCAGAACGACAGGTTCTGAGGCATGAAAAATTGTACAGGTTATTTTATGTTGTACAGATTAGAGATCAGACCGGGCGCAAATAGCGCAGCGTGGCATCCACCACCAGCTGACGATTACGGGAGATACTCTGTTGCTCGCTCTCGCCGCCGCCAAACAACGTATTGAAGGTATAGCGGTTCGACACGTTGTGGGTACAGATGCTGCTGATCAGGCGGTGAACGTCGACAGTGTCGGCTTTGTTGTCAAACACGCCAGCGGTTTTACCCCGCTTAAGGATCCCATCAAGTACGTCAAGCGCACTCTGATTGAGTTCTTTGATTCTGGAAGACTGGCTGATATAACGCCCGCGCATCAGATTTTCGGTGCAGACTAACCGCATAAAGTCCGGGTGGGTGATGTGATAATCAAAGCTGGCTTCAGCCAGGCGCGCCATGGCAATCACCGGCGGCATCTCAGCCAGACTCAGGCCGGTTTCATGCTGGCGAATTTCCTGATACACCTGCTCAAGCACTTCCACATACAGGTTCTCTTTATTGCTGAAGTGATACACCACCATACGTTTGGTGGTCTGAGCATGTTCAGCAATCTGTTCCATGCGGGCGCCCTGAAGGCCGAATTCGGCAAAAGTGGCAAGCGCACCGGCGAGGATGCGTTTCTTCAACCCTTCCGGGTCGTTTTTTCTTTTAGCTGTGGCTGACATAGCAACTCATTAAATCCGTAGTCTGTAAGGGAACCCTGACAGGGTTTACTCCCCTATATTACCACAGAAAGGGTGAGGGCTCGGCCTGGCGGGTCAGAAGTAAGGGTGGGTGCCGTCTATCACGCTGTTATAATGGCTTTTGATTTTTTCGTTCAGCTGGGCCTCATTCGGCAGTTCGCGCCCGCGCAGCACGGCTTCGGTGGTGAAGCAAAAAATCAAAATGCCGCGGCTGCAAAGGTTGGCGGCCTCGGTGTAACTTTCCAGCGTCTGAAAGTACTCATCGCTACCTTTGGCTTTTTCCTGGCTGGCGAGCATCACTGAAACCAACATCCTGTAGACGTCTATGGCTTCACCGAGAACCGGAATTTTACCGATGGAAAAGGCCAGGATCTTGCTGACTCTGGTGAACAGCAGCTTGCGGTTTGGTAAAGCGAACAGCTCTTCCAGCGTCTCCAGCCACAGGTTAAAGGTGGCGGCAAACAGGTCATTCTGTACCATCTGCAGGCTGGCATGTTGCCAGGAAAACGACGCCGCCATCAACGCAAAATCACGCTGATAGCGGAGGAAAGCCTGCTCGTTGTCATCCTCCGCCAGGGTCAGCGCATTGCTGGCAAGCTCAAAGTTTTGCAGCTCTTGCTGGCCGTCTGCTTCATGCCAGTCAATCAGTCTGACCTTTCGCAGTTGCAGGGTTTTCAGCGTTTCCAAATCATGAAACGTCGCCATGGCGATCTCGCTGGCTAACAGGGCTTTGTTGATCGTTTGAATGACCACTGGCGACTCCACCACAGAGCGCTCAGCCAGTAATTCGTTGCGGCGATTAAGATAAGCAGCGGCAGGACTGAGGAAGTTGCTCATGGAGTTTACCCGGCGTAGGAGGGGGGACAGGCATCAGAGAACCTGTACAGTAGGTTCCAGTATGGCATAACTTTTGAGGAAGAAAGCCAGGGGAGGAAGCTTTTCAGGATAATGCCAGATAGCTTAGCGTAATCAGCAGCTTGAAATGGCCTGGTTCTCCGATTCGCCCACCAGCGCTGGCGGGCGGGCCTGACGATTTCTTAACGAATTTCCAGCGCGTAATCGTTAACTGGTGTTATTTTTTGAATCAGCTTGTGGTCAAAAAGAAAGCGCTCATAAGCCTCGTAACGAGCCGTATCCAGATGCGCCGGCTCGCGGGCAAACATCGGCAGGGTTTTCATCCAGGCCTCTTTATTTAGCGGGGTATTCAGGTCCGGGTGGGCGCTGGCAAACTTCTCCCAGCTTTCCTGCGGATGGGCATGCAGGTAGTCGCTGCCTTTTTTCAGCGCAATAAGAAATTTTTTGATTTTAGGCTCGTTAACCTCAGCGCGGTTAGCGACGATAATCAGCTCGTCATAGGCCGGCACGCCGTAGTCTTCCACGTTGAACACCTGCGGATCTTTGCCGAGCAGTTTCAGCTCCAGCGCCTCGATATTACGATAGCCGCCAATCACCGCATCCACCTGGCCTGCCATCAGTGCGCTGTTCAGCTGGAAATTGACGTTGACCATTTTTACCTGATCAAGACTGACCTTCTCGTGATTCAGCAGGGTGCCAAGGGTTGCTTGCTCAATACCGCTGACCGAATAGCCAATCTTTTTGCCTTTCAACCCGGCCGGAGAAGTGATGTTTTTGTCCAACGTGATCACCGTATTCAGCGGGGAATTAATCAGCGTGCCCACGCGCATCAGCGGTAAGCCCCGATCGGCGAAAAAATGCAGCTGCGGCTGGTAAGTGATCGCCAGATCGGCCTGTTTCGCCGCGACCAATCTTGGCGGTAAAGCCGGATCGGAAGGCGCAATGATTTTTACATCAAGTCCCTGTTCTTTAAAGGCCCCGATTTGCTCAGCGACCATAATCGGCGCGTGATCGGGGTTGATATACCAGTCCAGCACCAGCGTCAGTTTTTCATCAGCGCTGGCCGTGTTGGCGAATGCAGCCGTCAGCAGCAGTCCACAGAGGATCTTCTTGAACATGTTGTTCCCTTGAATTAAGTGATTAGTGGTCAGTATCAGCCGACCAGGTGATCAGGTGGCGCAGCGCACCGTCTACCGCCAGCCACAGCAAAATGGTCATCAGCACCAGAATGAAAAGTGCCGCAAAGCAGACGTCGGTTTGCATCCGTGCATTGGCGTTCAGCATCACATAGCCAAGACCTTCTCCGGCGCCAACCCACTCGCCAATGATTGCGCCAATCGGTGCCACCGCAGCGGCCATCCTCAGCCCGGAGCCAAAAGAAGGCAGCGCTGCCATCAGCCGCACATGCCTTAGCAATGCCCAGCGGGAAGCGCCCATCGTGCGGGCCAGGTCGAGAAAGTCGTTATTGACTCTGCGTAAGCCGTCGAAGAAAGCCGAGGTGACCGGAAAGAAGATCACCAGTACCGCCATCGCCACTTTGGCGCTCATACCAAAGCCAAACCACAGCACTAATAGCGGGGCCAGCGCAAAGACCGGAATGGCCTGGCTGGTCAGCACCAGCGGCATCAGCCACCGCTGTAAGCGGGGAGAAAACATCATGCACAGCGCGAGAAGCGCCCCCAGTAACACGCCCGTAATCAGCCCGATAGCAATTTCCGCCGCCGTCACCAGCGTATGTGCAGCCAGATAAGCCCGGCCATTCCACAGCGCCCTGGCAACGGATTGGGGAGTGGGAAGCAGGAAGTCGGGAACACCGCTCTGGCCGATCGTCCACCAGAAGACAATCAGGCCGGTGAAGACAGCTACTCCGCGCAGCCAGCGGGAGAAGGCAGACTCTTTTAGGGTCATCATCCTGCCGCCCTGAGCAGCTGTCGCATGAGTTCGCCCTGGCTTTGCAGCAGATGCCGATCGTCCGGCGCGCGTGGCGGGGATCCGGCAATCTGATGGGAATCATCGATTGCGGCGGGAGAAGCAGAAAGCACCAACAGTTGATGGCTGAGGCGGCAGGCTTCCATTGGATCGTGGGTAATCAGCAGAACCGTATGCCCGGTCAGCAACTCAGAAGCTAAGGTCTGAATGCTGGTGCGGGTGAGGGCATCAAGAGCCGAGAAGGGTTCATCCATCAGCACAATCGGCTGACGTTGATACAGCGTGCGGGCCAGAGCCACACGCTGTCGCATGCCTCCTGAAAGTGCCGCTGGCAGACTGTTGCCATATCCCGATAACCCCACGCGCTGAGTCAGCTCTTCGGCCCATTCCTTCTCTGGCTTCAGGCCTCGCATGCGGGAAGCGAGGGTAATATTCTCGCTGACGGTCAGCCACGGATAGAGCAGATCCTTTTGTCCCATATAGGCTACACGCCCCTGAATCGGCAGCCCATCACTGCCGATTACCTTGCCCGAAGTCGGTTGAGCCAGCCCGGCAACGATCTTCAGCAGGCTGGTTTTCCCCACGCCGCTGGTCCCGAGCAGCGCGGCAAACTGTCCGCCAGCGATATCCAGATTGAGCCGCTCGAATACCGTGCGGGAGCCATAGCGCAGCGTCAGATTACGTACCTGAATGCCAGGGGGAATAACGCCTTGTGCAATGTCATGACTGTTCATGAGGCGTTGCTCAAACTGGCGTTCAGCCCCATCTGCCAGAAGGCGCTTTCAAGACGGGTGGCGGTGGTGAATATCTGGGAAAGCTCGGGCAAACGGCTCTGTGCGCCGCGCTGAACACCAACCGTTTCCAGCAGTTCGATAGCCTTCTGCACGCTGGCCAGATAGGCTTCGTCGCCATAATTGGCTATCCACGAGCTGTAAGGATTGCCTTCCCGGACGGTGGCAGGATTGTGTAGCAAGCCCAGGCCAATTTCGGCATAGCCCGCCACGCAGGGAAGCAGCGCCGCAAGCAGATCCAGCGCATCGCCGGACTGGCCGATATCCAGCACATAGCGGGTGTAATTGAGGGTTTCTGGCGCTTCCTGCTCGTTGACCATCTGGCTTTCACTGATCCCCCAGCGGGTGCAGTAGCCAACATGCAGCGGCAATTCGGCAATGATGGCATTCAACGAGGCGGTTGCGGCACGCATTTCTGGCAGCGTACGGAACTTACTGACCAGCAGGGCGTAGGCGCGGGCGAAATGGATCAGGAACAGGTAGTCCTGAGTCAGATAGCGGCGAAAAGCACTTTCAGGAAGCGTTCCCTGTGCCAGCTGCTGAAGGAAAGGGTGGTGAACGTAATGCTGCCAGTCAGCACCGGCCTGCTGGCGAAGCTGGCCATAAAGACCACGGGAAAACAGAGTGTCAGACATGGGACCTCCAAAAGTCAGTGGAGATCCGGGCGTGCAGAAGCGTGCAGAGGTATGAACAGGCAATGACTGAGGCATAAGTGATTGCCAACCCGTCCCTTCGCTGGCATGACCCAGATCAGGTTCAAAGGGTCCGGCTTACTTCGCCATCTCAGCCCATACAGGACACCCCTCGGAGAGGCTTGTTATACGATATTTACTTTTTGATTACAATCGATGGCTGTCGGCAGGTTAGCTAGCCCAGACAAAAACGGCCTTCTTGACGAAAGCCGTTTTTTGCAGGAATTAAGCAGTTTTACGCTTAGAAATCATATTCTAACGCCAGACGGTTCTGCCAGAAGTTCTTGTCTGAGGTGGAGGTGGTCTGCACGCCGACAAAGTCAGTCAGGCTCAGCCCTTTCAGCACGCCGTCGAAGCTGTAAGTGCCGTAGATCAGGTATTCAGACTGGTTGCTGCTGGAAGCGCCCGCGCTGGCGGTCAAATCCATAAAGGAGTAACGGCTGCCGAGGGAAATGTTGTCATTGGCGGTCCAGTTCAGGTCGGTAGAGTAGGCGTTACCGCTCCCCAGATCCTGAGTACTGGTGAAGAACGGCTGCGCAAAGTACGGGCCAGAAGAGGTGTTGTGTGCATAAGGCGTGACCAGCGCGCCGTTGCCATAAGCATTCTCACTGGCGGCGATATGATCGTAGTTAAGCGACCATCTTAACGACGGGATAACGTTCATCGCGTACTGTGCGCCATAGCTGGTGCTGTTCACTTCGCCCGCCAGCGCTTCGCCCTGACTTAAGCCACGAATAAACTGCAAGCCGATTTTTGGCTGCATCGGGTTATCTGACCAGGAAAGGAAGCTGTCGGCGTACACCATCTTGGTGTAGTCGTCATATTCCTCATACCACAGCTGACCGGTCAGCTTTTTATCATCAAGCTTGAGGGCTCGTCCGCCCCCGATGCTCCACATGCCGCTGGTGCGGCCATCAGCCTCGGTGTAGGCGGTGGTGTCCAGGAACTGATCGTCGCCCCAGGGTTTGTAACGGGTGATTTTGGTGGCGTGCAGGAAGTTCTCGCTGTCGCCGTAGTTGGCATCAACCCCCCGGAACAGAATGGGCGTGATGCGCCAGTCGTAGTCGCCAATGAACGGGATATTGATACGCTGGTCACCGGCGGTGATGCGGAAGTCCTGATAGTGCCAGCTGAGGTAAGCTTCACCGACGCCCGTCTGGTTCGGCCCCAGTTCACCGACCAGATGGTCATCATTATGCGAAATACCGCGCTGTAAAATGCCACTAACGCCAAGGCTCAGACCGTAATATTCAGCCGTGGCATATTTCACGCTGCCACCGTAGCTGACGGTGTCCTGAGAATAACCCGGCGAGAAATAGGCATTATGGGTGGAATAATAAAGGCTGCGCAGGCTGCCATGAACGGAGCCGCAGGTAAACATCTCGGTCAGTGAATCGGCTACCCCGGCATCACAATCCGAAACGGCTGGCGTTGTTGCCGCCAGCGCATGGCCCATTAATAAAGCCTGGGAGACGACGAGTGCGCTCAACGTTAAGGCGAAGTTGACCTTCTTTGTGTTCATTAATAGCTTCCTGTCAAAAATTGAATGTGATCTGCCAGCAGCAATGTTGCCGATAATTTTATATTTATGGGTGTCCCGTCATGCATCCAGTGCCTGATTGAGGGCAGGCACTTTACATGCTTACGTCATTAACTTCATTGAATTGGGGTTATTTTCCCAGTAACAGCGGATCTTTTTCTAAGACCAGTCTGTCACGCACGTCCCAGCCCTGCAGCTTGCCAGGGTTAAGTAATCCGGCGGGATCCAGCGCATTTTTAACAGAAACCACCTCGGCTTTGATCTCCCCTTGTTTCCCTTCTTCAATAGTGAAGACATGCGGGTTGTTTATTTTTACATCATGATCACGAAATATCTGCATTATTTCGTTCAATCTTTCTTCGGTGGAATACCGAACTAATTGCAACCCGCTGGCGGTAATATTGCCGTCATTGTCCCGCAGGAATTCAATATGTGAAATAACCTCATCACCGAACACTTCCGCCATGGTAATAATTTGCTGGGGGTAGGTTGAATAATTAAACGCCGTTTGCAAGTAGGTGAGGGTATTGTCCACTTTCAGCGCATGCAGCGTGGTGTGATTCCAGCAATACTCCATCAGCGAGGCGTTGGCTTCACGCGCTTCATCAGCGCTCTGTCGCACGGCATTTTGGCCGTGATGCTTCTCTAAAAGACCGGCACACAGACCTTCGCTCTCCTCAGCGATAACACTGATTACCGCGTGCTGAGTCGCCTGATAATTGCCGTTCAAATGACTGAAATAACTCGGGATTGGCGCGGCGAACAGCGCAAGCTGACGCTTCACCAGGCCCGGCGAACGCGCAAAGGCATTGGCATAGTTCAGCGCATCGGTAAAGTCGTCAAACACATCCAGCCGTTCACTCCACTGATGAACCGGAGCCAGCGCCAGCTCAACTTCAAGCAGGATACCGTTACTGCCATAAGCATGATGCAGCAGCAATGCCTGAGGCGCGGGCACGGTCAGAATGCGTGGCTCCGCTTCCATGGTCATCACTTTCACGCTCAGCACGTTACCCGGCGCGCCAAGCGGGCCGTAATTGATCGAGCCAATTCCGCCAAATCCTCCGCCATAAAGCCCGCCAAGGGTCGCAAGACGGTAGGTTGACGGCATACAGCGCAGTTCCCAGCCTTCAGGGCGGGTCACGGTTTCAATCTCTGCCAGACGGATCCCAGCCTGAGCACGCACGGTGCCTTTGCCCAGTTCCACCACCTGATTGAACGCGGTCATATCAACCAGCACGCCACCTTGCAGCGGCACCAGTTGCCCGTAGTTGCCCGTCGCGCCGCCACGCAGAATCAACGGCAGGTTATGTTGCACGCAGGCCTTAACCAGCAGGCTCAGCTCTTCTTCATTGCGCGGACGGACTACCGCATCCGCCTGCTTGTTTTCCAGCTGCTGCTTCAGCACCGGGCTGAACCAGTGAAAATCGCGCGAGAGACGTTTGACCTTGGGTGCCTGAAGCGTCCACTCCAGATCGGGAAGTGCCAGCAGGATCTGCTCTACTGCACTTTTACGTTGTTCACTGTCCATACTCTTCCTGTCCTGATTAAGTTAGTGAGACTGCACGGCTTCACTTTCATGCCAGGCGCTGAGCGCACGGCGGGAAATCCACGACATCGCGCCGAACAGGGCGATACCGGTCAGCGAAATCAGCAGCAGGGCGGCAAACATCAGCGGAATATCCAGCTGATAACCGGCCTGTAATATCTGGTAAGCCAGACCGGTATTGTTACCGCCGGTGCCTGCTACAAACTCTGCTACCACCGCACCGATCAACGACAGTCCGCTGGAGATGCGCAGCGCGCCGAAGAAATAAGGCAGCGCAGAAGGAATGCGCAGGCGCACCAAAATTTGCAGGCGGCTGGCATGGCTAAGCTGGAAGTAGCTCAGCAACCCCGGCGAGACGCTGCGTAATCCCTGCGTGGTGTTGGAGATGATCGGGAATACCGCCATCAGCGTTGAGCAGACCACCAGCGAGAGCGTGGTGTCTTTCACCCAGATGATAATCAGCGGGGCGATCGCCACAATCGGTGTGACCTGCAGGAACACGATGTAAGGGAACAGCGCCGTTTCTACAAAGCGGTTCTGAACCAGCACAAAGGCCACCGCCGCGCCGATGATGATCGACAGCACAAACGAGATCAGGGTGATTTTCAGCGTGAACAGCAACGACATCATCAGTGAGCCGAAATTGGTCCACAGACTTTCCAGCATCACCACTGGCGAAGGCACCAGGAACTGCGGGATTTTGAAATAGCTCACCCAGCCCTGCCACAGTAAAATCACCACCACGGCAACCAGTGTTGGGTACAGGATTTTGCGAAACGTGGGGTTGCTGGCCCAGGGCGTCGATTTTTGAGTTTGCATAGGGTTATTCCTTTCCTGACTGGCTGGCATGCAGGAGGCTGTCCTGCAACCGCTTCGCATAAACAGAGAATGTCGGGCTGACGCGAAAGTCCTCGTTGCGCGGGAAAGGTTCGGTGATGGCAATATCCTCAACCACGCGACCTGGCCTGGCCGCCATCATGATCACCCGCTGCGACAGAAATACCGCTTCGTGAATGGAGTGGGTCACGAACACTACCGTCAAGCCCTGTTCACGCCACAAGCGCAGCAGGTCGCTGTCCAACTTGTTACGCGTGATCTCATCAAGCGCACCGAAAGGTTCGTCCATCAGCAGCAGTTTCGGTCGCGTGACCAGGCCGCGAGCGATGGAAACACGCATCTGCATCCCACCAGACAGTTCACGCGGCAGGACTTTGGCAAACTTGCCCAAACCAACCAGTTCCAGCGCTTCGCTTACCCGCGTATTGGCTTCCGCCCGTGGAACACCGGCCAGATCTAACGGCAGGCGAACGTTGTTGTGCACATTGCACCAGGGCATCAGCGTGGCTTCCTGGAACACAAACGAGACGGGTTCCTGGGCCTTTTCGCGACTGTCACGACGCCATAACATCAGCTTGCCGTCGGTCGGTTCGATCAGTCCGGCCACCATCTTCAGCAGCGTACTTTTCCCGCAGCCTGACGGGCCAAGCAGGGTGACAAATTCACCCTGATTGATGGTCAGATTGACCGGCAACAGCGCACGCGTGCCGTTGCTGTAAATCTTTTCTGCAGACAGCACCTCAATGGCTGGCTGCGGCGGGGCGCTGGTGGAGCGCACCTCGCGCATCACGGTCAGTTTGTGGGCTGAATTCATGGCATAACCTTCGCGTCTTTGATCATGTCGAGGGTATAAGTTTGCTCAAACGGCACTTTGTCGGCCTGGATCAGTTTGTTTTTCACCAACATATCCCAGGTCTCTTTCAGGCGAGGTTCGGTGATGATGCCAATGCCGCCGGTTTGGGCGTCGCCGCCGGTCACCAGCTGGTATTTCTTCATCTGAGCGATACCAAAGGCGATCTGATCGGCACCCATTTTTGGATTAGCTTTAACGATCAGCACATTACCGGCGGTAGGATCCTGCAGATACTCTTTCCAGCCTTGCATCGTGGCTTTAACGAAGGCGGCCACTGCTGTCGGATGGTTTTTCACGGTATCGGCCATACAAATGATCGAGTTGCCGTACGGAGGATAACCCCAGTCACTGAGCGGGTAGACGTAGAAAGGCTTGCCGCCTTTTTGCACCGAGAATGGCTCGGAGGTGACATACCCCTGCTGCACTAAATTGTTGTCTGCCAGGAAGGGCTGCACGCTGAAGGTGTAAGGGCGAATTTTGGCATTAGCCAGGCCCAGTTCGCTTTTGGCCCAAGGCCAGAACGAGGTATAGGCTTCGGTGGCGAGCAGGAAGGTTTTGTCCTTTAACTCTTCGCCTTTTGTGACCTTGTCATGGCTGATAAAGACCGTGGGTGAATGCTGGAATATGGTCGCTACCGTCATCGCATGGACGCCGGCTTCCCAGGTTTCCAACGCCTGACCGTTGTCGCCCAACGTACAGTCAGCCTGGCCTGCGGCCATCAGCTGCATAACGTTGACCTGTGGGCCGCCCATCTTGATGCTGACGTCCAGTCCGGCGTTTTTGTATAAGCCTTTGGCCTGCGCTTCATAGAAGCCGCCGTGTTCCGCCTGAGCATACCAGTTGGTCAGGAAGGTGAATTTTTCTTCCGCCAGGGTGGAGAAAGAGGTTCCAGCCAGCATCAGGGCAATCAGGGTATAGGTAGGTTTGCGCATGTTATTCATCACGGGAAATCCTTTATTCAGAGACGAAAGAAGAGGAAGGTGGCGTAAAAGAGCTCTGCACAAAGCCGCTCCAGTGGTGTTTGCCCCAGGTGGGTTCGCTGCGTGCCTTCCACTCCATTTGGTGGATTTCGGTAATTGCCTGCGCCCAGCTCGCGGCCAGCGAGTCGAGGATCGCCTGGCCTTGCTCAACGGTGGCCTGAGTAGGGTCGCCAATCACGCCACTTGGGCCAAAGTCGTAGGAGGCCCAGGCTGCGGCAGGGCGGCTGCTGGATAAGGTCGGGCAGGGAAATTCTGGCGGATAGTTGACCACCGCGTGTTCCATCTGCACGCATTCAGGGGCCAGTGCCAGCATCACTGCCGTTTCACTGTGCCCCGCGTGCATCGCCATTTTTTGTTCTTGCGCACTCAGATACTGGTTTTCCACGTTAGGGACACGAAACACGTCATGCGGGATCATGATCATGTCACCGTGGCGCAGACGCATCTCACGAGAAGCCATCTGTAATACCTGCGGCTGGCCGCCGTGGCCGTTAATCATCAACAACTTGCGGAAACCTGCGCGATACACTGATTCGGCAATCTCAAGTATGGTCTGCAGCAGCGTGTCACCGGTTAAGGTCAGCGTGCCGGGAAAATTCAGGTGCTCGTCAGATTTGCCGTAAGTCACCGGGGGAATGGCGAAGGCAGGGATCTCTTGTGGCAAACGTGCCAGCGCATGGCCAGCCACGCCAGACGAGATCACGCTGTCTACCGAACAAGGCAGATGCGGGCCATGCTGTTCGATAGCGCCAGTCGGCAATACGATCACGGTATTGGCTTTGTCCGGCAGGGCAGCAATCGCCGTCCAACTCAGAAAGGGGAGGAAACGCGCTGCGGGAATATAACCGTTAATCATACTGTGCCTCTTGGTCAGACATTATTTTGTTAAGCGGGATGGCGGGAGCCACGCCGTAGCTTCAACTTCAATCAGCACCTCGGCACTTGGCAGCATTTCGCTGACCTGCACCACGGTAGAGACTGGCGGTTGCCCTGGATAAAACAGCTTTCGCACCCGGCTGTAATACGGAAAGTGATCAAGGTTGCGGAAGTACTGCACCAGTTTGATCACGTCACTCATTTCGCCACCCGCCTCTTCAATGGTGTGGCGGATGCTCTCCAGCACATACCAACTCTGTGCAAGAATGGGGCCTTGTTTGGCATCGGTAGAGAATTCGCCGGTTTCACCCAGCAGCGCCCGTGCCTCGGCAGGAATATCCTGGAACCCCCGCACGATAGTCGCGCTCTGAGGATTGACGGGAATAATGCCGGAGAGAAAAATGAAATCCCCCGCGCGGCGCCAGGCGGCATACTTAGCGAGCGGTTTGCCCGCTCCGGCTTCAAGACTCATATCAGAACTCCGCTTGCCATAGACGTTGATTAGTCAGCTTGCCGTGATGGATAACCACGCGGGCCGCGCTGTTTAAAGGCCAGGTAGCGCTGTCGCTACCGGGGAAAATTACCAGGCTGGCGGCGTTACCCACGGCCAGCGGTGAGGCTGTTTCTGTTGCACCCGTTAGCGCAGCAGACTGACAAATCAGCTGAGATTGCTGGTCAAAAACGGCATCCAGCTGTAGGGCAAACAGGGCGCAGCTCAGCGTATCCAGCGGGTCATAGCTGCCTGCCGGACAAAAAGCATCCTGGACGTTGTCGCAGCCGAGCATCAGCGGAACCCCGGCGGCCTGAGCTTCTTTCACTAATGTGATGCCTCGCTGGCGCGGCGTTTGCCCCACAATGGCATCCTGCAACAGCAAATTGGTCATTGGCAGGGCGATTAACGTCACGCGATGCTGCGCCAACACGCTCAGTACCTCCCGCGCCTGTTGCTCACTGCCTGAAGCCAGCGCGCAGCCGTGGCTACAACAGATATGGCCGCTGAAAGCGTTTTCGCTAAGGTAGTCAGCCAGCCAGACCAGGCCGTTGGCGGTCTCGCTAAGCTCTTCATCGATATGCAAATCCAGGTCCAGACCCCAGCGTGAGGCACTGTGCATCAGATTAGCCATGGCGGCTGGGTCCCAGTTGGAAGAGTGGATAAACCCACCTAACAGGCAGTGTTCACCGCTTTGCGCCACGGCGCGGGCGAGGCTGTCTGCGTCTACTGGATCAGCAAAGAATCCAAGCGGGGCCAGTGCCACACGTTGCAGCGTGATGCCCGGCTGTTGGAGGGTAGCCATTACCTGCCAGGCGACAGGTGGAGTCAGCTCAAACCAGTCAATGTGCGTGCGTAACAGAGTGACGCCGTTAGCCGCCGCCCACGCCAGCCCCTGAGCCGCGCGCCGGTGAATATCGTCAGCTGTCCAGTGTTGGCGGTCCGCATGCAGGGTGGCGATAGCGGCCAGCAAGCCGGGTTTGGCCGGACGGCTGCGACGAATGGTGAAGGTTTTGTCCAGATGCGCGTGGGGCTCAATCAGGCCTGGCAAGGCCAAAGCGCCCTGAACATTCCACAGTTCATTTTGTTCAGGCTGAGCGGGAAGCAGCGAGGAAATCTTACCCGCTGTAAAGTGGATATCTGCCGGGACAGGTTCGCCGTGCTGTTGCGGCCAGTCAGCAGGCAGCAGCCACGCCGGCAGACGGACGTTGGCCAGACCTGCCAAAGGGAAGGTTGGTTTACTCAGGCTCATCTCAGATCGCCGCGCCAGCATCACAGGTCCAGCACCAGAAGCGAGGATTTGGCGCGGGAGCAGCACACCGTAATTTGGGTGTTGTCGGCTTTTTCTTCATCAGTCAGCACGCAATCCCGGTGATCCGGAATGCCGTCGATAACGTCGGTAATACAGGAGCCGCAAATACCTTGTTCGCAGGAGAGCATAATATCGACTTTGGCGCTCAGTAAGACTTGCGCAATTGTCTGGTCCGGGCTCACTAAAAAACGTTGCCCGGTAGAACTCAGTTCAATATGAAATTCCGTATTCCCGGTCTGGTTAGTTAATTCAGGATTACTGAAGCGCTCAAAATGCAATTGATCAGGCTGCCAGTGATGCTGCTGCATAATGTCCTGGAGTCGCTGAATAAAGCCGTCCGGACCGCAGGCAACCACCCTGGTTTGCGGGTCTGATTGGGTCAGGGCCTGCGGCGTAGTGTTGCGCAGGGAATCGTTTGCGTCGCTGTAATGAAGAAAAACGCGATCGGCCAGAATTGATGCGCTCAAACGCGGCAGAAAGGCTGTCTGCCGGGCAGTAGACAGATAATAATGCAGTTCAAAATCACCGCCATTACGGGCAATTTCTTCAGCCATCGCCAGTAACGGCGTGATGCCAATGCCCGCCGCTAACAGCAGATAATGCTTAGCTTCAGGCAAAGGAAAATGATTACGTGGCGCAGAGATTGTCAGGCTGTCGCCGGGCTTAAAATGATGATGAACATGCTGCGAGCCTCCGGACGAGATTTCCGCGAGTTTGACGCACACTTCGTAATATTCCCCGTGCGTTTCTTCGCTACAAAGAGAATATTGGCGTGGGCCCACTTCAGGAATGAATAAGTCGATATGTGCGCCAGGTGAATAGGTCGGCAAGGAATAATTCTGCTGTGCAATTAACTGCAATGACAGGTTTCCGGAGCCATTTTCAGTCATCGCTTTAATCGTGACAGGAATTATTTCGGCGTCTTTCATTTTCTTCTACCGTAGGGAAGTTGGACTCTTTTGAGTGATGAAACGATTGTTCCCGTTGCAATGAAAGCTACGTTATTGCTATATAACCGTTGCGTCCAGAGCTTTGATTCGCACATCCCGTTGCATAAAAGAGAGCACTCAACCTATGTTCGCCTTCTCAAAGTTTCTGCTGTATTTCACGGAAGTGGCCCGTCAGGGATCGTTTCGCAAGGCTTCTGACACCTTGCATGTTGCGGCGTCTTCCATTGACCGGCAGATCCTGCGGGTGGAAAAAGAGCTGGCAATGCCGCTGTTTGAGCGCCATCCCACCGGGCTGCGGTTAACCGCGGCTGGCGAGCTGTTGCTGCATGCGGCCAATAACTGGAAAAAGGATTTTTCTCGCGTGCGGGAACAGCTCGATGACCTGCGCGGGCTGCGTCGTGGGCACGTACGCATCGCCACTATCGATGCCATCAACCGGCACTTCTTCTCGTCAATGCTGAAAAAAGTGCATCAGGATTACCCCAATATCTCCTTCACGCTGACCACGATGAATAACATCGATATCCAGCAGGCGCTGATCTCCGGGGATGCTGACTTCGGCATTATGCTCAATCCGCAAACCTCGAAAGAGCTGCAGGTGCAGGCGTTTGCTGAAATCAATCTGGGGATTGTGGTGCCGAAGGGGCATCCGCTGGAGGGAAGAAGTGGCGTGCGCTTTAATCAATGCCTTGAATATCCTTTTATTATTCCCTCTGCGCCCTTAATGCTTTCCGGCCCGGTTGAGGCGCTGCTGAACATCAACGGCGGCAGGGTCAATGAAGTGGCGGTGTCCAATAACATCCACATGATCCGCTCGCTGATCAAAGAGAAAATCGGCATTGGTATTCTGTGCTGGCTGGACATCATGGATGAAGTGTCCGGCGACGAACTGGTGTTCATCCCGCTGACTGACCCACAGCTGAAGTCCTTCACGCTGTCGTTGTGCGTTGCGCCTTCAAGGCAGCTGTCGATTGCCGCCTCAATGATGCTCAAGCAGCTGGAAGGGCTGTTCAGCCAGATTGAGGCGCCTGGCCGCTAACGGAATGACTGCACCTGTTTGGTGCGCCATGCTCTCCTTTGAATCAATTGTTGCAGGCCGCAGTCTGACGAATTCACCGACAAACCTTGTGGAATGGCCTTTGGTGAAGTTGGCATCGTTTTTGTATAGATCACTGTGAGTAGAAGCGGTCAGTGCAGTTAAGTGCGCGGGACATTGCTCAGCAACCATTTCGCGGTTCATTTTGTGCCGGAGTGGGAGGCTGAGCTGCGTCTGCTTCTCCTCTCCCCGGCAACGATAAGGAGAGGAGCAATGAAATTACCATCCCGCATTTCCCTGTCTTACTGCGTGCTGAGCACGTTGCTGTTCGGGGCTGTGTCATCGTCTGCCAGTGCCGAAGAGAAAATCGCTTTGCTGACTTCCTGGTACGCTCAGGCGGAGCAGGGCGGCTATTACCAGGCGCTGGCGACCGGCATCTATAAACGTTACGGGCTGGATGTCAGCATTCAGTCCGGCGGCCCACAGATTAACGGCATGCAGCTGCTGTTATCGAAACGCGCAGACGTGATCATCGGCTATGACCTGCAGTTACTTGAAGCGGTCCAGCGCGGTTTTCAGGCTAAGGCCATCGCCGCGCCCTTCCAGTTTGATCCACAGGGCTTGCTGACGCATGCTTCTGTCACCTCGCTTGAAGGTCTTCAGGATAAAACCCTGCTGGTCTCCAGCTCCGGCCAGTCTACCTGGTGGCCGTGGCTGAAAGAGCGTTACCAGCTGAAAGATTCTCAGGTTCGCCCTTATACCTTCAACATCCAACCTTTCGTGGCTGACGACAACGTCGCGCAGCAGGCTTATGTCAGCTCTGAAGTTTTTCAGGCGCAAAAAGCCGGGGTGAAAGCGAACTTCTTCCTGTTCTCCGAGCATGGCTATCCGCCTTATGGCGGCATCTTAATTACCCGTCCGGATGAGATCAGCGGCCGCAAAGAGGCAATGGCTAAGTTCGTGCAGGCTTCGATGGAAGGCTGGGTGAGCTACCTGAAAAACCCGGCAGCGGGCAATGCGCTGATCAAAAAAGACAACCCTAAAATGACCGATGACCTGTTGGCGTGGGGCGTTCAGCAGATCAGCCAGCATCACCTGATCGATGGCGGTGATGCGGCGACCAAAGGCTGGGGCACGATGACCGAAGCCCGCTGGCAGAAGACCCGTGATTTTATGGTCAACGCCAAATTGCTGAAGGCTGATACCGACTGGAAGCAGGCTTACACCACCGAGTTTGTTGACCCACTGCACGTTAAACCCTGAGGAGCAGAGTGATGGTTGCTGATTCAGTACTGATTAAAAACGCGCACGCCATTCTGACAGGCTTACCCGGTGACGCTGCCCGGCACAGCGGGCCAGATATTCGCGTTCGCGAGGGGGTTATCGAGGCGATGGGCACCTTAACGGCGGAACCCGAAGAGCGGCAAATTGATGCCCGTGACTGTGTGGTGTATCCGGCGTGGGTAAATACTCACCATCATCTGTTCCAGTCTTTGCTGAAAGGCGAGCCACAGGGGCTGAACAAAAGTCTGACCGGCTGGTTAAGCGCCACGCCTTACCGTTTTCGCTCAACCTTTGATGAGCAGACTTTTCGTCTGGCGGTGCGCATAGGGTTGGTCGAACTACTGCGCTCCGGCTGCGCGACCGTGGCCGATCACAACTATCTCTACTGGCCGGATATGCCCTTCGATACCTCGGAAATTATCTTCAGCGAGGGCGACGCGCTGGGGATGCGCATTGTGTTATGCCGTGGCGGCGCAACGCAGGGAAGGTCGATTGAGAAAGGGTTACCCAAGGCGCTGCAGCCTGAAAACTATGATGCCTATATGGCGGACATGGAGCGGCTGGTTGGCCGTTATCACGACCCAAGGCCGGCGTCTTTGCGCCGCGTGGTGATGGCCCCGACAACGCTGTTGCACTCGGCACCTGGCTCGCAGCTGCGTGAAATGGCAAAACTGGCTCGCCGTCTGGATATTCGTCTGCACAGCCATCTGTCTGAGACGGTGGATTATCTGGATGTGGCGCGCGACAAGTTTGCGATGACGCCAGTGCAGTTCTGCGCCGAGCATGACTGGCTGGGAGACGATGTCTGGTTTGCGCATCTGGTGAAGCTGCTGCCGGAAGAGATCGCCATGCTGGGAAATACCCGCACCGGGATTGCGCACTGTCCGCAAAGCAACGGGCGGTTGGGCAGTGGCATTGCCGATTTGCTGGCACTGGAAAAAGCGGGCGTGCCCATTTCGCTGGGGGTTGACGGCGCGGCGTCGAATGAAGCGGCTGATATGCAGAGCGAAACCCATGCCGCCTGGCTGTTACAGCGTGCCCGTAAAGGGATGGATGCCAGACCACGGTATGACGGCGGCACCTTCGAGGGCGGCGGAGACGCGGTAACCATCGAAGACGTGGTGCGCTGGGGAACCGCAGGCGGGGCTCAGATCCTCGGGCTGCAAAAAAGTGGCTCATTGCAGCCAGGAATGCTGGCTGACATCGCTATTTACCGGCTGGACGACCCGCGTTACTTCGGCCTGCACGATATGGCGATTGGCCCGGTTGCCTGCGGCGGCCGTGCCTCACTCAAAGCCTTAATGATTAACGGCAAGGTGATCGTCCAGGACGATGTCGTGCCCGGTCTCGACCTTGAAGAGATGCGCCGCCAGGCAATGTCTGCGGTCCGCACCTTACAACAGCGCGCAGCTGGTTAACCCTATTCGATTAAGAAGGAACCTCAACATGTCACCGTCAAACAACGCACAGAACTACGGTCTGCAGGAACTGGAAAAAGAAGCGCTGATGGGCGCGATGGGCGAAGAGACCTTTGCCCGTGAAGTTCGTTGCATCGACCTGTCTGACTTCGAACAGCGCAAAAGCGAGATTGCTGACCAACTCTGGCAGGCCGCTGTTGAAATTGGCTTCTTCCAGGTGAGCAACCACGGCATTCAGCTGGACGATATTCGTCACGCCTTCAGCACTACCGAGTCGTTCTTCTCGCTGCCAGAGGAGGTTAAAGCGCAGTATCCGCTGGCCAGAAACGCCGGTTGGGAGAATAAGTCTCAGGTTCGTCCCTCGACTAAAACGCCTGACCAGAAAGAGTCTTATCAGATTACCCGGCCGCTGATGGAAGGGTTATGGCCGAGCGAGCAGGAGCTGCCTGCTTTTAAAGAGACGATGCTGACCTTTGAGTCGCAGTGCTGGGCGTTGGGCATGAAGCTGTTGTCCTGCTTTGCCCTGAAGCTCGGTTTCCCGGAGCACTTTTTCGAGCAGGCCCACAATCCTGATGAGAAAACCTATCAGAGCACGCTGCGTATGCTGCATTACTACGCTACCGAACAGTCCGAACAGGGATTGTGGCGTGCAGGCGCGCACACCGACTTCGACTGCCTGACGCTGTTATTCCAGCGGCCTGGTCAGGGTGGATTGCAGGTTTGCCCAGGCAAAGATCATCAAAGCCAGCAGTGGACCAGCATCGAACCGCGAGAGGAGGTGATTACCTGCAATATCGGCGATATGCTGATGCGCTGGAGTGACGACCAGTTACCGTCGAATTTCCATCGTGTCAGAAGCCCGCTGCCTGGTGAGTATCAGGGCCCGCGCTACAGCCTGGCTTTCTTCTGCCAGGCCAATAAAGAAGTCGACATCCTGGGGCCGCAAAAGAAATACCCGGCGATTACCGCTGCCGACTATCTGCAGCAGCGTATTCAGGCGAACTTTGCTAAAGGTTAACAGGGCCGATCGACAACACATCAGTGACGGGGAAATTCTGGCCTGCCACTGAAAGTAAAAAGCCCGCTCAGGGTAAAATGAGCGGGCTTTTTTGATACAGGACCTCTTCCGGCCATGCCTGAGATTATTTCTTCTTATTCAGCATCGACTTCAGGTCGGCAAAGGGATTGTAGGTCGCTGCATCAACATCATTTTGCGCATCTTCACCGGCCACAACCGAGGTGCCGTACTGATCGGCTTCCGTGTACTTAGAGTGTTCGTGGTCATGGCAATACAGGCACAACAGCTCCCAGTTGCTGCCATCTTCCGGGTTGTTGGTATGGTCGTGATCGATATGGTGAACCGTTAATTCGCGCAAGTTTGAATAAACAAACTCACGCGAGCAGCGTCCACAGACCCAGGGATAGATTTTTAAGGCTTTCTCACGGTAACCGCTTTCCAGCCGCGTGTAGTTTTTTGGGATCAGAGCCATTGCCAAGATTACCTGTCATAAAAAGTGCATATTTTGTCAGTGCCTCTACTATATCCCAGAAGGAAACCGAAGGAGAAATGAAACGACCCATTGGCTTGCGTCTTCAACGCCTGGCTCGTGCCGCATTGAATGCCAGGCTGCAGTCCTGCAAGGCGACGTTAACTAACAGGGACGCGTTAAATTCAGGCAACAGATGATCAGGCTTTACCACCTGATACAGCCCAAAAAAACAGGTATAATCCCCGGCATTATTTAACTGGTTGAAGACGAAGATGACAAAACTCACCTTACAAGAGCAGATGCTAAAAGCGGGATTAGTGTCGAGCAAGAAATTGGCTAAAGTGCAAAAAACGGCTAAGAAATCCCGGGTTCAGGCTCGTGAGGCCAGAGAGGCCGTGGAAGAGAATAAAAAAGCCCAGGTTGAGCGCGACAAGCAGCTCAGCGAGCAGCAGAAACAGGCCGCCTTATCCAAAGAGCATAAAGCTCAGGTGAAGCAGCTGATTGAAATGAATAAAATTGCCCTTGCCAAAGGCACTATTGATTTCAACTTTACCGACAATAATCTGATCAAGAAGATTGCTGTAGATAAGACTACGCAAACTCAGCTGATCAATGGTCGTCTCGCCATTGCCCGCCTGGTTGCTGAAAACACTGGCGAAAGTACTTATGCGATTATCCCTGCTAGCGTGGCCGATAAAATCGCACAGCGAGATGCGAACAGTATCGTGTTGAACAGTGCGCTTAGCCAGGAAGAGCAGGACGAAGAAGATCCGTATGCTGATTTTAAAGTGCCTGATGATTTGATGTGGTAATCGTGAGGTAGCCGCCTTCGCTGAAGGCCCATTTTAGCTTTTCTATTTCTTTCAGAACGGGCTGGTGCACCGGGCTTTTATCACTGCTTCGCTAACTGGGTGGACAAAATGCAGTTCGCTGGCGTGAAGCATCAGTCGTGGCGTCTGCTCGCTACCTGGCAGCAGCAGACCGCCATACAGGTCACAACCCAAAATAGGGTGGCCCAACTGCTGGCAGTGGATGCGCAGTTGATGAGTGCGCCCGGTTTCCGGGGTTAGCTGCACACGCGTCACGGGCAGTGACGTTCCGTCTTCAGACTCGCGATAAAAGCGCTCCATGACCCGATAGAAGGAACGCGCAGGCTTACCGTTGAGGGCGCAAATCGACATCAGCGGGAAGAGTGCCGGATCCTTCGCAATCGCCGCATCTATCACCCCTTCGTCATCGTTCAGATGCCCGCAGAGTAGGGCGCTGTAGACCTTGCTCACGGTGCGCTGGCTGAACTGCTGACAAAGAGCGGCATTGATCGCCTTATTGCGGGCAATCACCATCAGCCCGGAAGTGCCAAAATCCAGGCGGTGGACCAGAGTACAGCCAGGGAAAATTTTCACCAGCCGGTGATGCACCGAATCGAGATTTTGCGGATTTTTCCCCGAGAGGCTGAGTAACCCGGCAGGCTTATTGATCAGCACCAGATGGTCATCCTGATAAAGCGTCTCGATCTGCTCATGGCACGGTGGGGCAATAAAGGTATCGATAATCTTAGACATCAGGCGGCCAGCAGAGAAAGTGGGAGCGGATGATAACGAATTTCAGGCTGACTGACGAATTTGCTCTTGCTCTGGCGGTACGACGGTTGCCAGCCGGGCAACTGTGGCCTCGCATCCCGGCAAATTATCGTCCAGACTTACGCCAAAGGCGTAGTCTGCGCAGGCAATGTGTTTTACACTGCGCGCTGCAAAAACTGAGTAGATAAACGATTAAGTAGGCGGTAATGGCGATGAACGGAACGATCACAACCTGGTTTAAAGATAAAGGCTTTGGATTTATCAAAGATGAAAACGGAGACAACCGTTATTTTCATGAGGTTAAGGTCGCCAACCCTGAGCTGATCAAGAAAGATGCGGCGGTGACTTTCGAACCCACAACCAATAACAAAGGGTTGTCAGCTTATGCTGTGAAGGTGGCACCGGAAAGCAAATACATCTATATCGCGGGTGAGCGTATCAAGCTCACGTCGATCAAATCTTACGTGGTGTTCAGCGAAGAAGTGCCAGCCGAGACCCGTATAGATAAAGAAAATGCGGTGCTTTCAGTCGGCATACTGATGAGCAGCATCAAGCCGAAATCAGCCGCTCAGGCGGGTGAAATGCGCCAGGTGAAAAAACTGGCTATCACCACCTTCCAGGGAACGACGTTAATCTTCTCGGAAGATGAGATCGATGTAGATACCACCGTAAAAATGCTCAAGGTCTGAACAGTCAGGATTTTTTATGAACAACGAAATAGCAATCAAATATTATGACATTGCGGATGAATATGCCGCCGAATCTGCCAAGCCGTTCAGCGAGTCTGAGCGTGATTCCCTGGCGCATTATTTCCAGCTGCTGCTGACACGCCTGATGAATAACGAAGAAATCAGCGAAGAATCGCAGAAAGAGATGGCCGCTGAAGCGGGTATCGATGCACAGCTGATTGATGGGATAGCTAATTACCTGAACGAGTGGGGCAACGAATAGCGTCTGCTCAGGTTTAATTGGCACAGGATCAGATCACCCTATTTCGATCCTGTAGCTATGACGTGGCAAAACAAACGTTCAAAATCACCAACTGGGCTACCCACAACAAGGCGCTCATTGATAGGCCTGTTCCGAATGCTTCCCCGGGCAACGAAGCCGCAGGAGAAGCATCCGGTTATTTGGCATGACATAAATTATTGCGATACTTTGACTTTCACACCATCGATGCTTCCCACGACCCACGAGTATCTACCCCGGTTTCGCGCGCCAGGCGTTCAAGTGCCTCAATTTCTTCATCGCTAAGCTCGATTTCTGCGGCCCCGGCAGCATCCAGAACATGCTGAACTTTGGTTGCGCCAATCAGAGGCAGAGTGCCTTTGGCTATCGCCCACGCGATGGCTATCTGCGCAATACTGGCATTTTTGCTGTCACCAATCGCTTTCATCGCATCGGTTAATTTATCCAGCTGTGACAGAACCTTATTATAAGTTTCTGCCCGTCCACTGCCGGCTGGCATCGGGTTTTGCGAATTGTAGCGGCCACTGAGCGCACCTTGCTCCAGTACCATATAGGCAAAAAAGGTGATGTCATTATCACGGCAATACGCCAGGATCCCGGCATCTTCTGATGAGCGATAAAGCAGGCTGTAGTGGTTCTGAACGGCATTGACCCGGAATCCAGCGGCCTTGAGGATCTCATCGGCTCGCTTTATTTGTTCCAGATTATGATTAGAGACCCCTACCTGTTTCACCTTGCCGTTTTGTAACAGTGGAATAAGGCCGGCAGTCCATTTTTCGACATTTTCCGGGTTATGGACCCAGTAAATATCAATTGTCTCCACCCCAAGACGTTCAATACTCGCCTCGAACATAGCGCTAACAGGGTTAGGCGAGTGCTGGTCAGCAATCTGTGGCGTAAACTTGGTGGATAAAATAAGGTCTTCACGCCGATGCTGGCGAACCAGTTTTCCTAAAGCCGTTTCTGAACTGCCCATACCGTACACCGCGGCGGTATCCCACAAAGAGAGACCTTTCTCCATGGCTGTGCTGAAGACTTCTTCCATCTGGGCATCGGTAAGATGGTTACCGAATACCGTATCCCCACCGGCAAACCCCGTACCCCATGACCATGTTCCAAGTGCAATTTTGGGTAATTTTTTCATGTTTTTCTCCATAAACAATGCCGGTAAGAGATCTCCCTTACGGCTGATAGTGAGAGTCAATGTGGAAAACCCTGACGCCAGGGTTGGCTCCTGATTGATAAACCGGTATCCGTTGGTGATTGAGCTATCAACTATCTTATTCATATAACTCTAGCCTGAACGTAACGGTTTTCACGAAACTAAAAGAACTATACGCGTGTGAAGTTCATAAGATTAGGGCTGCATTGATTCAAGGATATTTAGCCTGTGGCTAATAATCTGTAGAATTATTGCGTCGGCAGCATGGCGTAATGACAGCTTTAAACGGAGGTGAATGGGGGAGGGGATTCGCATTCACTTGACTCCCTAC
>NZ_JBAVTT010000072.1:0-7674 GCF_049696395.1 Erwinia sp.
TCTATTTCCTTAAACACGGATAGCGGCACACTGCCGCAGCATTCAACGCGGGTGTTTTTTGCTGTGAAAACAGTCACCCTTTCCTCTTCTGTTGACGACTTAATAAGACCTTCGCAGTGGCTTCATAAAAAGGGTCATTAAGCCTGTGGTAATATAATGAAATATAAAATTCTGATGGCTGGCGCACTCGCAGCGCTCTCTTATAGTGCCTCTTCAACTGCTGCTACCGAATCGCCGGAGTATGTTTCCGACTGGTGGCATCAGAGCGTCAACGTGGTGGGAAGTTATCACACCCGTTTCGGACCTCAGTTCAATAACGACGTCTATCTGGAATATGAAGCGTTCGCCAAAAAAGACTGGTTCGATTTCTACGGCTATATCGATGCCACCAACTTCTTCGGCGTGGGTAACTCCAATGCGAACGGTATCTTCGATCACGGCTCCCCGCTATTTATGGAGATCGAACCTCGCTTCTCTATCGACAAGCTGACCAATACCGACCTGAGCTTCGGCCCGTTCAAAGAGTGGTACTTCGCTAACAACTATATCTACGATATGGGCCACAACAGCGATAACCGCCAGAACACCTGGTACATGGGTCTGGGTACCGATATCGATACCCATTCAGATGTGGGGCTCTCGCTCAACGTCTATGCCAAATACCAGTGGCAAAACTACGGCGCAGCTAACGAGAACAGCTGGGATGGTTACCGCTTCAAAGTGAAATATTTCGTGCCAATTACCACTCTGTGGGGCGGTAATCTGGGGTATGTCGGCTTCACCAACTTTGACTGGGGTTCAGACCTGGCTAAAGACACCGGCCCATCCCGTACCAGTAACTCTATCGCCTCAAGCCATATCCTTTCGCTGGGCTATGACCACTGGCATTACTCTGTTGTGGCGCGTTACTTCCACAACGGCGGACAGTGGGCTGACGGCCAGGAGCTGAACTTTGGTAGCGGTCCGTTTGAAGTGAAATCTACCGGCTGGGGTTACTACCTGGTGGTTGGCTACAACTTCTGATGTCTTAAACGCATTATCAACGCCAGCAGCTTAATCCCGGCTGGCGTTGTTGTTTTTCCTGTTCTGCCGTGCCATTCCCGCCCTTCAGACGTATACTTCCTCCGCAATATTGCCTCTGCTAAAAGGAACTTTTATGTCTCCCATGCCTGCCGAAGAGGGCTTAAAACTTCGTCCTCTGGAACGTGAAGACCTGCGTTTTGTCCACCAGCTGGATAACAATGCCAGCGTGATGCGTTACTGGTTTGAAGAGCCATACGAAGCGTTTGTGGAACTGTCAGATTTGTACGATAAGCACATCCATGACCAGAGCGAACGCCGGTTTGTGGTTGAGTTTGAAGGGAATAAAGCGGGATTAGTTGAACTGGTTGAGATTAACCATATTCACCGGCGTGCAGAATTCCAGATTATCATCGCGCCCAGCCATCAGGGGAAAGGCCTTGCCAGTAAAGCAGTGAAGCTGGCGATGGATTACGGATTCTCTGTGCTGAACCTGTATAAACTCTATCTGATCGTCGATAAAGAGAACAAGAAAGCCATCCATATCTACACCAAATTAGGCTTCGATATTGAAGGTGAGCTGATCCACGAATTCTTTATCAACGGCGAATACCGTAACACCATTCGCATGTGCATCTTCCAGCCACAGTATCTGGCTAAACATAAACCCGCACACGTGATGGTGAACTCGACAGCACAATAGCGCCCAAAGGACGCTAAAGAGCACGGTAATCAGGGGAAGAGCTGAATCTTCCCCATCATCAATTATCCTTTAACCGCGCGCGCCTACCGGATTCATAATGGTATTCACCCTCTCCGGATGAATGTTGTACATGCCGCCATTAAACGGATCGACAAATAACCAGCCAGGAATGCCCCCCAGCGGAATGTTGCCGAGGATGTACCAGAGGTTTACCCGCTCTTCCAACGGAATAGTCTGCGGGACAAAACCAGCACGCTCCAGTTGCAGCGTATATTTCTTCTTGCCAAGGTAGGAGCCATCAGACTTCAGCAGCGAGACCGTTTTAGGGGTAATACCTTCTGCAACGGCCCGGCCAGTTTCATCCTGCACCACAAACTTCACGCCCTGCGGCCAGGTTTGAATGGAAACGTCCTGTGTCTGATCGCCAACAATAGTGGCGCACCCGCTCAATAACCACGCTGAAGCCAGCGCCAGAAAAAGCCTTCTCATATGCGTACCTGCCAATGTAAATATTCAGAATAGTCTAAGCGGAGTCTGACGGGTTTTCATTTATAACGCCCGCCCATTGCGGGCGTTATAAGACAAATTTTCAGCGGGTTATCGGGAATGGCAGCGCTGGGCGATAGCGGCGATATCCGCAGGCGTTGTCCGGCAGCAGCCCCCGATCAATTTAGCCCCGGCAGACTGCCAGGCAGCAAGATTGTCGATCAAGGTGCAGGTAGAAGCATCGCTGTGCCAGGTTTTGCTGCTTGCGTCGTATTGCTCGCCAGAGTTTGGATAGACCACCAGCGGCTTTTTCGTCAGCGAAGAGAGCGTTTGCAGGGCAGCCGTCACTTTGTCCAACGCGATACAGTTTACCCCCAGCGCCACAGCCTGCGTGCAGCTATCCAGTAAAGTCACAACTTCGCTCAATGGCGTGCCGTCACTCAAATGGTCGCTGTCACGCAGCGTGAAAGAGAACCAGGCTGGCGTGTCCGGGAACTCCGCCAGCAAAGCAACCAAAGCCTGAATCTCAGCAAAGGAAGGCATCGTCTCGCAGGCAAGAATATCGGCTCCTGCTTCCACCAGCGCACGAACGCGCGGGCGATGAAAAGCCATCATCTCTGCCTGGGGCAATTTGTAGTCGCCACGGTATTCAGAGCCATCGGCCAAATAAGCGCCGTAAGGCCCTACTGAACCCGCTATCAGTAAATTTCCGGCCTGCGGTTCAGCAGCCTGGTAATCCGCTCTTGCACGGCTGGCAAGCTCCACGCTTCTGGCAATCAACGTCAACGACTCTTCTTCACTCAACCCACGCTTCGCAAAGCCCTGCGGAGTGGCCTGATAGCTGGCCGTAATGGCGACCTGCGCTCCAGCTTTAAAATAGTCGTAGTGCACCTGATAAATCAGTTCAGGGTTTTCAATCAGTACTTTAGCCGACCACAGCGCGTCAGTCAGATCGCAGCCACGCGCTTCCAGTTCGGTCGCCATTGCGCCATCCAGCACCAGGCCAGCAGCCACCTGTTGTTCTACAGACAGTTTATTCGGTAACACGCACACTCTCCTTCGCCAGCTCGCGATTTTTCAGTCGCTGAGTGAAATGATAGGCCGCGTAGCAAAGCGCTACAAAAGGCAGACCGCAGTATAACGCAATGCGTTGTTGCGGATCGAACGCCAGGCCCACACACGCCAGCAGGCAAAGCAGGAAGCCGAGGATTGGCGTGACCGGATACCATGGCGCGCGGTATTTCAACTCTGTCAGCGGTTTACCAGCGCGCACATGAGCACGGCGGAAAAAGAAGTGCGAAGCACAGATGCTGAGCCAGACAGCCACCACCGCAAAACCAGAAATAGCTGACAGCGCGACAAACACGGTATCAGGGGCGATCACGCTGGAGAACAGTGCCAGCAATCCACCCAGCATACTGACCGAAATCGCCATCAAGGGAATGCCGCGAGAGGTTAACTTTGCAAAGCAACGCGGCAAGGTATTCTGATTCGATAGCGACCAGAGCATTCTTCCCGAGGCATACAAACCTGAGTTCGCCGCTGAGAGGATGGCTGTCAGGATCACAAAGTTAAAGATATCGGCCGCATAAGGAATCCCGATCTTCTCAAACACCATCACAAACGGGCTTTTGACGATCCCTGCCTGATCCATCGGGATCAGCGCAGCCAGGATCAGGACAGTACCAATAAAGAAGATGATCAAACGAGCGACAGTAGTGCGGATCGCCAGGGGCAGAACTTTATGCGGGTTCTCCGTCTCGCCAGCGGCAATGCCAATTAACTCGGTGCCAGAGAAGGCAAAGTTCACGGCGACCATGGTCATCAGAATCGGCAGTCCGCCGTGCGGCAACCAGCCTGAAGCGGTGAGGTTCTGGAAGAACGGCGCGCTGCTGCCATCTTTCAGCGGGATGAAACCGAACATCGCCCCGCCGCCCAGGATGATAAAGGCGAGGATGGTGATCACTTTGATCACCGAGAACCAAAACTCCCCTTCAGCGAAGAAACGCGTAGAGATAACATTCAGCAAAAAGATCAGTGCACAAAACAGCAGACACCACAGCCAGACAGGCGATTGTGGAAACCAGTATTGCATACAGAAACCAGCGGCCGTCAGGCTGGAGCCAAGCGCCACGGTCCAGGTCAGCCAGTAGAGCCAGGCCACGGTGTAGCCGGTAGCCGGGCTGAGGTAGCGTGCTGCATAAACATGGAATGCACCTGTCTCTGGCATCGCCACTGAGAGCTCGCCAAGGCTCAGCATCACCAGATACACCACCAGCGCACCGATAATGTAGGCCAACAGCGTGCCTGCGGCTCCAGTAGTGGAGATGATATAGCCGGTATTGAAGAACAGACCGGTGCCAATCACGCCGCCTAACGAAAGCATCACCAGATGGCGGGCTTTCATGCTGCGCTTGAATTCTTGCGTTGTCTCGGGCTTGCTTTGCTGCATCGCTGATTTGTCCGTTTAGACGTCTAAACTTCTACATTAAGTCAGCGTTATACCGATTCTGGCCGGCGAAAGCAACGTTACTGAGTGCGGGGGAGGATGCAGAGAGGGCGAGCTTTTCAGCGCGACCGAAGCCTGCGCCGAAAACTCAAGGGACTGATTAATCAGCCAAACATGTTTACAATATAGCGTTCAAGCGCGGCGCGAGAACTGAAGCCGTGCGGGATCCCGTAGTGATCCTGATTCTCTCCTGCCAGATACATCGGGAACTGCACATACTCTTCGCAGGACTTCATATCGGAGGCTGGGTGAGCAAAGCCGTGGCTTTTTTCCTTCAGCGTAGGATGGATAATCAGTGCTGTACGGCCCATGCGTGCTTCGCGATTAACGTACACATAGTTATCGCCTCGACGGTAACCATAGGCTCTTGCGGTGACCGCATCCATTTCAAATCCCGCACCTTCCAGTACGCGAGCAACTTCATCAGGGCGTAAATACATACTTATTCCTCTAAAACGTGCCAACCCTGCAACCTTACAACAGCGTGAAGGTTCAGCGCTTTCGGAATAATCCATAAACGTCCTGCTTTCCGGTCCGGGTCACTAAAAATCGGCATGATGGTCTATAGTTAATAGTACGTTTCATTTCCAAGGGAGAGAAAAATGTTTAACCGAAACACTAAAAATGAAGACATTGATATCAATCAGGACGTCAATCAGCTGGCCGATACCCTTGACGACCTGCTGAAATCTTACGGTAGCAAAACCAAAGATGAAGTCGACGGAGCGCGCTCCCGTGCTGAAGCGATATTGAAAGAAACTCGCGCTAAGCTGCACGGCAATAACCGCGTCACTCAGGCCGCGAAAGATGCTGGCGGACATGTTGACTCTTACGTGCGTGATAAACCATGGCATGGCGTGGGAATTGGTACTGCATTAGGTATTTTTGTAGGGGCGCTGATTGCGACAACCACTTCATCGCGTAACTGATTTCGTTTCATTATCATCCAAATCCCTGCACTTTCCGGTGCGGGGATTTTTTTTTGCTGGTATCAAAGCGCCGCATCCCGCCTCTGGCAAGGCCTTAGCCTTTTCCCCTTAAAGAAAAGGCTAAGGCCTGGATATTGTGTGGTTGCAATATCAAACCACTATATCTAGTATTTAACCCATCAACCCAGCCACTACATGTGGTGAAGCGACGGCACCGGACAACAGCAAAATGCGTGCCAGACGAGACGTCAACCAGCCTATAAGGTAAATACGAATCATGCGCATTATTATTTACACAAAAAACAACTGTGTCCAGTGCAATGCGACAAAAAATGCCATGGACAAGCACGGCCTCGATTACCAGCTGGTTAACCTTGACCAGGAACCTGCTGCCGTAGAAACGCTGAAATCGATGGGCTACCGCCAGGTGCCGGTGGTAATGGTAGAGGAAGATCACTGGAGCGGTTTCCGTCCGGACAAGATCTCTGCGCTTCGTCAACTCACGGCAATGCAGGGTTAAGACGATGTCCACGCTGGTCTATTTTTCCAGCCAGTCTGAGAACACTCACCGCTTTGTCACCCGTACCAACCTGCCCGCTCGCCGTATTCCTCTGGACGCGGCGCAACGTTTGCAGGTTGAAGAACCCTACATTTTGGTGGTGCCCAGCTACGGCGGCGGCACCAGCAAGGGCGCGGTGCCCAGGCAAGTCATCCAGTTTTTAAACGATGTCAGTAATCGCCAGCTTATCCGCGGAGTGATCGCCGCCGGTAACCGCAATTTCGGCGAAGCGTATTGTCTGGCAGGCAGCATCATTGCGCAGAAATGCCAGGTGCCGTGCCTGTACCGCTTTGAGCTTCTGGGCACCGCCGACGACATCGCCAACGTTTATCAGGGAGTAACCGAATTTTGGCAGCGACAGAAAGTACACTCATAACCCCGAATCCGGCCGCGCTGGATTATCACTCGCTCAATGCGATGCTCAACCTGTACGATGCCGAAGGCAACATTCAGTTTGAGAAAGATAAAGAAGCCACGCGTCAGTATTACCTGCAACATGTTCTGCCAAACACCGTGAAATTTGATTCCGTTGGTGAGCGCTTACAATACCTGGTTTCAGAGGGCTACTACGAAGCCGAAGTGTTGAATGCCTATCCGTTTGAGTTTGTCAGTTCGCTGTTTGAACAGGCTTATCAACGCCGTTTCCGCTTTCAGACCTTCCTGGGTGCCTGGAAATTTTATACCAGCTACACGCTGAAAACCTTCGACGGCAAACGCTATCTTGAAGGCTTTACCGAGCGCGTCTGCATGGTGGCGCTGACGCTGGCAAAAGGCGATCGGTCGCTGGCTTCTTCACTGATGGAAGAGATGCTGTCCGGCCGTTTCCAGCCGGCCACACCGACCTTCCTGAACTGTGGCAAACAGCAGCGCGGTGAGCTGGTCTCCTGCTTCCTGCTGCGAATTGAAGACAACATGGAGTCTATCGGCCGCTCGGTAAACTCCGCGTTGCAGCTTTCCAAACGTGGCGGCGGCGTGGCATTTCTGCTCTCCAACCTGCGTGAGTCAGGTGCGCCGATTAAGCGCATTGAAAATCAATCATCCGGCGTGATCCCGGTGATGAAGATGTTGGAAGATGCCTTCTCTTACGCTAACCAGCTTGGCGCTCGTCAGGGCGCTGGGGCCGTGTATCTGCATGCTCACCATCCGGATATTCTGCGCTTCCTGGATACCAAACGCGAAAATGCTGACGAAAAAATCCGTATCAAAACGCTCTCACTTGGCGTGGTCATTCCAGATATCACCTTCCATCTGGCCAAGACTAACCAGCAAATGGCGTTGTTTTCGCCGTACGACGTTGAGCGCATCTACGGCCTGCCATTTGCTGATATCAGTATCAGCGACAAGTACGAAGAGATGCTGGCGGATCAACGTATCACCCGCACCTTTATCAATCCGCGCGAGTTTTTCCAGACGCTGGCAGAAATCCAGTTCGAGTCCGGCTATCCGTACATCATGTTTGAAGATACGG
>NZ_JBAVTT010000073.1:0-13516 GCF_049696395.1 Erwinia sp.
ATCATTGGCGCCAGTAAACTTAAGCCGCAAAAGTTTATGCTGTTTAACGTCATTGGCGCGGTGTTATGGGCGGTGATCTTCGTTTCTCTGGGCTATCTCGGTGGCCAGGTTATTGCGCCATGGCTGCACACTATCGATCGTCATCTCAAACAGATTTTCTGGGTGGTGCTGATCCTGGCCTTGGTCTGGGGAGCCCGACTTTATCTGAAGCGCCGCTCAGACAATGAGAAGGAAGAAGAGGAAGAAAAAGCGCAAGACAAAGAGGAGTAACCGACCGCAAAAATGCCCCCGGTCGGTTAAGCTGTTCTGTCACTGTTGTTGCATAAAGAACTGCGGGTTCGCCAGCATGAACCCGCCGTCAATCACGAAGGATTGCCCGGTGGTGTAGCTTGACCATTGCGAGCAAAGCCATGCCACCATACTGGCAATTTCGCGGGTGTCGCCAGGCCGGCCAGCCGGAATTTCCGGGATAGAGACTTTTCTGGCGTCATCATTGGTCATCTTATTCATCGCCGTAGCAATCGCGCCGGGCGCAACGGAATTGACCAGAATGTTATGTTTAATCAGGCTCAACGCCATGGATTTGGTTAACCCGCCCAGCGCGTGCTTAGCGGCGGTATAAGCAATGGAACCCGGCAACGGCGTGTGTTCATGGACCGATGTAATGTTTATAATCCGCCCGCCTTCGCCCTGCGTCACCATATGACGTGCGGCAATCTGCCCGCAAACGAAGGCCCCGTCCACATCCACGGAAAAGACTTTCCGCCACTCTTCGAAGCTGGTTTCAAGAAAATCAGATTTAAAATTAGCCCCGGCATTGTTCACCAGTACGTCAATCCGGCCGAGTCTGGCAATCAGAGCTTGTAAAGATTTCCCCCCTTCCTGCGGATCGCCCAAATCAAGCCGTTCAATCTCTGCTTTTTTGCCCAACTCACGAACCTGCTTAGCAGTTTCCTGTGCCCCTTTATCATCGGAACGCCAGGTTATACCAATATCAAAGCCTTGCTCCGCCAGCATGATGGCGCAGGCCTGGCCGATACCGGAATTCGATGCCGTGACAATGGCCACTTTGTTTTCTGGTGTGCTCATGGTTCTCTCCTGTAGGGATGATAGCCAACCGCAAGTATAGAAGACGAAATGTCAGCCCGGTTTACATCTGGTTGCGGATGCGCGCCACTAAGCCCTGTGAGCCTGACTATAGTTAACCTTCTGCAAGACTTTCTTAACGCCAGGGAGAAAACATGAGTCAGATAAAACGGAAAATTGAAGACCACGGCGTGATCGGTGATTTACGCACCTGCGCATTAATCGCCAACGATGGCACGCTCGATTATTTTTGCTGGCCAAACCTGGACAGCCCTTCGGTCTTCACCGCCCTGCTGGACGGAGATGAAGCCGGCGTGTTCAGCATCGCACCTGACTGGCAGGATGTTCGCCGCCAGCAACTCTATCTGCCTGATACCACGCTTTTGCAAACCCGTTGGCTGGCAAAACAGGGCGTGGCGGAAATTACCGATTACATGCCGATTTGTCATCAGGATGAAGATCAACCGCGGATCATTCGCCGGATAAAAGTGGTCCACGGCGAAGCCACCTTCGCCCTGCGCTGCTCCCCCGTTCACGATTACGCCAGGGCGAAAACCCAGGCCAGCCTGAAAGACGGCGGCGTGGAGTTCAGCGCTACCGGCCAGCCTACTTTGCGCTTGTGCGGTAACGTGCCTTTCACGCTGAACGGGGCTGCGGCCGAATCCAGCTTCACGCTGAAAGCCGGTGAATCGCGCGAATTTATCCTTGGCAGTGCCGACGATAAACACCTGGATGAAGAAAGTACCGAACAGTGCTTCCAGCAAACGTTACAGTTCTGGCGGCACTGGAGTTCAAAAAGCACTTATCAGGGTCGCTGGCAGGAGATGGTCAACCGTTCGGCGTTAACACTAAAGCTGCTGACCTCCCGCAAACATGGCTCGATAGCGGCAGCGGCGACATTTGGTTTACCTGAGGAGTTAGGCGGTGGACGTAACTGGGATTATCGCGCTTCCTGGCTGCGCGACGCTTCGTTCAGCATGTATGCGCTGATGCGCCTGGGCTACATAGAAGAAGCTAAACACTTCACCCATTGGGTTGGCCGGTGTGTAGAGAACAGCCATCACGATATTGAAAAGCTTCAGGTTATGTATCGCCTGGACAGCGGCACGGAACTGCACGAGAGCGAACTGCTCAATCTCTCCGGCTATGCCAACTCAACGCCGGTCAGGATTGGTAATGATGCCTGGCGGCAGACGCAGCTGGATATCTATGGCGAGCTGATGGATGCGATCTATTTAGCCAACAAATACGGGGAAGCCATCTCGCATCGTGGCTGGGCGCATGTCAGCAAGATGATTGATTACGTCAGTGAGAACTGGAATCAGGCGGATGCCGGGATTTGGGAGATGCGCGGCGAGCCGCAGCATTTTCTCCATTCAAGACTGATGTGCTGGGTGGCGCTGGACCGAGCCGTGCGCTTGGGCGAGAAGCGTTCACTCTCCTTCCCTTATGAGCGCTGGTGCCAGGCAAGGGACGCCATCCGCGAGGATATCTGGAGTAATTTCTGGAATGAAGAGCGCGGCCATTTTGTTGCTACCCGCCATGGCGACTTTGTTGATGCCTCGATGCTGCTGATGCCGCTGGTGCGCTTTGTTGGCGCTACCGATCCGGACTGGATTTCCACGCTGGATACCATTAAAGAGAAGTTGGTCAGTGACGGACTGGTGCGGCGTTATAATCTGTCCGAAACGCCTGCTGACGGGCTGGAAGGCGATGAAGGTGCGTTTACGGCCTGTTCGTTCTGGTACGTTGAGTGTTTAGCACGCGCGGGACGGGTGCAGGAAGCGCACTTTGAATTTGAAAAGCTGTTGAGCTATGCCAATCCCCTGGGGCTGTACGCCGAAGAGTTCGATCACCAGGGACGCGCGCTGGGCAATACGCCGCAGGCTTTAAGTCATCTGGCCCTGATCAGCGCCGCCTTTTTCCTTAACCGAAAACTGAATGGCGACGATCCGCTGTGGCAACCCTGAGCGCAAATCGTGCGTTTTGCCCTGCCATCAGCCGTTTTCGTTGACCATTTTGCGTAAAGTTAGTTCAACTGTTACAAATCCTGGTTTCTTCCTTGAGGGTTATGACCATATAATGTGCAGCCGGTTGAAGCTGACCGGCCACAGGCTCATTTATCCACTGTTACAGGCGCTTCATTTTAAAGAATATGAAAAAAAGCATTCGCGCGTTAGCCACCTTAGTCCTGGCCTTTACGGCATACAGCCAGTCAGCTTCTGCTGTTGTGTACTCCCTGCCAGCGGCGAACAGCCGTGTGATCGGCGAGAACCTGCAGATTACCGTGCCACAGGACAGTAAACTCCCGCTGGAAGCTTTTGCTGCACAGTACCAGATGGGCCTGAGCAATATCCTGGAAGCTAACCCAGGTGTTGATGTCTACCTGCCAAAAGCCGGCACTAAACTGATCATTCCTCAGCAGCTGATCCTGCCAGACGCCCCGCGCGAAGGCATCGTGATCAACAGCGCCGAAATGCGTCTGTATTACTATCCAAAAGGCACCAAAACCGTGGTTGTATTGCCGGTAGGTGTGGGTGAGTTGGGTAAAGATACTCCGATCAACTGGACCACCACCGTTCAGCGTAAGAAAGATGGCCCAACCTGGACGCCAACGAAAAAAATGCATGATGAGTCCGTTGCTGCAGGCTCTCCGCTGCCGACCATCTTCCCTGCCGGCCCGGATAACCCAATGGGCCTGTACGCGCTGTATATCGGCCGCCTGTACGCTATTCACGGCACCAACGCCAACTTCGGTATTGGTCTGCGTGTAAGTCACGGCTGTGTCCGTCTGCGTGCTGACGACATCAAATGGCTGTTCGACAACGTGCCCGTTGGCACCCGCGTTCAGTTTATCGACCAACCAATCAAAGCGACGGTAGAGCCTGACGGTTCTCGCCTGGTGGAAGTGCATAACCCACTTTCTCAGACCGAAGAGCAGTTTAACTCGCGTGAGCCGGTTCCTTTGTCGATCACTCCGGTGGTGAACAAAGTGGTTAGCGATGCCAGCGTAGACACGGCAGCGATGGAAGAGGCGCTGAAAGCCCGTACTGGTATGCCAACCAAAGTGAACGGTGCAGCTGATAATCAGCCATCAGCGCCATTGATTGTTGCTGAGCAGGAAGGGGCACAGCCGCAGGAAGAACCAATGACGCCAGTTACCGCACAGGGTGCGAACGTGATGGATCCGAATGCTGCGCCAGCTGATGCCGCACCGCAGGCTGCTGCTCCAGCGGATACTGCTGCGCCATCTGCGCCAGCCGCTACCCCTGACAACGGCGCTCCTGCTCAGCAGGCGCCTGCCGAAAATCAGAATGCTCAGCCAGCAACGCCAGCCGCGCCAAACGACAACACCTTTGTGGTGCCAAAGCAGCCGGGCCCGGTTTACGAAACTAAACCAGCGTCCGTACCCGCTAAGGCCACCGCACCTGTTGTTGCTACACCGGCAACGAACACCCAGTCTTAAGTTGATTGCGTGATAAAAAAACGGACCTGAAGGTCCGTTTTTTTTGCTCTACCACTTCACCCCAAGTCCGGTAGTGAAGTCCCGCTCATTCAGCGTGTCTCTGGTGCCGCTAACCAAATTATGGCTGTAAGTGATATTCAGCGATGACCAGTTGTTAAGTTGATAGCGCAGGCCAATCTCAGCATCCAGACTGACAATCCCATCATCGTCCAGAGAATGGCCGAGCTCGCCATGAGTAAACAGCGTCAACTCCTTGCCGCGCAGGAAGCGCTGATAATCCCAGTGGACTGAAGCGCCATAATGCCGGTCTGAACTGCCATCGCTGTAGCCATAAGGAAAGGATCGTTCCTCATGGACGTTCTATTTTTTATCAGTGAGTAGCTTGTAAGCTTTTACTCCACATCGCGTTACAGCAATGAGTACAATAAGCATTATAATAAACTTAGCAGTAAACTCAGTTTTTGATGTGTTATCAAAATCAAGAACATGAGCACGTTCAAGCAATGTAAATCCAATGATATAAAGAACTAAGTATATTAAGAAATAGACTAAACTTTTCATTAAGCTTACCTGTGAGGTGATAAAGTCACTCTGAAAGCATTACCAGGTGCACTGACCTCCATAATTAGGGCTGGATTTAGAGCCCCCTCCGCCATTGCTATTATTGCTACTGAAGCTATCCCTCGTACATTGACCGGCGATCATACCTCCAACAACCCCCGCAGCCATTCCAAGAGGTCCAGCTATCGAGCCAGTGACCAGACCTCCAAATATTCCAGCACCGCAGGAATTGACACCACCGTAGGCTTTTCCAGAATAGTTTCTTTCATAGTTTGAGTTTGCGTTACCGCCAGAGACACCGTTTACTACATCCGTTAATAAAATTTTCATTTTAACTTCTCCCTTTTACATTATTGCTTAATTTAACATCATTGTTAAATCAATTGAGTGAAATTGTTAATTTTAAACTCAGGCGCTTTAAGATGCTGGATAGTTCCAATAAAATGAAAGCCTAAAATTAAGTAAACGCTAAACATGAAGATAATAGTCAATGACGAAGCAGCATTCGTCATTACAAATGATAACGCAACGTTAGCTTATTAAAGGCATATATTACAAGTGGGTTCACCAGCAATAATGAAAAAAATAATAAGTGTATTTTTAATTCATTTCTTTCAATACATTAGAAATACCCAATGACTTAAAAGCCATAAAATCCACATTTTACTACCACTTCACCCCAAGTCCGGTAGTGAAGTCCCGCTCATTCAGCGTGTCTCTGATGCCGCTAACCAAATTATGGCTGTAGGTGATATTCAGCGATGACCAGTTGTTAAGTTGATATCGCAGGCCAATCTCAGCATCCAGACTGACAATCCCATCATCGTCCAGAGAATGGCCGAGCTCGCCATGCGTAAACAGCGTCAGCTCCTTGCCGCGCAGGAAGCGCTGATAATCCCAGTGGACTGAAGCGCCATAGTGCCGGTCTGAACTGCCATCGCTGTAGCCATACGCAAAGGCACCGCCGAGCAGAGACAGTGAAAACGATCCCAGCTCATCGTCCCAAAATTGATAGCCGGGTCCGGTGCCAATCAAAGCCTGACGGGAAAGCTCTTCTACCCAGTCACGTTTAAAAGTGGTTCTGCCCTGCCAGAAATACTGATCGCGGAACATGTAATCCAACGAGTAACGCAGGCTGTAATTATCCGTATTGACGCTGTCGTCTTCTTTCTCACGATCATAGGTGCCTTCAACACCGTTACGCCATTTGCCTACGTTAACCTTATTGTTGAACGCCAGATTAAAATCCTGAGTGCGCGTTGAGGCTTTTTTCAGGCTCACGCCCGCATCAATATTCCCTTGCCAGTCCACTTCATCGGTCTGCTCTTTGGGCTTCATAAACTGTTCAAACTTGTCTACAGCAACCCGCTGATCGTCATTCCCCCGGTGGACCACAATATACCCGGCATCGGCGGCTTCGAGCTTAGCCTGAACCTGAGGACTGTTTTTACCGGTGCTGACATCAATGGGATTATCACTTGAAAGCGTGCTGACGGCGCTCCAGTTTAGCGAAACCGTGCCGCCATAACTGGTCTCAATCAGCAGTTTTCCATCGCTTAGAGAGCGCACCGTGCCACTCAGGCGATCGCCATTTTTCATCCAGACAGTATCTGCCTGCGAAAGGCCAGGCAACAACAGACAGCCTGCCAGCAGGTGAAGGGGCTTAGGGACCAACATAACGAATGATTTTACCTTCGGCTGACGGAACGAATGACTCCCCTCTTTATACACCAGAGGATCACCAGCGCGGTAACCTGTAGGAAAAATACGATAAATCAGACGACTGGCTCACATATTGTCCCGCCGCCGGAGCGCCAGCCAGGCGGTGACGCAGGTGAATAACGTCACCAGTAACACCAGCAAAATAAACCCGTGATGATTGTTCGCTAAGGGAATGCCACCGACGTTCATGCCAAAGAACCCGGCGATAATGTTGATGGGCAAGGCCAGCACGGTAATCACCGTCAGGGTATAGAGCGTACGGTTGCTCTGCTCCATCTGTCTGGAGGTGATCTCCTCCTGTAACAGTCGGATCCTTTCTGTCAGCCCAATCAGATCGTTCAGCACCACGGTAAACTCTTCGGTGAACTGACGTAAATCCTGCACCACTTCACTGCCCAGCCAGCCCGGTGGACGGTTGATCAGCCGGAACAACGCCGCCGGTTCGGGTGCCAGTAAACGCTGGAAACGGAGCAGCATCCGGCGCAGACGCCCCAACTCACTGCGGTTGCTCTTGATATGGTGGCTGAGCAGCCGTTCTTCGATCTGGTCGACATAGTGATTAGACTGCCTCACTATCTGCTCCAGCACGGTTTCCTGCTCCACCAGCAAATGGGTCAGCAGTTCAGTGGAGGTGTGCAACACCAGCTCGTCCAGCTTGCTGTTCAACCGTTCAATCAGCCGCACAGGTTTGAAGCGGGCGCTGACCACCAGCCCGGCGCGGCACCAGATCCACAGCGTGGCATTTTCTTCCGTGTTTTCCCGCACATCAAAGATCACATCGTTCAGCACCGCCATCAGGGCATCGTTTTGTCGCTCTATGCGCGTACTGTGCGAGCCATGTTGGATCTCATCGAAAAAGTCCTCATCCACTGCAAAGTTATTCTTCAACCAGCGCGCAGACGCCGCGTGGCTGAGGTTTACGTGCAGCCAGATGAACCCAGTCCCGCCTTGCTGCTGTTGCCAGACCTGGCAAGCCTGCTGCGCAGAGAGCGGCTGCGGTTCTGCACCCTGTTGAAAACAGTAGCCGTAAATTAACCCGGCTACATCATCGGTAAAGTCGGGTTTCTGAATGGTCAGAGGCTGGCGATGAGTCATAGGAGAGCAGGCCGTCAGTAAAGTGTCACCAGACTGTAACGCCACTCTATTACAGACTGTTGACTGTTGTTGAGTGGCAACTGTTTTGACCTGTGCGTCCACTAAATCACTCGCCAACTGCGAAGTTATTGGGTGGCAGCATAGAGCACGTCAGCCGTGTGGTGCAGTGGGGATGCTGCCGCTAAGCCTGCATGGACGCATTTAAGGCGCCTCGGATAACGTGCTCTAAGCTGACGCCTGTCCACCGGTGCCTGTCTTGATCTGATTTCAGATCCAGCCTCATCCAGAGGCCATTTTCAACTTCATCTCTTTGTCACATTACCTGCGTAAACCCACTGTGAGACGTCATTCTCAAGACAGCATCAGGTCACTTTTCCTTAGCCAATCCGTTCACGAGGTTTTATGAGCCACAACAGTGCGATTCAGCAGGGCCAGGCCAATGCCGGGCGCCCGCATCTCTACGGGAAAAATAGCCGCTTCTCCGTGTTGTTATTTATTTTGCTGGCGATCCTTGGGATCGCTTTCGCCGGGGTTAACCTGTTCAACGATGTCAGTGATGCCGGGGGCGTGGTCACCAGCTATGTTCCCTTCCTGTTATTAGGGCTGGCGCTGCTTATCGCGCTTGGCTTCGAATTTGTTAACGGCTTCCATGACACCGCCAATGCGGTTGCCACCGTTATCTACACCCACTCGATGACGCCTAACGTCGCCGTGATGTGGTCCGGCTTCTTCAACTTCCTCGGCGTATTGCTGTCCAGCGGCGTGGTCGCCTTCGGCATCATCTCCCTGCTGCCCGTCGAGCTGATCCTGCAAGCGGGAACCGGCACTGGCTTCGCCATGGTCTATGCCCTGCTGTTCTCGGCCATTATCTGGAACCTCGGCACCTGGTGGTTCGGCTTACCGGCCTCCTCTTCCCATACCTTGATTGGATCCATCATCGGCGTAGGCGTGGCAAATGCCTTGATCCATGGCCGCACCGGCACCAGCGGCGTGGACTGGGGACAGGCGCTGAAAGTGGGTTATGCCCTGTTGTTCTCGCCCATCATCGGTTTCGTGTTCTCCGCCGCTCTGCTACTGATCATGAAACGCCTGGTCAAAAAACCAGAGCTTTATACCGCCCCCAAGAGCAATGAGAAACCGCCAACCTGGATCCGCGGCCTGCTGATCCTGACCTGTACCGGCGTCTCCTTCGCTCACGGATCGAATGATGGTCAGAAAGGAATGGGCCTGATTATGCTGATCCTGGTCGGTACCATGCCCCTCGCCTACGCACTGAACCGCTCAATTCCTGCAGAGCAAAGCCCAAGAGTTGCCGCCCTGGCTACCGTCACTCAGCAACAATTACTGGAACTGTCGCCTGGCGTTGCAGCACCAGCCGCGCCTGACAAAGTGCTGACTGACTATGTCCGTACCGGCACGATGAACGCCAACGTGATGCCTGCTCTGGCAGAACTGACGGGGGCCATCGGCAATCAAATCCGCCAGTACGGCACGGTAGAAAAAATTCCTGCTCAGGCCGTGTCGAACACCCGAAACGCGATGTATCTGGCTTCTGAAACCATCAAACAGATGAAAAGCGATGAGCAACTCACCATTCCTGCTCAGACGCAGCATGACCTGGATGCCCTGAAGGTGGAGCTGGATAACGCCACCCGCTTTATCCCCTGGTGGGTGAAAGTGGTTGTCGCTATTGCACTTGGCCTGGGCACCATGGTTGGCTGGCGTCGTATCGTGGTCACCGTCGGTGAAAAAATCGGCAAAACGCACCTGAATTATGCTCAGGGAGCCAGTGCAGAACTGGTCGCGATGGCCACTATTGGCGCGGCTGATGCCTTCGGCCTGCCCGTTTCAACCACCCATGTCCTCTCTTCTGGCGTGGCGGGCACCATGGCCGCCAACCGTTCTGGCCTGCAAATGTCGACCCTACGCAATTTGCTGATGGCCTGGGTATTGACGCTGCCGGTCTCAATCTTACTTTCAGCCAGCCTTTACTGGCTGTTTACCCACTTCTAATCGGGAGACATTTTATGGCTATGCAAGGCAATGATTTCAGCAACGAGACCTTCCACCAGCGCCTGCTGCAGGAATTTTATGACAGCTACGACGAAGAGCTGGAAATGGAACTCGATAACATCCGCTTTGGCGATCAACAGGCCCCTGAGCCCGACGAAAAAGCCTGGCGCAAACACTACTTCCGCGAGCTGCTGCGTTTGCAGGGCGAGCTGGTCAAGTTACAAGACTGGGTGATGCGCACCGGCCACCGCATGGTGATCATCTTTGAAGGCAGGGATGCCGCAGGCAAAGGCGGCGTGATTAAACGCATTACTCAGCGCCTGAACCCAAGAACCTGCCGGGTTGCCGCGCTGCCTGCCCCTAACGATCGCGAGCGCACGCAGTGGTACTTCCAGCGTTATATCGCTCACCTGCCAGCCGCCGGTGAAATCGTGTTGTTTGACCGCAGTTGGTATAACCGTGCCGGTGTCGAGCGCGTAATGGGCTTCTGTAACGAAGACGAAGTGGAAGAGTTTTTCCGCAGCGTGCCGGAATTTGAAAAAATGCTGACCCGCAGCGGCGTGCAGATTGTGAAGTACTGGTTCTCTATTACCGATGAAGAGCAGGAAATGCGCTTTATGAGCCGCATTCACGATCCGCTTAAGCAGTGGAAGCTAAGCCCGATGGACCTGGAAAGCCGCCGCTTATGGGAGGACTACACCGAAGCGAAAGAGATCATGCTGGCAAGAACCCATATCGACGAAGCGCCATGGTGGGTGGTTCAGGGTGTAAACAAGAAAAAGGCTCGCCTCAACTGCATCAGTCATCTGCTGCGTCAGGTGCCTTATGAAGAAGCGGAAGAGAAGAAAATTGCCCTACCACCGCGTGAGCGTAACGAAGATTATCGTCGCTCCCCGGTGCCGGACACCATGATCGTACCGGAAATCTACTAATCAAAACGGGCGGGGGAATGACTCACTTTGCCAGGTTCTGGTAGTGAGTGACTCTCCGCCCGTTGATCTACCCAGCTGTATCAGCACACTACACCAGGCTGGATGGGTCGTCGCCAGGCTTGCTCAGGCTAACTGGTGACCGTTTCTCTTCGCGTTATCCTCTGTAGCCTGAGCGTCAGTGCGCAGGCAAACAGCACCACTACCGCCGCCCCCAGATAGATTGAATCGACGCCCCAATGCCCAATCAGCAACCCGGCGATCGGCCCGGTGATCCCCAGGCCGAAATCCAGGAAGGCGGAATAAAGCCCCAATGCAGAGCCCTGATTTTGGGGAGCAACCTGCTTGATTGCTTCCACGCCCAGCGCCGGGAAAATCAGCGAGAAACCCGATCCCGTCAGGAAGGCTCCGGCATCCACCATCAATACCGAACCGCCCTTCCAGATCATCAACAGGCCAACGCACTCAATCGCGAAGGACACCAGCGACACGCGAATCCCCCCAAAGCGGCCAATATAACTGCTGAAGACCAGGCGCATGGCTATAAAACCGAGGCTGAACAGCGTGAGTGAGAACGCCGCGCCATTCCAGTCATGGCTTGAGAAGTAGAGGGTGATAAAGGTCGCGATGGTGCCGAAACCCACAGTGCCCAATCCAAGACACAGGCCGTAAATCCAGATGCGGGAGAAGACCTGATTGAACGGGATTCGTTGCCCGACGGCTACCACCACGCCCTTGCGCTTAGTTGCCAGCCAGAAGCCAAAGACGGCCATCAACATAATCAATACCGCAAAGCCGGGGATGCCGAACATTGAGTTGAGGATCACGCCCAGCGGCGCACCCACGGCCATCGCCAGATAGGTTGCCACCCCGTTCCACGAGATTACCCTGGCACTTTGCACTGTCCCGACAATATTGATGCCCCACAAAATCGAGCCTGTCGCCGTCAGACTTTCGCCGAATCCCAGGAAGATGCGCCCTACCGCCAGCAAAATCAAACTGGTTAATGGCGTAGACGCGTACAGCACCGCCAGCAGCGTAAACAATCCACTGGTGCCACACAGCACTAATCCCACCAGCACCACTTTCTTCGGCCCCAACAGATCGGCATAGCGACCAGACTGCGGACGGCTAATCAGGGTAGCGAAATACTGCAGGCTGATAATCAGGCCAGCGATAAACGAGCTGTACCCCAGCTCGTTATGCACATAACCCGGCAGCACCGCCAGAGGCAGGCCGATCGACAGGTAACAGAAGAAGGTGAAAACCACCACAGAGATGATGCGTTTGTTGAGCTGTGCATTGGATAATGTTGGGGTCGAAGACATACCGGCGCCAAAAGAAGTGTGTGATGTAGCTCACATCATACCCTTAGCAAGCTAAGATATCCCCTTAAGAATTGTGAGAAATGTGACTGGCAGGTTGATAGCCGGTAATAAAACGTTGGATATCCTTTGAGGTTTTCAGTGCGCGAATGTGACTGAACAACTCGGTGGCTTCCTCATACTCTTTGCGCAGGTAGCTTAGCCACTGCTTGATGCGGGCAACATGATACAACCCGGTATCGCCTTCCTTCTCCAGCAGCACATACTTTTTCAACAGCATCACCACTTCCGGCCACGGCATGCGCGGTTCATTGTATTTGATTACCCTGCTGAGGTTTGGCACATTCAACGCGCCGCGACCAATCATCACCGCATCACAACCCGTCACCTGCAGGCAATCCTGGGCGCTCTGCCAGTCCCAGATTTCGCCGTTGGCGATCACCGGAATGGTCAGACGCTGACGGATTTCGCCAATCGCTTGCCAGTTAATGCGTTCAGGTTTGTAACCATCTTCCTTGGTCCTGCCATGCACCGCCAGCTCTGTAGCGCCAGCCTGTTGCACCGCATCAGCAATTTCAAACTGCTTAGCGCCGGATTCCCAGCCAAGCCGGACTTTTACCGTCACCGGAAGGTGCGCAGGAACCGCTTCCCGCATGGCTTTCGCCCCGCGATAAATCAGCTCAGGATCTTTCAGCAATGTCGCCCCACCGCCGCTGCCGTTCACCGTTTTTGAAGGGCAACCACAGTTGAGGTCGACGCCCCATGACCCTAATTCAACCGCACGGGCCGCATTTTCCGCCAGCCATTCCGGGTATTGACCCAAAAGCTGGATGCGGACAAGCGTGCCAGAAGAAGTGCGGCTGGCATGGTGAAGTTCAGGGCAAAGGCGTTGGAAGGATTTAACCGGCAAAAGCTGGTCGACCACCCGGAGAAATTCCGTGATGCAGAGATCGTACTCGTTGACGTCGGTGAGCAGTTCGCGCACCAGAGAGTCCAGCACGCCCTCCATAGGGGCAAGTAAAACGCGCATGTCACAACCTGTTCGTAGCGTTGAGAAGGGGGATCTGACGATCCCCCCGGAAGAGGTCTGGCTTAAGCTGGGTTAGAGCGGCGCTGACGGGTTTTGTTGGTGCGTGGTGCCCCGTTGCTGCTGCCTTCAGAGCGGGTAGAACCCGACCCTGCAGCGGCCGGACGGCGCTGACCGTTGCCCTGGCTACGTTCACCACCGGCAGCCTGGCTGCGCTCGCCGCCATTGCCGCCGCCGCTGTTGCCACGGCCGCCCTGAGCACCGGGGAATACGGCGGCGTTGAGCTTCTTCT
>NZ_JBAVTT010000074.1:0-8130 GCF_049696395.1 Erwinia sp.
GTCGTCATATTCCTCATTACGGCGCTGGTTACCCGATTACTCAGACTGGTACTTAGGCGTGTTGAGAATGGGCAATTAAACCTGCCGGGCCTGCATCCGGATACGGTTGGCGTGACCCGTAAACTTATCAGCGTCGTCATCTGGTTATTCGCCCTGTCAGCTGCATATCCATTTTTACCAGGAGCTAATTCACTCGCCTTCAAAGGGATAAGCGTTTTCTTCGGACTAATGCTGACACTGGGTTCGGCAGGCGTTATGAACCATGCCATGAGCGGGCTGGTGCTAACCTATTCCCGTGCGCTGAGAAAAGGCGACATAATCAGGATTGCCGATCATGAGGGGGTCGTCAGCGAGGTGGGCATGCTGGCAACCAAAATTCAGACGCGTGAGAACTACGAGGTGACGGTCCCCAACGCGGTTGTAGTCAGCGGCAGGATTGTAAATCTGAGTGCAACGCTTCATGGCGAAGGCGTCAATATGACAACCAGCGTAACCATTGGTTATGACACGCCCTGGCGGCAGGTTGAAGCTATGCTGGAACTTGCCGCAAGCCGCACGTCAGGTATCAATCGAGACATTTCCCCACTGGTGCGCCAGCTGGCGTTGCAGGACTGGTACGTGGCGTATGAACTTCAGGTCCGGCTTAAGGCAGATGAGTCACTGGCTAGTGTAAGAAGTTGTCTCCATGGCCATATACAGGATGTTTTCAATGAATTCGGCGTGCAAATCATGTCACCTAATTTCATCAGCCAGCCCGATCTGCCTGTAGTTGTGACGAGGTCGAACTGGTATGTTCCTCCTGCAGAAGATAAAGAGAAGTGAGAAATTCCTGTGGGAAGAAATACCGTCCTTATAAAGCTAGGGATGACCGGTTGATCGGCCTTATCAGAGTCAGATTAAATCGCCCGACGCGTGCCGATTTTGTTACATTCAGCAATAACTCAGTTTTTAATCAATTCTTAACTGCACTTTTCCTTAGAAATCTCCGAAATTATGTGCTTAATGAACATACATGAAGCCATAGCTTTTCGAGCATAGTAGGCTATTAAATCTACACATGTGGTGATTGCCATGTGTTGTACGAGTGTAATATTGTTCTTTCCCGGCCTAGATGGCCGGTTTTTTTATTAGAACGTAGCAAATCCACCTTCAAATAAGCCCGGTGCTTACGATAAAAAGTCTCTTATAAAAGAAACTTGCGATGACTCCCGCATGCTGGTTTTGTTTACAAAATGTTTGATCTTCTGGATAAAAAATATGGCTAATCTGATGGTTTTATCTTCTGATATTTTTACTTAGCCTCAGTACTACTATTCTTTAAAAACGATATCTATCGTGAACCTCATTAGATCCAACCCTGTGTATAGTGAGGATAGTCTGCTGCCAAGCGGGCTTTTTTTGTGCGTCATTAAGCATGTGTATCTGCAACATCGACCTCTAGACTGATTAGCCAGCGGGAACGACTGGATCCGTAGGGTTATGACATGCCAAATGGGTCCCCTCGTGCGCCTGGACTAGAAAGTGAAGATTTCGTGTGACAGCCGCCTTATCTCCACCTACAGTTGGTTTGCTCTTTCTCAAAGCGATGGCGGCGCCCACGAAAAAATTACCAGCATCATAAAAATTATCATAGTGTAAACGTCCGCTTTGACTCTTTGCGGTTTTGCCTCGAACGCACGCTTCGAGCCAGAAGCGGATATGGCGTATCTTGACTATACGTAAGCCAAACGTTGGCAATCATTCGTCCAGCAATGCTTTAACATCAGCGGATATTATTGCCGTGAGGTTCCGGGTAATCTTTTCTATCGGCCAGTCCCACCATGCCAGTTTTTCCAGTGTCAGGATGGTATCTTCTGTAAAACGTCTCTTGATGACTTTGGCCGGATTGCCACCCACAACCGAATAGGACGGGACATCAGAAGTCACTACAGACCGTGATGAAATGATTGCTCCGTTGCCAATTTTAACTCCTGGCATAATCAGTACCTGATAACCAATCCATACATCATTACCAATCACTGTATCGCCTTTATATGGCAGATCACCCGCTTGAGGCATGCTTTTTTCCCATCCGTTTCCGAAGATGTAAAACGGAAAAGTTGAGAAGCCCGCAATCTTATGGTTTGCCCCATTCATAATGAACTGAACGCCTTTTGCTATAGCGCAAAATTTTCCAATGATAAGCTTGTCACCAATAAACGGAAAGTGATAGAGAACATTTCGCTCGAAGTTTTGAGAGTCTTCAGGGTCATCATAATAAGTGAAATCACCAATAATGATGTTGGGGTTTTTCACAGTGTTTTTGATAAAACAAACCTGTGGGAAACCCTGCATTGGATGGACACTGGTTGGATCTGGTCCGTACATATTTACTCCTCATAAAATGGCTTCAATAGTTTAACGACACCATGATATTAGTATTTCCTAAGCGGAAACCCAATGTCCGCTCCTTGCTCATAGCTGCCCTCGATCCTTCAACGAGTAGGTCAGGGTCAGCAACGCACATTAAAATGGTTCAAGAAATCCTGGTTTCGGTGGGCAGTGTTAATAGTCCTGACAATTTTTTTCAATGAAGATGGTCATTCCACCTCTACATAACTCTGACTGAAAAAGCCTGTAATGACGAGGCTTTGTGGCGGCATGACTACTTCCTCAATCTTATCACTCGAAATATTCTCATAGCTGCAATTCAGTACAGTGGCCAGTTCAGTCGCCCAGCCAATCTGATTAAGCGGCGCACGATAGCTGGTTGCCGGTTTCGGTGACGGAACATCTGTATACTCCCGTGCGACCTGCTCCATACGCACGATGGAATAGCCCCAGCTCCATGCCATCACGGCTGCACTGTAACCATCAACATCCATCCCTTTTTTAAAAAACTTCTGGCGAGCCCTGAAGCGTCAGGAGGGGATCTTGATAGGTCTGTTCAGCAGCTAAAGACATCATGGATCCGGTCGTTCCTGAGAGCACCAGTGCACTGGCGATTAACGTTTTCTTTTTAAACATAGGCCTGTCCTGTCTTGAACACGATCATATTGGCGAGCGGATTGTTCACCTGCGTGGGTCCTGACCGGCTGCAATGAGCGGCTACGAATCCATGAGCAGCAAAAACTTCGGGCAATCCTGATTGAGCTTTCATCATCAAATCCTTCAGAGCTGAGAAGTTTTGAAAATCGCGTTACTTCTGGCGAGGATGATTTACGACAGGACGTCGCATTAAGCCGTGTCAAAAAAATCACATTGCGACTGGCTTATTTTCAGAATGATTATAGACATATCTCAAATATTCACTCTGTTTCAGCATGTTGCCCTAACCATAAATCCTTCCTAGACTCACTCCAGTGGTCGTCCAGCTGGCCAGTATCGATAGGTCAGTGCTGATACCTGTAAAATACCCCTGCATTTACGGAGCCGTTATCATGGATATTTCCAGAAGAATGTTTTACCGCCTGGCGTTTGGCAGCGCCGCAGGTCTCGCCGTGCTCAGGCATATGTCGGTCGCCCGGGCAAAATCGCTGAATATTCCACTGCGAAATGGCGCCGGTGATAAAGGTGAAACGATGGGGGGCATGCCACCTGCCGGAGCGGTGTGCTCGGTGGCCAATTTCGATTACCAGCTTAAGTACCAGCGCGCATTTGAAGCCGTATTGTGGAATATGCCGGCAGTGGCGATATATAGTTTCGGCGTGCAGCCTTCAGCAATCTCGGGATGAAGGACAATGACATCGTGGCCTATTCCCGGACCGCGACACCGCAGCTCGAGGCCATCACTGCCAACAGCACCACACCCTACATTACCGTTTTTACCGACCTGCAAAAAGGTCCGGTAGTACTTGAGGTCCCCGAGGCCAATGCGGAAGGCAGCCTGTACGGCCAGATTGTAGATGCCTGGCAATTCACCATTGCGGACGTAGGTCCAGCCGGCATGGACAAGGGCATGAAGTCTAAATATCTGCTGACACCGCCGGGCTATAAAGAGGCGATTCCAAAGGGCTATCTCCATGTGCCGTCACCCAACTTTCGTATCGCCTTTGCATTCCGCTCCGTGCCCGCAGCAGGAAAGACGGCAGACGATGCCTACCACTACTCTAAAAAGCTGCGAATGTACTATCTCAGCGAAACCGGAAATCCGCCGGCGCAGAAGTTTGTTGATCCCAGCGACAGGGTTTATCCGACGTTGCCGTTTTACGATGAGCGTCATTTCGAGGATATGCATGCGGTATTGAGCGTTGAGCCGGTACGCGAGCAGGATAAAGTGATGATGGGAATGCTGATTTCATTGGGCATTGAGCGGGGCAAACCGTTTGAGCCGGATAATACCGCGCGGACGGCAATGCGCCAGGCCGTCATTGACGCCTGGTTTTTCATGCAGCAATGGTTCGATAACTTTCCGAAGGAAAAACTCTACTGGCCCGACAGACATTACGCGTCGTTGCTACAGGCAGACAAGAATAACCGTTTCACTTTTGTCTATGAAGACCGCATTGATCTAATCAACCGTGCGGCAGAGTATTTCTGGTGTACCTATATGCCGGAACAACTCTCGGCTTCGCCTGCGACACAGTACCTGATGGCGCTGGCGGATGCTGATGGCACCTCGCTGGAAGCTGGGCAGATGTACAAGCTCGATGTTCCTGCGCAGATGCCCGTGAAACAGTTCTGGGCATTAACCGTCTATAACCGTGACACTATGTCGTTCATTTACAGCAAGAGCGGACGTACCACTCTCTCGTCCTACGATTTGGAAAAGATGAAAAAGAACGCTGACGGTAGCGTAACCATTTACGTTGGTCCTACCCCCCCGAAGGCCTTGAAAATAACTGGATCCCTACATCCGGTAAAAGACCACTCCCCGCCATGCGTTTTTATGGTGGAACTGACGCACTGAATAAAAAATCTTTTAAGATGGCTGACTTTCAGCGCGTAGGCTGACAGGGGGCCCGTAAATGAATGAGTAAAATAGCAGTTGGCACCCTGAGGGTTCTTCGAAGGCAACAATATAAAAATAGCGGTCATAAACGTCCACTTTTCGCTCAAAGCGATCTGAGAACCTCGAGTAAACCTTCTTCTTGCTAAAAATGTTAAGCGGTGTGTGAGTCGGCAGAGATATAGGCTGTAAATAATATCAATGCCCGTCATCGCCGCCCACTCCGGTTCCTAAACCACCTTTTACTGCCAATATGTGTTCTACCTCCCGGTCCCGGCTAAACGCCCGCATCGTACAGCCCTGTGCTTTTTAGCTTCTGGCTGCCGGAGCTATACCCGTTCATGCACAGGCTGTTCACATTTTCTGTGGATAAATATTGCGGACAGCTAACACCATATTCTCATCCGCTATGGCCGGCGACGTGCAGGTCACTACCCCTCATCGTGGGGCGGGGAGGCGTCTTCCATAAGATCTACCATCGCGCCGGTGTGCGCGTCGACGTTACGGACGTAGCGCATCAGGGTTTCAGGCTTTTTCCACGTTCCTTCCTGCATGATCCTGGCAACGGGATACCCTTTACGGGTCATGTCCTGAGCGGCACCCACGCGGGCGCTGTGACCGCTCCAGGCTCTGTAGCGATTTTTGTTTGGCCGCTGGGGAGAGGCCTCTCCGGTGGCCTGCCAGGCCCTGGTGAAGATGTCCTCAACGGCCGGCCGGCTCAGCGGCCGGTTGGCCGGGAGGAGCGGCCTGTTGGAGCGGTGCACCCGGCAGAAAAGGTAGGCATCAGGCTGGTTACCTAACCCCGCAGCATCGATCCATTCGGTCAGCCGGCGGCTGGAGAAGTTGCTCAGCGCCTTGGTCAGCCCGCCGGTCTGCACGATGGTCTTGGTGTGCGAAACGTCAATGATAATACGGCCGTCCGCAGCGCGGGAAACGTCACCCACCCTGATGCGCGCAAGCTCGCTGATGCGCAGCAAAGTGCTGTAGGCCACGTGAAGAAAAGCAAGGTTTCGCAGATCCTGCAGGCGCGGGGAGCCTGCCCAGCAGCCGTCAATCCGCTTGAGATCGGCAAGGCAGAACGGCACGGCCTGTCCGGTGCGTTCGCCCGCGAGAACCGCCTGGCGGTTTATCTTTTTCATCACGCGGTAAATCAGGGGTGACGTGTTGGGCGGCATGACGCCGGCGTTACGGTGTAACATCGCAATCAGCGAGGCGTGCGCCGAAATGGTTGTGGACGCCCTTCCCGTCGCCTGCAGCCAGGAAAGGTAGTCGCGCAAATCGGCGGAATGCATCGGCAGGAAGCTGCGCTGATGCTCCCGGGACCACCGCCAGCAGACCGCCATCACGCTCATCAGCTGCGACCAGGTGTTGGATGAAAAGGCGTCCCTGTCCTGGACAAACTCCCTGAGCCGTGCCGCAATGTCGCTGTCGTCCTGAATAGCGGCGATGATGGCCGGGGTCTGAACATTTTCGCTCATAGTCGCTCACAATACAGTCAGAATTTAGGTGATCGCGCTACGTGAATTCTGAGGGACTGGCAGGGGTAGAGCCCGTCAGAATTCACACAGCGCTGCCATGATCCGCAGTCGGGCCGCGACAGCTATGACCCTATCATACTCGGGATCCCAAATGGATCCTAACTTTACATAATACTAATTATGTAAAGCTAGGATTTTAGAGTTTCACCACGGTGATTTGAAAAGATCTCATAGCTGATAGAGATGATAAAAGGTGAGCGAGTGAGTTTAGTAAAGTAAATGAAGTTAGGAGCGTAAACCAACATTCTGATTGTTTTTGTAAGATATCTCACTCTACAAGGCTGATGGGCTTATATTTTTAATATCCTTAATCTGCGTCCATTTTCCTGCTTTTCTCCCGTATAAGGAGAATAACCTAGACGGACGGAAATAAACAGCGGGGCGTCAGGCGGATAAACGGGCGTGGTGTTTAACGTAACCTGCTGACGCGTATGGGGTTACGGCGAAACTGGCGGGGGAGGGGGCGTACCAGGCTCTCCAGGCTCAGTGCCTGGACGGTGAATGATTAGAGTAAAAGCCCCGCCTGTCTGAAGTTCTGAGTCATAGGTCTGGCTTTGAGTAAAAAAAGAAAAGACGCAAAAACATCAGTTGACCACGAACCTGCTGTCTGAAATGATCGACAGTAACCTGTTTGCTCAGGTCCCCACGGAAACAGGAAGAGTGCATGCTTAATTTTATCGTGGCAGGTGAGATTTATAACTTTTTTCAGAATATGCAGGGAAAAGAAAAGTTCCCTGTATCATGCTTATTTGAATCCACGTCCGAGGATATCCGGAACAACCTCCTTCAGCTGAATCAGGAGACTCTCAATTATCTCGAGATGATGCCGTTGTGTTCTTAACCGAACCGGAGAAGATGATTATGATTCTCCAGATTTGTCATTAATAATGAATAGGCAGAATTAATAACCTAAAAATAATTAAGGATAAAAAAGAAAAAAATATTTGATTTAATTTAATTTCACAATAAATAAGTGTTTAGGTAAATGCACACTACGTGATTTTTAACGTTATTCACAGGCGCTGGGACTTGGGAACTTTGGCCTTCACCGGACTCACTGGTCGGTCAATAAATAACACTTGAAGAAGTGCTGGATTTATTAGGCGTAATCAAACCTTTGCAGCCCGCGGGATTACCCACATGCGAGTGGGTGGGTCCGGGTAATTTTGATGTTCATTTCCGGGGCGATCCGGAAGACATCGTCATTACGGACGTAAATGACTCTAGGATTAAGCATGTTCAGTATGATTAAACATTGTTTTAGCAGCTCAGAGATGCTCTTAAAAATGATGTCCCGGAGTGATATAGAGGAAGCAAAAGAGAAGGGGGAACGTATTCTCATCGATGAGGATGGAGGCGCATCGGTTAATCTGTGCAGCAGTGAGGTACAGGCTGATTTTGCCCGTCACGTCGCCACTCTCTCTGAAATCGTCACAGGAACGAACCGGCAGTGAGATACCGGCATTCAGACAGGTTCCGGTCTGTATAAGGAACTTTTCCTGTTTACTGCTGCCGTATTGATGAGTGATATCTCACTGTAACGATATTTCAGCCTCCCTTTCCGGAGTTTTTTTTTCCTTCTGAGGTCAGGGAAGTGTTTGCCGGTTCTGTGACTCACATTCAGGAGCGGTCCAGGTTCCAGGATGTGTGCCCGGGTGCCATAAA
>NZ_JBAVTT010000075.1:0-2396 GCF_049696395.1 Erwinia sp.
GCCTGACCCATTGCGTTAAAGCCCGGCAGCAGTTTGTCGGCTGAGTTCAGGCTCAGCCGCGCATCAGAAGCCATCAGATAAACCAGCAGCAACGCCAGCAGCGGCAGAAATCCCATCATGAAACGGGCCATTGGCACCGGTTGGTAATTGATCATCTTGCGCATCAGGCGTTCCTCCGGGTTACAGCTGATTAGCCGCAGCCAGCTTGGTGTACTCATCGGTAAAGCGCAGCTTGATGTTGCCCGCATTGCCCCAGTTCCCCGCAGGCGTTGCTATGCCAACTACGTCCGCGCCTGGTGCTGCTTCGCCCAACAGGCCGTGCTTGAAGGAGAATTCGGCAACCAGCTGCATGGTGGCTTTGATTTGTGGCGTGTCGATAAAGTCGAGGGTCAGCTTGGGATCGCTGAACAGGTGCGTGGCGGCCAGCTGCTGATCGAAGCCTGCCAGATCGGTGCCGGAGGCTTCAGCCATTTGCGTGCGGGCTTTGATCGCTTCAGGTGATTTGCCGGACAGGGTTTTCAGCGTTTCGTACCAGGCACCGGTCAGCGCTTTACCCAGTTCAGGGTGTTTTTTCAGCGTGGCCGTGTTGACCACTAACAGATCGAGGATTTCGCCAGGGATTTGAGCAGAGGAGAACACCAGATGGCTGTCCGGCTGCTTCTCCGCTTCGGCCAGCAGTGGGTTCCAGGTAACAATTGAGCCAACGTCAGGCGTGCTGAAAGCGGCGACCAAATCGGCATCGGCGGTGTTCACCACCTTCACGTCTTTTTCGCTCATGCCGGATTTATCCAGCGCGCGGGCCAGCAGGTAATGAGAAACGGAGAGTTCAACCAGGTTGATCGGTTTGCCTTTCAGCGAAGCCACGCTGTCTGCGCCTTTCACCAAAATACCGTCGTTGCCGTTGGAGTAGTCCCCGACGATCAGCGCTGTGCTGTCCACGCCGCCGCTGGCTGGAATGGTCAGCGCATCCATATTGGTCATGGTGCAGCCGTCAAAGCCGCCGGAGGTGTACTGATTTACCGACTCGATATAGTCGTTCACCTGCACGAACTGGATATCGATGCCGTATTTGTCCGCCCATTTTTTGACGATGCCGCTTTGCTGGGCATAGTCCCAGGGCATCCATCCGGCGTAGATAGACCAGCAAATCTTAAAGGCAGGCTTTGCCGCAAGGGCATTGACGCTGAACAGTGCGAGGGCACAGAGAAGAAGCAGACGCTTGAAGGCTGTGATCATGATGGTTCCTCTGACGTTGGCGAGTGAAATAAAAGCAGGAGGCAGCGAGTAACATCGCGCTATCCTCCCGGGCTTTTGTCCCGCCGTGTAACCGCCAGAGGGCGGTCGGTCACTCTCGGACCAGCATCTTTCGACCGGAACCCTAGTGACCCATTTTCATATTGTGTGGCGATACCGGTCACCCGCCATCGCTCCTGCATAGCGTAATACACGCAAGAGTGATGCCAGGTTTGTAATCTGTTGTTATAAGGGGAGTTGTGCAAAAAAATGGGTTGTCGTGATGACAGTAATGCACGATAAAGAGGCGCTCGGGCACTGATACGGAGCAACGGGGTGCTACTTACTGGCAGGATCTCGATGCGGTGAAGGAATTAGCAGGCGAGAACGATAACGTGGCCGTAACTTACCCGGATGACGAAGAGTTTGAGTTGCTTTCAGATCCCTACGTGTTTCAGCACGAGGTTGAAGTCGTTACACCACTCTGGCCATATCTTAAGGTGACCCTGCAGATCACCCTATTGAACATAACATCCATGATCTTCACCGCCAAACATCGCTCGATTTTCGTTCATTTTTTTTGACAGATATAAGCAAATACCTCCGCTATCACTAAAAACCCTTGTGGATTAATATTCTTCTCATCGGAGGCGAACAGCCTTCACAACTTAAAAATCCAGAAGGAATTTAGCCATGAAATCCATCAAAACTTTAGTTGTAGTTTCTGCCCTGTCCCTGATTTCGTTCGGCAGCTTCGCCCAGAGCGTTTCTGTTACTTCCTCTACCCTGGCCAGTGCAGAAGCTGAAATCGCCGCACAGGCACAGCAGCACGGCGACCAGTACAAAATCACCAGCGTAAACAGCAATAACCGCGTGTACATGACCGCACAGCTGTATAAATAACGGATGGTTGCAAAATTAAGAGCCCTAAGAGGTCGCCCGTGTGGCGGCCTTTTTTGATCTGTACCCGCTACCCGGTTGACCTGAACATACCCTCAGTTGCACCCCCACCTAAAATGCACTAAGTGCGTTTCTGACATTAAGCAGCCCGGCGCAGATAGCTGTCCGCTTTGAGCTTTGAGTTCAACCGATGGAAGCATCACAAAGATCGCACTGAGTTAATAAACAGGGATCAGGTCAGTTCAATCAGCGCACTTCTCTCC
>NZ_JBAVTT010000076.1:0-14087 GCF_049696395.1 Erwinia sp.
TATGAAGCCACTGCGAAGGTCTTATTAAGTCGTCAACAGAAGAGGAAAGGGTGACTGTTTTCACAGCAAAAAACACCCGCGTTGAATGCTGCGGCAGTGTGCCGCTATCCGTGTTTAAGGAAATAGATATCGCTCACACTTGTCAAACCTTGTTTCATTTCACTTTAGGTAAAATGTGACTAGCGTCACAAATATCTTTGACCGGATGGTCTGAAAGGCGATCATGGCAGCGGTGGTGATTTTTTGAGTCAGGTAATCGTTTGCATGGCGGGTTACGGTGGAAAAGAAAAAAATGGAGGTGGACTGGGGCATATTTAGAGGGAAGGGTCAGGGTTTCAGTAGGCGGTTTCAGGAGGTACCAAATAAGGTGGGCTTATGGTTGAGGGCGTTTTTTTGCCCCTTACGCCAGCGCTGAATCGCAAATTGCAGCACACAGGAACAGGTAATGTGAACATGGAAGTGCGTTTTACATCTGCAGCAGACCGCGATCTCCAGATATTGGACGACTGTCTACTCATGAGAGGCTCTGAAGGTGTGTAGCAAGCGGAGACTGTCCTGATTGCCTTACGAAACAGCTAGCTCAATTTGGGGATGCCTGCGGATGACGGGGTTATCAGCCGAGTTTAGAGAACTTGGGGTGTCATGGGAAAGTTCTGGGTATGGACTGCTTGATGAGAGTGATCCCAACAGGTTTTTGACTGTTCTTGTTGTACGGCATAAGAAAGAAGATCGCTGGATGTGATCTTCTTAATAGCAGCTATCAATGAACCCTCGAGGTGTTCACTGGTGAAGGGTATTTACTCTTCGTCGCGTTCTTTGTTTGCCCGCTGGCGTTCGTAGTAGTCGTCTTCCGCGGTGATGATTTCATCCATCAGGGAGTCCATATCTACTTCATGAACTTCTTCAACGAACAAGCCGGTAAGCGGTGTTTCTGGGGTTAACTTGCCGTCTTCATACAGCAGCCAGATTTCTTTTGCATAACGGGTTTTCAATAATTGCGGTGCGAACTGACCGTAGTACGCCGTGATGTTATTGACATCACGCTCAAACATGGTTTCAGCATGGTTGTTTGCCGCGGCGTCTACAGCCTGTGGCAAATCGATGATTACCGGACCTTGTGCATCAAGCAGTACGTTGAATTCTGACAGGTCGCCATGCACGATACCTGCACACAACATGCGCACGATATTGCGGATCATCGTATGGAAATCCGTAACAGCGCTTTCTTCCGTCATGGTCACATCGCTAAGACGTGGAGCAACCATACCGTCAGCATCCGTCACCAGTTCCATCAATAATACGCCATCTATACAGAGATAGGGCTGTGGGACGCGCACACCAGCTTCTGCCAGGCGGAACAACGCATCGACCTCGGCGGTTTGCCAGGACTCTTCTTGCTGCTTACGTCCGAATTTAGAGCCTTTCTGCATCGCACGGGAGCTACGAGAGTTACGGACCTTGCGGCCTTCCTGATACTGCACGGCCTGCTTAAAGCTGCGCTGTGTGGCTTCCTTGTACACTTTGGCACAATTGATCTTATCACCGCATAAAACAGTGTAAACGTCGGCTTCCTTTCCGCTTTTCAGGCGTTGGAGCACATCATCTATCAGGCCATCATCAACCAAAGGTTGGATTCGGTTTGGGATTTTCATGCGGCTTTATACCTTATTTCAGCCAGGTAACGAAAGATATCAGGCACAAAAAAACCCACAAGGTTTTCACCGTGTGAGTTCTCAGGACTTCATCTGGTGGGTCTGGTAACCAATCGACCAGGAATTTGGTGGGCAGTCGGCGTCAGAATTGTTCTGCTAACCAACTAAATTAAAGAAGTAATCTTCCATTATAACTCTTGCCTGGTGCCTAAGAAGGTGTCTATTAGCCAGGACCGGCTGTCCATCTGCGCTGAATCAGTCGCCCGTTAACTGTTATGGGATAAGCGGATCACTGCAACGTATTACTCTCTTATCTCAAAATGCTTGCCTGCTAAAACAATTAATTAATGTTCATGAAAAAGAGTGAGCCCTGCAAGTGAGAGTGATTCTCATCTTTTCTCTTGAAGAAGCAACCCTGAGGTTTTGTTCTTTTGTGAAAGCAAAAAATCAGATGTTTTTTTATCTGAGCGCGATATGTCCAGTTGGGTCACGTAACTTAAGTTTTTCGTCAACTATAAGTCCTTGTAACTTAGGTCAGGTAAGTCTGTTTGTAGGAAAATTCTTATGAATCAGTGGCATGTTGTTTAACGTTAAAATTTTATTTTGTAATTTTTAGTTACATTTTTTTATTTTCAATTACATATCTAATGTTTTTACACTCGCGCAATAGGCACTTATCCTAAATTTATGTTTTCAGGACAATGCTTAAAAAAACTGTGTCATACCTGCTGGTGAATGGAATGTGCCTGCTTTTGACCCTGGATTTATGTGACATCGGATGACGATGACAGGGATATGATATTTGTTGGGTAAATATTTCTTACTAATTCTTCAGTGGTACTGACCCTTTCTATACTTTCCATAGAACAGGAACAGCCATGTCTACCTCCTTTCAGTCCGAGATCCCTAAGGCCCGCGTTAACATCCAATTGAGCCTGCATACGGGCGGTGCGCAGAAAAAAGTCGAATTGCCCCTCAAGCTGCTCTCTCTGGGTGACTTCAGCAATGGTGCTGAGCAGCGCCCGCTGTCTGAGCGCGAGAAGGTCAATATCAACAAAAACAACTTCGATAGCGTGCTGGCCGACTTCTCGCCTTCCGTCAACCTCTCCGTAGTAAACACGCTGGCCGGTGATGGCAGTGAAGAAGGCGTCAGCCTCTCTTTCCGCGAGATGAAAGACTTCGAGCCGGAGCAGGTCGCCCGCCAGATCCCTCAGTTAAAAGTCATGCTGGCGATGCGCAATTTGCTTCGCGATCTGAAAGCCAACCTGCTGGATAACCAGGCCTTTCGTAAAGAGCTGGAAAAAATCCTGCTGGATCCATTTCTGAGCGCGGAGTTGCGCGCTGAGCTGTCTGCCCTGACACCGAAACAGTCATAACGGTCGCGCTATTTAACGGATTAACGAGAGAAGATGCTGATGTCTGTAAAAAATGAAAATGCTGCATCGGGCGAGAGCCTGGTTCTGGAACGTCCGGCCGCAGGGGGCGTGTATGCTTCCCTGTTTGAGAAAATCAATCTGAGTCCCGTATCCGCGCTGAGCGCGCTGGATGTCTGGCAGGATGCGCAGGCGATGTCGGATGCCACCGCCGATGAGCGTCTGACCGCCGGGATGCAGGTGTTTCTGGAATGCCTGACCAGGGCCGGTTCTAAAGTCCAAAAACTGGATAAAATGCTGATTGACCACCATATCGCTGAGCTGGATTTTCACATCAGCCGTCAGCTGGATGCGGTGATGCATCATGACGAATTTCAGCGCGTGGAAAGTGCCTGGCGCGGCCTGAAGTCGCTGGTCGACAAAACCGATTTTCGCCAGAACGTGAAGCTGGAAATCCTCGACCTGTCCAAAGAAGACCTGCGTCAGGACTTTGAGGACTGCCCGGAAATCATCCAGAGTGGGCTGTACCAACACACCTACATTGATGAGTACGACACTCCGGGGGGAGAGCCGATTGGGGCGCTGATTTCGGCGTATGAATTCGATGCCTCTGCGCAGGATGTGGCGCTGCTGCGTAACATCTCTAAAGTATCAGCCGCTGCCCATATGCCGTTTATCGGCTCGGCGGGCCCGAAATTCTTCCTGAAAGAGTCCATGGAAGAGGTCGCGGCGATTAAAGATATCGGCAACTATTTTGACCGTGCCGAATACATCAAGTGGAAATCCTTTCGCGATACCGACGATTCCCGCTATATCGGCCTGGTGATGCCGCGCGTGCTGGGACGTCTGCCGTATGGCCCGGACACTGTACCGGTGCGCAGCTTCAACTATGTCGAAGAAGTGAAAGGCCCGGACCACGATAAATACCTGTGGACCAACGCGTCTTTCGCCTTTGCAGCGAACATGGTTAAAAGCTTCATCAACAACGGCTGGTGCGTACAAATTCGGGGGCCACAGGCCGGTGGCGCAGTGAAAGATTTGCCGATCCACCTGTACGATCTGGGTACTGGTAACCAGGTGAAAATCCCTTCTGAAGTGATGATCCCGGAAACCCGCGAATTTGAGTTCGCTAATCTCGGCTTTATCCCGCTGTCGTATTATAAAAACCGTGACTATTCCTGCTTCTTCTCGGCGAACTCCACGCAGAAACCGGCGCTGTACGACACCGCCGTTGCCACAGCGAACAGCCGCATCAACGCCCGCCTGCCCTACCTCTTCCTGCTGTCGCGCATCGCGCACTATCTGAAGCTTATTCAGCGTGAAAACATCGGTACGACTAAGGACCGCCGTTTGCTGGAACTGGAGCTGAACACCTGGGTGCGCAGCCTGGTGACAGAAATGACCGATCCGGGTGACGACCTGCAGTCCTCACACCCGCTGCGCGATGCGAAGGTGGTGGTGGAAGATATCGAAGACAACCTGGGCTTCTTCCGCGTGAAACTTTATGCCGTACCGCATTTCCAGGTGGAAGGGATGGATGTGAATCTGTCACTGGTCTCTCAGATGCCGAAGGCTAAAGCGTAGGGCGGTAATTCAGGATGAAGATCTACCGTCCATTATGGAACGAAGGGGCATTGTTGTCCCCTCAGCAATTCCAGCAGCAATCGGCCTGGGAATCCTTCACAAATGCCGGTATTGCTGCACTAACGTCTCCTTCCCCATGGGGCGTTGAGCAATTGGAACTGGATGAACTACAGCTTGCCTCCGGGCGGGTGCTGGTTCAAAAGCTCCGTGTCTGGTTTCCGGGTGGGACGCTGGTGGATACGCAGCATTGCGATCTGGTGCCAACTCCCCGTGATGTGAGCAGTGATGTGGCGTCCGGCATGGACAGCGTGACGCTTCTTCTGGCACTGCCGTTGATGCAACCCGGCGGTGGTAATGCCAATGTGGACGGTATTGTCGCTGAACGGCCACAACGGTTCCGCGAGGAATGGGTAAATGTGCAGGATGTCTTTGGGCCTGAACATGAGTCAATGGCCGTTGCACGCTTCAACCTTGCTATCCGTTTTCAGCATGAGAGTAATGACGCCTGGGAAAGCTGTCCACTCTGCCGGTTAATCAGAAACGGACAGGGTGGATGGCAGATCGACCCGGAATTTATCCCTCCTCTTGTGCTGTTTTCGTCCTGTCAGGCGTTGCACGAAAGGCTGGTGCTACTCAATCGCCAGTTACGCTCACGCCGCCAACGACTGATGTTAATGCGCCGTGAAAGTAACGAGCGGCTGGCCGATTTTGCCGTTGCTGATGTTTCGCTGTTCTGGCTGCTGAACGCACTCAATTCGCATGCCAGCGTCCTCAGCGAATTTGAACGCGTTCCCGATCGTCACCCGGAGCAGGTCTGGGCAGAGCTGGCGCGTCTTGCTGGGAGCATCATGACCTTTTCACTGGAGCATGACATTGAGACGATCCCGGCATACCACCATGATTCGCCAGCCCGGACCTTTCCACCGCTGTTTGATTTGATTGCGACGTTACTGGAATCCAGCCTGCCATCCCGCGTGATTGCTCTGGAGATGTCCAGGCCGGATACGCAAACATGGCGGGCCTCGCTCCATGATTTACGGTTGCGGGAAGATGCGGACTTTTATCTCTCCGTTCGATCTGACATGCCTGCATGGCGGGTTACTGAGGGGTTCCCTGAACTCTGTAAAGCCGGTGCGCCTGATGATGTTAACGCCATCTCAAGCAGCGCGTTAAACGGCATCCCTTTAATGACAGTCAGCCGCGTGCCAGCTGCACTGCCTGTCAGGCTGGAAAACCAGTATTTTGCGCTGGATATGGAAAGCCCGGCAGCAGCGGCCATGCTGGACCAGGGGGTGTGCCTGTTCTACGTGCCGCAGCTGCTCGGCAACATTGAACTTGAACTCTTCGCGGTGCTTCGCTCATGAACAACGACATCGATATTGACGGGCTGATGGCTGATACCTGGCTGACGGTTTCCATGCTGAGAAACGCAGCCACGCTTATCGACGGTAAGCTGCTGTATCAGAAATGTACCGCACAAGTTGAAAACGTCCGTAGCGCGCTGCAATCCGCAGGTATGGATGAAGAAAGTATCGCGCACATCACTTATGCCCAATGTGCTCTGCTGGATGAAACCGTCCTTAATCGTAAACCTGATGACAGGACGGGAAATGATGACACAACAGCTGCGCTGGCTGAGTGGCGCAGCGTCCCCCTCCAGGCCCGTTTTTTTGGTTCACTGCGAGCCGGTGAAGCGATATGGGATCGCGTGGCTGAAATCCTAAGCAAGCCGGCACCCCTTATGGCGGTACTCACCTGCTATCACCGCGTGCTGTCTCTGGGGTTTCAGGGGATTTACAGTACGGGTTCGAGTAACCCTGCACAGCGTCAACAGGCTCTGGATGCGCTAAACGAACGAGTTACCCCCTTACAGGCTGGCCTGTCTCTGGTGATACAAAAAAACAAGTTACACCATTACAGCCTGTTCCGGTCAGCCTGGTTTTGGGCAGCGGTTGCACTTGTTGTTACAGGGCTCGCCTGGTGGGGGGGGCATCTTTGGCTTGAGTCCATCCTGACCCAGCAGTTGCCGGAGTTACACGTCTGATGCGTAGAGCCTTCACCACATCGGTGCTGGTTCCGACAGCCATAGTTGCATTTGCACTGCTGTGGCTTTTGTGGAGTTTCCTGCCGTTTTCTCTGCCGGTGAGATGGCTTGTGACCCTGCTTAGTCTGGCTATCACCGCCGCAGTATTGCGCTCCGTGCATCAGCGTTTTCGAGCTGACTCCGGTACCAGCGCGACTCTGTTTTCCGATCTCTCTGACGGTCCGATCGTACTGGTGATGGGGGACGGACTGGATGTCTGTTTTGGCGATCGGCTGGTGCGAAAGAGTTCGACCGGTAGTCTTCACCGAATCAATGACCCTGAAATGCTTCGCAGAACCGTCGAACAGGTCTGGAACCACTCTCCCATTTTGTCCGGGCGATTTTGCGTGATGTACAGCTGCCTGCCGGATCTCTGTGAGGATGAAGGTGAGCTCAGAGCGGATATTCGTGCACTGCGTCAGCAACTCAACACGCTTTCCGGGCTGACCGGCTTCACGCTGCCACTGGTTATTCAGTGCCAGTTTTCCGGGCCAGCTACCCCGTGGATCCTGGTCAGTGGTGATCTATCAACGCTGACGGATGAAGAGGGGAATCAGAGTGCGATTGTTGACTGGCAGAAGCAGGAAAGTAGGACCTCCAGTATCCCCGTCATGGGCCAGGCATTTGAATTTATCCGTCGTACTTTGCTGGATGAGCTACAAAAGCCTGACCGCCTGACACCGGAGCTGCTGCCTGCTGCGGTCTCTTTCCGGCTGGGTGCTGAAAGGGGGGATACCGACTCGCTCTGGTCACTGTGGCTTACACAGCAAACGGTGATGCAGTTCAGCCGTTACACCACGACATGCTCTCCTGCCCACCCATTTAGCGGTGCGCTGTTTGCCCTGCTGGCGCCGTTGACTGTACCTGTGCAGGGCGGGCGGACGACAAAATGGTTGACTGGAGTGTTGCTCTTCTGTGCGCTGGTGGCGCTGGCCTGTTCAGCGATCAATAACCGAAATTTGATTGAACGAACGGGCATTGCTCTTCAGCGATGGCATGCGGTCCCGATGGATCGCTATGACGCTAAGGCGGCCTCTCTGTCGGTGCTTGAGCAGGAAGCTCTGCTGTTGGAGAGCTGGCATCGGCAGGGCGAACCTTTGCGTTATGGTTTTGGTTTGTATCCTGGACAGCGTTTGTGGCTGGCTCTTCAGCAGGCCATTGACAGCTATATACCTCCGCCAAAACCGGAACCCAAGCCGGCCCCCAAAATTGTGCGCCTCGACAGCATGTCATTGTTCGATACCGGTAAATCTGAGCTGAAAACAGGTTCGACCAAAATGCTGGTGAACTCACTGGTCGGCATTAAAGCCCGACCGGGCTGGCTGATTGTGGTTGCCGGGCACACCGACAACACCGGCAATCCAAAACTGAACCAAATCATCTCCCGGAAGCGCGCAGAGTCAGTGCGTGACTGGATGCGTGACACCGGCGACGTGCCGGAGAGCTGTTTTGCGGTGCAGGGGTTTGGCGAAAACCGTCCCGAAGTACCCAACGGCACGCCGCAAGGACGGGCGCTGAACCGGCGTGTTGAGATCAGTCTGGTCCCGCAGGCAGACGCCTGTCAGCGGCCGGATACCCCCCCAACGTCATCGCAGGATGATGGCGGTTACAACAACGAAATGGAGAAGTAAATCATGGCAATTCCAGTCTATCTGTGGCTGAAAGACGACGGCGGCGCGGACATCAAAGGGGCTGTGGACGTTAAAGATCGTGAAGGCAGCATCGAAGTGGTGGCACAGGAACATACCCTGTACATCCCGACCGATAACAACACCGGCAAGCTGACCGGTACGCGCATCCACACGCCGTTCCAGTTCACTAAGGAAATTGACTCGTCCAGCCCGTATCTGTTCAAGGCGGTGACCACCGGTCAGACCCTGAAATCAGCGGAATTCAAGTGGTACAAAATCAACGACGCGGGCCAGGAAGTGGAGTATTTCAACACCAAACTGGAAAACGTGAAGGTGGTGAAGGTGAGTCCGGTGATGTTCGACGTGAAAGATCCGTCTAAAGAGAAGCATAACCACCTTGAGCGCATCGAACTGCGCTACGAGAAAATTACCTGGACCTACAAAGACGGCAACATCATTCATTCCGATTCCTGGAACGAACGCGTCACGGCGTAAAGGATCTGCGGGCGGGAATTTTTCCGCCCGCTTTTTTTGCTGAGTCCCTGCGTAACCGGGTACTCAGCAAAAGAACACCGGCATTTTAACCTTATGGGCATCGGTTTACGGCTAAGGGCGGTAGCGTGCCGGAAGGGAAATTCATTCAGGAGAGAGAAGCATGGAACAGCAGACTGCATTATTACGTCGTTTGAACCCTTACTGCGCACGTGCGCTGGAAGCGGCCGCGTCGCTGTGTCAGACCCGGGCCCATGTACAGGTTACGCCGGAGCACTGGCTGCTGAAGTTGATGGAGCTGGGTGAAGGCGACATCACGGTTATTGCCCGCCGGTACGAGTGGGATATGAATGCGCTATGGCATGACCTGCTGGCCTGGCTTGACGGTCAACCGCATTCGGTCAAGCGTCGTCCGCAACTCTCTGAATCACTGCTGAAACTGCTTAAAGAGGCGTGGCTGCATGCGTCGCTGGAGAGTGGAGGCAGCCAGATCCGCAGCCATCACCTGCTGACGGCCCTGGCAGACAAGCCCGCATTATTATCCTGCAACCACCTCTGGCCACTTCTGAGTCCTGGAACCAGCCAGCTTGAACGTTTGCGCCCGCTGCTCGACCAGCAGTCTGAAGAGCGCCCCGAAATACAACAGGAGCAATGGCTGTCTCAGGATAACTCCGTGGCGTCGCTGACTTCACCCACGGCTGAGGCATTATCTGTTTCTGCTCAGGGCAATTTGTCTGAAGCCCTGCAGGGCGCGCTGGATAAATTTACCCTCGACGTCACCGCAAAAGCGCGAGAAGGCAAAATCGACCCGGTGTTTGGCCGTGATACCGAAATCCGCCAGATGGTGGATATCCTTTCACGCCGCCGAAAGAACAACCCCATTCTGGTGGGGGAACCTGGCGTGGGTAAAACCGCGCTGGTCGAAGGCCTGGCGCTGCGCATCAGCGAAGGCAACGTGCCGGGGAGTCTGAAAACGGTGAGCCTGCGTACCCTTGACCTCGGACTTCTCCAAGCGGGAGCCGGGGTGAAGGGGGAGTTTGAACAGCGTCTGAAGAACGTGATTGATGCCGTGCAGCAGTCGCCAACGCCGGTGCTGCTGTTTATCGATGAAGCGCACACTCTCATCGGCGCGGGCAACCAGGCGGGTGGTGCCGATGCCGCCAACCTGCTGAAACCGGCGCTGGCGCGGGGTGAACTGCGCACTATCGCGGCAACCACCTGGAGCGAGTACAAGCAGTATTTTGAGCGCGATGCCGCGCTGGAGCGCCGTTTCCAGAGGGTGAAAGTGGACGAACCGGACGACGAGACGGCGTGCCTGATGCTGCGCGGGCTGAAGTCCCGCTATGCGGAGCACCACGGCGTGCACATTACTGACGATGCCGTCCGCGCTGCCGTCACGCTTTCCCGCCGTTACCTGACAGGACGCCAGCTGCCGGACAAAGCCGTTGACCTGCTGGATACCGCAGCAGCCCGCGTGCGCATGAGTCTGGACACAGTGCCGGAATCCATTACCCGCCTGAAGGCAACGCAGACGGCTCTGGAGCTGGAAGCGCAGGCCCTGCTGGAAGATATTGCCGTAGGAAGCGACCAGCACGGCGATCGCCTGACCATCATTGAGCAGAATAGCCAGGCGCTGGATACAGACATTGCCCTGCTGGAACACCGTTTTAACGGTGAGAAGGCGCTTGCCGAAAAGCTGATGGCCTGCCGCCAGGATATCAGTCGCCAGCAGGAAATCCCTGCGCTACAACAGCAGCTTAACGCGGAAAAATTCGGCCCGGCACTGATCCAGATTGACGTCGACACCCGCACGGTGGCCAACGTGATTGCCGACTGGACCGGCGTGCCGCTGTCGTCACTGATGAAGGACCAACAGACCGGACTGTTAACCCTGGAAAGCAGGCTGGAAAAACGCGTGGTGGGTCAGCAGGCCAGCCTTAACGCCATCGCGCAGCGCCTGCGAGCCGCCAAAACCGGTCTGACTTCTGAAAATGGCCCACAGGGCGTGTTCCTGCTGGTGGGCCCAAGCGGCACAGGCAAAACCGAAACCGCGCTGGCGCTGAGTGACGTACTGTATGGCGGTGAAAAATCCCTCATCACCATCAACCTGTCCGAGTATCAGGAGCCGCACACCGTCAGCCAGCTGAAAGGCTCACCGCCGGGCTACGTGGGTTATGGCCAGGGCGGCATTCTGACCGAAGCGGTACGTAAACGCCCGTACAGCGTAGTGTTGCTGGATGAAGTGGAAAAAGCGCATCGCGATGTGATGAACCTGTTCTACCAGGTGTTTGACCGTGGCTTTATGCGTGACGGCGAAGGGCGCGAAATCGACTTTCGCAACACGGTTATTCTGATGACCGCCAACCTTGGCAGCGATCCCCTCATGCAGTTGCTGGAAGAACAACCGGAGGCGACAGAGGGCGATTTACAGGAGCTGCTGCGCCCGATACTTCGCGACCACTTCCAGCCCGCGCTGCTGGCCCGCTTCCAGACGGTGATCTACCGCCCGCTGAGCGAACCGGCCATGCGCACCATTGTGCAGATGAAACTCGGCCAGGTCAGCCAGCGCCTGCACCGCCATTACGGCCTGACCACCGAAATCGGTGAAAGCCTGTATGACGCGCTGACCGCCGCCTGCCTGCTACCGGACACCGGCGCACGCAACGTCGACAGCCTGCTGAATCAGCAAATCCTGCCGGTGCTCAGCCAGCAGCTGCTCAGCCATATGGCTGCACAACGAAAACCAAAACATCTGACGATGGACTGGAGTGATGAAGAGGGGATTGTGATGCTGTTTGATGCTTCGGTTGTGGAGCTAAACCATGAGTGAATCCATTATTTCTGCGGTCAGCGCTGTGATGCAGAAGCTGGGACACTCCCGCTATCTGCTCAGCGTACATGACTGCCCACATACTCTGGACGTGCTGAAGTTTCATGCCGAAGAGGCGCTGAGTGAACCCTGGCGCTACGACGTGACCGCGACTTCCGCCAGCGCGGAAATTGCTTGTAACGCACTGTTACTGAAACCGGCATCATTCACTTTTCAGGTGCCCGTTTTCGACGGTGCTCCTGCCGTTCCCGTCAGGCATGTTTATGGCGTCATAGAGTCATTTCGCCGCCTGTCCACATCAGCGGATGAAACCCTTTATACGTTATCGCTGGTGCCCCGTCTTGCCCTTCTGGCATACACCCGGCGCAGCGAAATCTGGCTTAACATGTCTGTCCCTGAAGTGGTTGAAGAGGTGTTGCGATCGCACCAGCTGGAAGGCCCGGATTTTGACTTCAGGCTTGATAATGACTATCCGCAGCGTGAACTGATTACGCAGTGGCAGGAAAGCGATCTGGCCTTTATTCAGCGGCTGCTGGCTGAAGTGGGTATTTTCTGGCGCTTTGAAATGGACAATCGCCTTGAGCAGGACGTTGTCATCTTCCTGGATTCCCAGCAGCAGTATCAGTTCGGCACAAAACTGCCGTTTCGACCGTCGTCGGGCCTGAGTAATATCGGCGAAGAGAGTGTTGAAGCTATTTTCACTCGCTCCGCTGTAGTGAGCGGCAGTGTTTTCACCCGGGATTACAACTATCGCGATGCGTTGGTGCCGCAGGACAGCACCGGGAACCTTTCCGGTCAGGACGGTATAACAACCGGCGAGGTCTATCATTACGCCGAACCCTTCCTGTCAGGGGGAATGCCAGATGAAACGGAGTCCGGTGCTTTTTTCGCCAGGCTACGCCATGAACGCATTCTTAATGGTCAACGCATGGCCTCTGGCAAGGCGACCAGTCCGCAGCTTATGCCCGGGCTGGTACTGGAAACGGACAGGCCTCTGCCGAACGGATTCAGCGACGGGGTGGTTGTGACCCGCGTGCACAGTCAGGGTTCGCGCAGCAGCAGTTTTATCCTGCGGTTTGAGGGGATCCCTTACAGCGAAACCCTGTGCTGGCGACCGCCGCTGATTAACCGGCCCGTAATCGCCGGCACCCTTCCCGCCAGGGTCGAGAGCACGGAGAAAAACGACACTTATGCCTGGCTGGATAACACGGGCCGCTATCGGGTCAGGCTGGACTATGACCGTAACGACCGGGAGGCGGGCTACAGTTTTCTCTGGCTACGCATGGCGAAACCCTATGCCGGGCAGGACTACGGCTGGCATGCCCCTCTGCTTGACGGCACGGAAGTATCCATTGCCTTTGACGGCGGCGATCCGGATCGCCCCTATATTGCCTTTGCACAGCATGATTCAGCGCACCCTGATCATGTCACCCGCGATAACTTCACGCGCAATGTACTGCGCACTCCGGCAAATAATAAGTTGAGGATGGAAGATTTACGCCAGCAAGAGCATATCAAACTGGCGACGGAGTACGGTAAAAGCCAGCTTAATTTGGGGCATCTGGTTGACGCACAGCGTAAGCAACGTGGCAAAGGGTTTGAGCTCAGAACCGATGAGTCAGGGGCGGTACGTGCAGCCGGAGGCATTTTCCTCACGGCGGATGAGCAGCTGAAAGCACAGGGGGACGTGCTGGAGATGTCAGCGGCCATCGGCCATATCGGCGAGGCTAACGACCAGATGAAAGCGCTGAACAACGCCGCTGAGATGGCACAGGCGCTGACCAGCGATATCTCATCTCAGCTTGGCCTGGTCTCCGATCGGCTAAAAGCGCTTCAGTCTGCCGTTTTGCTGATGAGCGCTCCACAGGGTATAGCCCTGACGTCAGGCGGCCATCTGCAACTGACCAGCAGTGAAAATACCATGATCAATGCTGGAGAAAATCTTGATGCCGGAGCGATGAAAAACATCTCCCTTTCTGCAGAGAAAGCGCTGGGACTGTTTACTCATAAACAGGAAATGAAGGTAATTGCCAATCAGGGTGACATTGTGATGCAGGCGCAACATAACACCCTAACCCTCAATGCTGCGCAGCAGGTAACCATCACCAGCACCGACGATGAAATTATTATCAGCACGCCGAAAACGCTGACGCTTAACGGCGGGGGCTCCTGCCTTAAACTCAGTCCTGCCGGAATAGAGCATGGTTCGGAGGGCCGGATGATCATGAACGTGGCTAATTATCTCATTCCCGGAACCGGCAGTTCAGTGGATGTGGCAGAACAGCATTTTGAAAAGACGGAAATATCGCCGCCAGCAGAAGAACGTAAAGGACTGATTTCCCGCTAAGGACGCACTATGAATATCTGTTTCCCCGTTCGCGATCTGAATGGCAAAGAGTTTACCTCGGTGGATGAGGTGATGAGCCTCATTAACAGCGAAGC
>NZ_JBAVTT010000077.1:0-20047 GCF_049696395.1 Erwinia sp.
GGCTTTTTTTTGAATATTGCATTTAATGCCCCTTCATCTACCCATGCAGTGAATCACTGTAGCTCAATTCGTCATAGTCATCATTAGGGCAACCATAAGTGCAGAATATCGATATACAGGTTATGAACGATGCAGCTGACTGGGCGATCCATCATGACGTCTGGCTTTGTACTGTGTTAAGCACGTTCGGTTCTTCACCTCGTCCTCCCGGGACCATGATGGTGATCGGTGAGCAGGGTCGAATCAGTGGTTCTTTATCAGGTGGCTGTGTTGAAGAGGATTTTCTTGAGCGAATTTTACGTTTAGAGTTTTCCCGCCCTTCTCAAGTTATTCGCTATGGCGAGGGAGGGCTTGAACCTGTGCGCGCACTTCCCTGCGGCGGGGTCCTTGATATTCTTGTCGAAAAACTCCCTGCTGGGGAGCAAAGTATCGCCTATTTCAGCCGAATGAAAGAAGCGATCGGGGGTGCCGTTACCCTGAAAAAAATTATAAATTTACCTGAGCCTTGCTCTCATCTTCAGGCCTGCGAGTATTCCAGCAGTACCCTTGCTCATTATGATGAAAAACATATTCAGCTTACTTTAGCCGCGGCACCACGAATTATTATTGCTGGTTTATCAGTGGTAGCCTTGTATTGTGCGAATTTTGCGGTCTCATTGGGTTTTGAGACAATAGTTTGTGAAAATCGGGAAGAAGCTCTGAAAAACTTCTCTGGCTTGTTATCATCAGAGATAAAATTAATCGAGCAGTTCCCAGCCTCTTATCTGGAAAAATACGCTTGCCATGCAAATTCGGCCATTGTGGCGTTAACACACGACCCAAGAATGGATGATTTGACCCTGATGGAGGCCGTGAATACGAAGGCATTTTACATTGGTGCAATGGGTTCCATTAAAAATAGTGTTCGCCGTCACAACAGATTGCGGGAAATTGCCGAATTAACCCCCAATGAATTAATGCGTATCCACGCACCCATAGGAATGCCTATAGCAAGCAAGACTCCGCCTGAAATCGCCCTGTCTGTGATGGCTGATATTGTTCGTCATAAAAATGGGTTCAACACTCAATCAACTCTCATCGGCTATCCTGAAGTGATAATAGATGACAATTTTCTTTAACATAAAGCGGATTGTCTGCTGACGTGTTCAATCATTACTGACTTTCACCGAGCGAGGGTGATTTGAAACGCAGAGCATCCAGTACCAGAGAAAAAGCCTTCGATGGCTGCCTGCGGCTAGGATAGTAAAGGTAATATCCCGAAAATTGCGGACACCAGTTTTCTAAAACCCGGACTAATTTCCCTTCATTCAGATAAGGTGAGAACTCCTCTTCTGGAAGCCATGCAATACCATGTCCAGCCAGCGTGGCATCAACGATATGCACCGAAGTATTAAACGTCAGTTGTCCCTTAACCCGGACATTGATCTCTTTTCCCTGCTCCTCAAACTGCCATACATAGTCTCCACCTGCACTCACCATACGCAGGTTGATACAGTTATGTTTCATCAGGTCGCGGGGGTTGAGGGGTTTTGGGTTTATGTCGAAATACTCAGGTGCGGCTACAACGGCCATCCTTAACGCGGGTCCGATTGGGACTGCAACCATATCCTTGTCAATGGTATCGCCGAGACGAACACCCGCATCAAACCTGTCAGCCACAATATCGGTAAAGCCATAGTTCACGTTGAATTCCAGATGAATATCCGGGTACTGATGCATTAGCGGTGAAAGTTTGGGTAAAAGAGTGGTACGAAGGACATGATCGCCACTGGTAATACGAACGGTACCAGCCGGGTTTTCACGTAACTCTGTCAGATTTTCCAGCTCGTTTTCGATTTCATCAAATCGATGCCCAATCGCCTCCAGAAGTTTTTCGCCTGCTGCTGTCGGTGCGACGCTGCGGGTCGTGCGGGTGAGTAACCGGATTTTCAACCTGGTTTCTAATGCCGTTACCGACTGGCTCAACGCGGGTTGAGTGACCCCTAAATGAGCTGCAGCACGGGTGAAACTCCCCTCACGAGCGACGGTGATAAATGAAATCAAATCATTAAGATTACGCTTGATCATACCCTTACCCTTCTATTTATAAGTCTACCTTATAACCCCATTAAGTATCCATTAGCTAGTTATATAAGACTAGCTCTGTAAAATAACTTCCAGCGTAGTGATCAAAAAGCGCACAGCTAAAGCATTAACCCGAAAGACAGCTAAAAAACCTTGGAGAATCTCTCTTTAATGACTGAGTCAATGAACAAATCTAACTGGAGCGGCGTATTAGCGATGACACTGTGCGTTTTTGCACTCGTCGCCTCTGAATTCATGCCGGTAAGTTTACTGAGCTCACTCTCCAGCGATTTGAGCGTTACCGAAGGAATGGCGGGACAGGGTATTTCAATATCCGGTGTTTTTGCCGTCATAACCAGCCTCACCCTTTCATCACTGGCCCGAAACGTTGACAGAAGACACCTGTTATTGGGTATGACCTTGTTAATGGCTTTATCCTCCACGATTATTGGCCTCGCACCGAATTACCTGGTCTATATGATCGGTAGAATCTTCATTGGAATAGCCATTGGGGGTTTTTGGTCGATGTCAGCGGCTACCGCTATCAGGCTGGTTTCCCCTCGCCATATACCCAAAGCCCTGGCAATCTTCAATAGCGGGAATGCCCTGGCGACGGTTATTGCAGCCCCTCTTGGCAGTTACCTTGGTGCCATTATCGGTTGGCGAGGCGCTTTTCTGCTGCTGATCCCTGTGTCGTTAATTGCATTTCTTTGGCAATGGCTGGTGCTGCCCTCTATGCAGGCAAAATCAGATCCCGGACAAACTTCTAGTGCCTTAGGCCTGTTAAAGCATCGGGTTGTGCTCATCGGCATGGCGGCATGTGGGTTGTTCTTCATGGGGCAATTTGCGTTATTTACCTATCTACGACCTTATCTTGAAACGGTTACGCATATCAGCGCCCCTCGTATATCACTGACCCTACTTGTTATTGGTGTGAGCGGATTTGCGGGCACGTTACTGATTGGCAAAGCGTTAAAAGCGGGTTTCTACCAAACATTGATCATCATCCCGTTGCTGATGGCCATCATCGCGGCAGTCTTGATCGGTGTTGGAGCAAATACCGCCATCGTCGTTTCTGCTCTTGGAGTATGGGGTTTAATTGCCACCGCCGCGCCAGTTGGATGGTGGTCATGGGTTGCCAACACCTTTGAAAATGAAGCTGAGGCTGGCGGGGGTCTGATGGTTGCCGTCGTACAACTGTCGATTGCTTTGGGTTCAACTGTCGGGGGTGTCGCATTTGACTCAAGCGGATACCGAGGCGCGTTTTCATTAAGCGCAGGGATCTTACTGCTGGCGGCTCTGATGGGGATGATGACCTGGCATTCCACTAAGAATGTTAATAAAGCATCAACAAGATAATTTTCGGCCACTTTAACGGCTTGCTCTGGATTTATATGAACCTTCACCCAACGCTTGTCATAAGGGGGGATCTGATTGCGGAATGCGCATTGATAGAGTTTGGCGAATGAGTACCAGTAATACAGGCTTATGGAGGCTATCAGTTACGCTTATTAATGATTCCTCTTCATAAGTCCTATCATATTTTGCATATTAACCCCTCGTTATTTCTCTTTTATACTCACTTTTTGGATCATGTAGAGGAATGCAATTGTGGAATATGCAAATTTGAGCAACAACCTTAAGATGCCGATGGCGGGATTCGGTGTTTTTCAGGTAACCGACAAAGAAGAATGCAAGCAGTCAGTTTTAAATGCTATCCGGGCTGGCTATCGTCTGATTGATACTGCAGCAGTCTACGGCAATGAAGACGCCGTCGGCGATGCGGTACGTGAAGCCATCGCCTCAGGTCTCTGTACCCGCGAAGAGTTATTTATAACCTCTAAACTTTGGGTTCAGGATATGGCCAGTTATGAGACGGCCAAAGCAGGTATTGAGGCATCATTGAAAAAATCGGGGTTAGCCTACTTTGACCTCTATTTATTGCATCAGGCAATGCGTGATTACTTCAGTGCGTGGCGCGCGATGGAAGAAGCTTGTGATGCGGGAAAACTGAAAGCGATCGGTGTGTCTAATTTCTATGCTCACGTGTTAGCAAACTTCTGTGAAACCGTAAGAATCAAGCCAATGGTGAACCAGGTAGAGTTACATCCTTACTTCACACAGTCTGCCGCGCTTGAAACGATGAAATATTATAACGTTCAACCTGAAGCATGGGCACCCTTAGGCGGTGGAAGACACAAGCCCTTTGAAAATGAAATGCTTCAGGGGATTGCCGACACCCATAAAAAAACCATTTCGCAGGTTGTTCTTCGTTGGAACGTGCAACGAGGTGTCACTGTCATCCCTAAATCCACTCATCAGGAACGTATTGAAGAGAACTTTGCGATCTGGGATTTCGCCCTTACGGATACCGAAATGGCTCAAATCGATACGCTAGATTTAGGTTATGTTGGCGATGCAGTAAAACACTTTAAACCTGAATTCGTTCGCGGTTGTCTTGGTCTGAAAATCCATGACTGAACACGTTTTCATTGATGCTTTTCCCACCTCTTAAATAAATGCTGCTTTGGGCTATCTCAGCGGTCGATATCGCATTGATCGTCTGGGTCATCCCACAGGCAGCTGGAATACCGATATTATAACTTTCGCCCTACGCTATATTTTAGATTGGCCAGGACAACTATAAGAGAGCGTCATGTTCAGCTAATTCTGTGGCAATGACACTTCCATACACATCTTGACACTCATGCAAGATTATCATTAATTCCCCCTTTCACCGGGTACAACTGTGACGCAGATCGCCATAATACCGTCATCCCTTTCACTATCAGACGCTCAAAACAGCTGATTAGTGAGTTTTAGTCATATAGCCATTCACGTTTTGACCTCTAATCAAAAACATATATGAATGATATTCTTAAAGACGTGGGTCAAACCTGCCGCGACAACGCATTCATACCTTCATCACTGGTAAGAGGTAGGCACGGTATCTGTCAAAAACACTGGGAGACTTAGTATGGACCGACACGCAATGATCATCGACTCTCTGAAAGACTGGATAAACAGTAATATCAACAAAAATATCAAAATTGAAGACGTGGCTAAAAAAGCTGGCTATTCAAGATGGCACTTGCAGCGGGTTTTCAATAAGGTCACTAACCAAAGTCTGGCTAATTACATCCGTAACAAGAAACTGGAACTTGCGGCAAAAGACCTGTTAGAAAGCAATGACAGTATCATGGAAATATCGATGAAATATGGCTTTGACTCGCAGCAATCCTTCACCCGAATATTCTCAAGAAGGTACCGACAACCCCCGGCCACATTCCGTAAGAGTCATTCCCCGGCAAACGAGTCATCCAAGAAGATGATGAATCATTTTCTTTAAAAATTACCCGACAGCTCCATGTCTTTCTTGTCTGTTAACATAGACTCAATCTTCAGCTGCTCTGCTGGTCACTCATCCGCAAGAATCTTCCCTTATCGCGACAGCTCAACACTGTCCGTTTGAACATTCCCCTGCCAGTAGCACTCTGTAGTTTCAACCGTAAATGGACAGGTGACGACCTTCTGCACTGCTCTTTTAAAGCTGTAAGGCAGAGAATAAGCCAATTTACCGTGTAAAGTTAAGTCTATTTAAATTATTTAAAGTCAATACTAAAAACTTATACCCCTCCGCAAGGCACGCCCCCCCTTCAATAAGGAAAAATAGAAACCGATTGATGAAAAACACTCACAACACTGGTGAATGAAAAGGGATTTATTGGTCAGGGCAAACTTGTTACAAGTTTAAACATCCTTTCTATCAGAGTGCTGATCAATGAAGTTTATCCAGTCGGCTTACATTATTGCTTTATCAAGTTTGTTGTTTTCCTTTTCGTCCACTGCCACAGAAAAAAATGCCTCATCCCAGGATCCCTCGCCAAAGATGAAAATAAATGTTCATCTTGGCAAGAACACCTTCCTTGTCACACTTAACGATAGCCCAGCCGCTGCGGCACTCTATCGGCAACTCCCAGTGACAATCAAATTTGGCGATCTGTTCAGTAGAGAGAAGCATGGAGAGCTGCCTGATTCTTTGCCTGAGGAAGGTCCACGTACCTTTACCTACAAAGTCGGAGATTTAGCTTACTGGTCTCCATCAGGAGATATCGCCTTTTACTATCGTGATGACGGGCAGAAAATCCCTTCACCCGGCGTGATTATGCTTGGCCAGGCTAACCCAAAAGACATGAGCCTGTTGGACGTCACCGGTCCGGTAGACCTTACGCTTGAAAAAGCGAAATAAAAAATCAGCCCACCCTTCGAAAGAACGTATTTAAGAAAATTTTAATACAGAGACTGTCCTTTATTACCCTTTTTATTCCTCTGGAGAAATGAAATGAACACGACTCTACGCCAGGCGCTTCTATTCGCCTTGACTCTCCCTTCTTTGATTATTGCTAATAGCGCTTTTGCAGCGCCCGAAAACCAAATGATTGTCACCCCAAATGGCAGCCTTCCCTCTCTTCATGCTCCAGCGGAGCATTTCACTGGAAAAGTGCGGCTTGATCCGTTGTTCCTTCAGCCAAAAGCGCCGCAACGGACAACAGGGGCTTACGTCACATTCGAACCTGGCGCACGTTCTGACTGGCATACCCATCCAGTAGGACAAACGTTAGTGATTACCGCAGGCACCGGCTGGGTGCAGGAATGGGGAGGTGTCAGACATACCGTTCACCCAGGGGACGTCATTCATTGCCCGCCAGGGGTGAAGCACTGGCATGGTGCCAGTGCAGAAAATGCCATGACACACCTTGCCCTTCAGGAAAATAATGCCGAAGGTAAAAACGTCAACTGGATGGAAAAAGTCTCTGACGAGGTTTATCACCAGGGCTGAAAGAGCGTTGGCTGTGATGGCTGATGGGGGGAAAACCAAAAATCAGGCGGCATAAAACTCTGCGGTGGGCATCCTTGCCCTGCCGTGCTTTAAACGATGATCTTATCCAGGGTGATCGGTAAATCGCGGATCCGCTTTCCGGTCGCATGGAAAACGGCATTACTGAAGGCGGCCGCTACGCCGACTATTCCGACCTCTCCAACGGCTTTCCCCCCCATTACGGTGGCCTGATAATCCGGAACGCCAACATCAATGGTGGTGATTTCAGGCACGTCAGCGTTAATCGCCACCATGTAATCTGCCAGATTATTATTCACGACCCTGCCAGTCCGCGGATCAATAAGCCCTTCCTCTAACAGAGCCTGACTTAACCCCATCACCATGCCGCCAATCCACTGACTGCGGGCTAACGTAGGGTTATATAAGCGCCCACTGTCAAAAGCGCCAACCATTCTTTTGACTCGTACAGTGCCAAAGTCTTCATCAACCCTGACCTCAACGAACTGCGCGCTCCAGCTATGGGCTGACACGCCATTGGCCGTAGAGCCCGTCATGTTTATCAATGAGCTCACAATATCGCCACGCTCTTTCCCCGACATGCCGTCCGCGAAGGTATCCGCTTCAATCTTTATCTGGGGTTCGCCGGTAAGTTCAACAAGACGAGTGAAGGCCACGGTTCTGCCGGGACGCAGAGCTACTTTGACTTGCCCGTCAGCAAGCTGCACCTGCTGAGGTTGCAACTGGGCTAGCGGTGAACCCGGTTGCTTGATGGCCAATTCAATCAAGGTGTCGCGCATCTGCACCGCCGCTTTGTGTACCGCAGCCGTCAGGTTCCCGGCAAGTTGCGATCCCCCCGCTACGCCTGCCAGCGGAAAGCGCGTATCGCCCAGTTGCACCACGATCTGGCTGGTAGGAATTTTTAGCACTTCAGCCACTGTTTGCGCCAGGATGGTGTAGGTCCCTGTTCCCAGATCGGCACCAGCGCTTTGCAGAATGAAAAGGCCATCCTTCTGCAGGATTAAGCGCGCTTCTGCGGGCATACGGTTAACTGGATAGGTTCCCGCCGCCATGCCCCAGCCAATCAGTTCTCTGCCTTCGCGCATTGATCGGGGCTGATGACTGCGCCGCTCCCAGCCAAACGCTTTAGCTCCTTCAGCATAAGCTTCTTTTAAGCGCCGCGTGGTCCAGGGCAGGTTCGATTTATAATCGTGGTCAGCCCAGTTTTTCAGCCGGAACGCCAGCGGATCCAGCTCCAGCGCATAAGCCATCTCATCCATCGAGACTTCCAGACCAAAGGCACTCGGGTTCTCGCCAGGCGCGCGCATCCATCCAGGGGTAACCGTGTTAATCGGCACCACACTGTGCGTTGAATGCACGTTCGGCACGGCGTACATCAACGCGGTGACTTTGTTGCAGTTCTCGGCAAAAACATCATTCAGGGACGTTTCGCTGGATCCGGAATGAATGATTGAAGTGATTTTCCCCTCTCGGGTAGCGCCCATCTCAAGGGTTTGGGTGGTTGCCGGGCGGCCGCCAAATCCGGTGAATGTTTGAGGGCGCGTCAGCACCACTTTCACCGGCCGCTTTAATTCCCTGGTGGCGGCAATCGCCAGCGCAACATGGGTATAAGGAACCGGTTTTGAGCCAAAGCCGCCGCCAACATACGGCGAGATAATGTGGACTTGCTCTTTATTCAAAGCGAACCAGTCAGCGATGACCTTTTGCGATCCGGCTACCCACTGGCTGGGTTCCCATAATGTCACTTCATCATTCTGCCAGTGAGCAATACAGGCATGTAACTCCATCGGCATATTGTATTCGCGCGGCGTGGTGTAGGTGTTTTTTAACCTGACCTCTGCCGCCTGCATCGCTTCACTGGCGTTGCCTGTATTGATGGTAACGGCGTCGAGTTGCTGAGGTTTAGCAGCGGGATCCGTCTGGAACAAAATGGCAGAACCTGGCTGGTAAGTGACCTTCACCTTCATGGCGGCTTCAGTGGCTTGCTCAAGCGTCTCAGCCACTACAATGCCAATGTTTTGACCGTTATGAAGGATGATATTGTCCTGCAGTGGCGTATAAGTCGACTGGGCCGCGCCGCCTTTGGCAATGGTGGTGGGCGTGTGAATTTTTAAGCCACTGGTATGGGTATAAACCGCCACAACGCCTGGTACTTTCTCAGCTTCACTGACCTCCATTTCCGCAATATGCCCACCCGAGATCGTTGACTGGATTACCACGCCATACAGCATCCCTTCAAGCTGTTGTTCGATAGCATAGGTGGCATGGCCGGTGACTTTTAACGGTCCTTCCGAGCGGCTGCTGGCACTCCCCAAAGTCTGATACGGTTGGGCTTCTGGTTGAGCGATACCAGCCCGTTTTTTGGTCTCCGCTCCAACCGCGGTGAAGCTCATGCCGACACTGCCAGCGGCAGACATCGCAGCAGACGCTTTCAGTAGCTGACGTCTTTTAAGATCGGTTTTATCTGCGCTCATGCTCGTCCTCCGGCCACTAACAGCGCGCGAGTGATAACCCGGGGTGCCAGCGTCACTTTAAATTGATTATGGGTCTGTGCCTGAGCGCCTTCGACTACCAGCTGCGCGGCATCTGCCAGCGTCTTCTCATCAAAACGTTTACCGATCAGCGCCTGCTCCACGTTACGTGCACGCCAGGGCCTGGTCGCGACTCCGCCCAACGCGATATGCACCTGACTGATCACTTCGCCTTGCAACACCAGCCCAACGGCAGCACTTGCCGCCGCAAACTCATAGGAAGCCCGGTCGCGAACTTTAAGATAATGAGACTGACGCAAGGGCAGTAATGACTCAGGAGGCAGTGTGATGGCGGAAATGATTTCATCATCACGGAGATCATGTTCAATATGCGGCGTGTCACCGGGTAATTTATAGAAATCGTGAATACTTACCCGCCGTTGCTCGCCTTGCGAATTTGTCAGTACTATCGTTGCGTCAAACGCGGTGAGTGCCACAGCGAAATCGCCAGGATAGGTGGCAATACACTGTTTGCTGGTGCCCAAAATGGCATGATTACGGTTGATTCCCTCTATGGCCGCACAACCCGATCCTGGCGTTCTTTTATTACAATTGGAAAATGTGGCCGGGTCACGATAATAGCCACAGCGAGTCCGCTGACGCAGATTTCCGCCCAAGGTGGCCATATTACGAATTTGAGGTGAGGCCGCCTGCCATAAACTGCCATAAATAGCCTGTGCAGAGGCCTGGCATTGTGGATGGTTAGCCAGTTGACTCATCCGGACTAACGCCCCTAATTCAATACCCTGATCGCTAAAGTCGATGCGATTCATATCCGGTACATTCAACACATCAATCAGCGTTGACGGCGTTAAAACACCACACTTCATTAAATCCAGTTGCGTGGTTCCACCAGCCAGAATTTCTGCACCGGCATGGCTCCGTTGTTTTGAAGCATCCTGTGCAGAGGCTGCCTGAGAAAATGTCAGCTCGTTCATACTTTCTCCTAATGAATTAGCGTAGCGGCCTCTTTAACGGCATCAACAATATGCGGGTAGGCGCCACATCGACAAATATTGCCGCTCATATATTCCCGGATGTCTGCCTCATTTCCGGCATGGCCTTCACGGATACAGGCCACAGCAGACATGATTTGGCCTGGCGTGCAATAACCACATTGAAAAGCATCATGCTCAATAAAGGCCTTCTGGACAGGGTGTAATTCGCCATTAGCCAGGGCAAGACCTTCAATGGTGGTGACTCGTTTACCCTGGACCTGAGCGGCCAACGTCAGGCAGCTCAATACCCTTTCACCCTCGATATGCACAGTGCAGGCACCGCATTGTCCCTGATCGCAGCCTTTTTTAGTGCCGGTCAGCAACATATGCTCACGAAGCGCATCCAGTAATGTCGTTCGCGGATCCAGCGTTAATGTGTGTGGCTCATCATTAACAGTAAAACTCAAGGTCAGTGTATTTGGCATGATTTTTCCAGTTAAGAGTTTGATTTTTTATGTGAAGGGAAATAAAAAGGAAGCGAAAAAAGACGTTCAAATTTTCAGTTAAGAGAGAAAGCTGTCGGACAGATTAACCTCTGTGCTCTTTCCCTTCAGCTTCTTTCATTACTGAATCATTCTCATATAAGCAATGAGGCTTATTAATGAATTCAGATAAATACGGTTACCGATTCACGTTTAGTATGACTCTTTTATAAAATAACACTGCGAAATTCACCTTAAGATTGAGGAGTGTGAGTGCGCATAATATAAAACAGGATAAAAATGGACGTAACTATCAGGTGCGCTCGTGAGCGAGCGCACCCTTTACCTTTAAAGGGATCTGGGCAGAGTCTGTCTGGAGAGTGGAGTCTTAAGCATGAGTAACCCGGCTACCCCGCCCGATAACCAGTGACGAAAGCAGCAGTAAAAGTGTGCCGCCAGAAAAGGTAGCGACCACCGAGAGATGATCCAGTAACACGCCGCCCAGCGCGCCACCCAGCATTATCGAAAGCTGAATACAGGCCACCATCAACCCGCCACCACTTTCAGGTTCATCACTCATCATTTTTGCCAGCCAGGTTGACCAGCAAACCGGCACCGCCGCATTCACCGCGCCCCACAGAATCATCATCAATGCCACGGCGAAGAGGGAGGAATCCAGCATCAGCATACCCACCGTGGCCAGAGCCATCACAATTGGCAGCCATCGCAGGAGGGCGAAGAGATGATCTTTTTCCAGTAATCGCCCCGCTGCCCAGGTTCCCAGGAATCCTGCGGCACCCAGCCCTAACAGTAAGAGCGACAGTTGATCGGCTCCTGCCCCCACCTGCGTTTCCAGAAAGGGACGAAGATAAGTAAAAGTGGTAAACGCGCCGCCAAAACTGAACATGATAGCCAGCATACCAAACCCAACATGGCGCTGCCTGAGCAAGCCAAATACCCGCGAAACCGGAATCGATCCTTTGGGCGGCATCACGGGAAGGATCAGCATCTGCCAGATAAGGTTAACAATCACCAACGGCACCAGCCCCCAAAAGACCTCCCGCCAGCCCAACTGGGCACCAAGGTAGGCCCCAATCGGCGCGGCAAATGCGGTGGCTAACGAGTTGCCCATGTAAATCATGCCCAGCGCGCGTGGCACCAATTGCGCAGGGACGATTTGCAATACGGTGGCCGTGGACAGCGCCCAGAAACCGCCCACTGCCATCCCCAGGAATGCGCGGGCAGTCATCAGCAGGGCAAAATTCGGTGCCAGGGCAATCAGTATCAGCGAGGTGAGGAGAAGACCGGTCATTGCCAGCAAGATAGTCCGGCGATCGTACCGCCCTGCCACAGGCGCAATCAGCAGGCTGGTGATCACCGCAAACAACCCGGAGATGGAAATGGCCTGACCGGCCATCCCCTGAGAAGCATTCAGATCGCTGGCAATCGGTGTCAGTAAACTGACCGGCATAAATTCAGAGGCAATCAGCATTGCCACACAGAGTGTCATAGAGCCCACCGCGCTCCACATCTGCTGGCGCTTTAGTCCTGTAGCGGTCATTTCTTCCACACTGGCCGGGTCAGAGTTAAAGGCTGGTCTGAAAGCGGTGGGATCACGCCGTCCACCACATGAGGAACATAGGGTGCTTCCAGCTGGGCGATCTCTTCAGACGTCAGCCTGAAGCTAAGGGAATCGATCGCCGTGGCGAGGTGATGCTCTTTAGTGGCACCAATAATAGGCGCAGTCACACTCGATTTAGACAGCAACCAGGCCAGAGCAACATGCGCTCTTGGCACACCGTGTTGCGTGGCAATACGCTCAACGATGCGCACCACTTCCTTATCCTGCTCGGCAGCACGTTGATACATCCCCAACGCAAAGGCGTCATTTTCCGTACGCTGAGTGGTTTCGCTCCAGTCACGGGTTAATCTGCCGCGTGCCATTGGGCTCCAGGGGATCACTCCTACGCCCATGTCCTCACACATCGGCAGCATTTCACGCTCTTCTTCACGATACAGAAGATTGTACTGCGGCTGCATCGAGACAAAGCGCGTCCAGCCGTTGCGTTCAGCGGCATACTGCATTTTGGCAAAGCGCCAGGCTTCCATTGAGGAAGCCCCGATATAACGCGCTTTCCCTGCCTTCACGATGTCATGCAGCGCTTCCATCGTCTCTTCTACAGGCGTGCCAGGGTCGGAGCGGTGGATCTGGAATAAATCCACATAGTCCATGCCCAACCGCATCAAGCTGTCGTCGATGGATTTCATCAACGCCTTACGCGACAGGAAACCGGCATTCGGTGAGTTTTTCCACGGGAAAAAGGCTTTCGTCGCGACAACAATTTCATCACGCTGAGCCATATCTTTCAGCGCCCGACCAACGATCTCTTCCGAGCTGCCGCCAGAGTAGATATTCGCGGTATCAAAGAAATTAATGCCGGCATCCAGCGCCTGGTAGATTAATGGCCGGGAGGTTTGTTCATCCAGTGACCAGGCCTGAGGCAAGCGTGATGGCTCACCGTAACTCATACAGCCGAGGCATAAGCGCGAGACTTTTAAGCCTGTGTTTCCCAGGTTGATATAGTGCATATGTTCCCCTAAGCGAAGTTAGCCCGAATAAATGTAGTAGTAGCTTAGAGTTCAACCACGCCGATCGCTATAGCCCGTTCATTGATGAAGTAATGAGTAAAACTCATCAGTGGTGGAAGATGACTCATCATTCATACCCCAGCGGTTTCAGCTCACGCACCAGCTCAATAAGCAGCCTTAAGCCGGTTGGCACCTGACGATGACCAGAGAAATAGATATGAAAACCGGGTTCGACAGGTGCCCAGTCAGAGAGCACGTAGCTGAGCTGGTTAGCCTGTACGTAGGGCTGGACTAAAGGCTCCGGCAAATACATCAATCCAGCGCCTCGCAATACCGCCACTAAACCCGTTTCGGCATGGTCAACCGTGATGGACAAGGGAACGGCTATCGCCATCGCCTGGTTATCTTTCTGAAACTCCCACCTGTAGATCCGGTCATCGCCCAGACGGCTACTGATACAGCGGTGAGTCTGTAAATCATCAGGATGCTGAGGAACACCAAAGCGTTGCAGATACTGCGGCGAGCCAACGACAACCCAGCGGATCTCGTTCGACAATCGTTGGGCGATCATGCCTTCTGGCACCGTGCCGCCATAACGGATACCGGCATCGAAGCCCCCCTCTGTCACATCGACAATGCGGTTGTTAGCCACAATATCCAGAATGATATCTGGGTAGCGCTCTGAGAAATCCGCCAGAACCGGGCCCAATAAAAGCGTTGCAGCCTCAACCGCTACATTCAGTCGAATACGTCCGGCGGGTGAATCCCGAAAACGGTTGAGCGCCTCAAGGGCCGAACTGATAGTTTCAAAAGGCTGATCAAGGGAGACAAACAGCGCATCCCCCGCGCCAGTTAGTGTCACGCTCTTGGTTGTGCGGTTAAGCAGGCGCACGCCCAGTCTGTTTTCCAGCCCTTTCAGGGCATGACTCAACGCTGAGGCGCTTACGCCCAGTTCAATTGCGGCACGGCTAAAACTTTTGTGCTGAGCAATGCTTTGAAAGTAAAACAAATCAGCCAGATCTGAGCGATTCAACGGCATGGGGACATCCAGTGATTTTTTTGCATTTTCTCCCTGCAAACTTTCCGGGTTAACCTGATAACAGAGTAGACCCTCTAGCTCTTCGGCGAGCTACCAATAATAAAGACATGCGAGGTTGCAGCCTGGTGTCTGATCGGTTTTAACTTTGCGTAAGCCGGTGAGTCATACCAGGCCTGAGCCTGCGCCAGACTGTCGAATTGAATGATAATGACGCCGCCTTTCAGCACATCGCCTTCAAGCGGAAGGAGTTTTCCCCCACGAGCGATATAGCGTCCGCTAAATGGTTTGAATGTGGATTCAACCTGTTCACTGTAAGGCTTCATCGCAGGGCGATCGTGCACCTGAAATTCGGCAACGTAATAAGCCGGTGACTCTGGCTTTTCTGCCGCGGCTACAGTTGAAGTCCACACAGTGCTGATCATCAGTGGCAGCAAATAAACCGCTTTTTTTAACGTAAACATCATCGCCCGACTCCTTTCACGCTGTTAGCGATCTAACAGCTCAGAAGAGCATTATTTACTGAAAGAAGGTCTTCAAAAAAGCCATCCTCAGGTTTATGCTTTCCTAACTAAAAGTTAATAATTGTTATGACTATTGTAACTTAACTCATTAACAGGACCGTGCAGATGAAAGGATCGAAGCATATCAGGGCGATCATGGCCTTTATTCAGGCTGCCGACCGGGGAAGCTTCGCCGAAGCGGCGAGGATGCTGGGCGTTTCACCGGCGGCAGTCAGCAAAAGTATCGCTGGGCTGGAAAGCGCGTTGGGCGTGCGGTTGATGAACCGTACCACGCGGGCGTTAAAACTGACTGATGAAGGCAAAACGTTCCTGGCTCAGGCAAGGATTGCGCTGGAGTCACTGGATAATGCTATCGACAGCATCAGCAGCTCACCCGTTGAGTTAACCGGCAGAGTGCGCATTGCTACCAGCAAGGCCTTTGGTCAGCAGAACCTCATTCCTGCATTACCTGTTCTGCAACAGCGTTATCCGGGACTGAGCTTTGAGATTGATTTTGACGATCGGGTAATAGATTTCATTCAGGATGGCTACGACATTGCGATCCGCGGCGGGACCCTGACCGACTCCTCACTGATTTCACGGCCTGTCTGCGATCTGAATATGGGACTGGTCGCTTCACCCGCCTATCTTGAAGAGTTTGGTCTCCCTGAGTCCCCGGAGGAACTTTGCCAACACCGGCTGATCGCCCGCCGTTTTTTGGGCGGAAAACTCTCCCCCTGGGCCTTCACAGATGGCAAAGGCGAGGAAACCACTCTGGAACCGAATCAAGCCGTGCTGACTCTCTCCTCACCTGAAGCTCAGGTCCAGGCTGCGCTGGCCGGGATAGGCATTGCTCAGGTGGCATTGCATCACGTCTGGCAATTTCTGCAGAGCGGTGAGCTTAAGATCGTGTTGAGGAAACATCACTTTGCGGGGAACTATAAAATGGCTCTCCAGTACCCGCACCGCGTGTTACTGGCACAGCGGGTGCGGGTGACCATTGAGCATTTGTTAGTGGCTTTTGCCGCAGATCAAAGCCTGCATCATTCGTTGCAGGAGCTCAGTGCGTTTGAGGCGCACTCATTAAACCAGCACGGCGTTATGCTGCAATAAATGGTCGGCCAAAGTGTAGGGTGAGACGCTTACCAGATTCGCATCCAGTGAAGTGTGGATGTCCGAACTGGCCGTTGTTTCGGCGGCCTGGCTGGCCGTGGAAGCTGTGGTGGCACTGACCGTAGTCACCGCCTGTTCCTCCCCGGTTGTAGGCGTATAAAACGCCAGTAATTGATCCATATTCAACGCCGTATAATGCGAGGCAACCGTAATACTTTCACTGGCCGATGCCTGATTACCAGCACTGTCATGTGCCGTCACCTTCAGTTGATATTCACCGTCATCCAGCGGCGCCAATTGCCCGGCGAGCAGGGTCAATGCCCATTTGCCATCGGCCTTAATGGCTGCGCTGTAGCTTTGGTCCCCAAGCGTTAAGGTGACCACGCTGCCCTGATCCAGGTGGGTCGAGCTGCCCTGCAGCAGATGCCAGGTGTTGACATCATCAGCATCAATCACGTTGTCATCAAAGGCGGTATTCAAGGTTAGCGTGGGTAAATCATGCGTGGCGACAGTAAAGAAATTGGGCAGCGTTTCCGTATCGCTGTTGCCATATTTATCCGATTGAAAGGCCGTTGCGGTCACCGGTCCATCAGCCAACGCCAGTAAATCGGCACTGGGTAAGGTGATCATCCCGCCACTGTCTGGCTGGTAGGTCTTGCCGTTAATTTCCATGGTGGTGATGCCTTCAATATAGAAACTCACGTCCTGCTGCGCTTCCTGATAGTTCAGGATCATGTCGCCACCGATACTCATCTCATAATAAATCGGCGTCATTTGCGTGACGACATCCAGGTTTTGCGACATATCGGTATAGTTATTTGCCCCGTCATGATACCAGGCATGGATCTCGCCATTTTTGATGAAGCCAGGCAGATCGGCAGCGCTAATCAATAACTGCCAGTTGCCCTGGCCATCGATGGTGGCGTAATGGTCAATGCCATCAGCGCCTTTGATCACCATTTGCTGACCCACAGTGACGGTTGAAAGAGAGCCGGTAAACAGCAGATCATGTTGGCTTTCAGCCAGGTTAATGACATTGTCATCCGTGACCTTGTCAAAGCGAAGGGTAGGTACGCTGCTCATATGTGTGATCAAGGTTAAATCGTGAGTTACCGTGGTGGATTTTCCGTTAGGATCCACTGCGGTAACCGACAGAGCATACTTGCCATCCTGCAAGGCATGTAACTGAGCGGCATCGAAACTTGTTGTCCAACTGCCATCACTGTTTACCGTTGTACTGACGATGTTATCTCCCAGTTTCAGCGTGATTTTGCTGCCGTTTGCCATATGGGTGGACGTTCCACTGACCTCAAGACCATAAATGCTTTCCGCTACGTTGATCGCGTTGTCACCGCTGAGGGTCTCTACCGTTACCGTTGGCTTGATGGTTTTATCGATATACACGCCAAAATCGACGTGGGTATCGGTGCTGTTACCCGCTTTGTCGGTAATGGTGAGTTTCAGGGTGTAATTGCCATCGGACAATCCTTTAAGCACCTCAGGCGGCATCGAGGCGTTCCAGTATCCCCATTGATTCACCGTGCTGACCCAGCTTTGATCGTTGAATGTCAGGGTAACCTTTGAGCCTGCTTCGCCTTCTGCCCTTCCACGCAGATGGATACGGTTGTTCGCTTCACAACCCGCAATCACGCCATCCATCGCCAGCGGCTCATAAGGACGTAACGCTGCAGGCGCATCCTTATCAATAACCGTAGAGCTGGTGGCAGGTGTGGTGAAAGTGGAAGGGCTTAACTTGTTCTCCGTTTCCGTCAAAAAGAGAGGGGCAAACAGGTTTTTGATGGCGAGTCCGGTAGTTTCGGCAACAGCATAATCGCTGACGGCATTCTGGAAGATGGACTCCAGACGGAGGGCTCGGTAGTCAACACGTTGGGACATAGGTCACCTGATTCAGTAGTTGGGTACGCAAAGGCTCCCGGCACTGAACGTGCGGGAGGAGCGATTAACTTGCGAGCCAGACTAAACGGCCCGTTTCCCCTGGCGGGAACGGATTACCATTAGGTAACACTTCTTGATGAATACATCCCTTTATCGGGATAAATAACAGCGCGTTTTTTATGATTTTAGGCGTTGATCGCGGGTGTGCCGCTTCAGCAGCCCTCACCCTATTCTTTCGCAGGATTTATGGATAGTGGTGAAAATCTGGAAAACCAACAACTCTCGTCGGCCGATCGGCAGCGGCTCACCTCCCTTTATCACTCATTCAACAAAAAATTGATCTGAATCCCCTCCCAGGTTATTTTGTTAAACATTTTGTTTAATAAGACGATGAATGACCTGATGACTGATCCCGCTATCCATGACCACTACGAGCAAAACTTGCTGCAAATGCTTGCGGCCACCGTACGCACTGTTGGCAGCGTAGTTGCGGGGAACGCGGAGATCGTGCTGCACGATCTGCGAAAGCCCGAATACTCGATCGCGGAAATCGCCAATGCACACGTTACCGGACGCAGCAAAGGCGACTCGGTGTTGGCAGGGATGAGAACGGACAAAGCCTTTATTAGTGCTCTGGAAGAGAGCGATGAGAAGGTCACGCTACTGCTTGATTATGAAACCTTTTCGCGCACTGGGGTGCCACTCCGGAGCAGCACGGCGATTTATCGTAACCTTAGCGGCAAGCCTTTTGCAGCCTTATGTATCAACGTCGATAACGCCGGGATAACACAGGCGATCGCTCTGCTGCAGGCGCTGTCGGGGACTGAGGTTCACAACCCCTCTTATGCGGCTCAACACCCTCTTGAGCCAGAGCCAGTACCAGGCAACATTGAAGACCTGATGAAAGACATCATCAGCACCGCTACCGAGCTGAGCCCCGGTAGTCGCCGGGCTGATGCCAAGCAAGCCAAGCTGATCGCTGTGCAAAAGATGCAGGAAAGGGGCATTTTTCTGATCAAAGGGGGTGTTGAGAAAGCCGCTGCTGCACTCGGGGTCACCCGTTACACGATTTACAACTACCTTGATGAATTGAAAAAAGAGTCAGAAGGAAAAGAACATGACTGAACGTACCTATTTCGACAACGATGCGCTGGAGATGGAAACCTCGGTTATCAGCTGTACTGCACAGGATGATGGCCGTTTTCGCGTTCTTCTCGCCGCCACCCTCTTTCATCCGCAAGGGGGTGGGCAGCCTTCCGATCGGGGAACGATTGGCACGGCAGCCATGATCCATGCTGCCCAGGAAGACGGCGAAATCATCCACTTTACCGAAGAGCCGGTTGAACCGGGCCCCGTTCAGATACGTGTAGATGCAGAACTTCGTCGCCTGCATACCCATTATCATTCTGCTGGTCACTTTATTGCCGTAGCCGGTGAAAAGTTCGGCTGGCAGGGCACCAAAGGCAATCACCGGCCTGGTGAAGCACGGGTGGTCTTTGAACCGACTGGCGAAACGATGCCGATAATGCCGGAGCAGATTGCCGCCACTACCGCTGAAATTGTCGCAAGCAACCTCGCACGGAATCTGATGATTGCAGACGACCGCCGAACCGTAACCTGGGGCGATTTGCCCGCTTATGCCTGTGGTGGCACGCATGTACAAAACACCGCTGAAGTCGGCCTGGTGCGCATCATCAAAGTCAGTGAGAAGAAAGGCCTGCTGACGGTTAAATATGAAGTTGGCGAGTAGCACTGTTTAAAAAACAAACGGATGCCAACGTGCCGCAAACCAGGCACTTTTCGGAGAAGTACTGACCATATTAACATGGCATTAAAAACAGTATTGACTCGCGATTTTATTGTAGTAGTTTATTATTCAACGGCAGGAAATACCCCTCCAGTCGTTAATCTGGAAAAGGCTTCAAGAGTAAATGAAGTAATCTGCGATGATGGTCACGAAATATTGTTGTATGGGCATTGACGGTGGGAAGTTTACTCACCCGACGCGTTAGGGCCACGTAACAAAATTTGCACCAA
>NZ_JBAVTT010000078.1:0-14392 GCF_049696395.1 Erwinia sp.
GGGCAGGGGTGTTAAACCTCGGGGATAAAGATCTGAACCGCGACAGTTACAGCTATAACGAAGAGGGCCGTCGTTACTTTGCTGCGGTGGATTACACCTTCTGATCGCTGAAGTGAGAGAGAAAAAAGCCGGGCAATGCCCGGCTGAGTTTTTTATGCCAGCAGATACTGAGCATGGAAACGCAGATGATCTTCAACGAAGCTGGCGATGAAGAAGTAGCTGTGATCGTATCCAGGCTGGATCCGCACGTTCAGTGGGAAGCCTTTTTCCCTGGCGATATCCCCAAGGCGCTCAGGATGCAGTTGATCGGCCAGGAACTGATCGCTGTCACCCTGATCGATCAGCATCGGCACTTTCGCCGTCGTCTGGCGCATCAGCCAGCAGCTGTCGTACTGACACCAGGCCTGAGTGTCATCCCCCAGATAGTGACTAAAGGCCTTTCGTCCCCACGGCACTTCAGCCGGGTTAACAATCGGCGCGAACGCAGAGGCCGAGGTAAACTTCTCCGGGTTACGTAGCGCCAGCATAATAGCGCCGTGACCGCCCATTGAATGTCCCATAATCGCCTGACGATCGCTGACGTGGAAGTTCCCGGCGATCAGTGCTGGTAACTCCTCGTTCAGGTAATCGTACATGCGGAAATGCTCGTTCCACGGAGCCTGGGTCGCATTGAGGTAGAATCCCGCGCCCTGACCCAGGTCGTAACCTTCGTCGTTCGGCACACCTTCACCACGAGGGCTGGTATCCGGCATCACCAGCACAATCCCTAACTCCGCAGCCAGTCGCTGAGCGCCTGACTTGGTGGAGAAGTTCTCGTCTGTACAGGTCAGTCCCGCCAGGAAAAACAACACCGGCGGCGGTGCATCGCGCTGCGGCCCAGGCAAGAAAATGCTGAAGGTCATCGCGCAGTTCAGCGAGGTGGACGGATGGCGATAACGCTGCTGCCAGCCGCCAAACATTCGGTGTTCTTCAAGTAGCTCCAGAGTGGATGGCATCAATCCTCCTGATTTATTTTTTGAAATGCACCACGGAACGGATCGACTTGCCTTCATGCATCAGGTCAAAGGCGTCGTTGATCTCTTCCAGCGGCATAGTGTGGGTAATAAAGTCGTTAAGCTGGAACTCGCCGTCCAGATAGCGCTGCACAATGCCTGGCAACTGTGAACGGCCTTTCACGCCACCGAACGCCGACCCGCGCCATACGCGGCCGGTAACCAGCTGGAACGGACGGGTAGAGATCTCTTCACCTGCACCGGCTACGCCGATGATGACCGACTCGCCCCAGCCCTTGTGGCAGCATTCCAGCGCGGAACGCATCACGTTAACGTTGCCGATGCACTCGAAGGAGAAGTCCACGCCGCCGTCCGTCATCTCAACGATCACGTCCTGAATCGGTTTGTCGAAGTCTTTCGGGTTGATCAGATCGGTTGCCCCAAGCTTTCTCGCCAGATCGTATTTGCTGGTATTGATATCAATACCGATGATGCGGCCAGCTTTTGCCATTTTTGCGCCGATAATCGCCGACAGACCGATGCCGCCCAGACCGAAGATCGCTACGGTGTCGCCTTCTTTCACTTTGGCGGTATTCATCACCGCGCCCATACCGGTGGTCACGCCACAGCCCAGCAGGCAGACTTCTTCCAGCGGCGCTTCTTTGCTGATCACCGCCAGTGAGATTTCCGGAATAACGGTGTATTCGGAGAAGGTAGAGGTGCCCATGTAATGGAAGATAGGCTTGCCGTCTTTGAAGAAGCGGGTGGTGCCGTCTGGCATCAGGCCTTTACCCTGAGTGGCGCGAATGGCCTGGCACAGGTTGGTTTTGCCCGAGAGACAGTATTTACACTTGCCACATTCTGGGGTGTACAGCGGGATAACGTGGTCGCCCACGGCCACGCTGGTCACGCCTTCGCCGATAGCTTCAACCACGCCGCCGCCTTCATGGCCCAGAATGGCCGGGAACACGCCTTCAGGATCTTTACCGGAAAGGGTGTAAGCATCGGTATGGCAAACGCCGGTAGCGACGATGCGCACCAGGACTTCACCTTTCTGCGGTGGCATCAGATCCACTTCTTCGATAGAAAGAGGTTCACCAGCAGCCCAGGCAACAGCCGCGCGAGTCTTAATCATTTGCATCTACTTTTTCCTCTGAGAGAGTGATCCGGCTACTTTACTTGCCATTCTGCACCCGGGCAGTGCTCGCCATCCTAACGTACTAAAATACGCTGCGGTGACTGCGCGCTGGCCGGGTCCAGACTGACTGCGACAGTAACGCTCGGGTAGTTAATAAAATCAAAAAACGATGTTGTTAGTATGGACGAATTTCATCAGGGGTGAATTTCTTCGCCTGCTGTGGCATCGTCAATTTGTTCAATAATCAGGTATTTCAGCGCTTCCACATTTGGGGTGAAGGCGTCCCGCCGCCAGACCAGCCAGGTGGCGGCATCGCGCACGTCTTCTGGCAGCACATGGCGTTTGATGCGGTCTTTGGCTGGCATCTGTTCCAGCACCGATTCGGGCAGTAAAGCCAGGCCCGCGCCGCTGGCGACGCAGGCGAGCATGGCGTGATAGGACTGAATTTCCATAAAGGTGCCGGGCTGCACGTTCGCGCTGCGGAACCAGTTTTCAAAGCGCAGGCGATACGAGCAGCTGGGCCGGAACGCAAACAGCGTATCGCCGGTGGCATCTACCGGCTCAACAATGTCTGCGTGCTCCAGGCTGGAGATCAACACCATCTGCTCATGGAAGGCGATGCAGCTGTTGAGCTCATCAACGTGAATGGGCCCATCGGCCAGCGCCGCCGCTAAGGTTCCTTCACGCACGCGCTCGATAATTTCACCGGAGGTTCCGGTAATCAAAGAGAGCGCGACAGAAGGGAAGCGTTGATGGTAGGCCGCCAACAATGAGGGCAGGCGGGTGGCAGCGGTGCTCTCCATCGATCCTAGCGCAAAATTACCCCCAGGTTCGCCGCTATGGGTCATACTCAGCGCTTCCTCACTGAGGGCCAGAATGCGCTGCGCGTAGCCCAAAAAGTTGTGGCCCATCGGCGAGAGGCGAATACGCTGCTTCTCGCGGATAAAGAGGTCGGTGCCCAGCTCCTGTTCAAGCTGGCGCAGGCGGGTGGTAAGGTTGGACGGCACGCGGTGTAGCACTTCCGCGGCGCGCGCCAGCGAACCCGTTTCGGCCACCGAACAGAACATTTTAAGCTGGGTCAGATCCACTACTTCTCTCCCCGTGAGCAACTTGGTTATTATTATTCACTTTCCGTGAGTTTAACCATCAGGCAGGATACTGGCAACACTTTCCCGGCACTGAGGCCGGATTACACTGAAATAAGGGAATCATTATGGCTTTTCGCGTAGCGTTCAGCGCGTTTCTGTCGCTGGTGGTGGCAATGGGGATTGGCCGATTTGCTTTCACCCCGCAGGTGCCGTTGATGATTGCTGAACATCAGCTGTCACTGACCAGCGCTGGCGTGGTCGCGGCCTTTAACTATCTTGGCTATCTCTGCGGTTCGTGGAATGCCATGCGGGCCACTCAGCAGGTGGAGCTACGCCTGAAGCTGGGCATCTGGGGCGCAGTGGTCCTGACGCTGCTTTCAGCCTGCGTCACCGGCCCCTGGCTGCACGGGCTCATCCGTTTCTTTATCGGCTGGGCCAGCGGATGGGCGATGGTGCTGATTGCCGCCTGGAGCAACGAACAGCTGCATAAGCTGGGTCGACCTGGACTGAGTGCGGCAGTCTTTGCCGGACCGGGTACCGGGATTTTCCTCAGTGGCATTCTGGCGGTGGTCCTGCATTCACATCAGGTCAACGCGGCCTGGGCCTGGTGCGCTTATGGGGTGATGGCTCTGCTGCTGGTGCTTTTAGTTGCCCGCAACCTGCCGCGCCGTGGTGAGCTTCATCGCCCGGAGACGGCGCCTGACCCTCTGGTGCTCACCACAGGCCTGAAAAAGCTGGTGTGGAGCTATAGCCTCGCCGGGTTTGGTTACATTCTCCCCGCGACCTTCCTGTCGCAGATGGCTGTGTCGCGTTTTCCCGGCAGCCCGGTTTCTCAGTATGTCTGGCCGCTATTTGGCGGTGCAGCGGTGATCGGCATCGTGCTGGGGATTTTGACCCGTCAGTATGGCAACGCGAATACCCGGCTGGCTATCGCGCTTTGGGCGCAGGCCATCGGCGTTTTCTGCGCCGACATTATTCCGGGTATCACCGGACTGGCGCTGGGCGCGGCACTGATTGGCGGTGGCTTCCTGTGTGTGGTGCAGCTGTCGATGCAGTATGCTCGTGAGCTGGCCCCGCGCCACACACGCTACATGGCTGGGTTGCTGACGACGGGTTATGCTGTTGGGCAACTTGTCGGGCCGCTGCTTTCCGCCCTGTCAACGACCTTAACCCATCAGCTTGAGCCCGCCTTGTACGTTGCCGGGGCAGGATTGGTGGTAGCTGGGGCCTTAGTGTGGCGGCGAGATCCCGCCGCGGAATAAGAAAGTTTCAAGGGTGTTTAAGTTGATTCACTGGATTAACGGCGCATTGTGTACCAAAATACCGCCTCTGAATTTATGCCGGCCCCGTTTGGGGCCGGAGTTTCACCTGCTGGAGAAGAATCACCATGGCTGCGTTAAGTCAGGAAGCCGCACTCGTTCATGAGGCGTTATTAGCCCGTGGACTGGAAACCCCGTTACGCTCACCTGCGCGTGAAATGGATGACGAAACCCGTAAAAGCCTGATTGCCGGTCATATGACCGAAATTATGCAACTGCTGAATCTCGATCTGCAAGACGACAGCCTGGCCGAAACACCGCACCGCATCGCCAAAATGTACGTGGACGAAGTGTTTTCCGGCCTGGATTACGCCAACTTCCCGAAAATCACCGTCATCCAGAACAAGATGAAGGTTGATGAGATGGTGACCGTGCGTGATATCACCCTGACCAGCACCTGTGAACACCACTTCGTGATTATCGATGGTAAGGCAACCGTGGCCTATATCCCGAAAGACACGGTGATTGGCCTGTCGAAGATTAACCGTATCGTACAGTTCTTCTCGTCTCGTCCGCAGGTTCAGGAGCGTCTGACCCAGCAAATCCTGGTGGCACTGCAAACGCTGCTGGGCACCACGAATGTCGCCGTGTCTATCGATGCCGTGCATTACTGCGTGAAAGCGCGAGGCATCCGTGACGCGACCAGCGCGACCACCACCACCTCACTGGGCGGATTGTTCAAATCCAGCCAGAACACCCGCCAGGAATTCTTGCGTGCGGTGCGTCATAGCTAAGCCTTAAACAGAGATCCCTCCATGCCACGTATTCATACTCTGGATTTTGTCCGTGGCCTGGCCATTCTGGGGATCCTGTTACTCAATATTGTCGCGTTTGGGCTGCCTTCGGCGGCCTATCTCAACCCTGCCTGGCAGGGAAGCACGCCGCCGCTCAGTGACGTGCTGACCTGGGCCGCGACCGATCTGTTTGCTCAGGTTAAATTCCTTACGCTGTTTGCGCTGTTATTCGGTGCCAGCCTGCAGCTGTTGCTGCCGCGAGGGAAGCGCTGGCTTCAGTCACGTCTGCTCTGGCTGATGGCGATCGGGCTTTTACACAATCTGCTGCTGTGGGATGGCGATATCCTGCTGGATTACGGCCTGATTGGGCTGGCTGTCTGGCGGATGATCCGCGATGTTCCTTCTTCCCGGCAGCTGCTGAGTACTGGCGTCATGCTGTATATCGTCGGCAGCTGCGTGTTGCTGATCCTCGGGCTGGGCACCGGGCCTGAACCTAACAGCTCATGGTTACCTGGCATTGCCAATGTCCAGTACGAAACGTTCTGGCATCTGCAGGGCGGATGGCAGGGGATTCAGGGCAGGATGGACCGCTTTACCGGCAGCCTGATGGCGCTGGCGGCGCAATATGGCTGGCAGCTGGCTGGGCTGATGATGGTGGGTGGGGCGCTGATGAGTAACGGCTGGTTGAAAGGTGAGCGTAGCCTGGCTCAGTACCGTCGTAGCGCGCTGATCCTGATTTCTCTTTCCTGGTTGATTCAAATTCCCAGTCTGTATCTGCAATGGCACACCGGCTGGAGTTTCCGCTGGGCCGCTTTCTTCCTTCAGGTGCCGCGCGAACTGGGTGCGCCGTTACAGGCCATCGGTTATGCCGCCTTGTGTTACGGCTACTGGCCGACACTGCGCAACCTGAAAATCAGCCATGCCATCAGCTGCGTTGGCAGAATGGCCTTAACCAACTACCTGCTGCAAACGCTGATCTGCACCACGCTGTTTGATCGCCTGGGCTTATTCAACAAGCTGGACCGATTACAGTTGCTGGCGGTGGTGCCTGCGGTGTGGGCCGTCAATTTATTGCTGTCTGTGCTGTGGCTGCGTTACTTCCCTCAGGGCCCGGTTGAGTGGCTTTGGCGCAGGCTCACCGAACTTACCGGCGGTAAGCCGCTGAAGAACTCCCCCGTCGAAGGATGACATGCGTCACAAATGTTACTGATTTGTATGTAACCGTTTTCATTGCTGTGACGAGATTCACGTAGCCCCGCGTTGACCCCTGCCAGAATAGCCGCCAGAACACTGTGTCAGGAAGCGCTATGCAAATCTTAATCTCCACCGGTAATCCCCTATGATTACCATTCGTGATGTGGCCCGAGAGGCCGGCGTGTCGGTAGCTACGGTATCCCGCGTGCTGAACAACAGCGCCGCAGTGACCCCTGAAACCCGCGAAATCGTTCTGAACATCGTTGAAGCGCTGGGCTACCGGCCTAACGCCAATGCGCAGGCGCTGGCGACTCAGGTCAGCGACACCATTGGCGTGGTGGTGATGGACGTGTCCGATCCCTTCTTTGGTGCGTTGGTGAAAGCGGTGGATACCGTTGCCCAACGTATGCAAAAACATGTGCTTATCAACAATTCCTACCATCAGGCGGACAAAGAGCGTCATGCGATTGAAGTGCTCATCCGTCAGCGCTGTAACGCGCTGGTGGTGCACGCCAAGGCGCTGGGCGATGCAGAGCTCAGCTCGTTGATGGATCAGGTTCCCGGCATGGTGCTGATTAACCGCACGGTGCCAGGTTATGCTCACCGTTGCGTCTGCCTGGACAACATCAGCGGGGCGTTGATGGCCACGAGAATGCTGCAACAGCAGGGCCACCAACGCATTGGGTATCTGGGGTCCAGCCATCCGATTGAGGATGTGGGCGAACGGCGTCAGGGCTGGCAGCAGGCGCTGGCGGAGCAGGGCGTGACGCCAGCCGAGAGTTGGATAGCCAACGGAGAGCCGGATATGCAGGGCGGAGAAGCCGCCATGGTTGAGCTGTTAGGGCGTAATTTGCACCTGACGGCAGTGTTTGCCTACAACGACAGTATGGCTGCCGGTGCGCTTGCTGCATTGAAAGATAACGGCATTGCGGTGCCACAGCATTTGTCGGTCATTGGCTTCGATGATATCCCTATTTCCCGTTACACCGACCCTCAACTGACCACAGTTCGCTATCCTATTGTTTCTATGGCAAAACTTGCTACTGAGCTGGCCTTGAAGGGCGCGGCGGGTGAACTGGATGAAACAGCACAGCATTGCTTTATGCCGACGCTGGTACGCCGCCACTCGGTCGCCAGCCGGCAAAATGTGGCCCCGATCACTAACTCGAGCGATTCTGCGGTGTAACCGTTTTCAATTTGTGAGTAAATTCACAGTTAATTAACATCGGCTTCTCTATGATGACAGTAACTTACAAAGGGTGAAACATTATGTAACGTTGCCTGAGCCAGTTATAGCGGCAATCTCACCCCTTGTGAAACAGTTCATTACACAGCAATTCAGGAAGCGTTACCGTACAGGGAAGTCGGGTTTGGTTTTAACAAATAATCGGCTTTGCGTAACGTTAACCCTACATTATGCCTCGCCGGAAAAAAATAAACGCCCGGTCCTCCCCTTACAGGAGCGAACCGGGCGTTAAGTAAGACCCTACATAAAACCGGAGATACCATGAATAAGAAGGCTTTCACGCTCACTGCCCTGGTTGCCAGCATGATGTTTGGAGCAACAGCTCACGCCGCCGACACCCGTATCGGCGTGACCATCTACAAATACGATGACAACTTCATGTCTGTGGTGCGTAAAGACATTGAGAAAGAAGCGAAAAACAGCCCAGATGTTCAGCTGTTGATGAATGACTCGCAGAACAGCCAGTCGACCCAGAACGACCAGATCGACGTTCTGGTAGCGAAAGGTGTGAAAGCGCTGGCAATCAACCTGGTTGACCCGGCAGCGGCAGCTGTAGTAATCAGCAAAGCCAAGTCTAACGACATCCCAATTGTGTTCTTCAACAAAGAGCCAACCGCTAAAGCGCTGGCCAGCTACGACAAAGCTTATTACGTCGGGACTGACTCTAAAGAGTCTGGCGTTAAGCAGGGCGAGCTGATTGAGAAACACTGGAAATCCACCCCAGGTTGGGATCTGAACAAAGATGGCGTGATCCAGTTCGTGCTGCTGAAAGGCGAGCCAGGCCACCCGGATGCGGAAGCCCGTACCAAATACGTGATTGATACCCTGAACAAAGACGGCCTGAAAACTCAGCAGCTGCATCTGGATACCGCTATGTGGGATACCGCCCAGGCGAAAGACAAGATGGACGCGTGGTTATCTGGCCCGAACGGCAACAAAATTGAAGTGGTTATCGCTAACAACGATGCGATGGCAATGGGTGCTGTAGAAGCACTGAAAGCCCACAACAAATCTTCTGTGCCGGTCTTCGGTGTGGATGCCCTGCCAGAAGCGCTGGCGATGGTAAAATCTGGCGCAATGGCCGGTACCGTGCTGAACGATGCGGAAAACCAGGCAAAAGCCACCTTCGATATGGCGAAAAACCTGGCGGCTGGCAAACCCGCTACCGAAGGCACCAACTACAAGCTTGAGGGCAAAGTGGTTCGCGTAGCTTACGTGCCGGTTGATAAAGAAAACCTGTCTCAGTTCGTTAAATAATAAAGCGTTACCTGTACCGGGCGCAGCGTGCTGCGCCCACTCCCAGGCTTGCTATCGGGCTCGCCTGATTTCACGCCACTTTCAGCCAGGTAGAATTATGGGCAGTGATAAAGTGCAAACACAGCGCGAATATCTGCTGGAGATGACGGATGTCAGTAAGTCATTTCCTGGGGTTAAAGCACTGGACAATGTGAATTTAAAAATTCGCCCTCACTCTGTTCACGCCCTGATGGGTGAGAACGGCGCAGGGAAGTCCACGTTATTAAAATGCTTATTTGGCATTTACAGTAAAGATACGGGGAGCATCCTTTTCCAGGGTCAGGAAATTGATTATAAAAGTTCCAAAGAGGCGCTGGAAAACGGCGTGTCGATGGTTCACCAGGAATTAAACCTGGTTTTACAGCGCACGGTGATGGACAACATGTGGCTGGGACGTTACCCGCGTAAAGGGTTCTTTGTCGATCACGATAAAATGTACCGTGATACCAAAGCCATTTTTGATGAGCTGGATATTGATATCGATCCGCGGGACAAGGTGATTAACCTTTCCGTCTCGCAGATGCAGATGATCGAGATAGCTAAAGCGTTCTCCTATGATGCCAAGATCGTGATCATGGACGAGCCAACGTCTTCATTAACGGAAAAAGAAGTGAATCACCTGTTCACTATTATCCGTAAATTAAAAGATCGTGGCTGCGGCATAGTGTATATCTCGCACAAGATGGAAGAAATTTTCCAGCTGTGTGATGAAATTACTATCCTGCGTGATGGACAGTGGATCACCACCCAGCCGCTGGAAGGGCTGGACATGGATAAGATCATCTCGATGATGGTAGGGCGTTCGCTGAACCAGCGATTCCCGGATAAATCCAACGTGCCTGGTGAGACTATCCTTGAGGTACGTAACCTGACTTCTCTGCGACAGCCGTCGATTCGGGATATCTCGTTCGACCTGCGCAAAGGTGAGATTTTGGGCATAGCGGGGCTGGTAGGCGCGAAGCGTACCGACATCGTGGAAACCCTGTTCGGCATCCGTGAGAAGTCTGGCGGCACCATCAAGCTGCACGGCAAGAAGATCAATAACCACAGCGCTAACGAAGCGATCAACCACGGCTTTGCCCTGGTGACCGAAGAGCGTCGCGCAACGGGTATTTACGCCTTCCTGGACATCGGCTTTAACTCGCTGATCTCCAATATCCGTAAATATAAAAACAGCATTGGCCTGCTGGATAACAGCCGGATGAAAAGTGATACCCAATGGGTCATTGACTCGATGCGAGTGAAAACGCCTGGGCATCATACTTCGATTGGGTCACTGTCTGGTGGTAATCAGCAGAAAGTGATTATCGGTCGCTGGTTGTTAACACAGCCGGAAATACTCATGCTGGATGAACCTACGCGCGGCATTGACGTTGGCGCCAAGTTCGAAATCTATCAGTTAATTTCAGAGCTGGCGAAGAAGGATAAAGGCATCATTATTATCTCTTCTGAAATGCCAGAGCTCTTAGGCATTACCGACCGGATTCTGGTAATGAGTAACGGCATGGTTGCGGGCATAGTAGAAACAAAAACGACAACGCAAAACGAAATCTTACGTTTAGCATCGTTGCACCTTTAATAGGGTAAGGGCTGTTACCATGAAAGCAGTGAATAAAAAAAGTGCACTCACCTGGTTAAAAGAAGGTGGGATCTACGTTGTGTTGCTGGTTCTTCTGGCAATCATTATTTTCCAGGACCCAACTTTCTTAAGTTTGATGAACCTGAGTAACATTTTAACCCAGTCTTCCGTGCGTATTATTATTGCACTGGGCGTGGCCGGGTTGATTGTGACACAGGGTACTGACCTGTCAGCTGGTCGTCAGGTTGGTTTGGCCGCAGTAGTGGCTGCCACGCTGTTACAGGCGATGGACAATGCCAATAAAGTCTTCCCGCACATGGACACGGTGCCAATTCCATTGGTGATTGTGGCTGTCTGCGTGATTGGCGGCGTGATTGGTCTGGTAAACGGCCTGATCATTGCTTACCTGAAGGTGACGCCATTTATCACCACCCTGGGTACGATGATCATCGTTTACGGTATCAACTCACTGTATTACGACTACGTTGGCGCCTCACCGATTGCTGGCTTTGACGAGAAGTTCTCGACCTTTGCGCAGGGCTTCCTCCGCTTCGGCGATTTCAAACTGTCTTACATCACTTTCTATGCAGCGATTGCGGTGTTCTTCGTTTGGGTGCTGTGGAACAAAACCCGCTTTGGTAAAAACATCTTTGCCATCGGCGGTAACCCGGAAGCGGCTCGCGTATCAGGCGTTAACGTTAACTTCAACCTGATCCTGATTTATGCGCTGTCTGGTGTGTTCTACGCCTTCGGCGGAATGCTGGAAGCGGGCCGTATCGGCTCTGCCACCAACAACCTTGGCTTTATGTACGAGTTGGATGCGATTGCCGCTTGTGTGGTGGGTGGCGTGTCGTTTGCTGGCGGCGTGGGTACGGTGGCTGGCGTGGTAACGGGTGTGCTGATCTTTACCGTTATCAACTACGGTCTGACCTACATCGGCGTTAACCCTTACTGGCAGTACATCATCAAGGGCGGCATCATCATCTTCGCCGTAGCCCTGGATTCACTGAAATACGCCCGTAAGAAGTAATGACTTCTTCAATACGCTCGTAAAAAGTCATCACTGCAAACGCAGTAAAAAGGCCAGGCAGCTCGCGCTTCCTGGCCTTTTTTATCGCCTGCTATTTTACTCAGGCTTCATCTACCCAGACTCGCATTTCACCTTCACCCCGGTTTGCCCACGTGAAGTAGGGCACAAAGGTCAGTGTTTGGCTGCTGCTGGCCGCAGGTGCGGTGTTGTAGCTATACAGCGGCTGGTTCTTGGCGTCCGCAGACTCTTTCCGTTGACCTTCAACCTGCAGCAGCGTCTTGCCGCTCAATACGCCTTTTCCTGCCAGCGTACGGAAGGTTGCCTCTGGCGGAAGTTGCAGATTATGCAGCTCAGAACCGTTATCAGCCTGCTCCAGACAGTAAACCAGCGGGCCACGCTGTACGGCCACTTTACCAACCACATGCCGCAGCAGGCTGTTGCCTTTAACCCTTGTTACAGGCATTGGCAACGTCAACTCAATGCGGTCACCTTTATGCCACTGACGATCCAGACGGAGATAGCCCTGCTGTTGCAGAGAGGCGATATCTACCGGCAAGCCATTGATCGTGGCCTGCGGTGCTGCGCACCAGTCCGGCAGACGCAGACCAAGAGTGGCTTCCAGCGGGCCGTCGCACTGAATATCAATCAGCACGGTATCCTGCCAGGGATAACCGCCGCTCTGTTTCACCTGCAAGGTTTTGCCGGCAACGGTGGTTTCCACATCGCTACCGACATAAAGATTAAGGTCCAGGCCATCCGCACGTTTGGTGTAGATGTAATGCCCGAGCGAAGCCAGCAGACGTGAGATATTTGGCGGGCAACATGCACAGCCGAACCAGCGCTGACGCACAGGTTTCACGTGATCATAAATGTGGTTGAACTTGATGCTTTTTGGATGCACTTCCAGCGGATTAACGTAGAAGAAGTGTTTGCCATCCAGCGCCATGCCAGCCAGCACGGTGTTATACAGCGCGCGCTCCATCACATCGGCATAACGGCTGTCTGCTTCCATCTGCAGCATGCGGTTGGCAAACATCATCAGCCCAATGGAGGCGCAGGTTTCGGTGTAAGCCGTGTCGTTCGGCAGATCGTAATCACAGCTGAAGGCTTCGCCACTGCTCTGCGACCCGATAGCGCCGGTAACGTACATCTGCCGCTGGGTCATGTTCTGCCAAAGTCGCTGACAGACTTCCCGTTTTTCCTGATCCTGGCTGAGCCGCGCCAGATGGGCGACACCGGCATACAGATAAACAAAGCGCACGGCGTGGCCGATAGCGGTTTGCTGAAGAGCGACCGGTAGATGCGCCTGGCTGTAGGCTTTATCCTTCACCATCCATGCCGGGCCGTGGGTATTCCAGTAAGAGGTTTCGCCACGTTTCTGATACTCGATATCGTAGAAATGCGGCTCCGTTCCACGAGCGTCCACAAACCAGGCCGTCAGATCGAGATAGCGTTGATTGCCGGTTTCTTCATACAGACGCATCAACGCCAGTTCTATTTCCGGATGGCCGGGATAACCCTGAATCTGATCTTCGCCAGGGCCAAACACCGTAGCAATGTGGTCTGCCAGCTTGCAGACAATCTCCAGCAGGCGGGTTTTTCCGGTAGCCTGAGCATAGGCAACACCTGCTTCAATCAGATGCCCGGCACAATAGAGCTCATGGCATTCGGCCAGGTTGGTCCAGCGGTCTTGCGGGGCCTTAACCGTGAAATAGGTGTTGAGGTAACCGTCTGGCTGCTGCACTTCGCCCACCAGTTCAATCACTTCATCAGCCGTTTTTTCGAGGTCGGCATCCGGCGTTTTAGCCAACAGATAAGCTACCGCTTCCAGCCATTTCGCCACGTCACTGTCCTGGAAAACCATGCCGTAGAACTCGCCGTCCTGATGCCCAGCTGCCAGGCGGAAATTCGCGATGGCGTGGCTGGGTTCGGCTTCTGCCACCTGGTCATTCAGCGCCTGCCATTGATAGGGCACCACCACTTCTTTGACCAGACGTTGATACTCCAGCCAGAAACCATCCGTTATGGCGATTTGCTGTAAAGGGATCTCAAGATTTTCCTGGGGTGAATAAGGCATACAGCCTCCTCAATGTTGGATAATTTAAGTCAAATTTTACTGGCGAGTTCGCGGGACATTCTGGCCAGTAAAGGTGTGTTCAGTTTGCAGAAGTACAGACAGCCAGCCAGCAGCAGGTGCAGTGCCGCAGGCAGCAGCGTTTCAAACAGCGTGATGCCGGTTAAAGAAGCCGGAGTCTGATGCTGTTGCCCGGCCTGATAAGCGACGATGACAAAGACGATGCTGATGATGCCAGCGCTGGAAGCCCAGGCGAGCTTGATGAAAAACAGGTTAAAGGCGAAGTTGATGCCTGAAGAGCGGATGCCGTTCTTCCAGTGACCATAATCATCGGCAAACGCCATCAGGGAAAAATGCAGCGGTAGGGTGAAGCCAAGGATCACGCAATGCACAAAAATCAGCCCCAGCCACAACGTCTGGAAGTGTTCGCCGGTGGGGATAAACCACAGCAACACCGAGAAGGCGGCCAGTACCAGGTTAGTGATCAGATACAGGCGAACACTATCTACCCTTTTATTCAACTGGTTCACCATCACCGCGCCAAGGATTGAGGCAAAGGTCACCATGCCGAAGAACAGAGAGGCATAGCCAGCGCCGCCTTTCAGCACGTAGGTGATGAAGTACATATAGCCGCCGCCACGCAGGTTAAAGACGTTGATCAGCAAAAAAGACATCAACAGCATCAGCAGCAGCTGGTCGTTT
>NZ_JBAVTT010000079.1:0-53385 GCF_049696395.1 Erwinia sp.
CCGCATAACAGCGAAGCAAGGCCAAAAACCACCACGCCAAGCGTAAATACCCGGCGGCGACCATAGTTGTCACCCATTCTTCCGCCCATCGCCAGACTCACGGCAAAGGCAATGCCATAGACGGCGACAATCAGCTCCAGCTGAATAGGCGAAGCGTGCAGGGTAGTTGACATGGCGTCCAGTGCCACGTTAACGATGGAGAAGTCGATCATTGGCAGAAGCTGCCCCGCCAGTAAAACCAGCAGCCCGCTGCGGCCAAGCATGGGTGAATCGGAGGCGTTATTCATCAGGGTAAACCTTGTCACAGAGCAGAATGAGGCATAGCATCAGCGATCTGTGAAACGGGTACCAGTTTTTGTTTATCAGGGTATAAATGCTACCTGTCTGCCCCGGAGACCCCGAAATGCCTGAGATTACTGTTATTCCTGTTGCCGAAAATAATCGACAGTTGCTGGGGGCGTTTTTACGCCGTCGGCGAGAGAGTCTTGACCCTAACCGTCTTGGGCTTCCGCGTATGCGAAACCGCCGTACGCCGGGGCTGCGGCGGGAAGAAGTGGCACAAATGGCCGACGTTGGCGTCACCTGGTACACGTGGCTGGAACAGGGAAGGGAGATTAAAGCCTCGAATAAAACGCTGACGGCGATCGCCTCAGCGTTACAGTGTAACGAAGCGGAAACTCAACATCTGTTTTCGCTGGCAGGTCATCAATACCCGGTTCAGGCGGCTGCCAGGGTTTGCGCTAAGGTGTCGGCTCACGGGCAAATCACGCTGGATGCGTTGCATCCATTACCTGCCGTTATTCAGTCTGCGCGCTTTGACATTATCGGTTACAACCAGGCCTGGCAGAAGTTAGTCAATCTGGATTTAGAGAGCATTCCACCGGAAGACCGAAACTGCATTTTACTGGCTTTCACCCACCAGGCCTGGCGTGACTCGATGCTGGACTGGGAAACAGTGATGCCGAATATGGTGGCCAGATTTCGCGCCCAGATGGGGGACAATCTTGAAGATCCGCACTGGAAATCGATGGTCGATCGTTTGCTGGCCTGCTCTGACGAATTCCGAAATATCTGGGAACGCTATGAAATCCGGGCAATAGAAAATCAGGTAAAACGCTTCTTCCACCCTAAAGTCGGGGCGCTGACGTTACGGCAGAATAACTGGTTCTCCGCGCCCAGAAATGGTGAACGTTTATTGGTTTATATTCCGGAAGATGAGATCAGCGCCGCGGCGTTGAGCCAGATCGCTTCTGACAGTAAATGAGCGCATCAAGCCTGCAATTTCAGCCGGTTATTAACACACTTTTACCAATTCAACGGGGCAGTAAGGGGTCTCAGACCGAGCATTCCTGTGCGCATTGCGCTACCCTGGTAAGTGAAGGCGGCCAGGCTGCCGCCCCCGTTTCTAACCATAAGGAATTCAGCAATGACTCAAAGTCCCACTGTTGCAGTATTAGGATTAGGCGCGATGGGCCACGCCTTTGCCGCTAATTTAGTGAAAAATGGCCTGACAACGTTTGGCTGGAACCGCACCAGGGCTCGTGGTGAAGACCTGCAGGGCGCAGGGCTGAAACTGACGGAGACCCCAGAACAGGCTGTAGAGCAGGCAGATGTGGTGATTGCCATGTTGGCCGACGCGCAGACCACCGAAACGGTGCTGGCGCAAGCGCAGGCTTCTTTAAAACAAGGGGCGATCGTGGTGCAGATGGGCACCATTGGCGTGGAATCTACGGAAAAATTGATTGCCACCTTCCTGCAGCACCGCCCAGATGTGGTGTTCCTGGATGCACCGGTCTCCGGCACCAAAACCCCAGCCGAAAATGCCCAGATTGTGGTACTTGCCAGTGGCGATCGTGAACACGCTGCCGCGGTTGAACCGGTGTTTGCCGCTATCTCTAAAGGCACCAAGTGGCTGGGCAAAGCCGGCGCGGCGTCGAAAATGAAGCTGGTAGTCAATGCGTGGTTGATCTCAATGGTGCAGGGCCTGTCAGAAAGTACGCAGATGGCAAAAGAGTTTGGCTTCACGCCTGACGATCTGTGGTCTGTGCTGGAAGGTGGCCCGCTGGCGGTGCCTTATGTAAAAGGCAAGCTTGAGATGATTAAAGAGGGAACTTATGACCCGCAAATGCATCTTACCTGGGCAGTGAAGGACGTTAACCTGGCGCTGGCCGCGGCGAAAAACAGCCAACTGCCTGGCCTCACTTTAATTTCAGATGTCTGGCAGGATGCTGTGGATGCCGGCTATGGCGAGAAAGATTTATCGGTCATTTACCGCTATCTTAGCGAAAAATCCGGCTAAAAAGCGGGCCGATCGGCGATCGGCTCTGCCATAATCCCCTAAAAATCATACTGATATGGGGAATAGCAGTAATCGCTTAGGCGGAACCTTCTAAAGTGCAACAGTATTTGTTATATTAACCACGTAGTGTTTTTACTAGTTGACTGATTTTTAATGCTTTTTAAGACCGCCGCAAACACGGTGATGCACAGCTAAAAGCAAGGATCTGAACATGCTTGATATTCGTTTTCCTACAGCCTTACAAATGGTGCTCTGTGTGGCCCACGCGGAGCGGGAAGGTAAACGCAGCACCAGCAAAATTTTGGCGATGGGCCTTGAGGCTAACCCAAGTTTTGTGCGCAAGATGATGGTGCCGTTGACTCGCGATGGCATTATTGTCTCCACACTTGGCCGAACCGGGACTATCCGTCTTGGACGTCCGGCAGACGAGATCACCTTGTGTGATATTTACACGTCGGTGTTGGAAGACAAGCCGCTGCTGGCAGGGCGCCCTGAAGTGCCGGCCCGCTGTCTGGTGAGTGCTAATACCTGTTGGTTTTTCAAAGAACTGGCGCGAGAAGCTGAACAAGCTTCCCTGGACGTGCTGGCTAAACGCACTGTGGCCGACGCGCTGAGAGAGATTTTTGAGCGCGACAGGCGTAACCCGGAAGGCAGCTGCGAGGCAACAAGAACCCGCGAAGAAGCTGAATCCTGATGGAACCCCGCGGTAAAAAAGAAACCGGACATCGTTAAGATGCCCGGTTTTTTTATGTCTGAACCCGAGCCGGAAAGCCCCATGCGGATTGCCGCGGGAAGAGATGCGGTTGCGCTAATGAACGAGTGATCGTAACGCAGGGAAAACAAAAAAAAGCCGGACAACATAACGATGTCCGGCTTTTGCGTTGAGGGGGTAACCGTTTAAAAAGGTTTGATGATTAACCGGGACAAAAGCCTTCGCCCCAGTTAAGACGGCTTAGCCTTCAAAGGCCGGTTTGTTTTCTGCTGCGGGTTCTTCATGTTTCACCAGCTTGCGCAGGGCAACATAGAACACAGGCGTCAGGAACAGACCAAACAGCGTAACGCCCAGCATGCCGGCAAACACGGTAATCCCGGTTACGGTACGCACTTCTGCACCGGCGCCGTGGCCCAACATCAGCGGGACAGTCCCGGCGATAAAGGCGATTGAGGTCATCACGATTGGGCGAAGACGCAGGCGACAGGCTTCCAGCGCGGCCTGAACAATCGTCCGGCCCTGCATCTCCAGTTCGCGAGCAAACTCAACGATCAGGATGGCGTTCTTACAGGCCAGACCCATCAGCACCACCAACCCAACCTGCACAAAGACGTTATTATCGCCGCCGGTCAACCAGACCCCAAACAAGGCGGAAAGCATGGTCATTGGCACGATAAGGATTACCGCCAGCGGCAGCGTCCAGCTTTCATACAAGGCAGCCAGCACCAGGAAGGCCAACAGCACGGCCACCGGGAAGACGATAATCGCCGCATTACCCTGCGTAGACTGCTGATAGCTCAGGTCGGTCCACTCAATGTTCATGCCGTTAGGCAGGATCTGGTCGGCAATTTTCTGTACCGCCTGCATCGCTTCGGCAGAAGAGAGCACACGCGGATCGGCATCGCCAATCAAATCTGCCGCCGGGAAGCCGTTATAGCGGATCACCGGATCGGGCCCATAAGTGGTGCCGATATGCACCATGCTGCCAATCGGCACCATTTCCCCGTTAGCGTTTCGGGTGCGCAGGTTGGCAATATCCTCAATGCTGTCGCGGAACTGACCGTCAGCCTGAGCATAGACTTTCCAGGTACGACCAAAGCGGTTGAAGTCGTTCACATACGACGATCCCAGATAGGTTTGCAGCGTACCAAACAGATCGGTTAACGCCACGCCCTGAGCCTTCGCCTTATCACGATCGACCTGCGCATCTAACTGCGGCACGTTAGCCTGATAAGTAGAAATCGGGAAGTGCAGGCCAGGCGTTTGCATAATCGTTCCGGCCATCCCATTGGCGGCATCCTGCAGCGCACCGTATCCCAACCCCGCACGATCCTGAATATACAGCGAATAACCCGCCCCCTGGCCCAGACCAAGGATCGGTGGCGGCATAATCGAGAAGGTGAAGCCTTCCTGAATCTGCGCCAGCTTTGAGTTGATTTCAGCGTTAATCTCAGCGGCGGAACGTGTGCGCTGGTTCAGCGGTTTCAACGCAAAGAACACCGTGCCAGTATTCGGCGTGTTGGTGAACTGCAACGCGTTAAGACCAGGGAAAGCCACCGCGTCGGCTACACCTTCGGTGTGTAGGGCGATATCGCTCATCTGACGAATCACTTTATCGGTGCGCTCCAGCGACGATCCTTCCGGCATTTTCACGCCACCAATCAGGTAGAGCTTATCCTGAGTGGGGATAAAACCAGCCGGAACCGCTTTAAACATCACCCCTGCGCCAATCAGCAACAGAATATAGACGCCAAAAACCGAGCCTCTGCGCTTAAGGATACGGGAAACGCCACCCTGATAGCGCTCAGAGTTACGATTAAAGAAGCGGTTGAACGGGCGGAACAGCCAGCCGAATAAAGCATCAATGATCCGGGTAGGGCGATCCTTCTTCGCATCGTGCGGCTTCAGTAACAAAGCAGCCAGCGCCGGAGAAAGCGTCAGGGAGTTAATGGCTGAGATCACCGTTGAAATGGCGATGGTGACCGCAAACTGCTTGTAAAATTGTCCGGTCACGCCCGACAGGAATGCCATCGGGACAAACACCGCACAAAGCACCAGCGCAATGGCGATGATCGGACCTGAAACTTCACGCATCGCCTGATGCGCAGCCGCTCTGGGAGCCAGGCCTTCTTCAATATTTCGCTCGACGTTCTCCACCACCACGATGGCATCATCGACCACAATGCCGATCGCCAGCACTAACCCAAACAGGCTTAGCGTGTTAAGCGAGAAACCTAGCAGATAGAGTATGGAGAATGTCCCGACTACCGAAACCGGCACCGCCAGCAACGGGATAATCGACGCGCGCCAGGTTTGCAGGAACAGGATCACCACCAGCACCACCAGCAGAATCGCTTCCAGCAGGGTATGCAGTACTGAACTGATCGAATCACGCACAAAGATGGTCGGGTCGTAAGGGGCTTTCCACTCCACGCCATCCGGGAAGCGGGTCGCCAGCTCCGCCATTTTTGCCCGCACCGCGTTCGACAGATCGATAGCGTTGGCGCCAGGTGCCTGGAAGATACCAATCCCTACCGCATCTTTGTTATTCAGCTGCGAGCGCAGGGCGTAACTGCCTGACCCCATTTCAATGCGGGCCACGTCACGCAGGCGAACAATCTGTCCGTCATCGCCGCTTTTCAGGATGATGTTGCCGAACTCTTCCTCATTCTGCAGGCGTCCCTGAGCGTTGATCGACAGCAGAAAATCGCTTTTATTCGGCATGGGCTCAGCACCCAACTGACCGGCAGAAACCTGGACGTTCTGCTCCTGGATCGCCGCCACCACATCACCCGCGGTCATGCCACGAGCGGAAACCTTGGTCGGATCCAGCCAGATACGCATCGCATACTCACCGGCACCGAAGATCTGCACCTGGCCAACGCCCGGCAGACGAGCCAGCTCATCCTTCACCTTCAGCTGCGCATAGTTACGCAGATACAGTGAGTCGTAGCGGCCAGAAGGTGAGTCCAGATGGACGACCAGCGTCATAGTCGGCGACTGTTTCTGCGTGGTGACGCCCTGACGGCGCACATCCTCAGGCAGACGAGCCTCGGCCTGCGCCACACGGTTTTGCACCTGAACCTGAGCCTGATCGGGATCGGTTCCCGGGCGGAAGGTCACGGTGGTCACCAGCACGCCATCCGAACCGGCAATCGATTTCATGTACATCATGTTTTCGACGCCGTTGATCGCTTCTTCCAGCGGCGTAGCCACCGTTTCAGCAATCACTTTCGGGTTAGCGCCTGGGTATTCAGCGCGAACTTGCACGCTGGGTGGCACCACATCGGGATATTCACTGATCGGCAGCAGCGGGATGGCAATCAACCCGGAGACGAAAATCAGAATCGACAGCACGGCCGCAAATATCGGTCGGTCGATAAAAAATCTGGAAAAATCCATAACAGTTCCCGCAGCTCGAATTAAAGGGAGGCTGGCGCCATAGGCACCGTTTTGGCGTTAACCGGCATCCCCGGCATAAAGACTTTTTGCACGCCGTCGACAATCACCCGATCGCCTGAATTCAGCCCGTGCTGCACAATGCGCAGGCCGTTAGCCATCTGGCCGGGCTGGATATCGCGTCGCTGTGCTTTATTCTGTGCATCAATCACCCAGACAAATTTGCGGTCCTGGTCAGTCAGCACGGCTTTATCATTGACTAACAGGGCAGGGAAGTCGGCGCGGCCAGGTAACTGCACGCGGGCGAACAAACCTGGGGTATACAGTCGCTGGCCGTTATCAAGCAGCGCGCGCATACGGATGGTGCCGGTGCTGGCGGTCAGTTGGTTATCGGTAAAATCGACGGCCCCGGTGTGCGGATAGCCCTCTTCGCCAACAAGGCCAATTTTCACCGGCAGGGCATGATGCGCAGTCGCTGCGCTCTCTCCTTCACGGCTGATCCTTTGATAGCGCAGGAAAGTGGCTTCATCGACGTCGAAATAGACATAAACCGTGTTCAATGACACCAATGTTGTCAGCACGCTGCTGCTGTCTCCGGCGGTGACCAGGTTACCTGAGGTAATCATGGCCCGGCTGGCGCGGCCATCAATTGGCGCGGTGACTTGCGTAAAGTCGAGGTTCAGTCGCGCCATATCGACAGCCGCCTGCGCCGCCAGCACGTTAGCCTGCGCCTGAGTCGAAGCCGAACGTCTCTGTTCCCATACCTCACGCGAGATCGCCTGGGTGCCAATCAACTTTTCCGTCCTTCCTGACTCGCTGCGGGCCAGCTGTGCCTGCGTTCTGGCACTGGCCAGATCGGCCTGAGCACGTTCCAGCTCAGCGCGATAAGTCCGGTCATCAATGGTGAACAGCACGTCGCCTTTTTTAACTTCCTGGCCTTCGGTGTAGTTCACTTTATCGATATAGCCGGTTACGCGAGGGCGCAGTTGAACGCTTTGTACCGCTTCAATGCGGCCATTGAAGTTATCCCACTGGCTAACGGTTTGTTGCTGAACCTCGGCCACACTGACCTGCGGGGCAGGCGGTGCGCTCTGTTCAGCCCCTTTAGAGTCACATCCCACCAGCCAGAAGGCGGAGAGAAGCGGAAGCGCGGTAAGGCTCAGGCGCGATGAGGTGATTGGTTTCATGGTTGATAATCCCTGTTGCAGATGCTGACGACGTGAAAAAAGGAGCACGGCATAATGCATAAAATGTACTTATGATAAGTACACTAAACACAGGGAGTGTAAGGAGAGGGTAAATTAAGTGCAAGTGTTATTGTTGCTTTTAGCATTTTCTTGTCAACACGGGTATCAAAATGTTAACGGCAAGAAAATGGGGTGAGGCGAAGGCGATAACGAGGAGAGTGCCAGCGAATCGCATTTAATGCAACAATTAAACTTGCATTAAGCGGGCGGCTGCTTTAACTTGTTGGAACTGCATTCATTACAGTTACCTTTTACCCTGCTGCAGGGAAGAGGTCAAGCCGGGCCAATAACAAAAAGCATTAAAGGGGAAGAGCAATGAGCCATGATGATTTTATTACCGATCTCGTAAAATGGATCGACACCCACATTGAAGGGAAAATGGATCTGGATACCGTGGCCGATCGTGCCGGTTATTCGAAATGGCACCTGCAACGGATGTTTAAGCAGCATACCGGCTATGCCTTAGGGGAATACATCCGTGCCCGCCGTCTGAAAAAATCTGCAGAGCGCCTGGCAGCGGGGGGTGAGCCAATTCTGGACGTGGCCATTTCCTTTGGATTTGATTCCCAGCAGTCGTTTAACCGCAGCTTCAAACGTCAGTTTGGCCAGTCTCCGGGCGCATGGCGTCGTCAGGTGCAGGTTAGCGCCTGTTCATAATCTGCGCACCTCTTCAATAGCGGGCGTCTCAGCCCGCTGTGAACCCTTCAAATAGTCCTGCCTGAACCTAAGACTCGTCCTGTTTAATCCGCCTGTTAGCCTCATCGCATTGTATACTGTCTGAATCACGCTGATTTTTATTACTTTTCAGACAGGATTTGTCATTGATGTGGAAACAGAACAAGCAGGGTTGGTGCGAGGTTGCCAGTTATCTACTGATTTTCGCCGCACTTTTTATGATTTTTCCGTTACGCCTGCTGCCCTGTTTTCTGGCCGGATTTATCGTCTACGAAACTATCCTCGCGCTGACACCCTGGGTTGAGCGGCTGGTCAAGGGCCCGATTGCCCGCTGGATCATCATCTTTTTCCTGACCGTGGTCATTCTGCTGGCGCTGGTGGTTGGCGTAAGCAAACTGATTGGATTCCTGCTGAATGATTTCCAGAACCCTGCGGCATTTCATGCGGCGGCAAGCAAGCTGCTGGAAGATGCGCAGCGAACCCTTTCTCCTGTCGTTTCCCGCTATTTGCCCGCCGATATTGATGAACTGCAGCATCAGGTTGTGACCTGGCTACGTGAGCATCTGGTGGTGGTTCAAACCTTTGGCCGTTCAGCGGCGCATACCTTCGCCACGATGTTGATTGGCATGTTGCTGGGGGCGATCATCTCACTGCGTATCAGCAGTGTTGATAGTCAGGATGCGCCACTGCGCCATGCGCTTTTGGAACGTCTGACCGTGCTGGCTGACTCCTTCCACAATGTGGTGTTCGCCCAGATCAAGGTCTCACTGGTGAACACGGTCCTGACTTGCGGTTTCCTTTTCGGCGTCCTGCCGTTATTTGATTTACACTTCCCGTTTGGTAAAACGGTGGTCGTCCTGACCTTTGTCGCGGGTTTGCTGCCGATTATTGGCAACCTGATCTCCAACACGGTGATTGTGCTGATCGGCCTGTCGATTTCCCTGGAAGCGGCAGTGATCTCGCTGGTGTTCCTGATGCTGGTGCATAAGCTTGAGTACTTTATCAACGCGCGAATTTTTGGCTCCAGGATCAATGCCAAAACCTGGGAAATCCTGCTGGCGATGCTGGTGTTTGAATCTGCCTTTGGCCTGGCGGGGGTAGTGGCTGCGCCGGTCTATTACGCCTACCTGAAAAGTGAACTGCGGATTGCCCGGTTGATTTAATGCTGCTGATGGGTCTGATATCAGGCCCATCAGGCATCTGCACAAACGGCTCACCCCTGGCCGGGTTCCCCGGCCTTTTTCATCCTCTTAATCACATCAAGGCTTTACGTAGATTCCCATCGATCTTATGGTAGGGAAAACGACTGACAGTTGAGCCCTCCATGCCTGCGCTTTTGGACACCTTGTTGCACCAAATCCTGCTTTCTATGCCGCTGTTTATCCTGATTGCTTTGGGCTGGCTGCTGGTCCGCTGGCGAAAATGGCCCGACAGCATCAGCGAAGCATTGAACCGCGTGGTGTTCAAAATTGCGCTTCCCGCCATGTTATTCAGGCTGATGAGTGACTTCAGCAAAAGCCCCCCGGTCGATGCCCGTTTACTGATCGCCTTCTTTGGCAGTTGCCTGATAGTGTTTGTGCTGGGCAGGGTGATTGCCACTCGCGTATTCAAGCTGGATGGCATCTCGGGATCGGTCTTTGCGTTGGGCGGCATCTTTTCTAATAACGTCATGCTGGGATTGCCGATTGCCACGGTAATGCTGGGTGAAAAGGCCATTCCCTCCGTGGCGCTGGTGTTGGTGTTCAACGGTCTGATCCTGTGGACGTTGGCTACGGTTTCCGTTGAATGGTACAAGCATGGCGCGCTCAACCTGAAAGGGTTTGGCAAAACGGCGATCGGCGTGCTGAAAAACCCACTGATTATTGCCATCCTGTCTGGCACCTTATTCAGCCTGAGCGGTATTCCGCTGCCGCAGATGATAGAGATTCCCGTCAGCATGCTGGGCACCATCGCCGTGCCACTGGCGCTGGTGGCATTAGGGATGAGCCTTGCGGCGTATCAAATGAAAGACGGGTTGAAAGAGAGTTACGCTATCTGCCTGCTGAAGCTAATCGTCCAGCCGCTGATCATCTGGGGGCTGGCGGTGATGATTGGTCTGCCGCCGCTGGAAAGTAAAGTGGTGGTGCTGCTGGGGTCAATGTCGGTTGGGATTAACGTCTATCTGATGTCACAACAGTTCAATGCCTTAACCGGCCCGGCCGCGACCAGCATGCTGCTGTCGACCATTTTCTCGGCGGTGACCACGCCAGTGCTGCTGCTGTTAATGGACCTGGCTTGACGAGGAAGTGTGAGCCAGCTGGCGGAACCGGAGTGAGAGGCTTGCGGTAAGTTCATTTATTTCATTATCTTCTTGTATCGGTAATTTCGTTTCGTTTGACGCTGGAGCGAGGCTGGCCGATCCTTACCCCTGGAGAATAATAATGAAAACCTGCAAAGTCCTGCTGTTAGTCGCTTCACTGAGTTGTTCCACCGCCGTTCTGGCCGAAACCATCGGCGTTTCAATGGCCTATTTTGACCAGAACTTTCTGACAATCATTCGCCAGTCGATTGATAAAGAAGCCAAAGCCCGCGGCATCACCGTGCAGTTTGAAGATGCGCGGGGAGACGTGGGCAGGCAAACCGATCAGGTGCAAAGTTTCATCAGCGCCGGCGTTGATGCCATCATCGTCGATCCCGTTAACTCGGCAGGAACACCAGCGATGACCAAACTGGTCACCTCTGCCAACATCCCACTGGTCTACGTCAATCGCACGCCTGGTGATGTCAAACTCCCACCTGGTGTGGTCTTTGTTGGCTCCGATGAGAAGCAATCCGGCACCTTGCAGATGGAAGAGCTGGCTCGACTGGCAAACTATCAGGGCAAAGTGGGCATTATGATCGGTAATCTGACGGATGCGGGCGCTATTCAGCGCACCAAAGACGTGGAGCAGGTTGTCGCTAAGTACCCGAAAATGAGCGTGGTACAGAAACAAACTGCTAATTACTCCCGCAGTGAAGGGATGGATCTGATGCTGAACTGGATCACCAACGGCGAAGAGATCGACATTGTGGCTGCGAACAATGACGAGATGGCCATTGGCGCGATTATGGGTCTGCAGCAGGCCGGTAAAAAAGACAGTAAAATCCTGATTGGCGGCATTGATGCCACACCGGACGGGCTGAAAGCGATGTCGACGGGCAAAATGCAGGTGACCGTTTTCCAGGACGCTATCGGCCAGGGTAAAGCCTCAGTGGACGTTGCGCAGAAGATGATCAAAGGCGAAAAGCTGGACTCGTATTACTGGATCCCGTTTGAGCTGGTGACGCCTGCGACGTTGCAAAAATACGTTGATAAGGAATAGACGTTAAATCTGCCGGCGCGGTAAACTCCGGCGATGAATAAAAAACTGATTATCGCGGCGATCCTCGCCATTGTGGCCACCGCCGCAGGGTTACGCCACCCGTCCAAAGCGCCTGCTCAGCAGCAGCAGGCGTCACAAACCGCTTCCCAGACTGACAGCAGCAGTGATATCAGCACGCTGACCGAACAACAGCGCGTGGCGGACTATCTGCACCAGCATCAGCGCCTTCCCGGCTATTACCTGACCAAAGGTGAAGCCAGAAAACAGGGTTGGGAACCTTCCAAAGGCAATCTGTGTAAGACCCTGCCAGGTCGGGCGATCGGTGGCGACCGCTTTTCTAACCGTGAAAAAGTCCTGCCAGAAAAGCAGGGCAGACGCTGGTTTGAAGCGGACGTGAATTATGACTGCGGACGCCGTGGAAGCGACCGCATGCTCTACTCCAGTGACGGGTTAATCTACGTCACCAAAGACCATTACCGCCACGTCGATCAGGTCTACTGAAATGCACACCATCAGCTTCGATTTTGACCATATTGCCGACACAGCTGAATTTTACCGCCAGTTTTGCGAAAAATTCGCCATTGATATGGCATTTGGAAACAATCTGGATGCGCTGTGGGATGCGCTAACCGGCATGATCGAACTGCCGGCGCGCGTCACGCTTCGTCATCTGACGACGCAGGCTAATCCTCAGCAGTTTGACGGCGTGATTGCCGTTCTGCGTGAGGCCGAAGAGGCTTCTGCCGGGAAGTTCAGCTTACGTATCCGCTAACGCTATGGATGGAAGCGCAGGGCAACATCAAAGCCCTGCTGCGGTTCGACCACAATAGCGCCCTCAGTTTCCCTGAAGTGCAAATCTCCCTGAAGCAGGGCCGCTTTTACCTTCGCCAGATCCTCGGTCTGGAAACTCAACGCCGCCATGCGAGCCGAGCCGTCATAGTTATCCGGTAACGACTGGAAACGGGTCCGCACATACTCTTCGGTAGCAAAGCGCACGCTGGTCACGCCAGCCTTCAGTAAAAATGCGCCTTCCTGGCAGGCTTTAAGACTATTTGTGCCAAACAGTCTGCTGTACAAAGAGGCCACAGAAGCCGGATCCTGCGCAACAATGACAAACTCGCTGATGTTCTTCACGCCGTTCGGGTGCGTTTGCCACGCAGGCTGCCAGACCGCTTCAGGCGTTAAATGCTGACAGAAAAAGCTGCGGCCATCAGCAATCAGCGACGGGCGGATCCGCACGGTGCGAAACTTTGCTTCAGACACCGTCCCATCAGGCAACGTCACCGGCCGGTGAAAAGAGGCGGGTTCATCACCGTCTAAATCCTGACGCAACAGGTGCTTATAATCCTGATCGGCATCTTCTGTTTTCCACACCAGGCCACTCAGCCCCGGTGAAGCCTGCCAGAGGTCGGCACGGCTGGCCTTTTTGCCTTTTTCATAGCCCAGCAGTTCCAGGTAGTTTTCACCAAATATCGCCAGGTGATTGCTGGATCCAAGAGAATGATGTCCACGCTCAGTCAGGTGAAAACCCAGCCTGCGGTACAGTGCGCTGGCGGCATCTAACTGGTCGGTGACGTTAATAACCACATGATCAACAACAGCCTTGGGGGTAGGGACAGACATAATCGCACTCCTGGTTTTATTCTTTAGCCGCAATCAACGTTAAGGCGCGGGGGACCAGCTGGGTGAAATAGCTGACGGCTGACTCCATGATCTGTTCATTGGGATCAAAGCCGGGGTGATGCAGGCCAAACTCGCTTGCACTGCCGATGCTGACAAAGACGCCCGGCACATGGTGCAGATAGAAGGCAAAATCCTCACCGCCCATCTGTGGCGTTGCTGCGGCTTCAGCCTCAAAGCCCGTCTCTTTCGCCAGCGCCAGCGCGAAGTCAGCCCACTCCGGCGTATTGACCAGCGCGGGTGGGCCTTCCGTCCATTCCAGTTCTGCTTTTGCCCCAAAGCCACCAGCAATGCCTTTGATCAACGCCGCCATTTTCTGCGGAATGTCAGCACGGATGTCTGCATTGTGGGTTCGCACGGTTCCTTCCAGCTCCACGCTCTGCGGCAGCACATTCCAGGTATTTCCGGCGGTAAAGCGGGTGACGCTGACCACGACCGACTCCAGAGAACTGAACGTGCGACTTGGCAGGGTTTGCAGTGCGGTGACGATCTGGCTGGCAATCACGATTGAATCAATCCCCTCATGCGGTCTGGCAGCATGGGCACCTTTGCCTTCCAGGCGGATCACAAAGCGGTCAACGTTGGCATAGAACGGACCCGCGCGGGTTTTGAAGCTGTTCAACGGCAGATCTGGCGCATTATGCATGCCAAAAATAGCCTGTACGCCGTCCAGCACGCCAGCTTCTATCAGCTGTTGCGCGCCGTTAAAGGTCTCTTCAGCGGGCTGAAACAGGATGCGCACCCGGCCAGTCAGTTCGGCTTCCTGCTGCTTAAGCTGATGAGCCACGCCGAGCATCACTGAGGTATGAATATCATGACCGCAGGCGTGCATCACGCCAGGATTTGTTGAGGTCCAGGGGTGAGAAACCGCCTCGTCTATGGGCAGCGCATCGATGTCGGCTCTGAGAGCGATCAGCGGTTCTCCCTGACCGATTTCAGCCACCACACCGGTTTTCAGCTCAAACGGCAGCAGACGAATATTGCCTTGCTTCAGCCAGGCGGTGATACGTTCCGTGGTGGCGAATTCCTGATTCGACAACTCCGGGTATTGATGCAACTCACGGCGCCATTGCACCAGTTGGCTGGAGGGTAACGAAGTCATACAGATCCTTATGCGTCAGAAGGTAAAAAGGGCTCGCCAAGCGTCAGCATCAGGCGGTTAGCCCAGGCGAAGAAGGCGCTGGACTGGATCACATCCAGCAGCGAAAGGGTATCCAGGCCTTGCTTTTGCAAAGCGGAAATCTGCTCAAGTGTGGCCTGCTGTGGGGTGACGGAAAGGGCGGCAGACAGGTCGATAATGGCGGCCCAGCGCTCGGACTGGCCTGCGGAAAGCGAAGCGCCAGGCGCCACGCCGATCAGTGTTTCTACCGACTCAGACTGTTTCGACAGCTGGCTGGCTTTGCGTGCATGCACAGAGGCGCAGAAGATACAGCCGTTGACCTTGCTGACCACGGCGGCCGCCAGCTCACGATCGGCACGGGGTAACCCGCCGGAGGTGAAGAAAATGCCTTTGTCGGTGAGTGTCCGTTGTTCCAGTACCGGTAAATTGCGGGCAAGAAGCCGGAAATAATCCGACTCGGAATGGCCAAACCTGGCCAGAATAACCTGCTCTTCAGCGGAGAATTCCGCCAGCGGTTTAGCGGCCAGCCAGGGTTCCCAGCCCAGCTCCTGCTGAGTAAATTTCGTCGGTGCTGTTTTACCCCTAAGGGTTTTGGCCGCATCGTGCCATTTACCGGCAACCACAGGCTGAGGTGCCGCCGCCGACTCTTTGCCCTGCAACAGCTGTAATCCGGCCAGCAGGCGACTCTGGAAATTGATAAAAGAGATCAGCTGTGACAGTGTCACGATTCCGCGCGCAGTCCAGCCCGCGTCCTGCAAGGCCTGAAGATGCGCTGGTGTGGCGTTTACCGGTTCAAATGTCAGCAAATGCGCATAGTCTTTTGCCCGTTCATGCCGGTTGGTGTTGCCAAAGGAGCCAGCCTGCTGCTGGTAATGGGCCTGCAGCGAAGGTTGAGCATTCCACCCCGCTACCAATGCCGCCAGGGCGAAGCGTTCAGCCAGCGGGAAATCTTCATCCTGTTGAGTAAAGATCACCTCATAGCTCCCCTGCGCGTGGCGGGTTGCCGCTTCCCGTGTATGACGAGCCTGGGCAAGGTCAGAATCAGGCGCAATATCCGCCAGCGAAGCCAGTAAATCATTGGTACTGGTCATGACGTTCTCCGGTTAAGGTTTCAGGGTTCTTAGCTGTGGAGCAATATGCTCAGCAATCAGCTCAACAGAGCGCAGCGTGTCGACGTGCGGGGGTTCAACGGAGTGAACCTGGAATGAGATATCGGTGACGCGTGACAAGACGCTGTCCTGCAACAGCGAAGCCGTAACCTGCTCAGCGTTGCCAACGTGGGCGTCAACCTGCAGTAAATAGTCGTCAAAACTGTCGCCACGCAGCGGTTGCCCGGAAGCTACCGACTGTCTCACCTGGGCTCGAATACCGGGCTCAGCCAGCTTACGGGCGTAATGATCTGAATCTGCGACAAATGCTGTTCGGGAAGCGAGGATCCTAGGTTCCACGTCAGCCGGCAGCGCTTCCAGATAGGCATCAATCATCGGGTTTTGCAGGGCATCCAGCGGCAGATTGGGCTGGTTAACCGGACGAGGCTGAGTGCGTGAAAGCATCAATCCATGGCCGCTTTTTGCCGCTCGTATTGCGCCTTCAACCGAAAATGTCGCAATCCAGACGCGTTGCGCTAGGTGAGGAGCAGGCGGATAAAGATGGTTGTCAGGATGCGCCAGAGAATCGCCACGCCAGGCGCTGAGCAGGGTATGCAGGTTCTCCGCGAAGGCATGACCACGCTGTTCCAGGGTCAAGCCAAAAGGCAGGAATGAAGTGGGAGTGCCGCCAGAACCCAGCCCAATTTCCAGCCTGCCGTCTGCCAGCAGGTCGAGCACGGCGGCGTCTTCAGCCACGCGCAGGGCATTTTCCAGGGGCAGAGTAATGATTGCGGTGCCCAGACGGATGCGCTGCGTATGGGCGGCTACGTGGGCCAGAAACACCAAAGGAGAAGGCAAACCGCCTTCATCTTCATGAAAATGGTGCTGAGCTATCCAGGCACTGTCAAAACCCAGGCGCTCAGCGTGCTGGATTTGTTCCGTTGCAAGCCTGTAGCGCTCTTTGGCCGACCCTTTATCCAGCAGGCGGGTGAAAAAGCCGATGCGTTTAACCTTCATGAGAATTCCTTAACCGGCGTCGAATACACGGGGATCGCGGCTAACAGCTCGCGAGTATAGGGATGCTGCGGCGCAGCAAAAAGAGTGACAACGTCACCTGACTCCACCACGTCACCGGCCTTCAATACGGTCAGCGTGTCGGCAATCTGCCGAACCGTAGCCAGATCGTGGGTAATGAACAGGTAGGTCAGACCTTGTTCAGCCTGTAACTGCTGAAGAAGCGCCAGAATCTGCGCCTGTACCGTCACGTCCAGCGCGGAGGTGGCTTCATCCAACACCAGAATTGAGGGCTGCAGGATCAGCGCGCGCGCCAATGCCACACGCTGGCGCTGACCGCCAGACAACTCTCTGGCGCTGCGGGATAAGATGTCTAAGGGCAGCGCAACACGCAGCGTCACCGCTTCCACACGCTGACGGCGCTCGTCACGGCTTAAACGATCGAAGTTGAGCAGCGGCTCTTCAATAATACGAAACAGCGTTTGCCGGGGATCTAACGAAGCAAAAGGATTTTGATAGACGAACTGAATGCGACGGCGCAACTGGCGTAAAGACTCGCCTTGCAGGCCGTTCACTGCAATCCCGTCCAGCGTTACGCTGCCGCTGTCTGATTGCTCAAAGCCCAGCAGGATCCTCGCAAGGGTGGTTTTACCGGAACCAGATTCGCCGACAATGGCGTGCGTGGTGCCCCGTGCAACGTCAAAACTCAAGCTGTTTAAGGCCTGAAGCTGCTGAGTTTTCCCCAACGCAAAGCGCTTACTGATGTCTGAAGCCTGAATGGCTGGCGCAGAGAATCGTCGCTGGTTTCTTTGATCCCGCTGGCGAGGTCGCGGCAGGGCATCGGCCAGCAGTTGACGCGTGTAAGCCTGCTTCGGCGAGCCAATGACCTCGGCGGTAGGGCCTTGTTCCTGAATCTCGCCGTTGCGAAACACAATGACGCGATCGGCGCGCTCGGCAGCCAAAGCCAGGTCATGCGTCACAAACAGCACGGCAGTGCCGGACTCACGGCGTAGCTGGTCGAGCAGGTCGAGGATGCGCTTTTGCACGGTGACATCCAGCGCGCTGGTCGGTTCATCGGCAATAATGATGTCCGGCTCCAGCGCCACGGCGATGGCAATCAGCACGCGCTGCTTCATCCCGCCTGAAAGCTGATGGGGATACTGGTTGAAGCGCTGCTCAGGATGGCTCAGGCCAACTCGCGTCAACAGGTCAATCACCTGCTGCTTACGCTCCGTGCTGGCGGATAAGCGGTGAAGACGCAAAATCTCCCCGACCTGTTCCCCAATCGTTTTGACCGGATTCAGCGAGTTGCCAGGATCCTGCGGCACCAGACTGATGCGTGCTCCCCGCACGCTGTCCAGCCGCTTTGAAGACCACTGGCTGATCTCTTCGCCATTCAGCAGGATCCTGCCTTCGTCACGGCGGCCATTTTCAGCCAGCAGACCAATAATCGCCTGAGCGGTGGTGGTTTTACCGGACCCTGATTCGCCCACCAGCGCCACCATTTCCCCTTTGTTCAGCTGAAAACTGACCTGGTGAACCACCTCTTTCCAGGCCGCGCCGCTGCGGTAGCTCAGGCTGAGCTGTTCAACGTTGAGTAATGCGGAGTGAGAACTCATTTCCGTCCTCCGGAAAGTTGCTGGCTGATGCGGTTAGCAGAGAGCACCACGAACACCACTACCAGACCAGGGAACGTCGTCAGCCACCAGGCGGTAGCCAGATAATTGCGGCCTTCGGCGATCAATAATCCCCATTCAGGTGCTGGCGGCGGAGTGCCGTAGCCGAGAAAACTCAGGGTAGAGAGTGCAAGGATCGCCTGACCAAACTGCAAGGCGGCATAGGCGATAACCGGGGCCAGCGCGTTGGGTAAAATATGGCGCCACAGCACGGACAGGAAGCGTCCGCCGCTGCCAAAAGCCGCCTCGACATAATCGCTGTGGCGAATTCGCACGACTTCACCTCGTGCCAGACGGGCAAAGCTGGCGATGGAAGCAATCCCGACCGCCATCGCCGCGTTTAGCGTGCCAAAACCTAACAGGATCAATACGCTTAACGACAGCAGCAGAGAGGGAATGGACAGCAGTACGTCAACTGTGCGCATGGCCAGTGATTCCGTTTTGCCGCCAACTGCCCCTGCCAATACGCCCAATGCCGTGCCAAACACCAGCCCCATAGCCACGGCCAGCAACGCGGCAGACAAGGAGTGCGAGGCGCCATAAACAATGCGGGCAAACACATCGCGGCCAAGCTGGTCGGTTCCCAGCCAGTGTCCGGCCTGCGGAGCCAGCCGTTGGGCTCCGGCAATCCCTTCAACCGCGCTGTAGCTGGTCAGCAAACCAGGGAACAGGGCGGCGATCGCCGCCAGCAGCATCACCAGCCACGCCAGCCACAGTCCTGGTTGGAGGTTCCATACAGGACGAACTGACTGGGTTTTTTGCCGTGCGGTAGCAAAATCGACAAGGCTCATACGGCACCTCTGGTGACAGTTTGCAGACGGGGGTCAAACAGCGGCATTAACAGATCGACCACCATATTGATCAGCACAAAGCTCAGTGCCGAAATCATCACTACAGCCTGTAACACCGCGACATCCTGATTATTCACCGCCTGCTGAGTGAGCTGGCCCAAACCGCCCAGACCAAATACCGTTTCGGTAATCAGCGCTCCGGCTATCAGTTCGCCCAGCAGCAATCCGGCAACGGTCAACACCGGCAGCATGGCGTTGCGTAACACATGCCGCCATAACACGTAGGTTTCGCTGGCCCCCTTGGCGCGAACGACCGCGACAAAGGGTCTTGTGACCACATCGTCGATGCTGCGCAGCAGGATTTGGGCAAGCGGGGCGGAGATAGGGATCGCCACGGTGATCACCGGCAGGATCAGCCCTTCCACTGGAGAAGGGTTAATCACCGGTATCCACCGCAACTGGAAGGAGAACAGCTGAATTAAGGCAATGCCCAACCAGAAGGTAGGAATTGAGATAAACAGCACCGGAACAGACTGCAACAGATTGCGCAAGCTGCGCAGCGCTGGGATGCGTGACAAAGCCGCCAGCACAAAAGCCAGCACCACCGCCAGAACAAATCCGCTGCCTGCCAGACGAAGCGTCTCTGGCAGGTTACTTTTCAACTGTTCGCTTACTGGCACTCCTGCCTGCACTGAATAGCCAAAATCGCCTTTCAGCATCGCGCCAAGGGTATGCAGATACTGTTGCCATAAAGGACTGTCTGCGCCATAAGTCTGACGCATCTCGGCGATTTGTTGCGGGCTCAGGCCAAGATCGGGATTCTGAAATTTAATCAGGATCGCATCGCCAGGCAGCACTTGCAGCAGCACAAAAGAGAGCGTAAAAGCCGCCCAAAGCACCAGCAACCCATGCCCGACCCGATACAGCAGATACTGGCTCATGCAGACCTCCTTAATGCTTTTCAAGCCAGGCGCCATACAGCGAAGGACGACCGACGGCTTCGAACTTGACGCCTTTCAGCCACGGCGCACCGGCAAAGACCTGCGGCTCTTCAAAGATCGGGATCACGTAAGCCTGGTCGAGCAGGTAACGTTGCACATCACCGGTTAACTGAAGGCGTTTAGCGGGATCGATCTCGGCGGAAATGGCCACCAGCAGCAGATTCAGCTGGTCATCACGGAAGCTTTTGACCTTGTCGCTGGAGCCGCCTTTTTGCAGCAAAGCGTCGCGGTTCGCAGGATAGAAGCTGCTTTTGATCACGTCAGGATCGGCCCGTCCTACTTCGGTTACATTCAACGGTGTTTTCAGCGGGTCGAGGCTGTCCAGCGTTTTGCTGCCTGCATCGCCGGCCTTCACTTTTAATTCCACCCCAACCTGACGCCACTGTTGAGCGACCAGTTGCAAAACCTCTTTATTCTGTGGCTGCGGAAGGGACTCATAAACAGTCAGCGATAAAGGCTTACCGTCTTTTTCGCGGATGCCGTTGGCACCGGCTTTCCACCCTGCTTCATCCAGCAGGCTTTTGGCTTTTGCCTGATCGAAGGTCAACTTGTCCGCCAGGTTTACGTAGCCCGCCGCAGTAGTGGCAATAACGGAAGTGGCCTGTGGATAGTTAGGAGAGAACAGCGTTTCCACAACTTGCTTTGCGTTGGTGGCATGCAGCAGCGCCTGGCGCACGCGCAGATCGCTGACCAGCGGGTTATCGGGACGGAAACTCAGGCTGTCGTTAACGCCACGGGTTGGGGCGGCGTAAAGGGGGAAGTTTTGATCTTTGGCCTGTTTCTCATCATAGGCCTGAACCTGCCGGATAAAGTCAGCCTGACCTGCCAGCAGCGCACCGATGCGCACGCTGTCTTCCGGCGTGACAATAATTTTGATGCCGTCGAGATTGGCCGGACCTTGCTGCTTAACGTTTGCCGGGCCCCATTGGTACGCTTTGCGGGCCACCAGATCAACCTCACGCCCCAGCTTCTCATCGCTGACCACAAACGGGCCAGAGCCAATAATATGGCGGGCATCACCGAGCTGGTCGAAACTGCGCGCCAGCGTGCTGAGTGAAACCAGGCCAGAGCCGATAGTCGCCGTGCCCTGCAGGAAGCCCGGTGAGGACTTTTTGAAATAAAACTTCACGGTGAGCGGATCGATCACTTCGCTGCGATCGTAATTATTAATGACCTCTGACACCGGCAGGCGCTGGGCTTTATTCCCAAGACCGTAAGTGTCGAAGTTTTTGGCTACCGCGTTAGCATCCAGCGGCGTGCCGTCTGAGAAGGTGACGCCAGGGTGCAATTTAAAGGTGTATTCGGTTTTATCAGCGTTCGTTGTCCAGCTTTGGGCAATCCACGGCTCCACTTGCAGCGTTTCCGGGTTTTGCCACGTCAGCTTATCGGTGATTTGGTTCAGGATGCCGCCGTTGGGGTAAAAGCCACCGGCCGGGGGATACAGATTGGTGTGCGCCTGCTGCTCCAGATAAATCAGCGTTCCGCCTTTAACCGGGGCATCTGCTGCAACGGCGTTTCCGCCGAACAGGGCAAAGGCAATGCTTAAAGCCAGCGGACGAGCCAGCGCCTCAGGGCGAAAAATGGTCGGCATAGGTAATCCTTTAACGTCAATATTTTCAGGGAAGTGACGTTAAATATCAGGCTTAAGCCGCCGTCTGGTGAACCAAGGAAATCCGCTAAGGTTACTCGGTAAGTGAATATGGACTCCCGTCCAGAAATATCCTGCAGAGACAATGAACGAACGCTGACTGCGCCACTGTCTGAGTTTTCAGTCGGCGTAAAAAAGGGCAATCAACAGATTGCCCTTTTAGCTTGTGCCGCCAGAGAACATAGGGCGGATTATTTCTTATCCAGTGACCAGGTCGCGCTACTGACATTAACCTTCACCGGCAGCAGGCCAATTTGGGTGAACTTATCGGCCAGCGCCTGCTGTTCTTTAAACACTTCCGGCGTCATGCGTTCTGCACCAAACGGCATTCTTGCAATGGCTCGCTGCCAGATGGGCTGGGGCAAACCGGTGGAGGTCGATAATATCTTGGCCGCTTCATCGGGGTTTTTGTTGGCCCAGTCACTCAGCGTGCCTAGCTGATCGACCACTTGTTTGGCGGTCTGCGGATAGGTATCAGCAAACTTACGACTCGCGAGGTAGAAGGTGTAATGCGGCACCAGACCTTCTGCATTTTTAATCAGGCGAGCTTTGGCGTTGGTCTCGACCTCTGCGTAATACGGATCCCAAATCACCCAGGCATCTACTGCGCCACGTTGGAAAGCCGCGCGCGCATCGGCTGGCGGCAGATAAATAGCCTTTACATCTTTGTAGCTCAGCCCGGCATTTTCCAGCGCGCTGACCAACAGATAGTTCACGTCAGAGCCTTTATTCAGCGCTACGCGTTTACCTTTCAAATCCGCCACGGTTTTGATGGCGGAGTTTTCCGGCACCACAATCGCTTCGGTTTTTGGGTTAGCAGGCGAATGGGCCAGATAAACCAGATCGGCTTGCGCGGCCTGGGCGAACGTTGGCGGAGCATCGCCAGTGGCGGCCAGATCGATACTGCCCACGTTCAGTCCTTCCAGCATTTGTGGCCCGGCTGGGAATTCAACCCACTTCACCGCGATACCCTGTTTTTTAAACTCGGTATCGAGCGTGCCACGGTATTTCAGCAGCGCAAAGATATTGGCTTTCTGGAAACCGATGGTAACGGTTTTCGGAGCGGTTTCTGCCAGTGCGTTAAAAGCAGAAGCGCTGAGGGCAGCGGCAATCAGGCCACTAAGTAAGACTTTTTTCATCATTTTCCCCTGAATATAAATCGGTGTTTCAGCAACATAGCAAACCACCCCGTAACGGCTTAATGATGAAAACTGCTGTTCTATGCAGAAAAACGCATGTTGAAACGTGCCTCTTTGCTGCTAGGTTGTTTATAACCAGATTTGATCAATACTTATAATAAATTAATATACTGTTATATAGGAGCCGACTAATGAGTGACTCAGCGCAGGACAATCTCAACGTATTTTGGTTTTTACCGACCCACGGTGACGGCCGTTATCTGGGGACAACGGAAGGAGGAAGAGCGGTTGATTTGCCTTACCTGCAGCAGGTGGCGTTAGCCGCCGATAACCTGGGGTATTACGGCGTGCTGATCCCCACTGGCAAAAGCTGCGAGGATTCATGGTTAGTGGCTTCGGCGCTGGCACCGATCACTAAACGGCTGCGTTATCTGGTCGCCGTGCGTCCCGGCTTACAGCCACCCACTCTGGCCGCCCGCATGGCCGCCACGCTGGATCGCCTGTCTGAAGGCCGTCTGCTGATTAACGTGGTGACCGGCGGCGACCCGGTAGAAAACAAGGGCGATGGCATCTTCCTTAGCCACGCCGAGCGTTATCAGGTCACCCGCGAATTCCTCGACGTCTATTCCCGCCTGTTGAAGGGCGAAAAGGTGGATTATCAGGGCGAGCATATCCGTGTGGAGGGGGCTGAAGTGCTGTTTCCTCCTGTTCAGAAGAATGGTCCTCCGCTGTACTTCGGCGGATCCTCTGAAGAGGCGCTGGAGGTGGCGGTAAACCAGATCGACACCTATCTGACCTGGGGAGAACCGTTAGAGCAGGTAGCGGAGAAAATCGCCGTAGTTCGTCAAAGGGCAGAAGAGCGAGGCCGCACGCTGGATTACGGCATTCGCCTGCACGTCATCGTACGGGAAACTGAAGAAGAAGCCTGGGCCGCTGCCGACAAGCTGATCGCCCATCTGGACGAAGAGACGATCGCCGCCGCGCAGAAAATTTTCTCCCGCATGGATTCAACCGGCCAGGCCCGCATGAGTGCGCTGCATGGCGGATCGAAAGACGGTTTACGCATCGCGCCGAACTTATGGGCAGGCGTCGGTTTGGTTCGCGGCGGTGCCGGAACTGCGTTAGTAGGCAATCCGCAGCAGGTTGCGGAACGTATTCGTGAATATCAGGCATTAGGCATCAAAAACTTTATCTTCTCCGGCTATCCGCATCTGGAAGAAGCACACCGCTTTGCCGAACTGGTTATGCCGTTGCTGCCACTGGCGAGCAATGAAGAGAAACGCCAGCGCACCATTAACACCGGACCTTTTGGCGAAACTATCGGTGGCGATCGTCGTCCGGTTAAGCAGGGCAGCTGAGGTCTGGACCAGGTACTCGGTACAATGAACCCAACGTGCCAGCGGCAAGGATGCTGTTCTCTGCTGCGGAAGAAGGGGACTTTGACCGCTTGTATCGCGCTTGCAGCCTTCAGGATTGAGACAAAGCACTGTGGCAGGACAGTAAAGTCTATTCACATCAGAACGGAAAGCAGCCTCACACCTTGCGAAGCAGGTGCGGGCCCAGATCCTTCAGACTCCGACAGCCAAGTTGGGCCAGCGTCCGGTCAATCTCGCTGTGCATTATGGCCAGCGCCTGCTCCACGCCAGCCTGACCGTAACTTGCCACTGCGTAGAGCATCGGGCGGCCCAGCAAGACGGCGTTAGCGCCCAACGCCAGCGCCTTCACCACATCTGTACCGCGTCTGAAACCGCTGTCGATCAGGATCGTGGCCTCACTGCCCAGTGCCGCGCGGATCTCAGGCAACATCTCCATCGGGCTGACGGTGCCATCTAACTGACGGCCACCATGATTCGACAGCACTACGCCTTGCGCACCCAGCTCTATGGCCTGTTGCGCGTCGCTCACCGTCAGCACGCCTTTCACCAGCAGCGTTCCTTGCCACTGTTCACGTACCCAACGTAACGTCTCCCAACTCAGTGCGCTGTCCATCTGCTGGGAAAAATAGCTGGCTCCCCCGGCCCCACGCTGAAACTCTGGCGGCGTATAAGGCTGTAAATTACCAAACCCAGGCATACCTTCAGGTCGCAGGGTGCGCCAGAGCCAACCCGGCTTAGTGGCCACATTCAGCAGGCTGGGCAATGAGAGTTTCATCGGTCGGCGGTAATGGCGTTTATCGCGCTCGCGATTGCCAAAATGTACCGCATCCACCGAGACCACCAGCGTGCGACAACCGGCTTGATGGGCGCGCTTCAATAAGTCCGTGGTGATCTGACGATCTTTTAACACATAGAGCTGAAACCAGTGATGCCCCTGACCGTCAGCCGCAATGCTCTCCATCGAAGCGGTAGACACCGTGCTTTGGATCCAGGGAATTCCCTGCTTACGTGCCGCACGCGCCAGCGAAAGGTCTGCCTGATAACGCAGCATGCCGTTATAGCCAGTAGGGGCGATTAGCAGGGGAGCGGTACAGAGTTCATCACTCAGCGTGACGCTCAACTCGCGCTGGCTTGAATCCTGCAATACCGGCGGCACGAACTGCCAGCGGGCAAAAACGGCCCGATTGTAGAGCAGGGTTTGTTCATCTTCCGCACCGCCATCCACATAGTTAAACGCGAAGGCAGGCAACACGCGTTTTGCCTGCTGGCGCAGATCGTCCAAATTCAAAATCATCCTAATTTCCTCAAAGCAGCGAGAAGACGCGGTTTATTCACTTTGCAGCCAACCGGCTGAGCGTATCGCCACGGTACAGTCCTGTCTATACAACTAAGCAATCTCCATGCCAGAGACCTGCAAACCTCCCCGTCAGGTGGTGCAGAGAGAAATCTTGGCAACACGCACTGCGATGAAGCAGTAGGCGTACATCAAGAATAGTTCTGAACCAGAGGATCACTCTTTAGACGTTATTGCGTGTTTTTTCTGCTGATTATCCTGACAAATACTGTGGAGGATTTTTGAGCTATGCTGGTGCAATGTGCTGAAAAAATGAACTCTTATTGTGCAGTGATTTAGCAGAACCCCGCCGCATCTCCCTTTTTTGGTTGGCATAGCTCTTGCATTGGCTTGTATATACAGGATTCTACATTACCGTCACCCCTCACTTTCATCAGAAGGAAATCACTATGCTGTCACCGCGCGTGTTGAAAAATTCCGTTGCTCTGGCCTTCAGTTTGACCGTGCTGGCTTCCGCCTGCAGTTATGCAGCCACTGCGCCGGAAGCGGGTACGTTGAAAATGGGCGTTGAACCCTGGCTCGGTTACGGTCAATGGCATGTGGCCACGGCCAACGATCTGTATAAAAAGAACGGTCTGGAGAAGGTTGATGTCATCAACTTTGCTGAAGATAAAGACATTAACGCCGCGCTTGCCAGCGGCCAGATAGATGCAGCAAATATTGCCACCCACACTGCGATGGGGATGATTGCCGCCGGGCTGCCGGTGAAAGTGGTGTTACTGCTCGATCAAAGCCAGACCGCTGACGCGATGCTGGTTTCCGGTGACGTGAAGACATTGAAGGACTTGAAAGGTAAGCAGGTGGCTTTCGAAGAGGGAACCACCAGCGACATCCTGCTGCACAGCGCGCTGGCTTCTGCCGGGCTGTCTTTCCGCGATATCAAGCCGGTGCCGATGCCTGCAGCCACGGCCGGAAGCGCCCTGATCGCAAAACGCGTGCCGGTGGCGGTGACGTACGAACCTTATCTGACCGTAGCGATGAAAGGTGACCCAAGCCTGAAAATGCTCTACAGCGGTGCCTCCGATCCTGGCCTGATCAGCGATGTGCTGGTGGTACGTGATGAGGTGATCAAAAACCGCCCGGGCCAGATTGCTGCGCTGATCAAAACCTGGGATGCGGCCGTTGCCCATTATCAGGCCAACACTCAGGCCGATCGTGATGTGATCGCTAAGGCCGTGGGCGCCACGCCGGAAGATTTAAAGACCGCTTTTGATGGCGTGAAGTATTACTCCCTGGCGGAAAACAGAGCCTTGCTGGGCAAAGACTTCACCAACAAAACCTTCCCTCATGTGCTGAAAGCGGCGACAGAGGCCGGCATCGTGCAGCAGCCGGTCACGCCGGAACAAGTGATCGACGCCAGTTTCGTCAACGCAAAATAACGGGTTAAGGCTCCTCACGCGGTGGGGAGCAGTCTGGAGGCGTTATGAGTTCATTAAAACTGGAGGGCGCAGTGCCGCCCGGTAAACCCCGGCGGCGGCGCATGACCCTGCTGACCATCGGTAAAGCGCCGACCCGCACGCAGTTTGTCTCTATCGGCATCGCGGTGTTTGCCATTTTGCTGTTGAGCTGGTGGCTGGCAACGCGTAACGGCGCTATTCCGGCTATCTTCCTGCCAAGCCTGGGCAATGTCTGGCATCGCATGGTCACGCTTGCCAGCAACGGTACCCTATGGAGCGACGTACAGAGCAGTCTTTATCGCATCGTCATCGCCTTTTTGATCTCTTCAGTGATGTCGATTGTCATCGGCGTACTGGCTGGCTGTTATGGCTTGTTCAAGGCGATTGTCGAACCGCTGGTCGATTTTATCCGCTATATGCCGGTGGTGGCGTTTGTGCCGCTGACCATTCTCTGGACCGGCACCGATGATATCCAGAAATTTCTGGTGATCTGGATCGGCACCTTCTTCCAGCAGGCGCTGATGATGATTGATGCGGTCAAGCGGGTGCCGGTCGACTTTATCGGTCTGGGCCGTACGCTTGGAATGCCGGACCACAAAATCCTGCTGCGTATTGTTCTGCCTGCCGCGCTGCCAGCCATCTGGGATGCGCTGCGCATCAGCCTGGGTTGGGCATGGACCTGGCTGATCCTCGCCGAACTGGTGGCCTCCACTTCAGGTCTGGGTTACCGCATCGTGGTTTCCCAACGCTACTTCCAGACCGACACCATCATCGGCTACATCCTGCTACTGGGGCTGTTAGGGCTGATTACCGATCAACTGATGCGGGCTGCCGAGCGCGTCCTGTTCCGCTACAACCGGAGAAGCGCCTGATGGCTACGTTAACGCTACAGAATCTGGATAAAAGCTTTGCGATGGGCAAAACGCGACGTCGCGTGCTGCACGGCATCGATCTCACGCTGAACGATAACGAATTCGTGTCAATTGTAGGTTCGTCTGGCTGCGGCAAAAGCACCTTACTGTCGATTGCCGCCGGGCTGGAAGAGTTCGACAGCGGTGATGTGCTGGTAGATGGCGAGTCGATTACCGGACCCGGTCTGGATCGCGGGGTGGTGTTTCAATCCTACACCTTGCTGCCCTGGCTGACCGCGCGGCAGAACATCGAGTTCGCCTTGAAAGCAGCGGGAACGCCAGCTAAACAGTGCCGTGATATTGCGCAGCAACATCTTGAACTGGTGAAGTTGGGTAACTCGGCTGACCGCTGGCCGGGCGAGCTTTCCGGCGGCATGAAACAACGCGTGGCGATTGCCCGTGCGCTCTCTTACCGGCCAAAAATACTGCTGATGGACGAGCCCTTTGGCGCGCTGGATGCCATGACGCGCCACCAGATGCAGCAGTTGCTGATTGAAATCTGGGAGCAGCACCGCCTGACGGTGATGTTCGTGACGCATGATATTGAAGAAGCCGTCTGGCTTTCCGATCGCATTGTGGTGATGGGGCCAGGCGTGATTGACACCACTTTTGCCGTTCCGCTGCCGCGTCCACGGCTGGCGAGTCTGAGCCGTGATGCTGACTTTATCGATCTGCAACACCGCGTGCTTGAACGTATTCATCAGCCTGAATTGGCCAATCACTAAAGGGGATCCACGATGTCAGTCACTTTTCACGACCTCAGCACCACCGAAATCCTGCCAGCCGAGCTATTTAAACGGACTGAATCTGACCTCTCCTTTTTTAGCGAGCGCGTCACGCCGATTATTGCGGCGGTAAAAGAAGAGGGCGATGCCGCCTTGATCCGTTTTGCGCGCGAATTTGATGGCGTGCAGCCCGACACATTTTCACTGCGTGCCGAAGCGTCGGAGTTTGATGAAGCCTTTGCTCGAATGGATCCAGAAGTGATCGAGTCAATCCGCTTTTCGGTAGAAAACGTGCGTGCCTTCCATGAAGCGCAAAAGCCGGAAGAGATGTGGCTGAAAGAGATGCAGCCGGGTGCGTTTGCCGGCGATCGCCACGTGCCGATAGATGCAGTGGCTTGTTACGTGCCGCGAGGCAAAGGCTCTTTCCCAAGCGTGCTGATTATGACGACTATCCCGGCTGTGGTTGCGGGGGTTCCCCATGCCATCGTGATTACGCCGCCAGGCCCGGACGGTAAGGTTGACGATGCCACACTGGTCGCCGCCAGGCTGGTAGGCATTAGCGAAATCTATAAATGTGGCGGCGCACAAGGTGTGGCAGCGGTGGCTTACGGCACCGAAACCGTGCCGAAATGCCTGAAAATCGTCGGTCCCGGCAGTCCGTGGGTGGTGGCGGCAAAACGTCAGCTGACCCATCTTCTGGATCCGGGCGTTCCAGCCGGACCAAGCGAAAGCATCATCCTCACAGATGACAGCGTTGACGGGGCGCTGGCGGCGCTGGATCTGATTATTGAATCAGAGCACGGGCCGGATTCTTCAGCCTATCTGGTGACCTCCAGCCGCCGTGTTGCCGAGCAGGCTATCGCCGCGTTGCCGGGATACTGGGCGCAGCTTAGCGAAAAGCGTGCTGAATTTTCCCAGGCCGTCCTGTGCGGCACCCATGGCGGTGTGGTGCTGACCAAAGATTTCGCCACGGCGGTAGAATTTGTGAACCAGTATGCGCCGGAGCATCTGGAAATTTTGGCTAAAGAGCCGATGGCGGTGATGACGCAGATCCGTAATGCGGGCGAAATTCTGCTGGGCAAACATACGCCCATTACTCTGGGGAACTTTGTGCTTGGCCCAAACGCCGTCCTGCCAACCAATGGCGCAGCGAAAACCGCGGGTCCGCTGTCGGTGTTTGATTATATGAAGCGCATTTCGGTGGGGTATGTCACCGAAGCGGGCTATGACGCGCTGGCGGTAAAAGCCAAACGCTTTGCGGAATATGAAGGTTTTCCGGGGCATGCCCTGGCCGTTTCTGACCTGCGTACCCGCCTGATAAAAGGGGATGGCAATGACTGAACTCCTCCGCGAACCGCTGGCGGCGCAGGCGCGTACCCTGGCTCGCGCTGGTGAGTGGCAACAGGCACAGGAGAAATTGCGCCAGCTGATTGCTGAGATCACCGGTTGTCAGGCGACAGACCTGACCATTAACCGCGATCAGTACAGCCTGAACTCGTTAAATGGCCGCGTCACGCTCGCCGACGATCGCACCCTTTTCTTCAAATATCACCACGAAGAGGGGGAAGATCACACCATTGAAGAGTATTACCGTGCTGAACTGCTGCGTGAATATGGGTTTGCTGTCGATGTCCCGGTGTTTGCCTGCGGTGAGCCGGGCAGACAGATCCTGCTTTATACCATCCGCGAAGATAAACGGCTGGCCGATGTTTGCCGCGAAATTGAAACTGCCCAGGCCTGGGATCTTATCGAGCCTGTGGTTAAGGCTCAACAGCGTGCTGACAGCGCTATTTTGCAGAAGACATTACCGACCTTGCGGCGTGGCAGCGTTGCTGACGTAGTGGCCGAGCCAATTCATCAGCTCTTCTGGCATCGCCTGGTTTCCCCCAATGTGCCAGCCGGGCTCGGCGGTCGGGTAGAGCAGTTTTATGTCGGCAAGGAATTCGCTCTGGCGGGTGAAACGCTCAGCTGGCAAACGCTGAGTAATCTGCACTGGGAGATCAACGGCGTTCGCTATCCGCACACTTTGCGGCAACTTTTTCTCGAGGCAGGTACTGTTTTAGCGCCGAACGCACTGGCGATGCAGGGCGTGGTGGTGGCTCATGGCGATGCTCACAACGCTAACGTCTGGTTTGATACTCAGGGTGAACAGCCTGAGTTGATCAGTTTCGATCCGGCCTTTGCCGGAAAGGATATCCCGGCGCTGATCGCCGAAATCAAAGCGACTTTCCACAATATCTTTGCCCATCCCAGCTGGCTGTATGAACCTGCTGAAGTGGTCGATCGCTATCAGGTCAGCGTCAGGCGAGAAGGTGACACCCTGTCAGTTACCCATAACTGGCAGCTGACGCCACTGCGTGAAGCTTTTCTGCAAAGTAAGGGCGAACGCTACTGGCAACCGATGCTTGCGGCCCTTAAGGCGGAAGGCTGGTTGCCTGCCAACTGGCAGCGTATCGTCCGCCTGGCGCTGTTTTGCTGCCCAACGCTGGTGCTGAATCTGCGCCCTGGAGGCGGAAGCGGGCACACGCCAGAGAGTGCATCTCTTGGGCTGGCCATAGCGGTGATGTTGGGCAGTGAAGGTGAGGATCTGTTCAACCGCTGGCTGCAAAAACTGGTGTGAGGAGCGAATATGAAAGCGGTGCGTTTATACGGTGTCGGTAAGCTTCAGGTTGAAAATATTCCCGTTCCAACGCCAGCAGCGGATCAGCTTCATCTGAAGATCCTGGCGGCTGGCATTTGCGGATCGGATCTGCATAACTTTCGCACTGGCAAGTGGCTAGCTCAGCTGCCGGTGACGCCTGGGCACGAGCTGTGCGGAGAAGTTATCGCGGTTGGGTCTGAGGTTAGCGGCTTCGCCATTGGCGATCGCGTGGTGGCCGATTCCCGCTCCTGGTGCGGGGAGTGCCCTGCTTGCCTGAGCAAAAAATACAACTTGTGCCGCTCGTTGGGTTTTGTGGGGGAGGTCTGTGACGGCGGCTTTGCCGAACAGACGGTTTTACCTGCACGCGGACTGATGAAAGTGCCCTCTGACTTACCTGCGGAAATCGCCGTCCTGAGCGAACCGCTTGGCGTTGCCTTGAGGGTGGTTAATCAGCTTAACGCGCCAGCGGGCTCATCGGTTCGCGTTGCGGGTGGTGGCACCATTGGCGGACTGGTTGCCTTGCTGCTTCACCATGTAGCCAAATGTCAGGTTCAGCTGGTTGAGCCAAACGCCTCACGTTATCAGCGTCTGGCCGCCTTGATCCCGTTACAACCGCCAGCTGAATTTGACTTTGCCGTTGAAGCCACGGGCATTGGCGCTGTCATGCAGCAGCTGATTGAGGGCATTGAAGCGGGCGGGCGTATTGCGCTGGTCGGGCTGTTTCATCATCAAAGTGAGATCGATTTTAACCAGCTGGTGGAACGTGAAATCGGCCTGGTCGGTTGCAGCGTATTCCGTGATGAGCAGCGACAGGCATTATCGCTGCTGCCTGAGCTGGCAGACCAGTTGGCCACGCTGACCGCGCCAGTTATCGGGCTGGATGAGGTTCCTGCAACTTACCAGATGTTGATAGCCGGGCTCAGTCCTTACCTTAAATCGGTGGTGGTGCCATGAACAGTGCGCTGCAACGTTTTTCTCTTACGGGTAAACAGGCTTTGGTCACTGGCGGCAGTCGTGGTATTGGTCACGCGCTGGCGCTTGGGCTGAGTGAAGCCGGCGCGCAGGTGACTATCACTGGCCGCGATGCCAACTCGTTGGCTCTTGCGCTGGACAGCCTGCACAAGATTGATCCCAGCGCCCGTGCAGAAGTGGTCGATGTTACCCAACAAGGAGACATTGAACGGCTGTTCACGAAGATCTCGCCAGATATCGTGATCAATAATGCCGGGACCGAACAGCTGTGCCCGTCACTGGAGGTAGATGAAGCGCTATGGCAGCGGATTATCGACACCAATCTGAAAGGGGCCTTTTTTACCGCACAGGCCGCTGCACGCCAGATGCAGCAGCGCGGCGGCGGATCGATCATCAATCTCTGCTCGCTAACCAGTGAAGTTGGCGTACCGGGCGCGGCAGCTTATGGTGCCTCCAAATCGGGATTACTTGGCTTAACTCGCGCGCTCAGCAGCGAATGGGCCAGCAAGAATATTCGCGTCAACGCCATTGGGCCGGGTTATTTTAGCACCGATCTCACCGCTGAGTTTTATCAAGACCGGCAGTGGTGCGAACGCATGCTGGAGAAGATCCCGTTAGGGCGATTCGGTGAACTGGACGATCTGGTCGGTGCCGGCATTTTTCTCAGCTCCGATGCGGCCCGCTATATTACCGGGCAGGTCATTTATATCGACGGCGGCTATCTGGCTTCGATCTGAGTGTGAAAGTGAACACAACCGGTTCCAACGGTAAATCTCTATTTGGTCAAAGCTTAGCTGAAAAATAAAATACCCCTTCCGAAGCCCTCAGCCAGAGGGCTTTATAATTTATTCCCTGCCATAAAAAGCCCGAATACTCTCTATTGCCATTTTATCACTTCATATTTCACTATTTGTTGTTTTACCTATTAGCGTTGCCACTCCACACTCGGTTCAAATAGAGAGTAATAAGGAACAGGTGAATGGCATATCGATTGAGTCTGTTAGATAAATCGCCGGTTGCACCGGGAGAGACACCGGGCGCAGCCTTACAGCGCACGCTGAAACTGGCTCAGCAGGCGGAAGCCTGGGGCTATCACCGTTTCTGGCTGGCTGAACACCATAATACGTCAAGCCTTGCGAGTCCTTCTCCGGAGGTATTAATTGCCTGGATTATTGCCCAGACCAGACATATTCGTGTCGGGTCTGGCGGCGTAATGTTGCAGCATTACAGCCCTTATAAAGTGGCTGAGAACTTTAATTTACTGGCTTCACTGGCACCGGGTCGAATTGATCTTGGCGTAGGTAAAGCGCCTGGTGGTTTACCGCTTTCAACCCATGCGTTACAGCAGGGCATTCATGCGGACGAAAAGGGCAGCTTTGCCGATCAAGTGAGCCTGCTCGACAGCTGGTTGCAGCCTCCTGCACTGACTGATGAATTCGATGAAGAAGCGCTGAACGCCACGCCAATCCCCTTAAAACCGGCCAGCCGGTTCCTGTTAGGGGCGAGTGAAGAGAGTGCGCGCCTGGCTGCTGAGCTTCACTGGCAGTTTGTCTTCGCAGCCCATATCAACGGCGACAGAAAGCAGCTGGAAAACTCCCTTGCGACTTATACGCGCTTGAGTAAAGGAGAAAAAGCGTTGGTGGCCGTTCAGGTGGTCGCGGCTGATTCTCCGGCGCAGGCCGAGCTGCTGGTTTCCGGCCTGAAGCAGTTCCATGTCCAGGTTAAGAACGGTCCAGCGGTGAATGTTGCCAGCCTTGAGCAGGCGGAGCGCTATGTGCGGCAGGGCGGTTTTAAAGATTACCTGATCGAACCGCGAACCCCTTCATTGCTGAAAGGTACCGCCGCGCAGGTTCACGCGCAGTTTGAGGCGTTGCATCAGAACTTCGGCATTGATGAATTCATTATCGATACACCAATCGTCGATGCTGCAGCGAGACGACACTCGCTGGAACTGCTGGCTACCCATCATCTGATTGCGGCCTGAAGCGGAGGTTTACCTTGAAGCCAAATAATGAAGCACAGCTGATTGAATGGCGTCGCGAGTTGCATACCTGGCCGGAACTGTCCGGCAAAGAGTTTGAAACTACCCGACGACTACGTGAATGGTTGCAGAAGGCTGGCATCAGGTTGCTGGACACGCCGCTGGAAACCGGAGTTGTGGCTGAAATTGGCGAAGGTGAAACGCTGATTGCGCTGCGTGCAGATATTGATGCGTTACCGATTTTTGAAACCAGTGGCGTCCGTTTTCACTCGCGGGAATCTGGCGTAATGCACGCCTGCGGCCACGATCTGCACAGTGCGGTGATGTTGGGTGCGGCACTTGAACTGAAGGCAAATGAAAAGCAGCTGCAAGGCCGTGTTCGCCTCCTGTTTCAACCTGCTGAAGAGATTGCCGTGGGGGCGAAGCAGCTCATTGCCGCTGGTTTGCTGGACGGCGTGCAGGCGATCTTTGGTATGCATAATGAGCCAGGATTGCCAGTGGGCACGTTTGCCACCCGTAGCGGCGCGTTTTATGCCAATGCCGACAAATTTATTATCCGGGTAAAAGGCAAGGGTGCTCACGCTGCGCATCCTGAACAAGGTGTCGATGCCATTGTGGTCGCCAGCCAGATCATCCAGGGGCTACAAGCACTTACCAGCCGCAGCTTCAACACCCTCGACAGCCTGGTGCTGAGCATTACGCGCATTGACGGCGGGAAAACATGGAACGTGCTGCCTGCTGGCGTGGAATTTGGCGGCACTGCCCGTACGCACGATCTCACCGTCCGGGCCGAACTGGAAGCCAGAGTCCGCCAGTTGGTGGAGAGTTATGCGCTGGCGAGCGGAGCTGAAGCCACGCTGAGCTGGCATCCCGGTCCACCGGTACTGGTGAACGATGCTGACTGGGCTCAATTCAGCCTTGAAGTGGCTCAGTCTGTAGGGTATCGGGTGCTGAATGCCGATCTGCATCTTGGGGGCGAAGACTTCGCTTTCTACCTGCAAAAGGTGCCCGGCGCCTTTGTCAGCATCGGCAGTGCCAGTGACTATGGCCTGCATCACGGCAGCTTCAATCCTGACGAAGCGTCCATTGCCCCGGCCTCACACTATTTTGCTCAACTGGCGCAGCAGGCGGTTCAGCACCTCAATACAGCACACTCCACGCCGCTGAGCGAAACTCACTAAAAGGGAAACCCTCATGACCACAAGACAACTTCGATTGGGCACTATTCTGCATGGCGCGTCGGGAAACATGTCGGCATGGCGCCATCCGGCGGCTCAGGCCGATGCGAGCATCAACATTGAGTACGCCAAAAAAATCGCCCGTAAAGCGGAGCAGGGCAAACTGGATTTCCTGTTTGTCGCCGATGGTCTGTTTATCAACGAAAAATCGATTCCGCATTTCCTGAACCGCTTTGAACCTTTGACCTTGTTGTCCGCCCTGGCGGGTGCTACCGAACATCTGGGGTTAGTGGGTACGGTGTCCACTTCTTACAGTGAACCTTTTACCGTTGCCCGCCAGTTTGCCAGCCTTGATCACCTGAGTGGCGGTCGTGCTGGCTGGAATGTGGTGACTTCGCCATTAGAAGGATCGGCCAAAAACTTTTCCCGCCAGCAGCACCCGGAACATGCGCTGCGTTACCGCATCGCTGACGAATATTTGCAGGTGGTCAAAGGGCTGTGGGATTCCTGGGAAGAAGGCGCGTTTGTGCGCAATAAAGAGAGCGGTCAGTTCTTTGATCCGCAGAAATTGCACACGCCGAATCACCACGGTGATTTCTTCCAGGTACAGGGCCCACTGAACATTGAACGCACACCGCAGGGACGCCCGGTCATCTTCCAGGCCGGTGCGTCTGAAGATGGCCGCAAACTGGCCGCTCGCCATGCCGACGCCATTTTCACCCATCAACCCACGCGTGAAGAAGCGCAGGCTTTTTACCGCGATGTGAAAAATCAGGTGGTGCAGAACGGCCGCCAGCCGGAAGAGTTGCATATCTTCCAGGGCGTCAGCGTGATTGTCGGTAACGATGCGCAGGATGTTGAAGACCAATATCAGGCCACGGCCGCGCTGGTTTCCATCAAAGATGCGCTGAACTATCTGGGCCGCTTCTTCGACCACCATGACTTCTCGCAGTACCCGCTGGATGAGCCGTTCCCGGAACTGGGTGATATTGGTCAGAACAGCTTCCGCAGCACCACCGATGAAATCAAACAGAAAGCCCGTCAGCACGGACACACTTTGCGCCAGGCCGCACTGGAAGCCGCCACGCCTCGTCCGCTGTTCCATGGCACGCCAGAACAGGTCGCAGACGGTTTGCATCTGTGGTTCGAAAGCAAAGCGGCTGATGGCTTCATCATCAACGGCGGGACACCGGATACTTTTGAACGCTTTGTCGATCGTGTTGTACCGATCCTGCAGGCAAGAGGCCTGTCACGAAGTGAGTATCCAGGCAAAACCTTGCGTGACAGCTTCGCGCTGAAAAATCCCCTTAATCAGTTCGCCAAATAATAAGAGCCCTTGCTATGCAGAAAACGAAAACACTCCTCGCTTTGCTGTTACTGGCCGCCAGCGGCAGCAGCTTTGCGGATACCACCAATGTGGCGGTAAACGGTCAACGCGTCAGCCTTGAAGCCAATAAAACGCCAGTCAATACAGCGAAGAATCCGCAGGCGGTTTCGGCCTTACCTGCCGGATTCCGCCCAGCGGTTCCGGGTTCATTCACTGTCGCGGTAGCCGCACTGAATTCACCGCCACTTACTGTGTTCTCTGACGACAACAAAACCCTGCTCGGCAGCGAGGTCGACATTGCCCGACTGGTTGCAGACAGCCTGGGCCTGAAGCTCAACGTGGTGCCCACTTCCTGGGAAGACTGGCCGCTGGGCGTGGCCTCTGGCAAATATGATGCGGCGATCACCAATATTACCGTCACCAAAGAGCGTAAAGAGAAATTTGATTTCGCTACTTACCGAAAAGACTCGCTGGGCTTTTATGTGAAAACCAGCAGCCAGATTAAGTCTCTGACCCAAGCGGAAGACATTGCTGGCCTGCGGATTATCGTGGGTTCAGGCACCAATCAGGAAGCCATTCTGTTGGCCTGGGATAAAGAGAATCAGGCGAAAGGGCTGAAGCCGTTCACGCCGGTGTATTCCAAAGATGACGCAGCCCAGACGCTGGCACTGCAATCGGGAAGGGCTGATGCCTATTTCGGCCCTAACGTGATTGGCGCGTGGAAAGCCGCACTGACCGGCAAAACGCGACTGGTTGGCAGTGTGGATGGCGGCTGGCCGAAAGCGGCGCATATCGCGGTGACGCTGAAAAAAGGCAGTGGCCTGGTCGATCCAGTGAGCATTGCCCTGAACGGCGTGATGCAGAACGGCGACTATCAAAAAGTCCTGAACCGCTGGGGAGAAGGTGTGGAAGCCATCGACCATTCTGAAATCAACCCGCCGGGATTGGGCGACTGAGGAGCCAAAAATGAGCCACAGACACTTTCGTGACCTGTCGCCGGAAGCCCCTGAACTGCAACCGATCCTGGCTGGCTTGTTTGGGGAATATGCCGCGCGCTACGGCGATTACTTCGCCCGGGCAAAAGAGGTGGAGTTAACCGAATGGTATTTGCCGCCGCAGGGGCTGTTTATCGTGCTGGAAGAGGAAGGCGACATCATCGCGATGGGCGCTTATAAGCCTTATGACCAGCAGACCGCTGAGCTTAAACGTATCTGGACGCGCAGCGATCTGCGCCGTCAGGGGCTGGCGCTGACTGTGGTGAAGGAGCTTGAGCGGCGCGCCATTTTGGCGGGCTATCAGCGATTTTTCCTGACTACGGGGTTTCGTCAGCCTGAAGCCGTCCGGCTGTATAGCGGCCACGGTTATGTGCCGCAGTTCGATCTGAGTGGCGATCTGGAACGTTACAGCCAGCCGCCTCATGACGGTCGCCTGCGTTTTATCAAAGTGGTGGATGCTGACCACATCGCTAAAGCCAGTTAAGGAGTGAACATGGAAAAGGAACAGCAGTTAGACGTGGTGCCAGCGCGTTACCCTGGCCGCATTATTGGGGCGGTCATCGCCCTGTTTATTCTTGCCAGCGTGGTGCAATCGGTGGCCTTCAATCCCCGTTGGGAATGGGGCGTGTTTGCCCGCTGGTTCTTTGATCCGGTGATCCTGCACGGAGTGGGACAAACGCTGCTACTCACGCTGTTGGGCACGATCTTTAGCCTGGCTTTAGGCGGCTTACTGGCGCTGGCCAGGCTCTCTTCCTCCTGGTTGCTGAGCAGCCTGGCCTGGGGCTATATCTGGCTGTTTCGTTCGCTGCCCCTGATCGTGGTGTTGATCATCCTCTATAACTTCTCGTATCTGTACGAAACGCTGTCAATAGGCGTGCCGTTTACCGGGTTATCCTGGGGGCATTTCCAGACCATTAATGTGCTCGGTCAGTTCCCTGCGGCGATTATTGGCCTGACGCTGGTGCAGGCTGCTTACAGCGCAGAAATCATTCGTGGCGGCTTTCTCGGGGTGGATTATGGCCAGCATGAAGCGGCTTCCGCGCTGGGATTATCGGCGTTTCGCCGCACCTTCCGCATCATTTTGCCGCAGGCTTTACGCGCCATCATTCCCACGGCTTTTAATGAAATTATCAGCCTGGCGAAGGGCACCGCGATGGTTTACGTGCTGGCAATGCCGGAACTGTTCTACACCATCCAGATGATTTACAACCGCAACCAGGAAGTGATCCCGCTGCTGATGGTAGGCGCCGCCTGGTATCTGATTATCACCACCGTCCTGTCAGTGATCCAACATCACGTGGAAAGCTGGCTGGCGCGCAGCGTTACCCGGGAACCGAAACCTTCGCGCTGGCGTCAATGGCGCACCCGCGTCACGCCACTTACCCCGTCAGAGGAGATCGTGCATGTCAGAAGCCATTGATTATCGCCAGGCAAATGCCACCGGAGCGATCAGTATTACCGGTGTCAGCAAAAGCTTTGGGCAGCATAAAGCGTTGAATGCTGTCTCGCTGGAACTGGACCCCGGTTCGGTCACGGTGATCCTCGGCCCTTCGGGGTCAGGCAAATCCACATTATTGCGATCGATCAACCATCTTGAACGGGTAGACGAGGGCTTTATCCGCATTGATGGAGACTACATTGGTTATCAGCAACGGGGTAACAAGCTGTATGAACTGAAGGAGAAGGCGATCCTTCGCCAGCGTATCAACGTCGGTTACGTGTTCCAGAACTTCAATTTGTTTCCTCATCTGACCGTGCTGGAGAACTTGATTGAAGCGCCAGTGGCCCATCGTCAGCTGTCCAAACGCGATGCCATAACCCGCGCAGGCGAACTGCTGGACATTGTTGGCTTGCGGCATAAAGCCGATGCCTGGCCGCGCCATCTCTCCGGCGGGCAACAGCAGCGAGTCGCTATTGCCCGCGCGTTGATGCTCAATCCGCGCGTCATGCTGTTCGATGAACCTACTTCTGCACTGGATCCTGAACTGGTCAGCGAAGTGCTGGACGTGATCAAGAAACTGGCGAGGTCTGGCACCACGCTGGTGATTGTCACCCATGAAATCGGCTTCGCCCGGGAAGTGGCGGATCATGTGGTGTTCATGGACGAGGGGAAAATCATCGAGCAGGGCAGCAGCACGCAGGTGCTGAACAATGCCCGTCATGAACGAACGCGCCGCTTCCTGGCCCGTGTACTGTAAAAAAGGGATCTTATGATCAACGGAAATGCGCCTACGGCCTGCTCAATCATTGCCGCTTCGCTGACCGGCGCTTTATGGCTGAGCAGTTTCAGTGTTTCAGCGGCTGAAAAGCTGGACGTGTTGAAAAACGAAACGCCGATTAATGCGCCTGCCAACCCAGAGGCGATAAAAAAAATCCCCGCTGGTTTTCACTTTATCGAGCCGGGTTACTTAACGGTGGCCACATCAGCCACCAATTCACCGCCGCTGGCGTTGCTGGCCTCGGACAATAAAACGCGGATTGGCAGTGACCCGGACATTGCCAGATTATTAGCCGACAGCCTGGGGCTGAAACTGAAGCTGGTGCCAGCATCGTGGGAAGACTGGCCGTTAGGGATTGCGGCGGGGCGCTATGATCTGGCGATGTTTAATATTGCGGTCACCGAAGAGCGAAAGAAGAAGTTTGACTTTGCTACCTATCGCTCTGATAACCATGCGTTTTCGGTGAAGGTGAACAGCCCGATTGCCTCGATAGCTTCGCCGAAGGATGTGGCGGGTAAGAAGATCATCGTGGCTTCCGGCACTAATCAGGAAAGGATTTTGCTCAGTTGGGACAAGGAGAACCGTGAAAAGGGGTTAGCGCCGGTAGAGCCGATCTACCTGACGGATGATGCCTCTGCCACGCTTTCGCTGCTATCTGGGCGGGCTGACGCAATGTTTGGGCCGCACTCTATCGCCGCGTGGAAAGTGGCATCAAGGGGGCAAACCAGGCTGGTGGGAAACGGCCCCTTCCGTGCCTGGGTGGCGGTAACCACGAAAAAGGGCAACGGGTTAGCCCCGGCGTTACAAACCGCGCTGGAGGGCACCATTGCGGGTGGGCAGTATCAACAGGTGCTGCAACGTTGGGGAGAACAGGATGAAGCTATTGCTCATTCGACGGTGAATCCTCAGGGAATTGTTTATTAAGGCCATATCTGCTCACCGCATAACGGATGCAGATATCCTTATTTCCGTTCTTTTACGCAATCGGGTAAATCTGTAGTCACAGAACGCACAATCCATTGGGAGAAGATGATGAGCAACTGGTTTACTCGCCTGTTTGGGCAGATGGCTAACGAGTTACCTGACGAATCGGTAGCCAGGCAGCACCCCAACGTTGAACGCATCTTTGAGTCGATTATTCCCATCGCCGGCATGTATGGTCTGGATTTTGGTCATTTCGATTCGAAGGGGTTTATGCAGACCGAGTCGCATTAATCATTGCGGATGGTGAGCCTGTTACCGGGTCAGGTTGCAGGCGTAGAGCAAAGGTGAACGCTTGAACGTTGCTGATGAAACTTAATGGGTTGTTGATATCGCGGTGTGATGCGTTGACGGATGTGGAGTGAAAGTAGGGCTGTGTGTTGAGGTTTGCTGTAGTTTTTGCACTTATCGTGTTGCCGGGGCAAGGTTAATTCTGCCCCGGATTTTTCTCGTTTACAGCTGTTCGTCTTACCCTTTGACTCTCGACTTACAGGCTTATCGCCCAATCTGCTTCAGAATGGCTGCCAGCTCGTCGCGGTGCTCACTGTTGATTTCACGGGCAGCGGAGTAGCCCGCATTCTGCAAAATCATCTCGTTTAAGCCCACTAACCAGTCGTAAATGTACCAGGCCGCGTAATTATTCGGCTTCAAATCCAGTTTGGTCAGGCGCTGGCCTGGGCCAAGGCTGGCTGTCTGCGTCTCAGGTTTGGCAAAAATCTTTTTGCCCCGGTTGATCTTACTCTCCGGACGTTCGGCCTCTGGCAGATGCTGGAAACCCAGCCAGGCAACAAAATCACCCATCACGCTAAGCGCACGAGAAACCTGACGGTCAGCCATCATTTCTACCGGTGTGCCTGGCGCTTCATGGTCGGTCAGTTTCTTCACCAGCAGGGATTCAATATCCAGACGGATACTGGCGGTGACTAACTCTTCGGTCAGCATTTCAAGCGTCGGTTTCGTGACGCCCAGCAGTTCTAGCAGCGGGCCCTGATCTGGTAACTGACGAAGAATATTGATCCAGTGACGATAGACTTGCTGAGCAAACTCGGCTTCTGGCTCTTCCGCCACGTGGGTTTCTTCCGCATTGAGTAAACCAGCGACCGGCTCATCACTCAGCAGATCAATGCTCATGCCGATGCCAAACGGATCGTCCTCACTCAAGGCATATTCTTCCACCAACGGTCGTTCGCCAGGGTTCTGACGTTGCAGGAACAGGTGGCGCAGCGTCTCACGCGCGGGTAACAAACGTTCCAGCAGCTCACCATGCACGCCGGTTCTTGCCTGCAAAGATTTCAGCAAGGTTCCCGCAATGCGAATGCGCGCCTGAGGTTCTTCTTTCTCAGAAGCAAGATACCAACGGCCAAGTAAATTCTCAGACAGCTCACGGCGGATTTCAGCGCTTTGTTCCTGAAGCCTTTCCACCTTGGCTTCACGACGAATTTCTGTCATCAGCCAGCCAGCCATGCGCTTAACGCCTTTTTCATCCATCGCCAGCATCGATCCCCAGACATCGCCTGGATTACCGACGTAACGCTGTACGGCGGCATCAAAGTTTTGTCCGCGAGTGATGCGCTGGTCGAAGGGTGTCAGTGCCCAAATCAAACCGGGTTTGCGACGACTGCGAACCTGGGTATTTTCTCCCTGAGTTTGCTTTACCCAGTTATCCAGAACACGACCAACGGTGCGAGTCTCAGCCCTGTGGCCGACAGCGCTGCAAACCATCAGCAGATTAACATCCTGATGTTCCGCTGCACGGGTTAACAGGAAAGGGCGCTTAGCGGTCATAAAGGCCAGCGCCAGTTCATGATGTTCGTCATCTGGCAGCACGGCTGGCTGTTCAAAGCCCGGATAATCCAGCAAGTCGACCTGCTCGAACAGGTTTTCACGCGGGGCACTGTACAGTGGCATCAGCACTTCACGGCCCAGCAGCGCCAGTTCAGCCAGTGGCAGATTCACGGGCTGAAGGTTTCGGCCATTATGCTGAGGCACAACCTGAATAACGCGATCGGAGGAGGCGTTAAAATAACGCAGACCGTTACTGTTCAGAATGCTGAGTGAAGCCTCCTCCAGCGCAGCAAGCGGAGCCAGCAAACGCGGTACGCACGAGACGTGATGCAAAACGTGAGCTAACTGACGGTAGAGGGCGGTAAGGCCGCGATCTTCATTCCATAGCAGTGAGAAAAGGCGTGCACGATCGTCCACGCCGAGCATCGGGGCCAGTTCAATCGCCAGCGGCCAGAAGTGGGTTTCCAGCGCTTTGCCTGAACAGAGCTGCGAGGTCGCCAGGCGATCCCATAAAGCCACCACGTCAGTGCGGCTCATGCCGTCGATCTCTTCCGGCTGACGGTACATAGACACCGTTTTCAGCCGCTCAGAAATCTGCTGCTCATCCAGCAACGCAGGCTGGTCGCCACAGCGGCGTGACCAGACGTCGGCCAGAATCGCCACCAGCTCTTCTTCACGTAACAGCGCCAACTGCACCGGCCATTCGTTATCAACCGGAATTTGCTGACCGCTGTAACGGATTACCATGGTGCCGGTCAGCTGCTGGGGATTCAGCAGGCTGTAGTCGAGCACAGAACTGCCCAGCGCGATCTCGGTTTTGCCTTTTTCACTGGCAGCCAGTGAGGTGATCAAATAGGATTTTCCAGCCTGAGACAGACCAAAGAAACCAATCGCGCACTCTTTGCCTGCGGCTTCCAGCAGGTTAGTGGCTTTGTTGCGCTGGCGTTGCAGCCTGACGCTAAGACGATCGGCTTCCATATTCAGGCGCGGTGCGGTTTCACGGGCATTGTCCAGCCAGACAATCGACTGATCGATGTTTTTAGTCAGGGTTTCCAGCTTTTTGCCAAAGGTGCCGGACAACTGTTTAGGCGTCAACGGTTTCATTTCTTGTATACGCTCCCACTGTCGATCCAGTAATGGGTTAATCCCGATCCGCTGCTGGCTAAGGTGTTCAGCTTCAGGCGTAAATGCTCCAGGGGAACCTGCGTGCCATCATCCAGCGTGGCATCAGCAATTTCAAAGCGTTCCGGGCCAAACTCACCGGCTTCTTTTGCCACCGCAAGTTTAATTTTCAGGACCTTGTCGCCTGCCACGCTGCGCGCCAGCAGAGGGTCGGCAATTTGCAGAGTATACAGCGGCGAAGCTGGCCAACGGTCGTTATCCAGTTGACGGAAGCCCAATGTCAATGCGCCGCGAACCTGGAAGCGCTGGCGGGAATCCAGACTGAATTTCTCGTCATCCAGGTCAATATCGCCATACCAGACGTTATCGGCACTCAGCGAGCCATTGCTGTCCAGCATCCCCAGATAGCGGATAGTGGAATAAGGTTGGAAGTCTCCGGCCTTGAACCAGAAGTTCGCCAGGCGTAAATCCAGTGACAGCAGGCAGAGCATCGCGCCAACCGCCGCTGTAGATTTTGGATTCTCAATGCGGCCCTGCTTGTTGAACGGATACCAGTCGTTGGTGTGATAACCATCCAGCGACAGAATCCGGCTGACCGGCAACGGCTGAAGGTGGCGGAACAGCGCCTGCACGCCAGGGAAGCGTGAAGGGCGGCCGGTTAACAGCAGCACATCGCAGTCATACACCGCCACCACTTCCGCCATCGACCGCAGGCTGTGGGTGATGTTCATCCGCGGTGACAGGAATTCCGCATGCAGTTTGCTCAGCTTAACGATCAGCGGCACCCGTAAAATATCAAATTCATCGGCTTCGCCCGGCAATTCGCGCTGGATTTCACGGTTGATGTAATCCAGTAATTTGCTGGTAGGGGGCAGAGCCAGCAACTCTTCAAAACGTGCATCCACTTCCGCATTCAGATCCAGCGGGTCGAAACGCTCATAAGCTTCCAGAATCGCCTGACCTACCGGGATAAAGACCTGCAGAGTGACCTGCTGCCGCAGCGTGGAGTGCCCATCCAGGCGACCTTCATGGCCGAATAAACGGGTCATGACGCCTTCCGGATTTACCATGCCGGCTTGTTTGAACGCGGCCTGTAAAGCAGGCAGGACATACAGCTGGATCACGTCCAGCAGAATATCGTCACCCGCCAGCTTGAAGCCTTCACGGAACAGCAGGCGTGGCATGATTTTGACGTTATTGCCCACACCATCATCAAGACGGTACTGAGTAATAGCCAGATCGGTGGTGCCTCCGCCGATATCAATAGAGGCGATGCGCAGCGTTTTGCCTACCGGCTCATCAGCTGCACGGGCACGGTCCGGGCGCGCCATACTGACAAAGAAGGCTTCAGCACGGCCACCAAAGTTCACCTGGGTCTCGTTATAGAGATACACCATCTGACCACAGGTGGCTTCATCCCACTCCATCTGCACTTCCGGCACCGGCACCAGGCTTTTCGCCTTGTCTTTGGCGCTGGTAAAATCGTCGTCAGCCGGATGCCAGCCCATCGCTTTCCACACCAGCGCGATGGCTTCGTGCATACGGCGACGGAAGATTTCACGTTCCGGTTTCGGCATGGCAGAAGGCAGCGTCAGGATGATATTGCGTAACTGGCGCGGCGCGCTGCTGTGCAGCATTTTCTGGCGCTGGATGGCGCTGTTCATCTGCATTAAGGCCTGAGCCAGCAGTTCAGAAAGCATAAAGCTCATCACCGAACTGCGGCTGTACTGCGGCAGGAATACCGGCAGACGCTCATCAAACGGCTGGTTATACAGCGGCTGCCCTTCATCGTTGACCAGATTGGTCATCGGAGCGGCGGTAGCCAACGGCTCCTGAGCAGAATTGCCCGGCGTACGGCTAAAGCGCCAGCCTGGCGTATAGCTCTCTTCATCCCACAAATAACGGCGTGGGCTGGAGATACCGGTTGCCCCTTCGGTGCCTAAACGCTGCAAGGCCAGATGGCTGGCTTCACGTCCTACGCGGGTGATCGACGGCCAGATAAAGGCATCATCCCGGCCGCTTTCAACCGAAAAGTTTTGTTTACCAAAATTGGCTTGAGCAAACTCAACGCGGCTTTCAAACAGTTCATTAAACAGCTGATGAGGCTCGCTAAGGTTGCGCAGATGCAATTCGTAGGTGTGCTTCAGACCATGATGATCGTCAACATGTTCTTCCACCATAATCCCGCAGGTGTGGGAGTTGCCCACATCGAGGATCAAATCAACCGGGATAGCCGGTTCCTGCAAGGTTGCGGCGCTGATTTTCAGCTCCGGCAACGAAAGTTGCTCACCCAGCATGTGCAGAATATTGAGGTAATGCGCCTGATATTCGAACTCACGCAGGGCGGCACGAATATTGACCTGAGGACGATCTTCAACGCTGGCGGCCTGCTGGCTGAACACTTCACGCAGCCAGCCATCGATCCAGGTATGATCGAGGAATTCGTCCAGTTCGTTGCTGCGATGGGCCAGGGCAAAGCTGACCCCGTTTTTCACATCGCTTTCATTCAGCGCCAGCGATTCATCCTCGCCTTCCGCCCAGACACGGGTCTCAAAGGCCAGACAAACGCGGTGCGTATTGCCATTCTGGTCTGGCTTCTGCAGGGCGATAATCTGCACGCGTGCCCAGTTATCCGGGCCACCAATAAAGGTGCGTGGCGGATTAAAGCGCAAGAAGGGCAGCGGCAGCCAGATACCGTTCAGCAGTGCAAGTGACTGCTCAAGTGGGAAACTGAACTCAGGCTTGACCACTTCAGGCGTGGTGCCAGCGTTGACCGGCAGCAGATATTTGCCATTCTGCGTGTTGAAGTTCAGGCGCAGCAGCGGGCCGTTAGCGGTCTGACGGACAAATTTGCCAGGCAGGTCGGCGTCCAACTCAGGCGTCAGCGCAAAATCGAGGAACTGAATGCCACTGTTCTGAATCAGCGTCATGTTCGGTTTAAAATCAGCGATCGTTGCCAGCATCATCATTTACTCTCGCGCTTCATCGTCATCGGTAACACCGTATCGGCATTGTACTGTCCACTGCATTGGGCTGCGCCAGTGAGGCCTTGCTTACAGACCAGGTCTGGCACTTTATAGCGCGAACCGTCGCTGCATCTCGCTTTGGTGCGGTTGTTGATGACCAGGTTGCCTGACTGCATCAGCCCCGCATACACGTCTACACGACAGCTGATGCCATCGCCCATGGTCAATTTGGCCACACCTTTGCCGTTGTTCATCTGGTAGCGCAGGATTGGCGGCTTGCCGGTGATCGGGTTTTTTCCGCCGACAATGACCCGCCAGTTTCCGTTGAGGAATTTGGTCGACCCCAGCTTCACTGCGTTAGCTGGCATCACTAAATCATCTTTCTGCGCTGGCGGGAGATCTTCAGCAGGTTGAGCCGGTTCCTCTGCTGCAGTTTGTGCTGGAGCCGGTTCAGCAGGAGCCACGCTTGAAGGGGCTACTGGCAGCGTGTGGGTGACTTCAGCCGGCGGCTGTGGTTTTTGCTGTTCAGGTGCTGCAGGAACGGCAGGGGTCACTACAGGTGCCGGCTCGGCAGCTTTTTCCTCTGTTGGCTGAGGCTTAGTCGCTTCAGGGGCCGCTGGTTTGGCTGCTTTCACGTCAGCCGTAGCGTCCGTTTTGGTCTGTTCAGGCTGTGATACGCACCCTTTAATCTGCACGCCGAGGGCAATCAGTAAGGCGGCAGCGGGCAACATCCAGCCGTAACGAATCAGGTTGTTTTTAGGTGAGGAAGACGTAACCGCCTGTTCAGGCACTGCGGCTGGCGGAGCGACATCAATCGGGGCTTCTGGTAGCACATCCGGCGTGACGGCAACAGGTTCAGGCAGCGGTTCAGGCGCGGCAGCAACGGGGGCAGGAACGATAACCGGAGCCACGGCGGTAACAGCGGGGATCGCCGGAGCAGCGAGTTTGGACAGCGTCAGTGGCGGCACATCCTCTTCAACGGCACGCAGACAGTCCAGCGCATCCTGACGGGATTTTTTATCCAAGCTGACAAAGCCCCAGAAAGTAAGAACCGGCTTACCGCCCACCAGATAGACAAAGTTCTGGTCAGGGAATTGCAGGGCCTTGGCGAGCAGGGCGCCGAAGAGCTTCTGGCTGGTTTTTTCTGACTGTTGCGCCTTCTGGCACATATCAGCCACGGCCTGCTGACAGGCAATCAGCTGATTCAGCGCATGGCTGCGGGAGCTTTCGCTCGCGGCGGCCCAGGAAGTGACCTTTCCGGAAATCGGGGAATACCAGTCGAGGCGATCGCCTGCATCATTGGGCTGAGGGATAGCCAGGCAGTCAGCAATCTGAGGTTGTTTTCTGAGGCGCAAGGTTTCGCGCAGCTGCAGGGCCGACAAATAAACGGGCTGACCGTTCTCGCCAAGAGGCAGAACCGCATCCAGACTTCCGCTGCGTAAGAATGATTTTGCCACGCAAAAAGGACCTTCTAGTCAGAAGTGGAAAGTAAAGTATTCTCCAGTGTTGCCGATAGTGTAGTTGAATTTGACTTAGGGCTAAGCCGGAAATAAGAGGGTAAACAGGTGATTACTTTCGCAATGAGATTGCAGAAACACCCTGCTGAATAGGGTGTTGCCACCGGCGAGGCCTTCCCTGGCCTCCAATCTTCTTCCCTTAAGGTCTGGCTAAACTGGCGTAGAGTTTCTCCAAATCATGCCATTCCTCGATGCGCTGCTGGTCGATTAGCAGGAAACGATTGCAACTGGCGGCGATCAGTTCCCGGTCGTGACTGACGATCAGCGCCGCGCCGCGATACTCGCGCAACGTGGCGGCGAGGTGCTCTTTGCCTTCCAAATCCAGATGGTTGGTCGGTTCATCGAGCAGCAACAGGGAATAGCGCGCCAGAGAAAGACCGACAAAAAGTAGCCTCGAGCGTTCGCCACCGCTCAGCGTACTGACAGCCTGCTGATGCCGTATCCACGGAAAACCTGCGCTGATTAATGCCATCTTCCGCTGTTCGCTGGTCATCGGCGCAAAGTGTGCCAGCGCATCGCTCAGGGTTTCGCGCTCATCAAGTTGCATCAACCGCTGATCGTAGTAGCCCATCTCGACACGCGGATGAAACACAATCTCCTCGCTCATTTGCTGAGAGGCTCTCCAGACAGCCCGCAAGAGAGAGGATTTACCGCCGCCGTTGGCGCCCAAAATCGCCACGCGATCGCCACTTTTCACCTTCAAGTGGTTCACCGTAAACAGCGTAGGGCAGTCGATATCTGCGGAGATCGCCGCAGTGTTAAGCTCAATCAACCGATCGGCCGGCAGCGCTTCACCCTGCAGCGTCAGCCGCCATCTGGATCCTTCCGTTAACAGGGTTTGCTCATCCTTTAGCTTGTCCACGCGCTTTTCCATCTGCTTGGCTTTACGGGACAAATCTTCGTTGTCGTAAACCTGTCCCCACACCGCCAGACGTTTTGCACTTTTGGTTACCCGATCGATTTCCCGCTGCTCTGCCTGATTGCGCAAAGCATCGGTTTCATCTCTCAGTTCCAGTTCCGCCAGCGCTTGCGTGCAGGGTAAGTGAAAGCTGTGCAGCCTCTGATCACGCATTATCCAGCTGCGATTGGTCACACGATCCAACAGATAGCGGTCGTGAGACACCAGCACAAAACTGCCGTGCCAGCTTTTCAGGAACTGCTCCAGCCAGAGTAACGTCGGTAAATCCAGGTGATTGCTGGGCTCATCCAGTAGCAATAAATCGGGCTGCAAAATGAGCGCTCTTGCCAGCAGCAGACGTGTGTGTTGCCCGCCACTTAACGTATCAACCTGTTGCTGCCAGACCGCTTCGTCAAAGCCGAGTTGGTCGAGCATCACTTCAGCCTGCCAGCGGTCGCTCTGCTGTTCGGAGGCTGGAAGCTGTGCGACAACCGCGTCAATTAACGACGACTTATTCAGTGCTTCAGGGAGGTGCTGTTCAATGTGCGCCATCAGACACTGGCTGGCCTGGGTCACCGAACCAGAAACAGGGTCGATATCAGCGGAAAGCAGATGCAAAAGGGTGCTTTTACCACAACCGTTATGACCAATCAGGCCAATACGATCGCCGCGAGAAAGCGTGAGGGAGACCTGGTCTAACAGAGGACCGAAGGCATTATCGAAACAGAGAGAGTGTGCAGAAAGTAATGTGCTCATTGCTTAATCCAGAGTTACAGGCATTAGCATGCCCGTCGTCATAAAAGGCAGACGACAACCCGGAAAGCCGGAGGGAAGGGAGGATCAGTTTACAGCTTCGCTCAAGCTCAGGTCATCGCCGCGTGATAGCGGAGTAGCCTGAGCAGACCTAATACCAAAAGTACGTGAAAATAAATTCATTTCACAATACTGCATGGGGGCCTCCTTAATAGTGGTTAAGTGTTAATCGGTGGCAAGATTATAGCCATGAAATCAATAATGTTTCAAATATCGCTGTGAATTAACGACCAAAAACCCATCAAAGATGCTTTTAATCTACAGCTTAAATTTACGCCAACGCTGCCGATACCTTACTTGTGACGAATACCATAAATATGACAATAAGGTTACACCATGATCAGCACGATTAAATCCGGGGTTTTATCGCGTGTGTTTTATAACAATTCCCGTCATTCAAAAGCGACATTAAGTTCGCTAAATGACGCCATTGCCATGATCGAATTCACACCAGATGGCCTCATTCTAAATGCCAACACACTCTTTTTAGAGAAAATGGATTACGCATTGCATGAAGTTGTCGGGCAACATCACAGCATGTTTTGCCCACAGACGCTGGTCAGTTCATCAGAGTACAGCCACTTCTGGCAACGCCTGCGGCGTGGAGAGAGCTTCAGTAATAAATTTTTGCGTATCGCCAAAAACGGCCGTCCTTTATGGTTAGAAGCCAATTACGTGCCGGTACAAGACCGCAGCGGCCGGGTGATTAAAATCGTTAAGCTGGCCTCCGATATCACTGACCGTATTCTGGATGCGCAGGAACAGCGGGCGATGACCAATGCAATTAACCGCTCAATGGCGGTGATTGCCTTTAATCTGCGGGGCCAGGTTCTGCGCGCCAATGACAATTTCCTGAAAACCATGGGCTATCAATCCCAGGAAATTATCGGCAAAAATCACAGCCTGTTCTGCACCCCTGAACTCGCCAACAGCCGGGAATACGCAGAGTTCTGGAAAAAACTGCGCCGGGGTGACTTTGTCTCCGGGCAGTTTGCTCGCGTCAGTAAGCAGGGCAAAACCCTCTGGCTGCGGGCAACCTATAACCCGGTGTTTGACGAAAACAATCAGTTGTACGAAGTGGTGAAGTTTGCCACCGATGTCTCTCCGCAGGTGCTGAAAAACCTGCAGGAGCGTGAAGCCGCTGAACACGCTTATCAGGCCGCGCTGGAAACCAGCGAAAATACCCGCGTGGGGGTGAGCGTGATTGAAAACAGCGTGCGGAAAATGAATGAAATTGCTGGTGAGCTGCGCAAGGTGTCCAACGATATTAATGGGCTTAGCTCTCAGTCTGCCCAAATCGGGGTGATTGTTGAAACTATCCGTTCGATTGCCAGCCAGACCAACTTGCTGGCGCTGAACGCCGCTGTTGAAGCCGCACGCGCTGGAACGCATGGCCGCAGCTTTGCGGTGGTCGCTAACGAAGTTCGCAGCCTGGCGGCCAATATTCACAGCGCCAGTCAGGAGATTTCCGGCGTGGTTGATCGTAACCATGAACTGGCCGCTATGGCGCAGAAGAACATTACGGCTAACCTGGTTCGCGCCGATGAAGGGGTTCACCTTGTGCGTGAAGCGGGGAACGTGATCGTCGATATCCAGGCTAATTCCGCCCAGGTTGTCGAGGCTATTGGTCACGTTACCCATAAATTGACGGATTAAGTCGCGGACCCGTTAAGCGCTTCGATAGCCAGTTTCCCAAAAATTCACCTTCTGGCGAGGTGAATTTTTGTGCGGTGAGCACAATAAAACCACAACAGTTACAAACAGATACAATCCACTGTCTTCCCATGACTCGTTTCGGTCCATGGCAAGCGATGACGGTTTGCTAAACTCTCTCAGTAATTTCAAAAACCGAGGTGATGAGTGAAAATTAAAAGCTACGCAGCTATGCAAGCCGGCCAGGCCCTTGAACTGTACGAATACGAGGCAGGTGAACTGAGTACAGAAGAAGTGGAAGTTGAGGTGGAATACTGCGGCGTCTGCCATTCGGATCTGTCGATGATTGATAATGAGTGGGGCATCTCCAGCTACCCGACCATTGCAGGCCATGAAGTGATTGGTCGTGTGTCGGCGCTGGGTGAAGCCGCTGCTGCCAAAGGCCTGAAAGTAGGGCAGCGTGTAGGGATTGGCTGGACAGCCAAAAGTTGTCAGCACTGCGATTCCTGTATTAAGGGTGAGCAGGTGAACTGTGAGAATGGTTCAACGCCAACCATCCTGAATCACGGCGGTTTTGCTGAAAAACTGCGTGCAGACTGGCAGTGGGTGATCCCGCTTCCTGAAAGCCTGGACGTTGCCAGCGCCGGTCCTCTGCTGTGCGGTGGCATCACGGTGTTCAAACCGCTGCTGATGAGCAACATCAACGCCATGAGCCGCGTCGCGGTTATTGGGATTGGTGGTCTGGGCCACATTGCTATCAAGATCCTGCGTGCGATGGGCGCGGAAGTGGTGGCGTTCAGTTCAACGCCAGCAAAAAAACAGTCCATTCTGGATATGGGCGCAGATGAAGTGGTCAACAGCCGCGACCCTGAAGCCCTGAAAGCCCAGGCCGGACGTTTCGATCTGATCCTCAGCACCGTCGCTGTCGATCTGGACTGGAAACCTTACTTTGATGCGCTGGCACCACAAGGTAAATTCCATACCGTGGGTGCAGTGATGAAACCTTTCCAGGTCAGTGCGTTTGATCTGATCATGGGTGATAAAGCGGTAACCGGTTCTTCTACTGGTTCGCCGGGTCAGCTGCGTTCTTTAATGAAGCTGGCCTCCCGCGCGAATATCGCCCCGCAGGTTGAGTTCTTCCCGATGTCTAAAATCAATGACGCGCTGGATCATGTTCGTGCAGGTAAGGCGAATTTCCGTGTGGTGTTGAAAGCCGACTTCTGATCGGGTAAAAGTTCCTGACTTTGCTAACCAGCGCACTGTGCGCTGGTTTTTTTTCGTCTGGAGCAAGGATATCCGCCACTATAATGAGTGTTATTTGCACTCCCGCGCAGCATTCAGTATGTTGTCCGCCATTCTCTCCCCGACCAGGACGTATCATGACCACTCACTCTTCAAATGACCCAATGCATGGCGTAACACTGGAGGCCGTGGTTCTCGCTTTAGTGGATCGTTATGGTTGGGCCGAGTTGGCCAACCGCATCAACATCAACTGCTTTAAAAGCGACCCCAGCGTGAAATCCAGCCTGAAATTCCTGCGCCGCACGCCCTGGGCACGTAAGGAAGTAGAAGATCTGTATATTGCCTCTCTGGAGAGCAAGCCTGCCGGTAAAGTCGATGCTGCGCCTGTTCAACGTTCGGCGCCCGTCCCGGAGCATAATTCTTCACCAGAGCCAGACATCCTCACTGAAGATCCCTGGGCTAACTGGAAAAAGAAAGACCAGTAAATCAGAGGTTTCTCAGC
>NZ_JBAVTT010000080.1:0-18503 GCF_049696395.1 Erwinia sp.
GTGCAATGGTATTCAAATCGCCGATATAAAGAGCCAGAAGAATGACTTTTCAGACGAGCTGAAAAGCCAAGCCACGATGAAATCCACCGTGACTCAGCCAATAAACATGAATATCAAAGCCACTTAGTGAGTTAACTTATAGTCCATCAGCATTTCACAGGTAACCGAAGCCCCGCCGCAAACAATCACCAATACATTATCCGTAGGTTTAAAGGTGATCCTGCTTTTATACAGCAATGACAAGGCTGCCCCACAGGCTGGTTCAACTAATACCCGATGATCGTCCAGAAACTGTTTACAGGCCTCGACCGTTTCATCATCTGATACCAGCAAACTCTTCACATCAAACTGTTGGCTGACGTGAAAGGCATTATCACAAACCTGGCTGGCTGCCAGTGTGGTGGCAATGCCGCTGACTTTCTCCAGGCGGACCAATTTTTTCGCCTGCATGGAGGCATTAAGCGAAGCCGTGCCGAAAGTTTCCGCCGCATAAACAGGAATGTTTTTCAGCTGATGCTTTTCCAGACCCAGCGCAATGCCAGACAGCAAACTTCCTCCGCCTACGGAAAGCACTACAGCATCTGGCATAACACCCGCTTCAACCACTTCATCAACAAGGGTGCTGATGCCTTGCCAGAGCAGCGGATTGTCAAAAGGGTGCACATAGACGGTGGTCGCGGAAGTCAGTGATAAGGCGTGATCGTTCGCCTCACTCCAGTTGCTGCCATGGACTATAAGTTGCGCGCCTTCCTGCAAAATAAGCTGTCTTGCCCGTGATGACGTTGTTTCAGGGACGACTACCGTAACGGGCATATTTAGCTTACGGCCACTGTGCGCAACGGCAATGCCGGCATTCCCCCCGGAAGAACTGATAAACGCTTTTGCACCCTGGTCAGCATAATACTGGCAGGCATGGCTGGCGCTGCGCAGCTTAAATGAACCACTTGGTTGGGCAGACTCCATTTTCAGCCAGACGTTACACTGGTTTAACTGGCTCAGGGCGAATGAAGGAATCAACGGCGTTTGCAGGGCGATAGTCATGCTGGGTGTTTTTCCTAAACAAATTGCCAGACAAATTTGTCGTTTTCTTTAGAAACGCGTCCGGCAGAAGAGTGATCGAAGTGGCAGGGAAAGAGGGTAGCATTTTCAGCAACGGCAAAATCCAGTAACCACTGGCGAGACTCCGCAGCGAGCGGGCCATTGCCGCAGAACATGGAACTCCACTGCGGATGAGCAACCTGAATGGCAGAATGCATGACATCGCCACAGAACACCACCGTTTCACCCTCCGTGACAAAGACAATGCTCATATGTCCGGGGCTGTGACCAGGCGTTGGATAGAAGAAGATGCCGGGCAGATATTCTGTAATTTCATCGGGTAGGGTGACCAGTCGGCGTGCGTCAATGATGGGTTGAACACTGTCATCAAATACCGCTCTGCGTGCCGCAGCGGCCGGAGAGGTCATATAGGTGACTTCTGCCTGGGGGCAAACCCAGACAGCGTTAGGGAAAGTGGGTATCCACTCATCGCCGTTGGGGACGGTATTCCAGCCAACATGATCGGTATGCAAATGGGTATGCAGCACATAATCCACATCGGCCGGATCGATGCCTGCCGCCGTAAGGTTCTCCATCCACGGAGAAGTTAACCGGTGGAAAAGGGGGCTGAACGGTCGGTCTTTACCATTACCGGTCGCGGTATCAATCAGCATAATGCGGTTAGGTGTTTCTACCAGCCAGCTGTGAACACTCATCTTTATTGGCACATCTGCATTCGAATCCTCACTCGAGAGGGGGAACAGTTTCCCCTGCGGCACGCTGAACATTTGTTCAGTCAGACGGGTGATTTTCAGTTTGCCAATAGTGTAAGACGCCTGCTCAGTCATAGTTGTACTCCGTTGTGGTAAAGCCGCCCGGACGTGCCGGGTTCTGACGCTGAATTATCCTTCAGGGTCTGACAGCGCAAACGCGCCTTGATTCCCCTTCAGAGTAGAGAATGATTTTTATACTCTGATGACGGTACATTCGGTTCAAACGCTTCCATCAGCTGTGCGAAACGCCTTGTTGAGCTCATAATCCTGCTAAACCCACAGGTTTTTACCCTTTATCTTGTTTATCCAGCGCCAACACTCTACCCTCAGTGGGCAAACGATACGCGAGTTCCGCGTCCACCGTTCTGGCCTGGAGCCCACTTGATGAAAAACGACAAAGAGATTTCGATCGATCAGTTTACCGAAGCTGAGAAAGAGCTGGTGGCGGCAAAGGTACAAGTCCTGACGTTGAAGATGAGTCATGTGCCTAGTAAGAAAGAAGAAAAGGATATTCTGAAAGAGGCCAAGCGCCTGATAATGAAAGACCGTGTGGTAAAGGAAACGACCAAAGCCGTGATAGCCAGGAAGCCTCGTAAGGCGTCTTCTGCTAAAGAAAGTGAAGTAAAAGAGTTCAACTGGTCAGCTTCACTGAGCAAAAACCCGCGCGCATTAAAAGCCAAATAGTGCCGCCAGCTACAGCGTCAGCAGGGTGCCAGACCCCGCAACCGGCGCTGTCAGCTTCACCCCACAATAATCAGATGCACCAGCCGCGCTAAAACCTCAATTATTAACAGGCTTCCTGCCGTTATTAACGACAGCGTGATGTAAAACTGTTTGCGGTTGCTCATGAGCGTGCGAAGTCCCAATCCCTGAATAGCCTATACTGTAGACGGTATTTCCTAAACGGACTGTCAATATTGTCGGTAAAAAGCTCAGGGTGGATCATGCTGTACCAATATCTTAACGGCGAGAGCTGGCGTCATATTTATCTGGTGGGCGATCTGCATGGCTGTAGAACCTTGCTGGATGAACAACTGAAAACCCGTCAATTCGACACGGAAAAAGATCTGTTGATCTCAGTGGGCGACTTAATAGACCGTGGGCCGGACAGTCCGGCATGTCTGGCGTTGTTGCAGGAACCCTGGTTTCGGAGCGTTCGCGGCAATCATGAAGAGATGGCAATCAGTGCGCTGAAGTGTGGCTTGCATAAGCAGTGGATGTTTAATGGCGGTGACTGGTTTTATCAACTGAAAGGCGTAGCAATGATGGAGGCAAAGCATGCCATCAACCGCTGCCGTTCACTCCCGCTCATTCTGCACATCCAACTTGAACAACGTGTTGTGGTGGTTGCCCACGCTGATTACCCAGCAGAGCATTACGCGTGGGAGGCAGAGGTCAACAGCAACGAGGTTGTCTGGAGCCGCCACCGTATTGAGCAGTTACAGAAGGGAAAAGGGCAGACCATAACCGGAGCCGATGCATTCTATTTTGGCCACACGCCGCTATCGGCTCCGCTGGAAGCGTACAATCAGCACTATATCGATACCGGTGCCGTTTATGGCAACCGGTTAACAGTAGTGCAGATCCAGTAACTTCCAGTCTTACGAAAACAATTTTCCGTCACGCACCAGTTCGCGAGGGTAGTTGTTTTTTATTCTGCTCCCGACTTTCTTCGCCAGGCCAATCTGCTGCTGCTGGCAGGTCAGGATCAACTCATCTGCCGGTAATTCCCTTTCCGGATAAATGTCCCGTCCGCGATACCACTCTTCTGCTTCAGCTAATGTCAGCTCAAAACGATTTTTTGCTTCGGGATTGGCCAGAGCAATCACCGCTTCATGCTGCCAGCGATAGCCTTTGGTGAACGTCTCTGCCAGTTTCAGGCCAATGCGTGAGAATCGCACTCTGACCAACAGCGGCTCAATGGCTAACGGGAACAACCAAATCTCTTTATCGCGCTCCCATAAAGTGTGTGTTTTGCTGTTCCAGCTGAGCCCGGACTTCGCTGCGGCTTCGATAATTTCCTGCTGCTCTTTGCGTTTTACCGGGAAGAACGGGAATTTCCCAAGCTTATAATGGGGAACCGGCAATGCAGGTAGGCTTTCCAGTTTACGCAGACGGGCAACGAAGAAGCCTTCACTGTCAAAAATTTGGGGGAAAACGTGCAGGAAACCTTCTGGCGTAGCGGCCTGTTCTGCGCCTGGGAAGAGGTCGTTCAGCGGTTCAATCTCTACAGCTTCAGGGTATTTCTGTTGTAGCCAGGCAATTACCTGCTGATTCTCACTGCGATTAAGCGTGCAGGTGGAATAAATCAGCGTGCCGCCTGGCTTCAGGGCATGAAACGCACTGTCGATAAGATCATGCTGTGTGGCCGCAATCTCTTCGGTGCTTTCCGTAGACCAGTTACGCAGCGCATCAGCATCTTTACGGATTACGCCTTCACCTGAGCAAGGTGCATCTAACAAAATGGCATCAAATATTTCTGGGAGCGCTGCGCCAAACACCCGGCCATCAAAATGGGTCATTGCGGTGTTGCTTACTCCGCAGCGGCTCAGGTTGGCATGCAGCACTTTAACCCTGCTGGCCGAGTATTCGTTGGCCAGGATCGCGCCGTGGTTACCCATTCTCGCGGCTATCTGCGTGGTTTTAGACCCTGGCGCGGCAGCCACATCCATCACCCTTTCCGGCTCCGGGCAGCCTGCAAACAGGGCGCTTACCGGCAACATTGAGCTGGCTTCCTGAATATAAAACAGCCCGGCGAGATGTTCAGCGGTGCTGCCCAGCGGCAGCGTGTCGGCATCATCACGGGAGATCCAGAAACCTTCTTCACACCATGGGATCGGCGTCAGCTGCCAGTGATAAGGTGCAACCAGTGCCAGAAAATCGACCACGCTTATTTTGAGGGTGTTGACTCGCAGACTGCGGCGTAACGGTTGCTGGCTAATGGCGATGAAACGATCGAACTCTGCAACGTCTGGCAGCAGTTCTCGCATCTGGTTTAAGAAAGAGTCGGGGAAGTACACGCGTGAGGAAGAGGACACTGAAAAATTCCGCTGGAAATAAGTAGGGCGAGTTTATCACATCCTGCCAGCTGAAAAAAAACGGGCAGCTCTAGGCTGCCCGTTCAGGTTAATTAGCGGGGAGTGCGGTTCCCCATTTACGCCAGTCTTTTGGCTCTTCATCTTCCAGCAGGTAATGCTTGCCAGACGTTGCCTGCGGAGCCAGCGGTATGGTCGGCGGTGTGGCAAAGGAAATGCCACCCTGAATAAACTGCTGGAAGGTGCCGGTTTTCACCACGCCCCCGATCAGGCCAAATTTCAGGTTATAACCGGAAGCCAGCCAGAACACCGAGTTGTTACGCACCAGATGCTGGTACTTCTTACTGATGCGCAGGGTGATCTGTACACGGTCTGCCATGGTGCCTAATGAAGTCCCCGTCACCGTCCCCACTTCAATGCCACGGAACTGCACCGGCGTTCCTACAGAGACAGAGCCGCCTTCCGGCGCATCCATCACCACATTCAGGCCATCCAGATAACGGGCGTCGGTAATCGTCGACTCTTGCAGATCGAAACTCCGTTGAGCACGACCTTTGCCCGGATCCACGTTGATATAGGGCTGCAGCAAGGTTTCCAGATGGTTAACACCGGCTGCCGATATTTCCGGCGAAACCACCGAGAAGCGGCTGCCAATACGAGCGAAGTCCTGCACGTATTCCGGATAAAGGACGCCTTTAGCGACAACCTCATTTTTCTGCTGGTTAAACGCCAGGCCTTCAATCTGACCGATGGTAATGCCCAGATAACGGATTGGCATCCCTGCAGCAAGTTTGGTGGCATCATAAGTGTGCAGAATAATCTGGCTGCCTACCGCGCGTGCGGCGGTTTCTGAGTTATACAACACGCGCTTATCTTTGCTGGTCAGCCCTGCGCCTGCACCGGTCAGGTTATCAAAGCTGATCGCACCTTTCAGTACGCGGTTAAGCGGTGAAGCCTCAACGGTTAAGCCGCTGCCGTTCAGTTGGACGCGCGCACCGCCTTCAGACCAGAACACGCTGTTGGCTGTCAACAGCTTGCGGTATTCCTGTTTGATATGCACCCGAACATCGAACTCATTGGCTTTCGGGATCACATCAACAATTTCACCCACCTGGAACTTGCGGTACAGCACGATAGATCCGGCCTGAACATCAGGCAGGCTCTTCGCAGTAAGCGTCAGAGTAGTGGGCAGCTGACTGGAGGTAATGCCTTCTGCCGCTTTCTCAGCATTGGCGTAAAGCGGATAGCTTTCTTTCACCTCTCCTTTATTTCCAGGATCCAGACGGATGCCGCCATCCACCCATTCTCTTGCGCTGGCACCAAGCACTTCCATGCCATCAATGCCTAACTTCACGTCAAGACGGCTGTTGATGATGAATTTACTGTCACCATGCACCAGCTTGCGATAGTCCGCAGCAATGGCGACAACAAAGTTCACGCCTTGCTCGTTCAGGGTGCGGCTAACGACCTGACCAATCTGCATGCCATGCAGCATAATTGGCTGGCCTGCATCAATGCCATAGCTCTCAGGAGCCGTTAGCTTTAGCTCAATCGAGTTGGGTTGTTGCAGCAGTGATTCATTGCTTTCCAGCACCTGATAATGATCCTGCGGGCTACCTTCTCCGGGGATCAGCTCCAGCGTGTTGCCAGTCAGCAGGCTGCTTAAACTGGTGTCGTTCAGGCTGATTTTCGGGCTGCGCATTTCAATGCGTGTGCCAGAGCGCATCAGACCGGTGACCGAAGGATCGATAGTTAACTCGCCGGTCACTTTGCCGCCTGGCTGTAACGTCAGACCGGTTAGCGTCCCGACTTCAAGTCCCTGATACATCAGTGGAGTGCTGTTGGCTTTGAGATTTTTGCCGCTTGGCAGATCCAGACTGATGATAACGCCGCGATGGCTGTGCGCTAAATCTGGATAAAGAGTGTAATTATCTTCGGATTTGGCCTGCCCAGAGTGCTCTGGAGAATCGAAGGCAATTGCCCCGTTGACCAGCGCCGCCACGCTTTCAAGCTGGACTTTCACGCCACTCAGTCCAACGTCGGCTTTTACACCAGACACGTTCCAGAAGCGGCTGTCTTTTTTCACCAAATTAGTGAAACGGCGCTCGATAAGGACATCCACCGTTACGCCTTTATTCCCCGGGTTAATGCTGTAGTCATAAACGCGGCCTACAGGAATTTTACGGTAATAAACCAGCGAGCCGGTATTCAGTGAACCCAGATCGGGTGTTTGCATGTGGATCAGCATCTCGCCGGTATTCACGCGATATTTTGGCTGAGTATCCAGCGCCACAAAGTTCTCTTTTGGCTGGCCTTTACCCGGCATCATGCCGATGTAGTTTCCGCCAACCAGCGCATCAAGGCCAGAAACCCCGGCCAGTGAGGCTTTAGGCGTCACCAGCCAGAACTGTGTGTCATCACGCAGCGCATCTTTCATGTCGCTTTTGATGCTGGCTTTGATTTTGATGGTGCGCAAATCATCTGTCATGCTGATGCCCTGCACCAGACCGACTTCCACCCCCTGATAACGAACAGGCGTTCTGCCCGGCACAATGCCGTCCGCCGTGGCGAAATCAATAATGATGGTGGTGCCGCGCTCCTGGTAATTGGTCCAGATGAGCCAGCCAGCGATCAGCAGCGCAATAAACGGCAACAGCCAGAACGGCGAAATTTTCCGCCGGGTGGTGAGGCGCGCGTTAGTCGATGTAGTCGGCGTTTCCTGTTGCATGTGCATCCCAAAGTAAACGGCTATCCAGCCACTCAACGGCAAGGATAGTGAGTATGACTGACGAGCCGAAATAGAAAGCTGCCGGTCCCATGGTAAAAGACAGAAGCTGATCGCGATTGACCAGCGACATAGTTAAAGAAATAACAAACAGATCCAGCATAGACCAGCGTCCAACCCAGGTAACGGCCCGCAGCAAGCGGACGCGGGTCTTCAGGCCCTGTTCACACTTAAAGTGAATGCTGAGCAACAGCGTCAGCAACACGATAATTTTGGTAAAGGGCACCAGGATACTGGCAACAAAGACCACAATCGCCACCGGAATATTCCCTGCACCCAACGACATAATCCCTGAAAGGATGGTGTCTTGCTGCCGGGATCCGGTGACATAAATAATGGAAATTGGCAGCAGGTTAGCGGGGATCAGCAGCACAATAGAAGCAATCAACGCCGCCCATGATTTCTGCAGGCTGAAATGGCGACGATAATAAAGAGGCGTGTGACAGCGTGGGCAACGGCCCCGTTCATCGGCAACACCTGTGTGGTGGCAGCTCAGGCAAACCTGCAGTTGCTCCCTGGGAACATTCGGGTGAGGCTGCGGATAAAAACGGTGCCACAGCTGCTCCACATTCAAATGAATCAAGGTCACCAGACTGAGCAACGTCAGTGAAATGAAAGCCACCAGTCCAAGGCCGGGAGTAATAGCCGCGTAGTCCTGCACTTTAATAGAGGCAACGGCGATCCCCACCAGATAAATATCGAGCATGACCCATTCTTTAAGACGATCCAGCATCAACAATACCGGGCGCAGGTTCATGCCTAATTTGTCGCCAAAATAGAGATAGGCAATAGATCCTACCAATGTGGCTGGCGCACCAATAGTACAAAAAGCCACCATCGAGGCAGTAATAACGTTGCCTTGCTGTGCCATCTGCATAATACCCGCCAGCAAACTGGCGTAAATATTGGTGCCAAGCAGACGAATGCTCATTAACGGTTCACTAAAGGCAAAAGGCATTAACAGCAGCATGGTCACGGCCATGGCGCACAGCCGGGTCATCGACCAGTCACGGCCATTCATAATGCGAGCATTACAACGTGGGCAGTGCGCAGACTGATTCGATTTAACATCTGGTAAGGAAAAAAGGGTATCGCATTGTGGGCAACGCTGATAACGTGCCTGAGGCAGAGCATGGCTAATGGCGTGTATTTTCATAATCCTGATTGTCTCAGGCCCAGGCAGCGCAGGTGCTGGGCAGGGTTAAGTTTTTTCGCCATAAAAGGATGATGACTGGTGCTGGTCATGCTTAAGGCTTCAGACTGACTAAGGGTATATTAACTAACGCAATGATTCACCTTGTCCGTCTGGGCAATTAATGCTTATTTTAGCAAGGGGCCATCATGGGCCTCATGACACGTTTTCACAATGGTTAAAAAATGACAAAAGCTGAGTTTTATTCGGACCTGAACCGTGATTTGCGTGCGCTTATCGCTGGAGAAACAAGTTTCCTGGCGGCGATGGGCAACTGCAGTGCGCTGTTATATGAGCGCCTTGACGGAGTTAACTGGGCAGGTTTCTATTTACTGACCGAAGCCGATACGCTGGTTCTGGGACCTTTCCAGGGCAAAATTGCCTGCGTACGTATTCCCGTCGGTCGCGGAGTGTGTGGCACGGCCGTTGCCGAAAGTCAGGTTCAGCGTGTGGATGACGTCCATGCTTTCCCTGGCCACATCGCTTGTGACGCTGCCAGTAATGCTGAGATCGTGCTGCCATTGGTAGTGAACGGACAGACAATTGGCGTGCTGGACATCGATAGCATCGAATATAACCGTTTCGACAGTGAAGACGAAGCGGGGCTTAAAACCCTTACTGACGGGCTGTGTGAGGTGCTTGCCGGGTCTGATGTGGAAAAATTTATTCACATGAAACGTAGCTAAAGCGCTGGATCACGTAGCAATTGCCGATGGGGTCATTATAATGACGCCTGTTCATGCCTGCGCTGATTGGCAAACCCGTTGTAATCAGGAAATTTCATGGAAAATCAACCTAAGTTGAATAGTAGTAAAGAAGTCATCGCCTTTTTGGCCGAGCGTTTCCCACAATGCTTTAGCGCTGAAGGCGAAGCACGACCGCTCAAGGTCGGCATCTTTCAGGATTTAGTCGACCGTGTTCAGGGCGAAATGAGTTTGAGTAAAACTCAGCTCCGCTCCGCACTCCGTCTTTATACCTCCAGCTGGCGCTACCTGTACGGCATCAAAGCCGGTGCAGTCCGCGTTGATCTGGACGGTAACGCTTGTGGCGTTCTCGACGAGCAGCATGTTGAACATGCGCGTAAGCAACTCGAAGAAGCAAAAGCGCGTGTTCAGGCACAGCGTGAGCAGCAGCAGGCGAAGAAACGCGAAGCCGGAGAAGAAGGCGCACCACGTCGTCCTCGTAAACCAGCCCGTAAACCTTCTGCCGAAGGTGAGCAGCCACGCCAGGTTCGCAGCAAACCTCAGCGTAGTGCCGAGCGCGCACCTTCCGCAGAGCGTCAACCAGCAGCCGTTCCAGCTCCAGCTCCCACTAAACCCGTTACCGATACCGCAGCACTGCAAGTCGGCCAGAATATCAAAGTCACCGCGGGCAAAAGTGCGATGGACGCAACCATTCTTGAAATTACCAAAGATGGCGTCCGGGTACAGTTGGCATCCGGCCTGGCAATGATAGTACGCGCAGAACACTTGCAGTTCTGATACGGAGGCCAATCAGGGCATGAACAATTTTTTCAGAACCACCGTAATCGCAGGACTGCTGCTGGCAGGGAACGTTTTCGCCGCCGAGAATATTACGCGTGCCGATCAAATTCCTCAGCTGCACCAGGAACCTCAGCATGCGACAGTCAGTGAACGTGTCACCTCACGTTTTACTCGCTCGCATTATCGCCAGTTCGATCTTGATAAGGATTTTTCCGTCAAGATATTCGAACGCTATTTGAATCTGCTGGATTACAGCCATAACCTGCTGCTGACCTCAGATATCGAACAATACGCCAGCAAAAAAACGACCTTAAGCGACGAATTAAAGTCCGGAAAGCTGGATGTATTTTACGACCTGTATAACCTGGCGCAAAAACGCCGCTTTGAGCGCTATCAGTACGCCTTGTCGGTGCTGAATAAGCCTATGAATTTCACCGGTACCGATACGATTGATATCGACCGGAGCAAGTCGCCATGGCCAAAAACCACGGCGGAGCTGAATCAGCTGTGGGACGCGAAAGTCAAATATGACGAGCTGAGCCTGAAGCTGACCGGCAAAGATGAAAAAGAGATCCGTGAGGTTCTGACCAAACGCTATCAGTTTGCTATCCGCCGTCTGGCGCAGAGCAACAGCGAAGACGTCTTCCAGCTGGCGATGACCGCGTTCGCGCATGAAATCGATCCGCACACCAACTATCTCTCCCCGCGCAACACCGAGCAGTTTAATACTGAAATGAGCCTGTCTCTGGAAGGTATTGGTGCCGTGCTGCAGATGGATGATGATTACACGGTGATTAACTCGATGGTTGTTGGTGGTCCGGCAGCGAAGAGTAAATCGATTACCGTTGGCGATCGTATTGTTGGTGTGGCTCAGCCTGGTAAACCGATGGTTGATGTGATCGGCTGGCGTCTTGATGACGTTGTCGCGCAGATCAAAGGACCGAAGGGCAGCAAAGTGCGCCTGGAAGTGTTACCAGCCGGGAAGGGCACCAAAACCCGCATCGTCTCCCTGACGCGTGAGAAAATCCGTCTTGAAGACCGCGCGGTTAAAATGACCGTGCAAAATGTTGGCAGCAAGAAGGTTGGCGTACTGGATATTCCGGGCTTCTATGTTGGTCTGACTGATGATGTGAAGGTGCAGCTGCAGAAATTGCAGAAGCTGAACGTGGATAGCGTGGTCATTGACCTGCGCACCAACGGCGGCGGCGCTCTGACGGAAGCCGTTTCCCTGTCTGGCCTGTTTATTCCAAGTGGCCCGGTGGTTCAGGTTCGTGATAACAACGGCAAAGTTCGCGAAGACAGTGATAACGATGGCATCGTGTATTACAAAGGCCCGCTGGTGGTGTTGGTTGACCGCTTCAGCGCCTCGGCTTCAGAAATCTTTGCCGCTGCAATGCAGGACTACGGACGTGCGCTGATTGTCGGTGAGCCTACTTTCGGTAAAGGCACCGTTCAGCAGTACCGTTCACTGAACCGTATCTACGATCAGATGCTGCGTCCTGAATGGCCTGCGCTGGGTTCTGTCCAGTACACTATCCAGAAGTTCTACCGTATCAACGGCGGCAGTACTCAGCGTAAAGGCGTAACGCCTGACCTGCTGATGCCAACCGGCGTGGAAGCGGTGGAAACCGGCGAGAAGTTTGAAGATAACGCTCTGCCATGGGACAGCATCAACGCGGCCAGCTACAGCAAGTCAGGCGATTTAACCTCGCTTGAGCCGAAGTTGATTCAGGACCATCAGGATCGCATCGCTAAAGATCGTGAGTTCCAGTACATCATCAAAGATATCGCGCGCTTCAACGCTATGAAGGACAAGCGCAATATTATCTCTCTGAACCTCGCCGAGCGTGAGAAAGAGAACCACGAAGATGATGCACTGCGTCTGGAGCGGATTAACGCTCGTCTGCAGCAGGAAGGCAAAAAGCCCCTGGCCAAGCTGGACGATCTGCCGAAAGACTATAAAGAACCGGATCCTTATCTCGACGAAACGGTCAATATTGCTAACGATCTGGCGCAGCTTGAAAAAGCGCAAACGCCGCCAGCCGCAGCAAAATAAACCCGAAGGGCACAGCAAAGTCTGTGCCCTTTTTTTTATCCTGCAGATTGTCCCTGTCGCCGATTTCATCCTGCTGTGAAAGCCATTTCACCTGACTCTCTCTTCTGTTGCCGCGAAAGATGCTTCAAAGTGTAAAGTTATGTCTTTTTAGACACTTAAAGTTTAAGGGTGCTTGAAATGTTTTGCTTTGCCCATAGGATAGTTATCCGCTACAAGCGAATTTGTTAACTGAGGAAGATGAAATTCTATGATGCGTATTGCGCTTTTCCTGCTGACCAACCTGGGCGTTATGTTGGTCTTTGGGCTGATACTCAGCCTGACAGGGATCCAGTCAAGCAGTGTACAGGGCCTGATGATTATGGCGGGTCTGTTTGGCTTCGGCGGTGCGTTTGTATCACTGCTGATGTCGAAGTGGATGGCGTTGCGATCCGTTGGCGGTGAGGTTATTGAGCAACCCCGGAATGAAACCGAGCGCTGGTTGTTGCAGACTATCGCTCAGCAGGCACAGCAGGCGGGTATCGCCATGCCGCAGGTGGCTGTCTATCATGCTCCGGACATCAATGCGTTTGCTACTGGCGCCCGTCGTGATGCTTCACTGGTGGCGGTTTCTACCGGACTGTTGCAGAACATGAGCCGTGATGAAGCTGAAGCGGTGCTGGCTCATGAGATCAGCCACATCGCCAACGGTGATATGGTCACCATGACCTTGATTCAGGGTGTCGTTAACACCTTCGTCATCTTTATCTCGCGCATTCTGGCGCAGATTGCCGCAGGCTTCCTGTCTGGCAACCGTGATGAAGGGGAAAGCAACAACGGCAACCCGATGGTGTACTTCGCCGTGTCGATGGTGCTGGAACTGGTGTTTGGTATCGTGGCGAGCATCATCACTATGTGGTTCTCGCGTCATCGTGAATACCATGCCGATGCAGGCTCTGCCCGACTGGTGGGTCGTGAGAAGATGATTGCTGCCTTGCAGCGTCTGAAAACCAGCTACGAGCCACAGGAAGCCAGCACCATGATGGCCTTCTGCATCAACGGTAAGTCGAAGTCACTGAGTGAGCTGTTTATGTCACATCCCCCGCTGGATAAGCGCATAGAAGCGCTGCGCAGCGGTCAGTACCTGAAATAACCGTTGGCTGAAAAGAAAAAACCGGGCAATCAATGCCCGGTTTTTTTATGCCTGAACCCCACTCAGCTGTTGGTGCCTGGCTGAGTCATTCGCATCGCACTGACCAGAGTTGCAAGCGTAGCGAAGCTGCCAGCCAGGAGTAAAGAGGCATGCGTGCCGTGGGCACCAAACACATTGAACATCAGTGCTACCAGTGCCGCGCCGCTGGTCTGGCCCAGTAAGCGTGCGGTGCCCAACATTCCGCTGGCGCCGCCACTTCGGTTGCGGGGAGCAGAAGAGATGATCGTGTGGTTGTTAGGCGACTGGAACAGACCAAAACCTGCGCCACACAGCGCCATACGCCAGATGATATTCAGATCTGAAGGCGAATCAGGCAGCAGGGCGAGTGAAAACAAGCCGGTTGCGAACATCGCCAGACCAATAGCACCCAGCAACCCCGCGTGATAGCGCTCTATCAGCCTTCCGGCAATCGGTGCCATAACCATGGTTGCCAGCGGCCAGGGTGTCAGCAACAGCCCGGTTGCCACTTCGTCACGCTGAAGAACGCTTTGCATAAAGAAGGGAAGTGAAACCATCGCCAGCATCTGTGCGCAGAAAGAGCAGACAGACGTGCCAAGAGACAAGGAAAAGATCGGGATGCGCAGCAGATCAACAGGCAGCAGCGGGAAGGCCATTTTTAACTGGCGGCGAATAAAGACGAAGCCAACCACCACTAAAGCCACCAGTTCAGCCAGCACCAGCTTGCCACTTTGCCCCTGAGCAAAGCCGCTCAACGCTGAAATCAACAGACCAAATGTCAGGGCATTCATGATGGCGCTGGGAATATCGAAGCGCTGCTCTTTGGACTTCTGAGTGTTGTCCGGCAGGAAGCGGAAGGCCAGATAAAGCGCAGCCAGGCCGACCGGCACATTAATCAGGAAAAGCCATTTCCAGGAGGCTACCGAAAGTACGGCGGCCGCAACGGTTGGCCCGGCAGCCGTGGAGACCGCGACAATCAGCGAGTTGATGCCCATTCCTCGCCCGAGGAAGCGTTGCGGATAGATTATCCTGATCAGCGCGGTGTTAACGCTCATCAGTGCGGCCCCCCCAAACCCCTGCAACACGCGGGCGAAAGTGAGCATTTCTAGCGAGCTGGAAAGGGCACAGAGCAGGGAGGTACAGGTAAATACCACCAGACCGGCCTGATAGATGCGGCGATAGCCAAGAATATCGCCCAGAAACGACAGTGACAGCAGCGAAATGATAATGGCCAGCTGATAGGCGTTCACAATCCAGATCGACTCTGCCGGGCTGGCGTGCAGCTCTCTGGCGATGGTCGGCAGTGCCACGTTGGCAATCGCGCCATCAAGAACAGCTACAGTGATACCTAATGCAATAGCCATGATTGCGCCATAGCGCTGCGGGATGGGCAATCCATCGGGTTGAGTTGTTTGCGGCATGGACCAAAATAGTCAGAAGAGTGAATATCATTATGCTAATGATTTTTTACCGACTATTCCATGTTGTTACGCAGCGAAAACTATCAGCAGATATGTCAGGGCAATTTACTTTATGAGCATTGCGCCTGTCAGACGGCTAAACGTATACTAGAAATACTGTTCCATTTTTTATAAAACAAAAATAAGGTCCTGTCATGGCGAATGGCGACGTGGATAAACAGCCGGATTCAGTCTCTTCGGTGCTGAAGGTTTTCGGCATCTTGCAGGCATTAGGTGAAGATCGTGAGCACGGCATCACCGAGCTTTCACAGCGTGTGATGATGTCCAAAAGTACCGTTTACCGTTTTCTGCAAACAATGAAAACGCTGGGCTATGTTGATCAGGAAGGCGAGTCAGAAAAGTATACGCTGACGCTAAAACTGTTCGAACTGGGCGCAAAAGCCCTACAAAATGTCGATTTAATCCGCAGCGCAGACATTCAGATGCGCGATATTTCCCGCCAGACGAAAGAGACAATCCATCTCGGTGCACTGGAAGAAGACAGCATCGTCTATATCCACAAAATTGACTCACTGTATAACCTGCGTATGTATTCGCGTATTGGCCGACGTAATCCGTTATACAGCACGGCTATCGGTAAGGTGTTACTGGCCTGGCGTGATCTCGCCGAGGTCAAAGATATCATGGCTGAAGTGACCTATAACCGCAGCACGCCCAGAACGGTGGGTAGCACGGATGAGCTGTTACCGATGCTGGAGAAAGTCCGGTCTCAAGGCTACGGGGAAGATAATGAAGAGCAGGAAGAGGGGCTGCGCTGTATCGCGGTGCCGGTCTTTGACCGTTTTGGCGTGGTGATTGCCGGGCTGAGTATCTCATTTCCGACTATTCGTTTTTCTGAGGAAGAGAAAAGCAATTATGTAGCGATGCTGCATCATTCGGCCAAAGTGCTTTCCGAGCAGATGGGCTATCACAACTACCCGTTCTGACCGCGAGGGCCAGATTTCTCTGGCCCTCATTAACTTAGTTATCTACCACTTCGGTGCTTTTCTTCAGCAATGGGCAATCGGTAACGCCGACTACGCCGCTGTCAGTGTGCAGATACTGTGCTGTAACCATGCCTCGGGCCGTCATGTACTGACACTGTAAACCCAACCCAGCCACGTTTTTAGAGCTTCCTGCCAGCACACCATACCCGGTGACCAACAAGGCAAGCCAGATAATGACCAGCAACGCAACGATGCGAACTAAAAATCTCATGTGTTCCCCTTTATAGTTTGTCAGGCAGCAATCCTGGCGTTTCCCCCGCGCTGCCAGCGTTTATCATAGCAGTAAGGTGTGAGCCTGTACGCAATTAGCAGTGAGGATACATAAAGCCTGAGACTTCGGCTGCGCGAAGGTTCTTAAATTTGTGTGAGCTGGCTATCAATTCGCGTCTGACCGGGTAGAATCTCCGCAGGTCTGCATCAGTCAGTATTGCAGTAACACCAGCACTTTTGAGGCATGTATGAACGAAATGACAAATGGCGCGATGGGCTTAGCATCGATGGGGTTTAGCGTGGCATTGGTGATTGTCGGGCTGATTGCGTGGTTTTTTGTTAACCGCGCCAGTGTGAAAGCCAGCCAGCAGGTCCAGTTACTTGAGGCCCTGCTGGAAGAGCAGAAGCGTCAGAATGTGTTATTACGCCGTCTGACAGATTCCGTAGCCGGTAAAGAGAAAGCGGCAGGCGTCACTGAGCCAGACAATAAAGACTTCACCCGACTGATCCCTGAACGCTAGCCCCCCCACAAGGACGCGTGACAATGGCCTGGAAAAATCCCTGGTACGATGCTGATAAGGCGCACCATACGCCTGAAGGATTCCGCAACCCTGAACCAGAGCTGCGCCAGAATGGCGATTTAAGGCGTTGGCGAAAGGAGCGTAAAGCGGCGGGCTTGCCTTTTCCGCCTGCAAAGGGATATGACAACTTTACCGCCGAGTGGTGGCAACGTGCTGACCTTACAGGCACAGACGATGCCATCTGGTGGCTGGGTCATGCCTGTCTTTTATTGCGTACCAGTAACCGCTACACGCTGATTGATCCGGTGCTGTCAAAAAGAGCGTCTCCTGTCAGCTTTTTTGGCCCGCAGCGCAAAACGCCTGCACCACTCGACATCGAGGAGTTACCTTCGCTGGATTGCGTGCTGATCTCTCACAGCCATTACGATCACCTCGATCGGCCCACCATCAAAAAAATTCTCAGGCGCTTCCCGCAGGTCGAGTTTGTGGTGCCACTAGGGTTGGAAGCCTGGTTTAAGAAAGCTGGGGCGATGAATGTGACTCAGCTCGACTGGTGGGAGAGTAAAGAAGTAGCCGGAATGGCCGTCCATGCGGTGCCTGCTCGTCATTGGAGTATGCGCACACCGTTCGATCGCAATCGATCGTTATGGTGTGGCTGGGTGATTAACGCTGGCGAACTGAATTTCTGGTTTACCGGTGACAGTGGCTATACGGAAAACCTACTGGAAATTCCGCGCAGGTTAGGGCCTTTCAATCTGGCCGCATTGCCGATTGGCGCTTACGCACCAAAATGGTTCATGAGCGGACAGCATATGGACCCTGATCACGCCGTCTCACTTCATCAGTCGCTGGGCGCGCCAGTCAGCATTCCCATTCACTGGGGAGTCTTTGAACTGGCGGATGAATCGTTGGATGAGCCGCCGAATGTGCTGTCAGAAGCGATGCAGACAGCAGGATTGGATGAAAGCCGCTTCCAGGCCTGGCGAATAGGGGCGAGAAAGTTACTGAGTCATATTTACCAGGAATAATCCTAAAACTGATAGTTTAACAATTGGCCAAAATAAGAGCAGTGCCTAATAACGCAAATAGCCAGATGGTACGACCGGTAATTAATTGATATTCGTGGGTGCTTTTAAATGGGGCAGGGGGGAATACAGTTTCCTGATTTTGGTGCAATTAAAAATCAAATTGTACCAACAGCTTCTTTTTATGCCCGCTTGTAGCACAAACGTTTATCCCTGGATTCGGTCAGGCCAATGAAGTTTTTTGCGTAAGCTATGCCATAATTATGCAACGAATTCAGCGCAGACTTCAGGATAGGGAATAGACTTCGGCAAAGTGGCAGGCTATGATGGCTCCTAAGGTTTGAGCGTGAATGAGGCCCGGCGTTAACGGATTTCGCGTTAAACGTTTCAGCTCTCCATACGTAATGTGCAATATGTGCCTGGTCCGTTTCAATTGTGTGCGACATCTCTATCACTGTTTAAAAATGACTTGCCATTAATAAACGAATATGTGATAACGCTTTTGGGTAAAACGAGGTACAGTTCTGTTTATGTATGGCATCTTCAGTAAAGAAGTTTTGAGTAAAGACGTTGACGTTGAATACCACTTCCTTGCCGAGCTTTTATATCGTGCCTCATGCAGTAACTTTTCTGGTTTTTCTGTACGTAAAGCCCACGGGCGAATAAACACTCTAAGGAATTTGCAAAATGGCAAAGATTAAAGGTCAGGTTAAGTGGTTCAACGAGTCTAAAGGTTTTGGTTTCATCACCCCTGCAGACGGCAGCAAAGA
>NZ_JBAVTT010000081.1:0-3929 GCF_049696395.1 Erwinia sp.
ATGCCTTCGGCTTCAAGCGCATATGCGGCCATTCTTCACCTCCGTACGGCGGGGTTATTTTTGGTTCATGCTGGTGAATTTGGTGTAGTTGTCTTTGGTGATCAGCTGGAACGGGATATCCACGATCCTTTGCACTTTTTCACCATTGGCCAACTTCACCGCCGTTTTCACTGCACCCTCGCCTTGACCCTTGGCATCCTGGAATACGGTCGCAACCATCTTGCCGTTTTTGATCATCTGTAAAGCATCTGGTGTGCCATCGACACCGGCTACCAGCACTTTCCCGTCGTTTTTACCCAGAGCCTGCAAGGCGCCAATCGCCATTTCATCGTTATTAGCGGCAATCGCCTGAATATCATCACCGGCGGTTAACCAGTTGCTGACCACATCAACGGCATCGTTACGGGTGAATTTCGCGGTTTGTTCTTTGCTGACTTTCATACCTGGGTATTTCGCGATAATCGCTTTAACACCAGCAGTACGTTTACGGGTGGATTCGTTGGCCAGGTCGCCAAGGAGAATGGCAACGTTGCCTTTGTAGTTCATGTTTTTTGCCAGCGCTTCCATCTGCAGGCGACCGGCCAGCTCTGAATCCGAACCAACGTAGGCCATTTTGTCCGTCATGGGTTGAGCAGGTTCGCGGTTAACGAAGATCAGCGGGATGCCCGCTTTAGCGGAGAGGTCCATAATAGGTTTGACGGCGTTGGTATCCACCGGGTTAACGATGATCGCATCAACACCCTGGCTGATAAAGTTCTGCACCTGGGACAGCTGCTGCGAGACATCGCCCTTGGCGTCTTCAACCTGCCCTTTTACGCCCTCTGTCTGCATCTCTTTCTGCATTGAGGTGCGCAGGATAGTCAGAAAGTTGTCATCAAACAGCGCCATAGAAACACCAACCTGCAAATCCTTTGCGAAGACGGAAACAGGTAACATACACACTAACAGTGACGCTAAAATCGTTTTTTTCACGTTCATGGCTAAGCCCTTTTTATCGTTAGTATGCGCAGGCTGGTTGTGACATCGAATGAAAATTTCTTTTACATTCACTCAACTTCACCGACGGCTTCAGTAAATTGTAGGGTAAAACAGGGGTAAGGTCAGACCTGACTGCCGGAAACACTCCTTTCAATTATTTGTATTAAATCATTCAGTTAAACTTTAATGGACGCTGTGGTTCTGGCCGTCCGTGACCAGTAGGCTGCGAACCAGTTCATTTATTTCATAATAACGTCATATGAAATTTTCAATATGAAACCACCGAAACGCCTGTTTTAAAATCGACAAATAACAAAAATTTGACACACCTCTAACATCGGCAAAGGATTCCGATCAAAGTGAGATCTGGCGCAAGAGATTGCATTTTGTGCAGACGGGCGGGAAAAACGGCTAATCGCTGGTTTTGCCAGCAAACGCACAGGTTTTTTGCATTACTCCTTTGACAAGCGAGGGTGCGGTCGATAACATGCGCCCCGTTGAAACAATTCCTCTGTAGTTCAGTCGGTAGAACGGCGGACTGTTAATCCGTATGTCACTGGTTCGAGTCCAGTCAGAGGAGCCATACATAGAAAAGCCCGCTCAGGGAAACCTGAGCGGGCTTTTTGCTGTCTCATTTACTTCAGATATCGAAGCGGTCGAGATTCATCACTTTGGTCCATGCCGCGACGAAGTCTTTAACAAACTTCTGCTGTGCATCGCTGCTGGCATACACCTCAGCTGAAGCGCGTAAAATCGCGTTGGAACCAAACACCAGGTCAGCGCGGGTAGCGCTGAAGCGCACCTGCCCACTCTGGCGATCGCGCCCTTCAAAGCGTTCACCGCTGGCATCGGTGGCTTTCCACTCCGTGCGCATATCCAGCAGATGCGTGAAGAAGTCGGTGTTCAATTCACCCACATTCTCCGTGAATACGCCGTGACTGCTGCCGTCGAAGTTAGCGCCCAGTGCGCGCAGACCGCCAATCAGCACCGTTAATTCAGGTACGGTTAGCGTCAGCTGCTGCGCCTTGTCGATCAGCAGATTTTCGGTCGACGTGCGACCCGGCGCCGCGCGATAGTTACGGAAACCCTCCGCTCGTGGCTGCAGCAGGTCAAACGACTCGAGATCCGTTTGATCCTGACGTGCGTCCACGCGGCCTGCGGTGAACGGCACCTGAATGTCGACATTCACCGCTTTCGCCGCCTGTTCAACACCGACAACACCCGCCAGCACGATTATATCGGCCAGTGACGCTTTCTGCTCGCTCTTCTGAATCTCTTCCAGCACCGGCAGCACCCTTGCGGCAACGGCATTCACTTCCCATGTACGCTGCGGCAGCAGTGCCAGACGGGCACCGTTGGCCCCCCCGCGCTTGTCACCGCCACGGAAAGTCGAGGCGGATGCCCACGCGACCGAGGTCAACTCCGCTACCGACAGACCAGACGCAGCGATTTTTTCTTTCAACAGCGCGATGTCATAGGGGGTGGGATGATAAATCGGCTGCGGCAGAGGATCCTGCCAGATCAGATCTTCTTTTGGCACTTCCGGGCCGATGTAACGCGCTTTTGGCCCCATATCGCGGTGGGTCAGTTTGTACCAGGCACGGGCAAAGGCTTCGTTAAACGCCTGCGGGTCGTTCAGGAAACGGCGTGAGATCTTCTCAAACTCCGGATCAAAACGCAGCGTCAGGTCGGTGACCAGCATGGTTGGCTTGTGCTTTTTCTCACTGTCAAAGGCATCGGGGATAATGTCCGCCGCGTTGGACGCTTCAAACTGAATCGCGCCTGCCGGGCTGCGCGTCTGCACCCACTCGTACTTGAACAGATTCTCAAAGAAGTAGTGGCTCCACTGCGTGGGCGTCTGTGACCAGATCACTTCCAGACCGGAGGTGATGGCATCCGCTCCGGCACCCGTGCCGTGGCTGCTGGCCCAACCGAGTCCCTGCGCTTCAAGCGGCGCAGTTTCCGGGTCGACACCAACATGTTTGGCATCAGCGGCTCCGTGGGTTTTACCCAGCGTATGGCCGCCAGCAATAAGCGCGACGATCTCTTCATCGTTCATGCCCATATTGCCAAAGGTGGCGCGGATAGCCGGGGCGGCAGAGACCGGGTCGCCACTGTGTTCCGGGCCTTCCGGGTTGACGTAGATCAGCCCCATTTCCGTTGCACCGAGCGGCGATTTCGCCAGCGACTCAGGGTGACGGTGTTCCAGCCAGTTTGTTTCGTCGCCCCAGTTCACGTCGAGGTCCGGTTCCCAGACGTCTTCACGTCCGGCACCAAAACCGAAGGTACGGAAACCGGAGTTTTCCAGCGCGACATTACCCGCCAGAATATAGAGGTCGGCCCAGGAGATTTTCTGACCGTACTTTTGCTTCACCGGCCACAGCAGACGGCGTGCCTTATCCAGGCTGACGTTATCCGGCCAGGAGTTAAGCGGTGCAAAGCGCTGCTGACCACGGCCTGAACCGCCGCGTCCGTCAACGGAGCGATAGGTTCCGGCGCTGTGCCACGCCATACGGATGAACAGACCAATGTAGCTGCCCCAGTCGGCCGGCCACCAGGACTGCGACTCATTAAGTAAGGCACGCAGATCGCCTTTCAGCGCGGAATAGTCGAGTTTGGCGAACTCCTGACGGTAATCGAAGGATTGATCAAGCGGGTTGGAACGGTTGGAGTGTTGGTTCAGCAGGTCGACTCTCAGCTGCTGTGGCCACCATTCACGGTTGCTGGTACCGCCGCCAGAGGCTTCATTTGACTTGCCGGCATGGAATGGACATTTACCGGCAGAGGCTTCCCTGTCCGCTTCAACAATGGGTTCGGCACTATTATTAGATTCGTTATCAACAGAATTGCTCACGGTCATTCTCCTTTTGGCTTTATCACCTCCACTCTATACGCGAAATTCAATAGGTATAACCTGTATCACTCTATGCATTTGATAGGCTTTACCTTCG
>NZ_JBAVTT010000082.1:0-8249 GCF_049696395.1 Erwinia sp.
CGCCAATGGCGAGGTTATCAACACCTCAGGGACAATTGAGACGCAGAACGGTGATATCACGGTTAATACCGGCCATTTGTTGAATACCCGAGATGGGTTGCATGTGACACAAACCAGCTCGTCTTCATCTACCCGTGCTGGTGTGGGTGATGCGACCATGAAGGTCAGCATCCTCGAACTGGCGCCGGGGGATTATGGATATTACAACGTAAGGACCACTAAAGAAGGCCCGGGCTGCGGAGGAGCCGATGGGGGATGCGACATAACGATCATCTCAAAAAACTATTATGCTCCTTACCAAAATGCGCTGAAGCAGAAGTTTGCCCTCTCCAGCACGTCTGTCAATGTGGTCAGCAACGGGAGTGCGGCGCGTATTGCTTCTGGACGTGACTTAACTCTCCATGCAGATAACCTTGAAAACCAGGCCAGTAACATTCTCGCAAATGGTAACGCGGCCCTTTCCGGGAACCGGTTAGATAATCAGTCATGGCAGGAAGGTACTCAGAGCGAATACGCGATATATGAATATAAGGGCTTAAAACCCACCGATAACGTTCCCGAACCCTACATGGGGAGGCGCAATTTTGATGCCCAAACTGATGACATTATCTACACCCTTACTGGCCATGAAAACACCTTTACGCCAGGGCAGCTCTACCGTGCAGTCATTCAAGCCGGAGGCAATGTCTCAGCCGCTTTCGGCAGTGACATCAGCAATACTAATACTACCGCAAATGCCGGCTGGAACAGCAATACGGTGGCCACGCCGGGGCTTAAAGCGCTCAGTAACTCAGGTAACGTCGCTGCAGTAAAACAACAACAGTTAGCGGATGCAGGCACGGCTGAAGTGAATACCCCGCAGTGGCGGGATGGGCTGGAAAGCGCACTCCGACAGGTAAATGGACCGGCAGATTTGGACACTTTACCGGTAGCTGACAGGTTGCTTGCCAGCCAGGAAATAAAAGAATCCGGTGAACTGTCAGATATTACGGCTGGTAACGGTAAAACGCTGCACTCTTATCAGCCGACGAACGTTGATATCAGCACGTATCCGTTGCCATCCGGCAATAACGGTTATTTCGTGACATCAACCGATAACCAAAGCCCTTATCTGATTACCCTCAACCCTAAACTCAATGGGCTGGGACAGCTCGATCAGCATCTCTTTGGCGATCTCAATGCGTTGCTGGGTAAAAGTCCCGATGGCGCATTACAGGAAACGCGACAGCAATATACAGACGAGAATACCTTCCTCGGTTCATCCTATCTGTTAGATCGCCTGACTCTGAAACCCGATCACGATTATCGTTATCTTGGGGATGCGGCCTTTGATACACGTTACGTCAGCAACGCAGTGCTGAGTCAGACCGGTAATCGCTATCTGAACGGTCTTGGATCTGAGCTGGATCAGATGCGCTATCTGATGGATAACGCGGCGGCTGAACAGCAATCACTGGGGTTACAGTTTGGCGTATCGTTGTCAGCCGGGCAGCTGGCCGCGCTGGATAAAAGCATCCTCTGGTGGGAAGCCACCGTGGTGAATGGCGAAACGGTGATGGTGCCAAAAGTCTATCTCTCGCCGAAGGATGTTGACCTGCATAATGGCAGCGTGATTGCGGGCAATAACGTCACTTTGAAAGCGGACAATATTGCCAATACAGGCAGTACGATCGTCGCGCAAAATGACCTTCAGCTGGACAGCAAAAACACGCTCAGTAACCTCAGTGCGGGCCTTATTCAGGCTGGTGCCAATCTACAGTTGAACGCGCTCGGTGATATTAACAATATTGGATCCGTCATCAGCGGCAAAACAGTCGCGCTGGAGAGTGTTAACGGCAATATCAATAACCTCACCACCACGCAGCAGTGGACTCTTAATGCCACTAATAATCAGGGAGCGGAAAAATCCTTTACCTATACCCTGGGCGGACCAACAGCCACTATCTCATCGCTTGAAACCCTCAGCCTGAAGAGTGGTAACGATATCAGCCTCACCGGCGCGAAGCTCAACGCGGGCGGCAACTTGTTGATAGAGGCCGGGCATGACGTTGCGGTGACCAGTAATCAAATTGTGACCGGTGAGGCTCAGTCCGGCTTTAAAAACGGTTGGCGGAACAGGACTGCCACCTCAAACAACGTGACCAGCAATCAGGGCAGTGAAATCAGCGCGGGCGGTACTCTCGCCCTGCAGGCTGGCCATAATCTGGACATTACCGCCAGCAGCATTAACGCCGGGGATAACACCCAGCTTACCGCCGGAAATGATATCAACCTGAACAGCGCTGCTAACGGTGAGAATGACGAGCAGGGCAAACGGGAAAGTCATTCAAACGGTATTGAACGCACTACCCTGACCAGCGGCGCTGATGTTGTGCTGAAGGCCGGACGCGATATTACCAGTGACGCGGCGGGAATCGCGGCGGATGGTGCTGTCGCGCTGCAGGCGGGACGCGACGTCAATCTGCTGGCTGCGGAAACCGGCTCAGGCAACAGCTATAAAGCCGGTAAAAGGGTTGAGATCAACGAATCAGTTCGTCAGCAGGGCACCGAAATTGCCAGCGGCGGCAGCACCACGGTCAGTGCTGGCCGGGATGTGACCAGTGAAGCGGGGCAGGTCACAGCCAGCGGGGATATTACAGTCAGCGCCGGACGCGACATCAGTCTGACTACCGCTACTGAAAGCGATTATGCCTACAGGGAAGAGACGAAAACCAAAAAAGGATTTCTCAGCAAAAAAACTACGCACACGATCCAGGAAGACAGTGCTACGCGTGAAAACGGCACCCTGCTGAGCGGCGATAGTGTTGCCCTGAAGGCGGGAAATAATCTGCTGGTAGAGGGTTCTCAGGTGGTCGGCGATGATAACGTTAAGCTCAGTGCGGGTAACAACGTTGATATTCTGGCCGCCACCAATACTGACTCCACCTGGCGCTTCTCGGAAACGAAAAAGAGCGGCCTGATGGGTACCGGCGGTATCGGTATTACCGTCGGTAGCAGTAAATCAATACATGATCTGCGGGATAAAGATACCTCACAAAGCCAGAGCGTCAGCACCGTGGGCAGTACCGGTGGCGATGTCAGCATCGTTGCGGGTGGCCGGGCACACGTAAGCGGATCCGATCTGGTGGCAGGTGGAAATCTGACGTTGACCGGCGACAGCGTGATTATCGATCCGGGACACGATAAACGTGTTCATGAAGAGGTGTTTGAGCAGAAAAAGAGCGGCCTGACGCTGGCGCTTTCCGGCGTCGTGGGTGAAGCCATCAATAGCGCGGTTGCGGCGGCTCAGTCATCGAAAAAAGAGAGTGATGGTCGTCTTGCCGCCCTGCAGGCCACCAAAGCCGCACTCTCCGGCGTACAGGCTGTGTTAGGTGCACAGCTTGCCGATGCGACTGCCGATCCCAATAATGGAATGGGCGTCAGCCTTTCTTTTAACACCCAGCATTCCAAATCACAGCAGCATCAGGCCACAGACAGCATTACCGGCTCCACGTTGAATGCCGGTCACAATCTTACCCTTACGTCGACGGGTAAAGGCGAAGGCGAGTACAGTGGCGACATTGTTATTGCCGGCAGTCAGCTGAAAGCGGCAGGTGACAGCAACCTTAGTGCCACCAAAGATATACTGCTTAGCGGTGCGGCCAGTACGCAGGAGAGCAGCGGCAAAAACAGCAGCAACGGCGGCGGTATAGGGATCAGCATTGGCGCCGGTCAGGGCAGCGCGGGCATCAGCATCTTTGCCAGTATCAATGGGGCCAAAGGCAAAGAAAACGGCAGCGGCACGCGCTGGACGGAGACGACGCTTGACAGCGGCGGCAAAGTCACGCTCAACAGCGGTCGCGACACCACTCTAAACGGTGCGCAGATCAGCGGTAACCAGGTGACTGCTGATGTCGGCAGGGATCTGACCATTACCAGCCAGCAGGACAGCGATCGCTACGACTCAAAACAGACCAGCTATGGCGTGGGCGGCAGTTTCACCTTTGGTTCAATGACGGCTTCCGGCTATGCCAGCGTCAATCAGGACAAGATGCACAGCAACTTTGACAGCGTGCAGGAGCAGAGCGGCATATATGCCGGTAAAGGTGGTTTTGATCTTACCGTTGGCAATCACACCCAACTGAACGGTGCGGTGATCGCCAGCCAGGGCGATGCGGCAGACAACCGGCTGGATACCGGCACGCTGGGCTTCAGTGATATCGACAATACGGCTGATTATAGGGTCAGCCACAGCGGCGGCAGTATTGCGATGTCTAATGGCGGCAGTATGGGTGCGCAGATGCTGTCAAATGCGGCTTCCAATGCTGCCAGTACGCTGCTGTCGGGCCTGAACAACAAGGGGCATGCCGAAGGGACCACGCAGTCGGCTGTGGCGAACGGCACCGTCATCATCCGCGATAAGGTAAACCAGAAACAGGACTTGGCGGACCTCAGCCGCGATACCGAACACGCCAACGACAGCATCAGTGCCATCTTCGACAAGGAGAAGGAGCAGAAGCGTTTGCAGACGGCGCAGCTGGCCGGTGAAATCAGCGGGCAGATGACAAACATCGTCACGACAATGGGTGATATCAACGGGCTGAAAGAGGCGAAGAAACACGCTGCACCACTGAAGGAAAATGCGACAGAGGCAGATCGCGCAAAATGGCTTGATGGTCTTCGAAGCAGCGCTGATTATCAAAAGGAGATGAGCAAGTGGGGTGTTGGCAGCCAGTCACAGAAGGTTGCACAGACCATAGGCAGCATCCTGACAGGCCTGGTGACCGGTAACGCAGGTCAGGCGGTGGCGGGCGGGCTGAACCCGTGGGTAGCGCAGCTGATTAAAACCGAAACCACCGATGCCAATAATAATGTCGACATCGCCACCAATGCTATGGTACATGCAGTATGGGGTGCGGTATCGGCTCAGATGTCCGGCGGTAATGCGGCAGCGGGTGCAGCGGGCGCCTTTAGCGGTGAACTGGCCACTCGCTACATTGCGGAGAAGTACTGGGGGGCGGATACGCCGGAGAAAATCGCGGCGTTGAAGGAAGATGACCGCGAACAGCTGAGCCTTCTTGGTACGCTGGCCGCAGGGTTGGCAGGCGGAATGGCGGGCAACAATTCTGCGGCAGCCACGACGGGAGCAATCGCCGGGAAGAATGCGGTTGAGAATAATTTCCTAAGCCCTAAGAAAGCTGAAAGCTTGAATAAAGCGCTAGAGGACCAGAAAGCAGGTAAAAATCTGATTCAAGCCTCCCAGAATATTATCCGGCTGACTAATGAGGACCGGGCCAGTAATCTTTTGCTGGAAAAATACCAGCAAGGGCAGCCGCTGAATGATAATCAGAAACAGGAACTGGCTGATTTGCTTAACCAGTATGGCTATGAACTTCAGTCTATGTACGGTTATACCTTGCAGCAAGCATCTGACGCTATTCAGTCATTGATAACAGGCAAGGCATTCGTGGCATCTACCAATAATACTCAAGCTTATAATGAGGCGTTGAGTTATCTGAAAGGGGCCAGTGTTCAGTCGGGGCAAGCGGCTGTGGGCACAGATGCTTTGCTGGCATTGCCTGGTGCTCCAGGGATTATTGCTCGCTCAACTTTAGCAGCAGCCGGAGGTTATCAAACCGGAACTGGGATTGGCCAGGTAGTTGATGGTAACTATGGCGAAGGTGCACTTAATATAGGCTTAGGCACTGCAGCTATCTTTGGTGGTGCAACAGGACATGGTGTTACATCGAAAGGAGAAACAGGCCTACTTACTCCGAATAAAGAATCAGGATGGACTAACAGTTCACAACCACTTGATCCTAAAACACCTTCAGCAAATCCTAAAGTGACGGCGGAGTTAAGTGACCCACAAACTGGCACAGTCTTGACTGATACGAACCAAGGCGCAAGATCCGACTTTTTCCTTGGTGATGCAAGTCGACCAACCCTTATTAACGACAGGATTGTGGCAAAAATTGAAAATAAGAAGAGAACCTTCCCAAATGGGAATATGGCAACAGCTCATGCGGAGGTTGGTGTTATTCAGCAAGCTTATGAACAAGGTATCACTAAAGGTCGAGATATGACATTAACGGTATCCTTAGAGGTTGTATGTGGATTTTGCAAAGGTGATATTGCCGCAATGGCTGATAAAGCAGGTTTGAAATCTTTGACAATATTTGAAGAAAAAACCCATACGTTCCTATATTGGCAGCCTGGTATGAAATCCATCATGGAGAAAAAATAGAAATGAACTTATCCCTAAAATGGACTCTTAATGGTCAAGGGGGGAAAAAACACCTCCCTCAATGGGAAGAAGTTGAAGAATGCCTGAGTAAACTTCAAGGTAAAGCAGGAACCCTGACAATTGATATTTATGATAATGGAAACACCGGACCTGATATGCTTCAGCTAAGAGCGGAAAGTGGCAATTATTTGCTGACTCTGGGTGAGGAAACTGACGATGACTACAATGTCCGTTTTTACTGGGATCCTTCTCTAACAAATGAGGAAATATCAATTTTGGGTGATTATTGGTCTGAACGACAACTCATAAAAGACTTTGATCTTGTTGCCAGGGTTTTTAAAGAGTTTTTTTATACTGGCAATGTTTCATCGGATATTTTGAACTGAGATTATAATCCTGACAAAGGTATCGGTGAATCAGGCACTATCAATATGAGCCGTGCGGAAATCGGAAGTGGATTTAAAAGGAAAGAGCCGAAGGATTCTGTAATTAATAATGGATGTGGCTCCATTTTTGGTAGTAATACAGGAAAAGTCATATCTGGAGCTTAAGGGATTCCGGCGTAGAACCCCGATATCAGGGTTCTTCGCATTAAGAGCTCGTCAGGTAACATGCTGTTTTTTTTAATGTTGCCTGAAGATGATCTCTGATCAGAAAAGTCTTCAAACGTCTGCATTATCCTGCCGATGTTATCGCCCAGTGCGTCCGCTGGTACCTTACAGCTATGGCCTGCTGCATTACAGTTACAGCTGGAGTAGCTATCAAAGCAGCTTTGAAAATAACGGCTTCACATGGCTGAGCAATGGCGACATGCGATAGAGAAGCATGTGAACAAGTCTGATGACAAATTATTAGCTCGACTTCAATCTGAGCCTCGTATTGGCGCAACGTGTACATTCTTTGATAGCACGGCAGCAGATAAAGCCATAGGAAGTGCTATAGCAGATCGCTCTAACCAAATTAAGCTTACTGAGTGGTTAGCTGGTGATTAAACTAGATTAGTTTTAACTCATGAAGAGACTTTCAATGTAGGTAGAGTTATAAATAAAGGTGATCAATCATCTCATTTATCAAATCAAATCAAATCAAATCAAGTCATACTGGTTATAGATAAAGATCCACTGATGCCGAATGGCTATCGGATTCAAACAGCATATCCAACGTAATCATGGGATTTAATATGAAAACTGAAAATGTCACTTATTTATTAGGCGCTTATTTCCATCAGAATTGGTTTTTCGAAAATTTAGATCCCGATGATGTAATAAAAAGTTTTATAGCTAGAGAATCTTCTGAAAGAGTTAGTGCTCTTGAGAAGGAGATTACTTTTCTATTAGCCAACAATGATGAGCTACCAGGTAGCTTCATAATTAACAACAATGGATATTATGATCCTAGCGCAGACGGTTTAACAGTAAACAAATGGCTGCAACATATACTCAGTGTCTTGCCATAAGTGAAAGATCCCAGTCAATCGAGCCGGGATTTAACTTTACAACCCGGCAATCAATCCAGCCACTGCCATTTCAGCGTTACTTCCGTGGCAGCTTCTCCGGCGTGGCGATCACCTAAATAAACTCCGCAACCTGCTGCTGCTTGCTCGCCGACAGCTTTTACAGGCCTGTCTCAGCGTGCCAACCATTTTCGCAGTGACACCGGACATCGTGCAGCCATTGCATTGCGTAATATCAACAGTATAAGGATGCTGAGCTGTAGTGAGCGCGTAATAAAAGGGCGCGTCGGATAATCTCGAAACTGCCGATCGCAACTTTACAGCAGAGTAAAGACAGTACGACTTCAACCACTTACAGCGCCATCTCGCCGGGTACCATTGAGATACGTAATCCGGATGCTCAGAAGCAGGACGTTTCGCAGCTCAGTCGAGACACGGCGTCAGCTGAAAATGGATTAAAGGACAAGTTTGACGCGCAAAAAGTTCAGGAAAGCCTGGCCATTCAACGTGAGATGGCCGTGTTGGGACAGCAGGCTATCAAGCAGACGTTCGATTACCTGAAACAGCAAG